>NZ_OZ245358.1:2115000-2733148 GCF_965226395.1 Bacterioplanoides sp. | reverse complement strand
TTGATCCTAGCCGCTTTGGCAGCGCCAATATCATGGCGGGAATCACCAATCATTAATGCGTTGTCGGTGGATACTTTCATCTCGTGACAAGCGTGCAGCAGAGGTAACGGCGAGGGCTTTTTCTCAGCAAGATCATCGCCACAAAGCACCAATGAGAAATACTGACTCCAACCCAGCGACTCCAATAACGGTAAGGTAAATAACCTGGGCTTGTTGGTGATCAGCACTTTAGGCAGTGATATGCCCTTCAGGAAGGCTTCCACACCGGGGTACACACCTGTTGCCTGGTGTAGGGCAGCCAGATAGGCCTGATCAAAGGCATCACGCCAGGGTTGGATATTACTGGCCGGAAACGCATTGGCAGCAGCTTCGTCACCGTCAGCCAGTGCCCGGCGAATCAATTGATCGGCACCGTTGCCAACCCAGTGGCTGACTCGTTCTTCTCCGGCGGGTTCGCGTCCGAACTGTTGCAACATAGCATCCACTGCGGCTGCCAGATCCGGCACACTGTTAATCAGTGTGCCATCCAGATCAAACAGCAGCAGCCCAAGGCCATTTTGAGCAGTGCCATTTTGATCAGGGCATCGGGGCTCAGGGAAAAGCGCTTGTAACGAATCAGCGAATCGCATTAACGTTTCGCATCAATGGCGGCCATTTCAGCACGCATCTGATCAATCACGGTTTTGTAATCCGGTGCATTAAAAATGGCAGAACCGGCCACAAACATATCAGCACCGGCTTGATAAATTTCACCAATGTTATCGGCTTTCACTCCACCATCAATCTCCAGACGGATGTCGTAACCGGAGGCATCGATTTTGGCGCGCGCTTCGCGCAATTTATCCAGCGTGGCGGGAATAAAGGATTGGCCGCCAAAACCCGGGTTAACCGACATCAGCAACACCACGTCCAGCTTGTCCATCACGTAGTCCATATAATGCAGTGGTGTGGCCGGGTTAAACACCAGACCCGCTTTTAAACCCGCGGATTTAATCAGTTGCAGGCTGCGGTCGATATGATCGGACGCTTCCGGGTGGAAGGTGATGTAACTTGCACCGGCGTCGATAAAGTCACCAATCAGACGATCCACCGGATTCACCATCAGGTGCACATCAATCGGTGCGGTAATGCCATGATTACGCAGTGCCTTACATACCATTGGGCCAATGGTCAGATTCGGCACGTAGTGATTGTCCATCACATCAAAGTGGACCACGTCAGCACCCGCTGCGAGGACGTTTTCCACCTCTTCACCTAACCGGGCAAAGTCAGCAGATAAAATAGAAGGAGCAATCAGGCAATTCTTACTTGGTGTGGAGTTGTTTGACATGGGTTTACCGTTGGTTCATCAGGCTAATTTGGGGCGGCGGATAACACCGGCGGCTATTGTAGCATTATCAAACCCGGTGCCGGGAACGGAACTTGCTTTTTCCTTATGCCAAACCACAACTACACTTGAGGCAGCTCGAATAATTCAGAGCCGCCTAACTTTTGCCCGGACACCTTGTCATGATTTTCGCCACGCGTTTTTTACTTCCCTGTTTTTTGCTTTCTTGGGCCTTACTGCTATCGGCAACGGCCTATGGCGAAGATGAGCAGTCAGAAGCAGCCGCTATTGAAGAAAAGGTCGAGGAAAAGATTGAGGTGCTGGAGCGTGTTTCGCCACAAACCGATCACAAACGCCATCAATCCATTATTGATCACCTGAGCTTATACCAGCGTCAGCGGGAAGTGGTTGAGCTGGTGAGTGATGACGAGTCTTTCCACGGCTTATTTTTGCAGGAAACCATGGGCCGCCCCCAAGGTGGCATTCTTCTGTTACATGACAATCAGCAACATGCCCAATGGCCTACGATTGTTGGCCCGCTACGCCAATATTTACCGGACTATGGCTGGGCAACGCTGGCCATCGAATTACCGTCACAACCGGTTGCACCCTTGCCAGAACGTCCGAGTTATGACGCGCCAGCCTCGTCAGAATCCAGTGAATCCGAGCCCAATGAATCAGAGCAGGAAAACACTCAGGAATCCGATGCTGCAGATGCAGCCAGCGAAGAAGATAACAACGAGGAAACCAGCACAACAGATGACCCAGACAGCGCAAGCGGCAATGCCAGCGGCCAACCTGAACCGCCAGAGTCTGAAAATACGGTTTCCGATCCGAATAACGAGCCCGAGTTGCCTCGTCTGAATGGCTTACCGCCAGTGGCAGACAACACAACAGCAGCAGCTGAACCTCAGGCAATTTTTGAAACCTCAGACTCGATGCGTTATCAGCAGCAAATGCGCAACCGGGTTACTACCTCGATGGATTATCTGAGAAGCCGGGGACAGTTAAATCTGGTGGTCATCGCCAATGGCAGCAGCGCCTCCTGGGCGGTTAACTATCTGTTAAACCAACAGCAGTCGCGCGAAGCCGATGCAGAAGAGTCCATCGAAGCCTTTACCCTGATCCTGATTGACGCTTTGCAAAGCCCACACGACCAGCTCTATCTGGAAGAGCAACTGACCCAGCTGGAAATTCCGATTCTGGATCTGGTAACAGACTATAGCCAAACTCAACCCGAAGATGCCAAGCGCCGGGCCGGCATGATGCGCCACCGCCAGCGTGATGATTATCGCCAGTTGCAGATTTCTGCCACCGACCTGAGCAGCGACCAACATCAGCAAGTCAAACGCCGGGTGCGTGGCTGGCTAAGAAGCAATGCCGCAGGCAGTGAATTACCGGTTAATCGCTGATCTGCCATGGGGCGCAAAAAATAACAGCTTATGATTTCGCCCGGCAGGCCGATAAAAGACTTCTATACTGCAGATAAGTTTGAAACGAGAATCACCAATGAGCACGCCTATTTTTGTGACAGCTGCCAGCATTGCAGCAGAATTACATCAGGCCATGCTGGAAGCCAAAGGTCTGGCACTGACGGCTAAAAATGCCCGCGCACTGGCAGTACGCGCCGGATCAAAAACCGTGGGCTTTAAAGCCATTACCCATTTTATTGATGAATTAGCCAGCGATATTATTCGCCAGTCGCACTACATCAATGGCGTTTCTGAGAAATTATCTCAGGAAGCGGTGAATTTATGGCGAGCCACCATGGCGGCGGATAAATTTGAGTGGATTGCACAACAGCATAACGCTCATCAGGCATCGCTCAATGACGCCATGAGCCAGTGCTTCCAGCAACGCGAACAACTCTCCGGTTCATTACAGCGCGGGTTGCGCGAACTGGAAGAACAGTTGGAAGAAGGCGACAAGCATATCCGCACGGCCAATTTAATTGCCACCTCCAGCAAAGTGGAAGCCTCATCTGCCGACGAGTTTCGCGGCCAGTTAGAAGTCATTGCCAATAATATTACTGATACTGCCGATAAAATCCGCACTCACCTCAGCAAAGCCCGTAGTCTGCTGAGCCAGCGCTGATACGGATAAAAAACAGGAAAGAACAACCATGTTAGCTACCACCATTTATGAAGACGGCGATCATCGCTGGATTATGTTTGGCCGCGACCCGGACAAATCTGAAGGCATTATCGACACCAACCAATATATGATTCAGAGCGGCAATCAGGCGATATTGCTGGATCCAGGTGGTATTGAGCTGTTTGCGCCTATGTTATCGGCGGTTTTAAAGTTTGTTCCGGCCGAGCAGATTACTCATTTATTCGCCTCGCACCAGGACCCGGATATTATTTCGTCATTAGGCTTGTGGGATCAGGCGCTGCCCAACGCTAAGTTGTATTCGCCGTGGTTGTGGGAAAGTTTTATCCGCCACTTTGGGATGGAGCGTATTGAGTATTGCGCCATTCCGGATGAAGGCCTGACGCTGACACTGAATAAAATTCAGCTGCAATTTATCCCCGCTCATTACCTGCACTCCTCCGGTAACTTCCACGTTTATGACCCTAAAGCCAAAATCTTAATGAGTGGTGATGTGGGTGCAGCGATGGAGCCAACCGATGCGCCACTCTGGGTGGATAATATGATCACCCATGGCCAGAAAATGCAGAAGTTCCATCAACGCTGGATGCCGTCGGATGATGCCAAGCTGGATTGGGTTCGCCGTGCTCGTCATCTGGATATTGATATTATGGCGCCACAACATGGTCGGTTATTTAAACCACCGCATGTGGGTGAGTTTCTGGATTGGTTCGAGCAACTGCCGGTGGGAATTGCGGTTAAATAACCGACCCAGAAATAAAAAACTGTATGTCTGGCTCCCATGCAGAGCGTGGGAACCAGAACGGCCTTTTCTGTTTGTAAGCTCAGCCCTCCGGCGGATAAGGATGTTTAATTACATCATACGGATCGCCCTGCCCCTGAATCGCTGCCCATTCCTCGGCAGTTAACCACTCGGTTGGTTCGATATCAGCTAACCGCGCCAGCGCGGCTAATGCATCCGCCCAGGTACACCGATTGGCAAATAACAGCCCCTCGGCATCCAAAGTGCCACCCTGATTCACATACCCCAAAGCCAGGGTATTTTTTGGCCCCAGGTCCAGCAGTCGGGTATGGGCTAACAGAATTTCCGGCCGGGTATGGGTCAGAAAGACCCGTTGCTTCACGGTGGCCGGAAACAGAGCAGCCATTACCGAGTCGGAAGCCTGTCGCTCAGCTTCATAGCCATCACGTGGCACCCGAAAGCGCCCCGGCTCCAGCAAGTAAATTAATGAGTGCGCCACACCTTTTTGCTTTAACCGATCACTGGCTTTTAACGCCTGTTGCAACTGATGGGCACCACAAGCCACGAGCTGCAGCTCAGAACCACAATGACCACGCACGCACACCGCACCGTCCTGAACCAAGGCTTCTGACTGACGGGCATCCAGCACCATCGGCATCACTGACTTGGGGATCACCAGATTCCAGATCACCCCCAGATCACCGTAACAGGCTTTTAAGCAGGCCATGGCACTGTTGCCATCGGCCGGGAAAACCACCCGTGACATATCGGCCATTTCGCCCATCAGGGCTTCGGCCAGACTGGGATCCTGATGGCTTTGTTCATTTTTACCGTTTTCCCAGACATGGGAGGTGGAAATAATCGGTAAGCCTAACCAGGGTGCTGGTTCTCCCACCTCTTTCTGATGACGGGAGAAAATAATCGCCTGACGCAGAGCTCCCAGCATTTTGGTGGCAAAGGCTTCATACGACACCACCAGATTAAGCCCGGCCTGATTGGCCAAACAAGCACTGACAATCGCTTCTTCATTCAGTGCGGTAATCACCCGGCCATGAATATCTTCAGCAACGCCGTCTTCCGGGTCGGTTACCCGGTGCTGTAATAAATCCAGCGTTTGATTCATGCGGTTGGAGCGCAACTCATCCGGGTTACCCACCCGTACCCGCAGCTGATCATTAATCTCGACCAGATTCACAAAATACCGATCAATCGCTGCCATTGGCGCAATGGCATCACTCAGCCATTGAGGTTCCTGACGATTCACGGTTACGGCTATTGGTGGCACTGGTGGTGTCGGCTGAGTCAGCAGCTGAGCCGCCTGCTTCCAGTCAGCTTCAGGCTGATGCAGGTCTTTAATACCGCGATGGAAAAACGCTAGGGCATCAGCATCACGACGAGGATTACTGCCCAGCGGTAAACCATGAGCGGCATTGGTTCCGGCCCCGGGGAAGCCAAAACCTTTTACGGTTTCGGCAATGCAATACGGCAGCGGAACGGGATAGCTGGCCTGACCGTTTTCAACCGCTTCTCCGGCATGCTGTAAATGCTGTTCCATAAAATAAATAGCACAGACAAACGCCGCCGGATCACGGCCATCAATCACAAATGGGGCAAAGCCCTGATGTTTTAAGTGATCAATAAACCAGTCGCTACCGCCCTGCTGAGCAACGGTTGTGCGCTGATCAATACGGCGACCGTTGGCAATCATAATCGGGCTAACTAAGCCTGAGTCACTGGCACGCCACCAGCGTGCCGCCCAGTCACTGCCTCGTTGTTCTTCAAACGCACCGTCGCTTAAAAATGCCACCAGCCGCTCGTCTTTTTGTGGCATATGCACGTATTGCAAACCGGCAAAACCTAAATAACCGCCTTCAATTTTGGCTCCGGCGGTATTCGGATTAACGTGAGAACCTAACGGCGACAGGGGTTTGCCGTCCGGGCGTACCCGATAATTATAAAAATCCTGAACAAAATGACTCAGCCCGTCATCGGTTAGCGGGTATTCTCGCTGACGCTCCGCCAGAGCGGTGCCACTTAATAATTGCAGCGCATCAATGGCAGCAACACAATGTCCCTGCCCCATCAGCCAGTCGCGATGAATGCCCGTCAGACTGTTGAGGGTCATATAAGCCGCGTAGGCCGGCACCATATTGAGTGATCCGCCAGTATGGCCCTGCGGATCACGTTTGAAATCGAGGGGGGATAAGTCACGACCATCCAGAAACACGTGCTTGGCATAGGTCATATGAATCACCAGCCACATCGCCTGATTGGTTAATACATCCAACGCCGTTAATTTTTGATAACACTCGGCTTTATCAGCAATCACACCGGCTTCCTGCAAAGCCGTGGCTAATTCATAAACCTGTAGTTGTGTTGCAGGCTGATGCTCAATCACACCACACCCCTCGGCCCAGTGGGCAAAATCAGCATCGAACTCGCGATGCTGACGTGCCTGAGCTTCAATCTCCGGTTCCTGAAAGCGTTCCCGCTGCTGCATATAATGTAAGTTGAGGCTCATGATTCACCGTCCTGCAGGCACTAGCTATTTAAGCAAACCAGTGTAGGAAGGCTGTTTTTGAGAAGTCTTGCGATAAATCAACGCCTGATCAGTCTCGGTATCAAATCCATGATGACCGCGACACAGATCAGGCCAAAAGAGCAAAGAGAGCTGGAAAAGTACGGCTAGATAGAAGTACAGCTATTGAATCATCTGACTCAGTTGCTTGCGGGTTAATGGCTTACGCATCAACTGAACCTGAGCTTCGATCTCCTGATCCAGGTGCTCACCGGCATACATCAGCGCAATCAGTTTGACCGATGCCTGCTGACAACGGCTGACCAGGGAAGCCCAGTCGACATCACCCAGACTGTTATCCACCAACAAGTGCGTCATGCCTTCCAGCGAGATTTGCTCGGTCGATGGCAGGATATGGATGGTTTCCTGAGATTCTTTATCCAGCCAACCACTTAACAAAGCCGATTGGGTAACACACAACACCGATGATGTTCTGGCAACGGATAATGACTGAATCCGCTCACGGGTCACCGACGGGGTTTGTACGGTAAACGAGAATAAAGAGCCGTCTGCGCTCGATTGTTCCAGCCGCAAACTGCCCTGCATCAACTCGCAGATCTTCTGCGCAATCGAAAGACCCAGACCATTACCCGCATGCTGGCGTGAGTGTGAGTTATCAATCTGATGGAAAATTTCAAACACCGACTGCTGTGCATCTTCAGGAATGCCAATACCGGTGTCACGCACTTCCGCACTGAGCACCCCGTCCAGCCAATGCACACAAATGGAAACGCCGCCTTCTGAGGTAAACTTTAAGGCGTTTGCAATCAGGTTAATAAACACCTGACGCAGGCGTACCGCATCAAATTCCAGCTGAGCCGGCAGATCGTTCCCTAAATGCACCACCAGATCGAGCTTTTTAGCGGCAACCTGAGCACTGAACATTTTACTCAGATCATTAAAGAAACGCTGACTGTCGACCACTTCCGGACGCAATACCAGCCCATTGGCTTCAATCGCCGCGGTATCCAGAATCTGATTAACGGTATCCAGCAGAATCTGAGCACTGTGCGCGGACAGCTCGGTAAACTCACGCTGTTCATCGTCCAGGCGGGTATCCAGCAACAGCTGATTCACCCCCAGAATGCCGTTGATCGGAGTACGTAATTCATGGCTCATATTGGATAAGAACTGGCTCTTAACCTTGCTCGCGTCTTCAGCAATCTGAGTCGCTTGTTTCAGTTCTTTCTCGAGAATTTTTGCCTGATGAATATCATCCTGAAGCTGACGGTTCAGGCCGCGCAACTCGGTGTTCATTTCTGAGTGGGTTTTGTGGTACGCCCAGATCAATGGCGCGACAATAAAAGCCAGCAACAGACTGAAACCAAACACGTACAACATGTCATCAATCAGAGCCTGCTCAATCACCGTAATGTCCATATCAGCCGCCGCGACATACGGCAAACCACCCGGCGATTTCAACGGCAGTAAAATCGTACGGAACAACCCCCAGCGGTCACCGGCAGTCACATATACCGGCTCGGTGGCGTACATTGCGTCGTAGTATTTTTGCGCGCCTTCCGGATAATCGGTCCAGTAGGTGACTACCTGATCGTTTTTAATATCATCTTCGGTGTAATTGCAGGTGGTGAAGTAGATTTCACCGTCGACCATCACATAGCTGTAGATATAGGTCATGTCGGCGGTTTTGGCGTGACGGGTCAATAGCTCTAAATTTTCACGATCCTGCTCCGGCGAAATAGCATCGGCAGTGCGGGCAATATCGTGAAAATCTTCTGGCAACAAACCGGGCAGATTACTGGCAGCGGCATACAAACGGGCGTCAATATCTTCCAGATAACGCTGCCGCTCCAGCATATAGCTGATAAAGGCTACGGCAATAATACCCACCATATAAATAAGAATGGCGGCGGTTAAGCGTCGGGTGGCTGCATCCATATAATTTCTGGCTCCTTTATTCATACGCCAGTCGGTAACGAGTAATAATTAATAGCAACAATTAACAATCACAACAATAAATATCACAAGAGAATAAAAAGGCCTGTTATTTCAGGCCTTTTTATAGAGTAGATTATATTTTCAGATAGTTCGCCGTTTAGCGCATCATCGGCGGCATTCCACCCGGCGGCATGCCGCCACCGCCCATACCACCCGGGCCACCCATTCCGCCAGGACCACCCATAGAACCAATGGCACGCATCATTTTACGCATACCACCTTTGGCCGTGACTTTCTTCATCATCTTCTGCATTTGCTTGTGCTGCTTCAGCAAGCGGTTGATGTCCTGAATCTGGGTGCCGGAGCCATTAGCAATACGCTTTTTACGCGAACCATTGATCTTTTCCGGGAAGCGGCGCTCATCCGGGGTCATTGAGAAGATGATGGATTCCATCTGTTTAAACTGCTTCTCGGCGGCATCGGTTTGTTTGGTCATGCCACCTAAGTTGCCCATACCCGGTAACTTATCCAGCATACCGGTGAGGCCACCCATGTTTTTCATCTGCTGAATCTGATCCAGGAAGTCTTCCAGGTCAAAGCCTTTGCCTTTCTGGATCTTCTTCGCCAGCTTATCGGCTTTGCTCTTATCAATTTTACGTTCGGCTTCTTCGATCAGGGTCAGGATGTCACCCATATCGAGAATACGGGACGCCACACGATCCGGATGGAAAGGCTCCAGTGCATCGGTTTTTTCACCCATGCCCATAAATTTGATCGGCTTGCCGGTAATCTGACGTACCGATAATGCCGCACCACCACGGGCATCACCATCAGCCTTAGTCAGCACCACACCGGTCAGCGGTAACGCATCATTAAAGGCTTTGGCCGTATTTGCCGCATCCTGACCCGTCATGGCATCAACCACAAACAGGGTTTCAGTTGGTGTGATGGCTGCGTGTAACTGCTGAATTTCAGCCATCATTTCTTCGTCAACCGCTAAGCGACCCGCGGTATCGACCAACAGTACATCCGCCTGCGCCCGTTTGGCGGCATCAATGGCAGCGTTGGCAATGGCAATCGGCTTTTCTTCAACCGAAGACGGGTGAAATAACGCGCCGACTTCATTAGCCAGAGTTTCCAGCTGTTTGATCGCCGCCGGACGGTAAACGTCTGCCGACACCACCATCACTTTTTTCTTTTCGCGCTCTGCCAGATATTTAGCCAGTTTACCGACGGTGGTGGTTTTACCAGCACCCTGCAAACCAGCCATCAGCACGACAACCGGTGGCTGAGCCGCCAGATTCAGGCTCTCATTGGAAGAACCCATAACGCTCTGCAGTTCGTCATGAACAATCTTCAGAAACGCCTGGCCCGGATTCAGGCTTTGTAATACGTCAGCACCAATCGCACGCTCTTTAACCTGATTGGTGAATTCCTTCACCACCGGCAGCGCCACATCGGCTTCTAACAACGCCATACGCACTTCGCGCATAGTGCCTTTAATGTTGTCTTCAGTTAACTTGGCCTGGCCGGTGATACTTTTTAACGCACCGCCCAGGCGATCGGTAAGGCTCTCAAACATCGTCAATGACTCAGATACAGATATAAATTGCCGCCAGTATAGCCTGAGGCGGGCTTTTTCCCCAACAGTCGCGATGTAAGATGATGATTTCCCCTATAAAAAGTGCGACACTCGGTCGTTTTTCGGGGCAAAGACAAAGAGGACATCGTATGTCAGGGTTGTCACTGGCGTTACCCGCCGCCGGTTTTTATCTGTTCAGTGCGTTACGCCAATGGTTAACAGTGGTTGGCAAGCAGCCAGCCAACCGCGGCCTGGTACTGTCAGCGGCCATGGTGGCCGCGCTGTTACATCTGGGTTACCTCGGCCGCGATATGTTGGGCGGCCAATATATTAACTTCGCATTGTTTGAAGTGGGCTCGTTAATCAGCTGGGTAATTACCCTGCTGTTGTTGTTTTCCAGCTGGAAAAAACCCATCGACAATCTGTTAATCGGGCTGTTGCCGATGGCGGCCGTTATTCTGATTTTTGCCGCCTTCTCCGACCAGCATGTCCCATTGAAAGACATCAATTACGCTCTGGCCTGGCATATTTTGCTGGCGATTCTGGCGTACAGCGTTTTTACCATTGCTGCGGTACAGTCTGTATTGTTGTACCTGCAGGATCAGAGCCTGAGAAAGCATCACTTCCGCGGGCTGGTGCAAAATCTGCCGCCGTTACAAACCATGGATTTGCTGCTGTTTGAAATGATCTGGCTGGGTATGTTGTTGCTGACTGCCTCGTTTGTGATTGGCTTGCCAAGTGTGATCGACTTAAAAGCGCAATTCTTAATCCATAAAGTGGTGTTTGCGGTGATTGGCTGGCTGGTGTTTGCCACTCTGCTGTTTGGCCGCTACCGCTTTGGCTGGCGGGGTGTGATTGCCAGCCGCTGGACCATCATTGGTACTGGCTTTCTGATTTTGTCGTATTTTGGCTCTAAGTTTGTCGTCGAGGTTCTGTTGGACAAATCCTGAAAGTCCCCCGGATTATTGCTCAGCCGCCGCTCCGAAGGGCCATCCATGGCCCTGCCGAGCTAGCGCAACATCCTGTTGCTGCTATGAGCAATAATCCGGGTAACTTTATGATTTAAGCCAAACGTTATGACAGCAGTCAAAAGTGTTGAAAACATTGACACCACACACCTCCTGCCTATGATGAGCGCATCTTCATTTTGATTACTAACCACAGGAACCCGTCTTGAACGACGTCCCCTTAAGTGTGCTGTTCAGCATACTGGCATTACTGATTATCTTCTCCGGATTCTTCTCCAGCTCTGAAACCGGCATGATGTCGCTCAACCGTTATCGTCTGCGCCATCTGGTTAAAAACAAACACAAAGGCGCACAACGGGCGGCTAAATTACTCGAAAAACCAGACCGCCTGATTGGTACTATTCTCACCGGTAACAATCTGGTGAACTTTGCCGCCGCTGCACTGGCCACCATCATCAGCCAGCGCTTATGGCCGGATAATCCCGATCTGGCGGTGTTTGTGAACACCATTCTGTTCACTCTGGTAGTACTGATTTTCGCAGAACTAACCCCCAAAACTCTGGCCGCCATTGCACCGGAAAAAATTGCCTTCCCGGCCTCTCGCATTCTGGCTGGCTTGCAGTGGTTGCTGTATCCATTTGTGTGGCTGGTAAATACCATCGCCAATGGCTTGTTAAAACTGATCCGGGTGGATGTGAATAACCCAACACCGGATAACTTATCCACCGAAGAACTGCGTACCGTCGTGCGTGAAGCCGGTTCTATGATTCCTAAACGCCACCAGCATATGCTGATCAGTATTCTGGATCTGGAAAAGATGACGGTGAACGACATCATGGTGCCGCGTACGGAAGTGTTTGGTATCGACCTGGACGATGATCTGTCCACGATTCAGCAACAACTGCGTAACACCCAGCACACCCGCATTCCGGTGTACCGTGGTGAATTAAACGAAGTGGTGGGGTTATTACACACGCGTAATATCAGCCGCTTTCTGGCTTCCGGCGAATACCTGAAGGAAGAGCTGGAGAAGGTGATTCGGGAGCCGTACTTTATTCCGGAGAGCACACCACTACACACCCAGCTGTTTAACTTCCAGAAAAACCAACGCCGTATGGCGCTGGTAGTGAATGAATATGGCGATGTGCAGGGCATCTGTACGCTGGAAGATATTCTCGAAGAGATTGTTGGTGAGTTCACGACCGATGTGGCCACCACCAGCTCGCCCGATGTACACCCGCAAGAAGATGGCAGCTTTATTATTGACGGCACCGCCTTTGTCCGTGACGTGAATAAAACCCTGCATTGGGCATTACCCACCGATGGCCCGAAAACCATCAGCGGCCTGATCGTGGAAGCACTGGAACATATTCCGGACACTCAGGTGTGTTTGGTGATTGACGATTACCGCATCGAAATTCTGCAGATCAAAGACAACACCATCCGCACCGCCCGGGTTACGCTGGTGCCGGGTAGCGAGCCGGTGGCCGCCGACTGATCAACAGCTGCGTCTGTTTACTGTCAGTGACACTTTGTTTTCTCTAGTCATAGCCGCTTGTAGTTGGTTTACTGCAAGCGCTGTCGCTCGTACAATGGCGCCCTTTATTTTTAGCGCACAGAACGAGTTCCATGACAGATCACGCAACGAACAGCCGTAAAATTCTGGTCACCAGTGCCCTGCCGTATGCCAACGGCTCCATTCACTTAGGTCACCTGCTGGAATATATCCAGACGGATATCTGGGTTCGCTTCCAGAAAGCCCGTGGCCATCAATGTACCTACGTCTGTGCCGACGATGCTCATGGCACTGCCATTATGTTGCGCGCCGAGAAAGAAGGCATCAGCCCGGAAGAACAGATTGCCCGGGTTAAAGCCGAGCATGAAGCTGACTTTGCTGATTTCCAGATCGCCTTTGATAACTTCCACTCGACCCACTCGGAAGAAAACCGCGAACTGAGCGCCGCTATTTATAAAGCCTGCCGCGACAAAGGCCACATCAATGTGCGCAGCATTAAGCAGCTGTACGATCCGGTAAAAGAGCTGTTTCTGGCCGACCGTTATGTCAAAGGTGAATGCCCGAAATGTGGTACCGAAGACCAGTACGGCGATAACTGTGAAAGCTGTGGCGCAACCTACACGCCGGGTGAACTGAAAAATCCGTTTTCGACCATCTCTGGTGCCACGCCGGTTGAAAAAGAATCTGAACACTACTTCTTCAAATTACCGGACTTTGAAGGCTTCCTGAAAGAGTGGACCCGTTCTGGCACGTTACAGGATGAAGTCGCGAACAAGCTGGCTGAATGGCTGGATGCTGGTTTGCAGGAATGGGACATCAGCCGTGATGCCCCTTACTTCGGCTTTGAGATTCCAGATGCACCGGGCAAATATTTCTACGTTTGGCTGGACGCGCCAATCGGCTATATGGCCAGCTTCAAAAACCTGTGTGACCGTCGTGACGATTTAGACTTTGATGATTACTGGAAGCCCGGCTCTGACGCCGAGGTTTACCACTTTATCGGTAAAGACATCATCAACTTCCACGCCTTGTTCTGGCCGTCCATGCTGACCGCCGCAGAATACCGCACCCCAACCGCCGTTAACGCTCACGGTTTTGTCACCGTCAATGGCGCAAAAATGTCGAAGTCGCGTGGCACCTTTATTAAGGCCCGCACCTTCCTGAATCATTTAAACCCGACCTACCTGCGTTATTACTTCGCGGCCAAACTGAGTGCCAGCGTGGATGATTTCGACCTGAATCTGGAAGACTTCGTACAGCGTGTAAATACCGATCTGGTGAATAAGCTGGTCAACATTGCCAGCCGTACTGCCAACTTTGTTAAAAAGTCCGGTGGTGAGCTGAGCGACAGCTGTATTGAACAGGACATGGTACAAAGCTTTATTGATCGTGGTGACGTGATTGCAGAGCTGTACGAACAGCGCGAATTTGGCAAAGCCATGAAAGAAATCATGACCCTTGCCGATCGCGCGAACGAATACATTCAGGCAAAACAGCCTTGGGCGATGAACAAAGAAGAAGGCCGCGAGCAGGAAGTGCTGGAAGTATGTTCCGTTGCCATCAACCTGTTCCGCCAGCTGGTGACGTATCTGGCGCCGGTACTGCCGGAGATCGCTGAAAAAACCCAGGCCTTCCTGAATCTGGAATCACTGGACTGGGATGCTCGTCGCGACATTCTGCTGGGCCATGAGATTAATAAATTTAAGCCGATGCTGAGCCGTGCTGAGATGGAAAAAATCGAAGCGATTCTGGAAGAGACCAAATCTGAGCTGGCGAAAGAAAATGGCGCAGCGCCTGCAACAACCGATGCTAAAGCAGACAGCAAAGCTGCTGAGAAAAAGCCAGCTAAAAAAGAGAAAAAGCCTCGCAAGAAAGGCCCAGAGCCGAGAGAAGACGGTAACGAAGTTATCGCTCCGGAAATTCAGTTCGATGATTTTGCCAAAGTGGATTTGCGTGTTGCCAAAATTCTGAATGCACAACACGTTGAAGGTGCCGATAAGTTATTGCAGTTAACCCTGGATATCGGCAACGGCGACGTCCGTAATGTCTTCTCGGGTATTAAATCCGCCTATGCGCCGGAAGACCTGATCGGCAGTCTGACCGTGATGATTGCCAACTTGGCACCGCGTAAAATGAAGTTTGGTATGTCAGAAGGTATGGTGCTGGCGGCAGGCCCGGGTGGTAAAGATATCTGGTTATTAGAGCCAGATGAAGGTGCTAAACCCGGCATGCGGATTGTATAATTGGTATGAAGGAGTCACTAGATGACTCCTTCATTCATACAGAAAAAATAGAAAGGATTTCGTAATGAAAAAAATGTTATTGATAATTTCTTTATTCGTATTTACAAGCAATGCGAATGCAATATATAACTCAAATATACGTGGCGTTTTAACAGGCGTCTTTACTTATTCTGATGGTGACTACATATACATCACGCTTCAGAATCAGCCTCGATCTCATCCAGGATGCAAGCCAAACTATTTTGTCATTGCCAGTGACGTACCAAAAGAGCGACGCCAAATGATGTTGTCCCGACTGTTACTAGCATATGCATCCAAAGAATCCGTAAACATAGGTTATGACCAAAGTGGTGACTGCGCACACGGGTACATCCGAGTTCACCGTATAGGTTGATGATAAAACGCCCAAACAGTATGCTGTTTGGGCGTTTTTTATTACCTGAAAAGGACTTCCCTATGCGTCTGATACTCAGCCTGATTTTCTCCTTTATTTGCTTATCGACACTGGCCGAAACCTCCCTGTGGAAAGTCAGCAACGGCGACAAGCATATTTATCTGGGCGGCACCTTTCATATGCTGGCGGAGTCGGATTATCCATTACCCGCCGAGTTTGAAGCTACCTATCAAAAAGTGAACTGGCTAGTATTTGAAACCGACATCAGCGCGCTCGAAAGTGCTGAGTTTCAACAGCAGTTTCAGCAAGCCTTTTTATTACCCGCCGGAGAAACACTCAAAACCGCCTTATCGGACACAGCGTTTCAGCAACTCAGTGATTACTGTCAGCAAAATCAGATCGACCTGCGCCCTTTTATGCCATTTAAACCACAATTTATCAGCCTGATTATTGTGGTGCAGGAACTGCAAAAATACGGCTTAACCGCTGAAGGTGTGGATAATTATTTTTATAACAAAGCCAAAGCCGACAACAAACTGACCACCCAACTGGAAAGCCCGAACCAGCAGCTGCATTTTCTGGCGAATATGGCGGAAGGCAACGAAGATAATCTGATCCAGCAAACGTTAGCCGACGCCAAAGAATTAGAAAGCATGATGGACGGCATGCGCAAAGCCTGGCGCGATGGTGATGCCACAACCCTGAACACACTGGGTATTCAACCGATGCAGCAGGATTACCCTAAAATTTATCAGAGTTTATTGGTTGAACGGAATAATAACTGGATGCCACGCATCGAAACCTTATTAACTCACCGAGAACCGAAGCTCGTGCTTGTGGGTGCTTTGCATCTGGCAGGCCGGGACGGTTTGTTAACCCAATTAAAAAACAAGGGTTATCACGTCGCCCAGGTTCAATAGTAGGCGTAATAACAGGTGCAATAAAGCCCCGGTTTAATAAAGCGATGATATACTCTGTCGCCACAATAAAACCCATAAAATCACTCTGATAAATAGCATTGGAATAACCGAATGAAATCATTTCTGACTGTATTAACGTCGTTATGTTTGATATTTGCCTTTGTAGGCGAAGCCCAGGCCAAACGTTTTGGCGGTGGAGGCTTTGGCAAAAGCCACAAAACCACACCTTTCTTCAAGAAAAAGCAGGAACCTCAAAAACAAGCAGACCAGAAAAATGGCCAGAACCAGCCGGCACAAAAAGGCCGGGGCCTGATGGGCGGTATGTTAGGTGGTCTATTAGCTGGCGGCCTGTTCGCTTACCTGCTGGGCAGTGGTGCTTTTGAAGGCATTCAGTTTATGGATATTCTGCTGCTGGCAGCGGTTGCCTTTATTGCGCTGAAAATCTTCCGCTCAATGGCCGCAGGTCAACGCCAGCCTGCTCATGCCAGTGTTAGTAGTGCAGGCGCGTCTCCAGCTATGCAGCGCCAGAGCGTTGAAATGCCGCGCGAAGCCGGTGCCGCAGCGGCGTTTGATACCGGCAGCAGCCATGACGAAACACCCTTAAATCTGCCGCAAGGATTTGATGCCGATGCTTTTGTTCAGGGCTCACTGGAGCACTATCGCACGGTTCAGCAAGCCTGGAACGACGGCAAGCTGGAGGTGATTGAAGAATATGTTTCAGCCCCACTGTTTGCCGGTTTAAAACAGCAGCGCGAACGCCTGATGGTGCCACCACAAACCGAAATTCTGGATCTGAACGCCGAGATTGTACGCGCCGACCAGACTGGTTCTGTGGCCGAGATCAGCATTTTGTTCCGTGGCTTATGTAAGGATGAACTGGAAAAATCCGAAGACGGTATTTTTGATACCTGGCATCTGGAACGTGATACTGCGGTTGATGGTTCTAATTGGGTGATTGTTGGCATCGAAGCCGAATAAATCAGCCTGCTCTCAGGTGATTTATCAGGGCCGTCAACAGGCCCTAACGGCTCTGCAATGACCTGAGCAGTCGCAGAGCCGCCTGAGAGGACTGCTCTTCCAGCCCTTGCATCTTCATCATCTGATAAATTTGTGCATTCGAATAGATGGCACAAATGCCAACGGCTACTGCATTGGCAGCCTCTTCATTAACCTGAGAGTCTCTCTGTACAAAGTAACCAATCAGGCATTCCCTCAACATCGTTTTCCAGTTTTCCAGTAAAACAGCGACCTGCTGATTATCTTCGGCCAACGCGGATAGTGAATACGCCAGACGAGCAGTATCACAATTGCGCTCAAACAAAACACGAATCAGATCGTCATCGGAAGACTGGGGAGTCAGAGAGTGGTTCAGGTAAGCAATAAAATCATGACAACGCTGTTCAAAGCGCTGCATCAGCCCGGCCTGAAGCTCACGCCGGTTACCGACATTATGGCGAATTAAGGGTCTCGCAAGGTCCGCTTTTTCAGCAATACGTTCCAGTGTCGCGCCTTCGAGGCCATAACGTGCAACACAGGCTTCATAAGCATCCATCACTTGTTGGTAACGCTGTTCTTTCAGGCTTGGGCGGGACACTCGGATAATCCACTGTTAAATTGCGACAATTGGATTATATGAAAAAGGATTCTTATTACAATTTTACATTTTGACAATTTTCAATAACGCTGAATCTTGTGATGCAGTTGTCAAAATATCACCGCAAACAAGACCCAGTTTTCTGTCAGAAATGCCAATATTCAGCGGCAGCTCATCATTTATAACGCCAGCAAGTGTTCGCGATAATGCGCCATTTCAGCAATCGACTCTTTGATATCATCCAGCGCCAGATGTGCGCCTTTTTTCTTAAAGGAAGAAACAACGTCTGGCTTCCAGCGCTTGGCCAGCTCTTTCAGCGTACTGACGTCAATATTGCGGTAGTGCATGTAGGCTTCCAGCTGCGGCATATATTTCACCAGAAAGCGGCGATCCTGATGAATACTGTTACCACACAGGGGGGAGCTGCCTTCTTTGACGTGCTCGCGTAAAAAAGCCAATGTCTGTTGTTCAGCCTCACGCGCCGATACCTGACTGTCTCGTACACGTTGTGTCAGCCCAGAGTTACCATGGGTTTTGGTATTCCATTCATCCATCGCATCCAGCAGCACATCCGGCTGATGAATCGCCAGCACCGGACCTTCGGCAATAATATTCAGCTCTTTATCCGTTACCAGGGTGGCAATTTCAATAATGACATCCTGCTCTGGCTCCAGACCGGTCATTTCCAGGTCCATCCACACCAGATTTTCTTTTTGACTCATAAGCACTCGCCTTTCGCACGCCCTTGAATTGAAAGCGCGCCAGTTTATCAGCTTGCTATTGCACTGTCGTCAGCCAACCCGGACAATACCGGCTCACTCCTAATCCACCTCCGGAAGCCGCGATACCCCTTTTATGGCAAAACGAAAACTGACCAAACGCCAGGCCTGGCGTGTTGAAAAAATCCAGCAGGAAAAAGCCAAGCGGGCCGAACGCAAAGAAAACGACATTACAGAACAGCTGAATGCCGGAGAGCTGGGCGACGAGTGCCATGGTCAGGTGATTGCACATTTTGGTAGTCAGGTGGAAGTGGAAGATGACCAGCGCCAAAAATACCGGTGTTATTTACGTGCCAATTTAGGCTCGCTAGTGACAGGGGATCGTGTGGTGTTTCGTCCTGGGCCAGAAGTCAGTCATGCATCCAGTGATGAAAAAGTCCGCACCGGTGTGGTTGAAACGGTCACGCAAAGAACGTCAGAATTATCCCGCCCGAACCCTTACAACGAAATCAAACCAGTCGCCGCCAATATTGATTTTATTGTGTTGGTGATTGCCCCCGAACCAGAGGCTCATGCCAACCTGATTGACCGCTATCTGGTGGCCGCCGAAAACTGCCGGATTGAACCAATTATTCTGTTAAATAAAACCGATTTACTGAATGATGCCAATCGCCAGCGCTTTGATGAGTTATTAACCACTTACGAGCAACTGGGCTATCGCACTTTACGGGTGTGCAGCAAGCAAGAAAGCAGTTTGAGTGAATTTAAACAATTCCTGAATGGTCGTATCAGTGTATTTGTTGGCCAATCCGGGGTCGGTAAATCTTCCTTAATTGATACCCTGCTGCCAGAGGAAGAATTAAAAGTTGGCGCTTTGTCAGCAGCCACCAAAAAAGGCCGCCATACCACCACCACGGCACGTTTATACCACTTTCCCGACGGCGGTGATTTAATTGATTCTCCGGGAATCCGGGAATTTGGCTTATGGCATATGTCGGAAGAAGATGTGATGTTCGGCTTTTGTGAAATTCGCGACCTTGCCGGTTATTGCCGCTTCCGTGACTGTAAACACGAACAAGAACCCGGCTGTGCTATTTTAGATGCGGTTGAGTCCGGCAAAATCAGCCAACAACGATTCGACAGTTATAAGCGGATTTTAGCCACTCTGACGGAGCTTTAAAGACCGTCATTTACCAGAAAATTTCTTCACGATTAGGCGGGTTATCATAGGTATTGTCTTTGCTTTCCCGCTGCTTACGTAACTCATCCAATAACGAACCAGCCTTATTCACCACCGGTTTACGGTCATCCTGGTTTTCCTGGTTCTGGCCGCCTTGTGGATTACCTTCGCCATCGTTAATAAATTCGATATCACGGTTGTCAGCGCCACCGGCACGACCACGGATATTGGCATCGGACTGTTTGTTCAGCATGGTGATGGAAATACGGCGGTTTACCGAATTACCCGGATCATCCGCTTTTAACGGCGCGGTATCACCCATACCAATCACCTGAGCAATCTGAGATTTAGGCACGCCCGCTTCCATTAAAGCGCGACGGGCTGAGTCGGCCCGCATCGACGACAAACTCCAGTTAATATCGTCTTCCGCACGCACGCCAGCGGCTTTGGATGAATCGGTATGGCCACTAATGGACAAACGATGCTCCAGTGTTGCCAGTACCGGTGCCAACTCCCATAAGATATCTTCCGAATAATATTTTAAATCAGCACTGCCCGGGTCAAACATGGGGCGTTTGGTCTGATCCACAATCTGTAGCCGCAATCCTTCGGTGGTGATATCCAGCAGCAGCTGATTTTTAAACGGGCTGAGTGTTGGGCTGGCTTCAATCCGGGCTTCAATTTTAGCCTGCATACTCTGTAAGCGTTTTTGCTCAATGGCATCGGCCAGGTTTTCAATTTCTTCAGCCTGCAGAATTTTTTCCGGATCAATCACTTCCGACACCGCAATATTGTCTGCGGTTGACGGTGAGCCGCCAAAATCAATGATATAAGCCGACGGTACCCGTTGGCCTTCTTCAAAAGCCTTAGGATCCTGAAAATAACCGGAAATAGCAGCCTTTTCCTGCTCGTTAGATGAGTTAATCACCCATAACACCAGAAACAACGCCATCATCGCCAATGCAAAGTCCGCCATGGCGACTTTCCAGGCGCCACCATGTTCTTCGTGTTTACCTTTTTTATAACGACGAACAATAATGTTCTGGTGCTGGCCTAAATTCTCCATCAGCGACCACGAATTTTACTTTCAACTTCGTTAAAGGTCGGCCGCCCATGGGTAAACAGGGCTTTACGGCCAAACTCAACCGCCAGTTGCGGTGGCACACCGTTCAGCGACGCCACAATACAGGCTTTGGCCGCTTCATAGAGCTTGATTTCTTCTTCGGCGATATGGCGCATACTGGCACTCACCGGCCCGGTAAAACCGTACGACAACAGCACCCCGGAAAAGGTACCCACCAGCGCAGCGGCCACGTGTTTACCAATTTCAGAAATTTCACCACCAATCGCCCCCATGGTAATCACAATCCCCAATACCGCGGCCACAATCCCGAAACCTGGCAAAGCATCAGCCACCTTCCCCACGGCTACCGCAGGTTGTTCCAGTTCGTGTAAGCGGGCATCAATTTCCTGATCCATCAGGGATTCGAGTTCAAAGGAGGTCAGATTGCCGGCGGCAATAATACGGAAATAGTCGGCAATAAAGTCAGCCAGTTCTGCATTTGACTGAATGGCGGGATAACGAGAGAAAATGGCACTCGACTGAGGACTATCAACATCCCCTTCAATCGCCATAATCCCTTCACGCCGGGCTTTATTGAGGATGTCGTAAATCAGGCCCAGTACATCCATATACATAGCTTTATTCACTTTACTGCCCAGCACAATCTGGGGGGTCAGGGCAAAACAGCCCTTAATTACATGCCAGGGATTGGATAACAGAAAGGCGCCAAACGCGGCGCCCACAATAATCAGGATTTCAAACGGTTGCCACAATGCCAGCAGCTGACCATGTGACATCACATAGCCATATAACACGCTACCAAAAACAACAAACAAGCCAATCAGAAACAGCATTCAGGCAATCCTTCGGGATACAACTCCACTTTCCGGAGACATTACCAATACGTTCAGGGCAATTACCTCCAGCGGAGACCAGGAATCAAGACTATAGTAAGTAAAGGTCACAATTCGCTGTTATACAAACTGAGACATGACACACTTATCGGTAATTTCCCCTCCCAGCAGTCGCTGGTCTGATGTTGCAGCCCTGCGCAATTTCCCGATTCTGGCAGAAACCCGGAATCGGGTGCGCAAGCAGATGCAAAGCAGCCAGGTCAATTTTGATGATCTGGCGTTGGTTGTTGAGAAGGATCCGGCCTTGTGCCTTAACCTGATGGTAGCGGCGGTCAGCCATAACCCTGGCTGTCGGGAACAGATATCCGGTGCCGCCAATTGTTTATCCCTGTTAGGGATGCAGGAACTGGTGCGTCTGATCAAACATCTGCCGGTTGTCGATGCCAACAGTGAGTCACGCCAGCATCAGCTCTACCGCCGGGCCTTACACTGCGCCGATATGGCGGCTGAGATGGCTGCTCACTGGGCGGCTATCCGTGGCAATATCAGTCCGGACTACGCCCGCTGGAACACCCTGATGGTGTGCGCACCGCTGTGGCAATGGCTACTCAGTGAGGAGCTGGCGCAAAACTGGTTGTATTGCCTGAGTGAAGGCCAGGACGTATTGGCTGCCATCAATACCTGCTTTGGTGACAACCAGCTTAAAAACTGGCAACGCCAGGTAAAACAACTGGGATTACCCCCGGCCGCCTTAGACTGCTTCCGCAAAGAGGCTGGTTTAACCACCGAGCAATGGAAGTTATTACGCCGCCACGACCCAAGAGACTTTGATAACCAACGCCAGTTACTGCACCGCCTGCAACAACCTGAGTTGATTCCGATGATTGCCACCGGCCTGTCCTGGAACTGGCACATCGCGCCAGAAAGCAACAATGCCCGCCGCTGGCTGGTGCTGGCCAGCCATTGGTTAGGCAAACCACAGGCACAGGTCGCCGCCGACCTGAGAATTATCCAGCTCAATGCCAGCCGCCGCCAGAATGACGCCTTATCCAGCGGCTTAGCATTACTTGCCAGCCCAAGCGCCACACGCCAGAGTTATCCAAAGGTGATTCCAGCGGTTGCTGAAAAGCCGGTAACAGATGACATCCAGGAAAATGTCATTAAAAAAGAGCCAATTAATATTGGCAAACCGACTGCCGAAATTGAGCAAATTACCCGCCAGCCCGATCAGAGTTATCTCAATAAATTGCTGAATCAGTTGCAGCAACAACCGGATAGCTTCGGTGACTGGCATTATTTAATGCGTGGGGTACTTCGGGGGATTTGTCAGGGGTTAGGCATGTCGAGTGCCTGCATCGCGCTGCTGAATAAAGACAAAACCGCATTAAAAGTGTTTTATGCCGAAAATCTGCCGGAGCAGCATCCCCTGCGAAAAATGACCATTGATTTACGCCAGCCGAGTATTTTTAACAAACTGCTGGAAAAGCCCGCCAGCCTGAGCCTGACGCCGGAGAACCGCGAGAAATTTTTGCGTCATCTTCCGGATGCAACCCAACAGCTGTTACCAAACCATTGGGTGACCATGTCGATTGATGCCGGCCATAAACCCATTGGCCTGATCATGGCGCTGAATAATGATGGTGAGCAACCAGTGGAACACAGCGAATATCTGGCCTTCAAAAACCTGTGTTTAACCGCCAGCAAAAGCCTGGCCGAACTGCGCAGTCATACCGCCCAGCAACGGCCAACAGCATCCCGCTCCTGACAATTATTAGCTAATCCGACCGGGCCCTTCACTGACATTAATGCCCGGCTCGGATACACTGTTGGCCATTACATTTATACTCCTGTTAAATTCATACTTCTGTACGGATTCCCGATGGCCTCACTTCCCCTGCTTATTGAACCACAACAGTTAGCTGATCAACTGCCGTTAGCGAATACGCTGATTATTGACCAGAGCAAGCTGGAAACTTACCAGCAACATCATATTCCCGGGGCCGTTCACCTCGATTTTAAACGTCTGCAACTGGGACAAAAGCCAACGCCGGGCGCACTGCCTTCGCTGGAAGATCTGTCGGCGCTGTTCAGTGAACTGGGTCTGACTGCCGATACCCATGTAATTGCCTACGATGACGAAGGCGGTGGCTGGGCTGGTCGCCTGATCTGGGCGTTGGATATGATTGGCCATCACAGTTACAGCTACCTGAATGGTGGCATTCACGCCTGGCTAAAAGATGGTCTGGCTACCGAATCCGGTAACAACCTCCCCACGGCATCAGACTACAGCGTCACCCAGTTACAACCGGGGTTTGCGCTCAGCAAAGAAGAAATTGTCGCTCGCCTGGGACAAGCGGATTTTGCAATCTGGGATGCGCGCTCTGAAAAAGAATACACCGGCGAAAAAGTGGTATCGGCACGTGGTGGTCATATCCCGGGGGCAGTCAACTATGAGTGGACTCGTGGCATGAACCCGGAAGACGGTTTACGCATCAACCCTCTGGATGATTTCCGTGAGCTGCTGAACGGCATGGGCATTAATCAGGACAAAGAAATTGTCACCCATTGCCAGACTCACCACCGTTCCGGATTTACCTATCTGGTGGGTAAAATTTTAAACTTCAATATTAAAGCGTACGCAGGTTCCTGGTCAGAATGGGGCAACGATGAAAACACCCCAATCACCACTGGCGGGCAACCTTGAGGATTTGAGCTTGAGCACTTCATTAAAAGATAAATTATTTATTGCCAGTCAGTATCTGGTGCCACAACACTTATTGTCGCGCGGCATTGGTGCCGTGGCATCCTGCGAAGCAGATTGGGTGAAAAACCCGTTAATCCGTGGTTTTATCAAACAATTCGACGTCAATATGGACGAAGCTCAGCGCCAGAATCCGGAAGACTTTCGTTGTTTTAATGACTTCTTTACCCGCGAATTAAAAGATGGTGCCCGTCCGGTTGCTCATGGCGACAATATGATTGTTTCGCCCGCTGATGGTGCCGTTTCGCAACTCGGGCCGATTGAAAATGGCCGGATTTTTCAGGCCAAAGGTCAGGATTATTCACTGATTGAATTATTAGGTGGTGATAGCGAACGAGCGGCGCCATTTATGGGCGGTGAATTTTCCACCATTTATTTATCACCGAAGGATTATCACCGTGTTCATATGCCGGTTACCGGCACACTGCGCGAGATGATTTATGTACCGGGTGATTTATTCTCAGTGAATCAGGTAACCGCCGAAAACGTACCACGCCTGTTTTCCCGTAATGAGCGCGTAGTCGCCATTTTTGATACCGAGCTGGGCCAGATGGCGATGGTGTTAGTTGGCGCTATGATTGTTGCCGCGGTTGAGACCGTTTGGCATGGCCTGGTTACCCCGCCAAAACGCGAACTGCGCGTCACCTCATATCCAAGCCCAGAACCGATTACCATCGAAAAAGGTGAAGAAATGGGCCGCTTCCTGCTGGGCTCTACCGTGGTGTTGTGCTTTGAAAAAGGCAAAATGCACTGGCAAGACACTCTGAGTGCAGGCTCACCATTGCGCATGGGTGAGAGCATTGCTATGACGCTGGAGTAATCCAGCTAATGCTTTTCTGGTCGCGTATTTCAGGCGCGCGACCAGGAAAAGCTCAATACCTCATCAATGCTGGCGCCCAGCATCAGCATTAATAACCGATCAATTCCCATCGCCACCCCGGCACACTCCGGCAACCCCTGCTCCATAGCCGCCAATAAGCGTTCATCAATATCACGACCATTGGCTTCTTGTATAAATCGTTGACGCTGCTCTTTGGCATCGGTTAACTCGTGATAGCCATTCGCCAGCTCGACACCGTTTAAATACACTTCGAAACGTTGCGCGACTGCATCGCTCCCCTCTCCACTGACTTTAGCCAGAGCGGCCTGAGAAGCCGGATAGTTATGAATAAAGACCAGTGTATCCCGTGGTAATGCTGGTTCTACCTGATGACTCATAATCACATCAAGCCAGCCGTCACGATTCAGCTCCAGATCACAGCCAGCCAGTGCAATGCCCTGCTCACGCAGTTGGGCTTCTAAAATGTTGGGCCAATTAATACCCGCAAATTGTTGCAGTGCTTCGGCATAACTTAAGGTGAGCGCTTCAGGCTTCAGATAAATGTGTTCGGTCAGCAGCAGCCGTAACAAGCGTTCGACTTCACTCATCAGCTGCTGATGATCCCAGCCCACCCGATACCACTCCAACATAGTAAATTCCGGGTTATGACGTTGCCCGGCTTCGCCATGGCGAAACACTTTGCAGAGCTGATAAATATCGCCACTGCCTGCGCACAACAGGCGTTTCATGGCGTATTCCGGTGAGGTATGAAGATACCGTCCCTGAGCGTTAATGGGGTCAATATTGGGGTCGGTGACCGGTGCCTGGCACAACATTGGGGTCTCGACTTCCATTACTTGCTGCTCAGCAAAGAAGTTACGAATCAGCGTATTCACCCGCGCCCGTAAACCTAAAGCCTGTGGAGATGCTCCAGGCAACCAATCGACACTCATCGTTCGTCTCTTTTATCTTCAGAATATAAAAAGAAAGGGAGCCGAAGCTCCCTTTATCATTGCCTTAAGTGCTATTAATTAGGCACGACCAACGTATTCGCCAGAACGGGTATCGATACGCAACACTTCACCGATGTTAATAAACAGCGGAACCTTAACCACAGCACCTGTGGTTAACGTTGCCGGCTTAGAACCACCGTTAGCCGTATCACCTTTCAGACCCGGATCCGTCTCAGTGACTTCCAGCTCAACAAAGTTGGGTGGTGCAACGGTTAATACCGCACCGTTAAACAGAGTCACCACATAGGTTTCCTGTTCTTTTAACCACTTGATGGTATCGCCCAACGCTTCTTCTGAAGCACCGTGCTGTTCAAACGAACCGTCTTTCGCCATGAAATGCCAGAACTCACCATCGGTGTACAGGTATTCCATGTCGTATTCCATCACATCCGCACCTTCCAGTGATTCACCGGATTTAAAGGTACGTTCCCATACACGACCATTTTTCAGGTTACGCAGCTTAACGCGGTTAAACGCCTGGCCCTTGCCCGGCTTAACATACTCGTTTTCAACAATGGAGCACGGGTCTCCGTCGAGCATTACTTTGAGACCTGATTTGAATTCATTGGTAGAATAATTCGCCATTTTTAAACCTGATTACTTTTTGGAAGTCGTAGCAAAGTGTCTATCATAACCCGAACCAGCGCTGCTGTAGAGCCACAAGATTGGCAACAACTGCTGGCTGGTGCTTTTCGGCGGGCGGATGAATTACTGCAGTACCTCAATATTCCATTGGATGCACTGCCGGTCAGCCAGATAGCACTGCAACAATTCCCTATGCTGGTGCCCCGTCCGTTTGCCGCACAAATGGAGAACGGTAACCCGCATGACCCATTACTGCGTCAGGTATTACCGCTGGATGCTGAACTGGAAGACATCCCCGGCTATGTCACCGATCCACTGGCCGAGAAGCACAGTAATATTCAGCAAGGGATTATTCACAAGTATCATGGGCGGGTGTTATTGCTGGCTGCGTCAGGCTGTGCCGTCAATTGTCGCTATTGTTTCCGACGACACTTTCCCTACGACGATAACCGTATCAGCCGCCAGCAATGGCAGGAAACCCTACACTACGTTGCCGGAGATTCGTCAATTGAAGAAGTGATTCTCAGTGGTGGCGACCCACTGATGCTGAAAGACCAACACCTGGCGGATCTGATTCAGGCGATTGAAGCCATTCCTCATGTAACCCGCCTGCGTATTCACACTCGCCTGCCGGTTGTGATCCCACAACGTACCACGGATGTGCTGTGCTCGATGCTGGAGCGCAGTCGCCTGCAGGTCAGCTGTGTGCTGCACATCAATCACGCCAATGAGCTGACAAGGCAACATCAGACTAGTTGGCACAAATTACGTGCTGCCGGCGTCACCTTGTTCAACCAAGCCGTTTTACTGAAAGGCGTGAATAATTCTCTCAGAGTTTTGTCTGATCTACACAAGCAACTATTTGAATTTGGTGTTATCCCTTATTACCTTCATCTTCTGGATCCTGTGGCTGGTGCCGCGCATTTTGATGTGAGTCAGACCGAGGCGCTTACTCTGCATCAACAAATGCGCCAGACATTACCCGGCTACCTGGTTCCACGTCTCGTTCGGGAAGAAGGCGGAAAAGCCAGTAAAACGCCAATAACAACCTGAGCCGGGCACACAAATCACATAACAAGGACGTGATCTCAAACGATTTACATCAATTTACGCGTTATCAGGCCAGTTTTTCTGATAACAGAATACGCACATACGACAAATTGACTATACTTAATGTTGGCTTCACATTTTGCAAACTGATTGATCGTTCGTTTTATAATTAAGTGGGAACACATGGAAAGCCCAAAAGCGCCAATTAAATTACATATTCCGGCTACGCCGCTGGCTCAGCCCAGTATCTGTAACGGAACCGTAGACAGTATTACCCAATGGGCAAAAGAGCTGCCTATGGCTAATACCGGGGAATCTGCGCGCCGCTTATACAATGCTATCCGTGAACTGAATCAGTGGGATACTGATCCGTTATTACGCTTTAAAGTGCTGGAAGTTGTGCGCCCGTACATCTACTCAATCTGCACCTTACTGAATAAACACTTCCTGCAATCTTCGATTTCCCTGAACGAAAAGCAGCTCAAAATTGCAAACCTCAGCCAGGCATTACAAAGCCATCTGGCAACGGGTTATAAACTGGTGGTAGCCCACAGCATTGCTCGCTTATCACCAGCGGACAAACCCTCTAAAATTGTGACGCTGGCGATACACAGAGCGATTTCAGATACCAACCAGACCATCCTTCGGGCGTTTCAGCTTTATTGTCAGCCACCAGAGCATGCCTGGATGGAGATTAATCAACTGTTATTACTGGCTGAAATTCACAAACTGACAGAATACAAAGTCAGTGACCGGCAAACCCGTTTCCTATCCAGCTCTACCATCAAAGATGTGTTTATCCGGGCTCATCTGCTGGGAACGGCCAAGCCCAACAACCTCAGACAACAAGATCTGGCTCAGCTCTATGATGCCAGTGAGTTATGGGCCGAATATGTCAGCCTGACACCCGCTGAAGATGAAACCGCACTGTTTCTGATTAATCTGCATCGTGACAGGCCGGGCCAGTACCGCCAGCATTTGCGTGATGCTCAAAAACCACTGTTCCGTAGTTTAAATACCGATCAGCTGGTTCAGGCGCTGAAGCTCTGGGCTGCAAACCCTGCCGGCAATCACACGATCACGGTACCGGGAAAACTGAGCGATAACCTGCTGTCACACGCTATTCAGTCCTGGGGTATCCATTGGCAACGCTCATTTCGCCGCTCTCCGGCCGGTGGCAATTTAAAATTATGCATTGGTTTGTCGGCTACCCATTATTACAGCGGTGGTATGACCGGCTTTGAGTTGATGCTCACCAAGCTTAAACCTAAAGCCGTCGATGGTGACAGTAACAAACCCAATGCCAACCAGGGTGAAGATGAAGACGTTTGGGCCGATGCTTTTGATGCTGGCGGCAGCAAACTGGCCGACAACCCAACCATCAATATTGATGCTATTGAATTCATCAACAAACATAAGCAAACCAGTAACGAAAGTTCTGAAGCCAATGCCAAATACCCCAGTCATGAGGTCAGTCTGCTGAACTCCAGTCCGGGTGGTTATTGCCTGCACTGGCAGGGCAACGTCCCTCCCAGCATCCAGGCCGGCGAACTGATCGGCATTCAGGAAAACGGAGTACGCCACTGGTCGATTGGTGTTATTCGCTGGATTCGTCACTTACGTGATGAAGGTACTCAACTAGGCATTGAGCTGCTGGCACCACGCGCCAAAGTGGGGGCAGCCCGTGTACTGCAAAAAACCGGAGAAAACGGTCCGCTGATGCGTGCTTTGTTACTGCCTGCAATTAAGGCCATTGCTCAGCCAGCCACCCTGCTGTTACCACGTATGCCATTTCGTACCGGCAATAAAGTGGAGCTATTGTTTGAAGAAGAACAAGGCCGCTATCAACTCACCAAACGTCTGGCATCCACCAGTAGTTTTGGACAGTTCCAGTTCCGTAATGCCGGTGTCACGCCACAGAAACACAGCAGCATCCAGAATCCGCCATCGATGTCGAACGACGACGACTTCGACTCCATCTGGAACAAACTCTGACACCAAACTTTCCTTCTGTTGTAAAAATCGGTAAAAACGACAAAAAATGTCAGCCTGTGACGCAGATTGTGATACTCGGGCATTTTTTTTTACCGTCTTCCTCCTATAATTGTGGTTTTTAAAACAGAGAATCGGCATGCCAGCCAAGCGAGACACCCTCCACCTGCTGTTATTGATGCAAACACAGAATCACGCTGAAAATATTGTCAGCATGCTACGCAACTCCGGTAATGCCACCCGTGCACATCAGGTCTCATCTCTGGCAGATTTTGTTGAACAATTACAAGACCGATCCTGGGATCTGGTCATTGCTCAGCAACATACCGATGAGATCCATTGGGAAGAACTGCAAAAGCAGATTAAGCGTCTCAACAAAGATCTGCCATTAATTCTGGTGACCCAGGAAGATCTGAATGCCATCAGCTTTGAAAGTGCGCTGAAAAAAGGGGCTGCGACGGTAGTGCCGTTGGAAGAGTCCAATGTCATGTTGATGGTCATTGAACGCGAGCTGAAGCACCTTCATATCCGTCGCGAAAAACGCATGCTGGAAGTTAAACTGCGGGAAGCGGAAAAGCGCAGTCAGAGCTTATTGGAAAGTTCCAAAGACGCCGTTGGTTATATTCATGATGGCATGCATGTTTATGCCAACCAGGCTTATCTTGAGCTGTTTGGCTATGATTCAGTCGATGACCTGGAAGGCATGCCGATTATGGATATGGTGCATACCTCGGGCCAGAAAGAATTTAAAGCCTTTCTGAAAAAATACGATCAGGCACAACAATCCGGTGACCTTAAAACCAAAGGTGTGGATGGCGAAGGGTCAGAATTTTCTATGACCATGCAGTTTTCTCCGGCAACCTATGCCGAAGAAGAATGTACTCAGGTTGTGATTCGTGGCCAGGCCGACAGCAGTGAACTGGAAGAACAGCTCAGCGAAATTCGCAGCCGCGATTTACTCACTCATCTGTACAACAAGACCTACTTTAACGAACAGCTGGAACACGCCGTTGACAGCGCCGTACTCAAAGGGGCAACCGGTGCGGTGTTTTACATTAATATCGACCAGTTTAATAAAATTAAAAGCGATATTGGTGTGAACCACTGTGACACAGTGGTGGTTGCCGTTGCTGAAGCGCTGCAGAAATATCTGCCGGAAAATGCTCAGCTGGCACGTATTGGTGAAGATATCTTCGCCTTTATCATGATGGGCATTGATGCCGAACGTGCGTTACAACAAGCCGAAAAACTCAGAGATATTGTTGCTCAGTTACTGATTGCCATTGAAAAACGCACCACCACAGTCACGACCAGCACCGGTGTGGCCCTGATTACCGAAAACAGTTCAAAGCCAGATGATATTCTGCAACAAGCTCATCAGGCTTCCGACCTGGTGCGCAAACTTGAAGGTCATGAACAAGGCAATGGCGTTAATCTGTTTGTTCCAGCGGAATTAAACGATACCGAAAAAGACGAATCCAACCTTGAACAACAACTGACTGACGCCCTCAAAAACAACAGCTTCCGTTTGTTATTCCAGCCATTGATCAATTTGCGCGGTGACGAAACAGAGCACTACGAAACTCTGCTGCGTCTGCCGCAAGCGAATGGCGATGATATTTCTGCCGGAGAGTTTCTCAATTCAGCAGATATCAGTGATGCGTTAAAACGAAAAATTGATCGTTGGGTTATTTTGCATACCACCAAGCTGCTGGGTGAACATCGGGAAAAAGGTCACAACACCCGTATGTTTATCAATTTATCGTCGGCATCCTTGTCCGACGATAGCTTGGCAGGCTGGATTGGTGTGGCGCTGAATGCCGCCAGATTACCTAAAGGTGCCGCCATTTTTCAGTTTAATGAAGAGGATGCCGGGCATATGTTGAAACAGTGCCATGAGTTTACTCATGCGTTACTCGAACGCGGTATCCCAACCGCATTAACACGCTTTGGCTGCGCTCTGAACCCATTTCAGCAACTGCAACATCTGGATGTTGAATACGTCAAAGTCGATGGCTCTTTTACTCAGGAGCTCAGCCAGAGTCCGGATAATCAGAAGCATTTAAAAGAGTTGTTAGAGAAGCTACACGAAGAAGAAAAACGCACCATTGTGCCCTTAGTCGAAAGCGCGGCATCAGTTGCTAACCTCTGGCAGCTGGGGGTTCACTTTATTCAGGGCCATTATGTACAGCCGCCACAAGCCGGCATGATTTATGACTTTGATGATGAATAACATCTACCCCTTGTCTATCGTCCAGAAAAAAGGCCATGCTTAAAACGTGGCCTTTTTTCTGGACAAGGGTCAGGCAATTGCCCGTATAAAAACTATCAGCCGATATCCCGGTCGCGATAACCTAACAGGTATAAAATACCATCCAGTCCCAGAGTCGAAATCGCATTTTTGGCATTTTCCCGTACCAGCGGCTTGGCACGAAAAGCAATTCCTAACCCGGCAATACTGAGCATCGGTAAGTCATTAGCACCATCACCAACAGCAATGGTTTGCTCCAGAGTGATGCCTTCCTGAACCGCCAGTTCGCGCAATAATTCGGCTTTGCGCTCACCGTTTACCACTTTGCCGGTTACCCGGCCGGTAACAATGCCCTCTTCCATTTCCAGTTCGTTGGCATACACATAATCAATGCCTAACTTATCCTGTAAATAACGACCAAAGTAGTTAAACCCTCCGGACAAGATTGCCGTTTTATAACCCAGGGACTTCAGATTACGAATCAGGCGCTCAGCACCTTCTGTTACCGGTAAGCGCTCAGCAATGCCTTGCAGCACATCACCATTGAGCCCCTTAAGCAGAGCCACACGCTGCTCGAAGCTCTGATTAAAATCCAGCTCGCCCTGCATTGCCCGCTCCGTGATTTCAGCCACCTGCTCGCCAACACCGGCTGCTGCCGCCAGCTCGTCGATGACTTCGGCTTCAATCAGGGTGGAATCCATATCAAAGGCAACCAGGCGACGTGTGCGACGATATTTATCATCCTTCTGGAAGGCGATATCCACTCCCAGATCGTTTGCAACGGTCAGAAACTGAGCACGCATCTGGCTCTGATCCGCTTCGCCACGCACCGAAAATTCAACGCAGGCACGGGTATTTTCTTCTTCCTGACTCAGTGGCACACGGCCGGATAAGCGGTTGATCTGGTCAATATTCAGACCATGATCCGCAACAATAGAAGTAATAGCAGCAATAGCTTTGGCTTCAATCGCTCGTGCCAGCAAGGTGATAATATGTCGCGGTTTACCTTGTCCGGTTACCCAGTGGTCATAACTCTCGGGCGTGACCGGGGTAAAACGTACCGATAAGCCAAGCTCATGAGCCTTAAACAACACATCTTTAAGAACCGGAGCCGATTCAGCCCGATCAGGAATAGCCGCCAAAACCCCTAACGTTAACGTGTCATGGATTTCAGCCTGGCCAATATCAAGGATAGTGACATCATATTGTGCCAGAATGGCACTGATGTTTGCCGTAAGACCGGGCTTATCGGCCCCAGTCACACGGATTAGAACCAACTCAGTCACGGATAAGCCCTTTCTTAATAACGGTGGAAATTACAGTTTGTCGGTATCCGCTTTCGCTGCCGACACAACGCCACGCAGTTCTTCGATCAGATCAACGGTTTCATGAACCGATAACGCACGTACACGATCCAGGCTCATCAGGAATAAACCTTTTTCCAACTGTTCCAGCTTGTCTTGCAGAGACTGTTTCACATCACTCATGGTGAATCCCCATCATTCATTTATTGGTCAAAATCACGCCAACACAACACTCCAGATACAATACAAGAGCTGCTGGCGTTACATCAGGCGGCGCATATAATACCACCAAAGAAAAAAATTGTTTGAGTAATCCAATGACGAAATTTCGCTCGACGTGGCAAAAGCTGAATCTAAGTCAAGTCTGCGGTTTGTTTGCTGCCATCATGATACTGACCACCGGCTTATGCATTGGCCTGCTGACTTACCAACATCAGCAAACGCTGGCTGAAAATACATTACGAACGAATGCGTCTCTGCAGTTGCAACGCCTGGCTCTGGCGATCGCACCCAGTTTACTCAATGAAGACAGAGTCAGCCTGAACCTGACACTGAATGAGTGGCAGCTGGATCACTCCATTCCGGCCATTCGTATTCTCAATACGCAACAGCAGGTTATTGCAACCAGCGGTCGTTTTACACAATCCGGGCAAATCATCAGTCAGGAAATCAATCAGGACAGGCTGGCGATTGGTACCCTGCAGGCCAACTTAGATTTGTCTGCCGCCACCAATGATGCACGCCGCTATTTATCCATCAGCTTATTTGTATCGGCATTATTAGCCCTGATCGGCGCCTGGATCAGTTACCTGCTCAGTGAACGCCACCTGACATTTCTGCGCGTTTTACCAAACAAGCTGAAGCAGTGGCAAGACGGTGAAGCTCTGGTATTACCAGCACCAGAGATTAATGAATTCCAGCCCTTGTATCAGGCATTGACGGATATTTCCGAACAAGAACAACAGCGCCGCTTATACCAGCAGGCGATGGATCAGTTTATCAGCAGCGATTCCCAAGCCGAGTCACAACAGGGCTTCTGCTATCAGGACTGCGCTCTGTTGTATATCGAAATTCTGGATCTGGAAGTACTGCAAAACCGTTTATCCGCCAATGAATTATCCACGCTGCTTAATCAGTATCACAAATTGTTAAATCAAGCGGCCAAATTGTATAACGGTAAACTGGATCGTTTTCAGGGGGACGGCATTGTGATGTTATTTGGCCTGCCTGCTTCCGGAACCGGCAATATGGTACATAGCCTTTATGCGGCCATGCTGTTTCTCGGTCTGGTCGATCACATCCGTGAAAATAATCGTCATTTATTACCATTGGAGTTTCGTATTGCTGCGCATTATGGCCCGGTGTTACTGGCACCGATTGGTGAGGATCAGCCGATTCAGGGAAATCTGATCGGAGATACCATTCACTGGGCGGCTCGTCTGGCGCAAAGCAGCGAAGAGCGACGGCTGCTGGTCAGCCAAGCCATGCTTGATCAGGTGCGGGAGGTCGACGATATTCACTGGCAGGAAGGTCACGAAGTGGCAGACTTACACGGCAATCAGCAATTCAGTTACTGGCTGGATAAGTTACCGGAAAAGAATCAGTCACTGATTCAACGCCAGATTAAACACATTGTTGCTATGACAGAAGCTGTCTGATGTAACATCTCTGGCGATTCCGGGATATTTTTTTGCACTCTTTTGGAGCTTGACTAGAGTTTCAATACACAAGTATTACTAGTCAGGGTTTAAACATGCTATCCCGTAAATCTCCTTTGCTGGCTGCTGTCATGCTGGCAAGCAGCCAGATGACTTTTGCCAACGACCTTAACATCAACGGCTTTATGAGTGTTGGTGCCGGTGTATTGTCCAACAGTGATGTCAGCCAGGCTGGCTATGATGATGACGTGTCCTTTGATCAGGATACCCTGATTGCCTTGCAGGTCAGTAAACAGATTAACGAATCGACCTCGGCCACCACCCAGTTTGTTGCCCGGGGCAATGAAGATTACGATACCGAAAACACCTGGGCTTATATCACTTATTCAATTAATGAAAATACCGATATTCGCTTAGGTCGCTTACGCTCACCTTTCTTTTATTATTCCGACTTTTTAGAAGTGGGTTATGCCTATAACTGGGTTCGCCCACCAGAAGAAGTTTATGCACGTCTCGATCCGTTCTCTTCCGTCAACGGTTTTGATCTGACTCATAACTTCAGCGTTGGCAGCACCGATGGTTCGATTCAGTTTTATTATGGCCGCTCCAGTGAGACCATTACCCCAGCTGTAAAAAGTTTTGATGTTGATTTAAAAGATTTTACCGGTGTTGTACTGAATCTGAATAATGGCAACTGGGGAACACGCCTGAGTTACCATCAAACGGATGCAACCATTGATGACATCAATGCCATTACCGAATCATCTGACGCTGAATTAAATGCAATTTTAACCTCTGCTGATTCTTCTCCAGCTGAACTTCTTGTTGCTCAGGCGACACAGAACGGACTGGGAGATGAATTTAAATTAGATGATGCTACCGGTAAGTTTATTGAAGCGGCCGTCACCTATGATAATGGTGACTACTTTATGATTGCCGAATGGACTGCGCTGGATTATGAATCTGAGTTATTTGTTGATGACTCAGCGTATCTCATCAGTACTGCCAAACGCTTTAATGATACAGTAGTGCATTTAACCTATACCGCGCGTGAAGATGAAAAAGGCTCTGGCGTTGTTGGAAATATCCAAAACAACTTCCTGAGAGACAAAGAAGACAGCATTATTTTAGGCGCCCGTTTTGATTACGATGCAGGCACCGCATTTAAAGTGGAAGCGCAATATATCGATGAAGAGCTTCGTGATGGCCAAGAAAGTGAATCGGCCATGTTATACACTGTTGCTGTTGACGTAGTATTTTAAGGAGAACCCAAATGAAAAAACTAATGACTTTCCTTAAAACCATGACGCTGGCCTCTGTTTTTGCGGCCGCTATTGTTCAGGCTGAAGTAGCCGTAATCGTTAGTGCCAATAATGCTAACGCTTCTCTGGATCAGGACACTATCTCCCGTATTTTCCTGGGAAAAACTAAAAACTTTCCGGATGGCAGCCAGGCAGTTCCGGTTGATCAGGACGCAGGATCGGCCAGTCGAGAATCATTTAACGGTACGGTACTAGGCAAAAGTTCAAGCCAACTGAAAGCCTATTGGTCGCGTTTAATTTTCACGGGTAAAGGCACACCGCCCAAAGAATCTGGCGACGATGCTGCTGTCAAGAACCTGGTTGCTCAGAATCCCAATCTGGTTGGTTATGTTGATAGCTCTGTAGTTGATGGCTCGGTAAAAGTTGTTTATAAATTTTAACGAGCATGATCAACTCGTCATTTGAAAAAAGGGCCTGAGGCCCTTTTTTTATGGAATAAAAAGTCAAAATAAAAATAACAAAAAATCAGTAATTTCATGTATCACTTCAGGACAATCTGTTGCAGCTTCACCCACCTTAACTAGAGTTTTAATACACTCTGAATAAAGGCTTTTGCCGAATTAAGGTTTCGCTATGTACAATAAAAAATCAGGAATAGCTGCCGTACTGCTGATTTCAGGTCAGCTGAGTTACGCTAATGATTTAAATATAAATGGATTTATGAGTGCCGGAGCAGGTGTATTAACCAACGACGACGTCTCTGCCGCAGGCTATGACGATGACGTTTCATTTACTCAGGACACCGTTGTCGCCCTGCAAGTCAGTAAACAAATCAATGACTCTACGTCAGCCACAACACAGTTTATTGCCCGCGGTGAGGAAGACTACAACACCGAAAACGCCTGGGCCTATGTTACTTACTCATTTAATGATAATACCGATATTCGCTTAGGCCGGTTACGGACGCCTTTCTTCTATTATTCGGACTTCCTTGAGGTGGGTTATGCCTACAACTGGATTCGCCCACCAGGTGAAGTTTATTCACGACTAGACACATTTTCTTCAATTAATGGCGTTGACCTGACACATAACTTCACGGCAGGCTCGGCGGATGGTTCTGTGCAGGTTTACTTTGGTCGTCTGGAAGATTCCTTCGCTCCGGTCGAAGAAGCATTTGAGATTGACCTGAGAAACTTTGCTGGTGCAGTGCTGAGCCTGAATAAAGACAACTGGGGCACACGCCTCAGCTATCATCAGGCCGATGTATATATGCCGGATTTAATGGCTGATCCTACTGGTGATGCTCTGGAACAGTTGGTTGCCGGTGCCACGGCACTGGGTTTACAGGATGAGTTTACTCCCGATGGTGATACCACGCGCTTTTATGAAGCCGCCATTACTTATGATAATGGCAGCACTTTCCTGATTGCCGAATGGACTGCCCTCGATCATGAAACCGATTTACTGCTGAATGACCAGGCATTCCTGATCAGTGCCGCACAGCGATTTAATGACACCACCGTTCATCTGACGTATTCCGAAGATAAAGATGAAAAACAATCTGGTAATGTTGGTTTATTACAGAACAACCTTCGTGGTGAAGAAAGCAGTATTACCTTAGGTGCTCGCTTCGATTATAACGCGGGTACCGCTTTTAAAGTGGAAGCTCAATATATTGATGAAGAGTTACGACTGGGTAATGATGGCGAATCGGCCATGTTATACAGTGTTGCTGTTGATCTGGTTTTTTAAGGAGTATACCAATGAAATTATTGAATCCGCTGCTTAAATGCCTGACTCTGGTTACTTTAGTATTCACCAGCCTGGCTTATGCTGAAACGGCCGTGATTGTCAGTGCTCAGAATGCTAACAAAAGCCTTGATCAAGATACCATCGCACGCATCTTTTTAGGTAAAAGCAAAAGCTTTCCTGACGGTAGCCAGGCGGTTCCGGTTGATCAGGCGCTGAATTCTCCCACCCGGGAAATGTTTAACGACAAAGTTCTGGCAAAGAATAACAGTCAGTTAAAAGCGTACTGGTCACGCCTGATATTTACCGGAAAAGGCACACCACCTAAAGAATCTGGCAGCGCTGCAGAAGTCAAAGATCTGGTAGCGAACAATCCGAACCTGATTGGCTATATCGACAGTAGCGCCGTTGATGAATCGGTCTCGGTTGTTTATAAATTCTGACGCCCGGCCTTCCGGATAGCGACAGTCAAAAAGCTCCTTTTATCAGACGATAAAAGGAGCTTTTTATATTACAGAACGCTGATGACATCTTCCTGTGGCAAACGAGCCTTTGGCTTACCGAAGTTATAGTCTTCACCGTCTTTGTGGTAACCCATAGCCAGCGCTACTTCACACACGTGACCATCCAGCTCAGCGGCAAACAATTCGCCGATTAACTCACCATCCACCCCTTCCATCGGAGTCGAGGCAATGCCTAAACGAGCCAGGGTGTGTAACACATTGCCCAGTGCCAGATAAACCTGAGCCTTTGTCCAGTGGCCGTTGTAGCCCTGCTCATCGGTGTTCATTTCAGCAAATGCATAGGCACCCATAAAGTTGTCATAATTCTCTGCTGGCAGATGGCCCGAGCTGACTTCAACATCCACACGCTTGGTGAATTTCTCTTTAGTAAATTCCGGGTCGTATGCCAATAGCAAAGTATGTGACGCATCTTTGGCATGCTGCTGGTTGAACTGATGCTTATTGGCAAAGGTATTATGGAAACGCTGTTTCGCCTCATCACTTTCCAGCACAATAAACTTCCACGGCTGAGAATTGATGGATGAGGCGGATAAACGCAGGGCTTCTTTAATGATTTCCATATCATCCGCAGAAATACGCTTGTTTTCGTCGTATTTCTTCGCCGTGTAGCGGCTATTCAGGTCGTTAATGATCGGATGATTCATACTTTGCTCCAGACAATAAAACAGTGTGAAACCAGGGTTGTTAACAGCCCTGGACAATGAGCAGCAGTATATTCATCCGATAAACAAACAAAACTAGCAAAAATATTAAACATAATTCGGTTTTTCAATATAATCAGCGGTTTATACGTACGTGGAGAGCGCCATGGATACGGAAGGCATTCGTTTATTTGTGATGGCCGCCGATATGCTGAATATCAGTGCTGCTGGCAGAAAGCTGGGGCTGGCTCCTGCCGTTGCCAGCGCCCGGTTAGCCAAGTTGGAACATCAGATAGGGGCTGACTTATTACACCGCTCTACGCGCAAAGTATCGCTCTCACTGGAAGGTGCTGAGTTTTTGCCTTACGCCCGCGAAATTCTCGCTCAGGAAGCCGCGGCCAAGGCGGCATTAGGCCATGAATACCGGGAAGTCAGTGGTACATTGCGATTTGCTGCTTCAAGCACCTTTGCTCAAGCCTATATTGCCCCGCTGCTGCCTGAGTTTCTGGAACGTTATCCCAAACTGAATCTGGAGCTGAAGTTATCAGATATGCAGATGGATCTGATTGAAGGTGGGTTTGATCTGGCCTTACGTAATTACGCCATCAGCGACAGCAGTTTACGCGCTCGCAAACTGGCCGACGATCAACGTCTGCTCTGCGCCTCCCCTGCCTATGTTAAACGCTTTGGCATGCCCAAAACCCCACAGGAGCTGCGTGATCATCAGCTACTGGTATTCCGCCATACCGAGCCCAGAACCTTGATTGCCAAACACACGAATGCCAGTAGCAGCTTCCCGCCTCCCGGTGCTGCAACACGTGTTGTCTGTGATGATGGTGCCAGTATGAAGGTGGCGACTCTGGCTGGGGTGGGGATTTCGATGCACACCTTCTGGAATATTCACCAGGAATTAAAAGACGGTACGCTGATCCGGATATTGCCCGATTATGAAGTGGAGGATCATTCTGCCATCTGGCTGGTGTATCCCAAGTCCAACGTATTAACCGCCAAAGTCCGGGTGTTTATTGATTTTTTATTGGAAAAAATCGGAGATCCGCCAATCTGGGAAAGATAGGGCTTGATAACTCTCTTTCTTGATAACACTAGTGCCGGGTACGTTTAACGTCATCCGGCGTTAGTTGTTGTTGTAGCTCAACCATACGCTCCAGCACCGTCAGAACGGGTTGATAATCGGTTGTATCATCCAACCAGCTTAACCCGGCAACTGCCGCTTCGATCGTTGATAAACCATCCGCGCGTGGTGATTTACGAATGGCATAACGACTCAGTGACTCCGGGTTAAGTTGAATATAAGGCAGATCTTTTAACCATTCATTCAGATGAAACAAACGCCGTACCTTTTTCCAGGTACCATCCAGAACCAACAGTTTGTTAATATCACTCCGCTGCTCTGAGATTAATGCCGAGCCACTTTCCAGCGGGTACAGCAGTGCACATTGCTGCACTGGGCTGTCGGCAAAAATATCGGCAAAAGAAAACTGATCACCAACCAACAAACGACTGTTAGAGATACTCAGATTTAATAAAGGAGCCGTGGATAATTTATGTTTGGCTTCGGTTGGGTCTTGCCAGATGATCAGTTCCAGCGGTGCTTCAATCTCAACCAGGGAATCACAAATACACACCTTTACGGGCCGCTTGCACTTAGTGCACTGGGCCCGTTTTGCCGCGGATGTCATATTATTTTTTCGCAGCCAGCAAAGGTTTTAAGAAACGTCCGGTGTGCGATACTTTTTCTTTTACTACCTGCTCCGGGGTACCTTCGGCAATAATATAACCGCCTTTAGAACCACCTTCCGGGCCAAGATCAACAATCCAGTCCGCGGTTTTAATCACGTCCAGATTATGTTCAATCACCACAATGGTATTGCCATGATCCCGCAGGCGATGCAGTACTGTTAAAAGCTGTTCAATATCGTGGAAGTGCAAGCCAGTGGTTGGCTCATCAAGAATATACAAAGTAGAGCCGGTATCCCGCTTCGATAATTCTTTCGCCAGTTTGACCCGCTGCGCTTCACCACCCGACAAGGTGGTGGCTGCCTGTCCTAATTTAATATAACTCAGGCCAACATCCATCAGGGTCTGTAACTTACGCGCGACCGCCGGGATGGCATCAAAGAAGGTGCGTGCATCTTCTACCGTCATATCCAGCACTTCGTGAATATTTTTACCCTTGTAACGAATATCCAGTGTTTCACGGTTATAACGCTTGCCTTTACACACATCACACGGCACATAAATATCCGCCAGGAAGTGCATTTCAACTTTAATGACCCCATCCCCCTGACAGGCTTCGCAACGGCCACCTTTGACATTAAAGGAGAAGCGTCCGGCTTTATAACCCCGCGAGCGCGCTTCCTGAGTACCAGCAAATAATTCCCGCACCGGCGTGAAAATACCCGTATAAGTTGCTGGGTTTGAACGCGGCGTACGGCCAATCGGGCTTTGATCAATATCCACCACTTTATCGAGTTGCTTTAACCCCTCAATCGACTGATGCTCAGAAGCTTTTAAAGTCGTTGCACCATTCAGTGCCGTAGCAGCTAATGGATATAAGGTACGATTAATTAAGGTCGATTTTCCAGAACCTGACACACCGGTAATACACGTCATCAAACCCAGTGGAATAGTTAAATCGACATTATTTAAATTATTACCGGTAGCCCCTGTCAGCGTTAATAGCTTTTTATCATCGTACGGTGTGCGTTCGGCAGGGACTGCAATTTCTTTTTTGCCAGATAAATATTGCCCGGTAACAGAGTCTTTATTTTTAATCACCTGATTCGGTGTACCCTGTGCGATTACTTGCCCACCGTGTACCCCAGCACCCGGGCCAATATCAATTAAATGGTCGGCACTGCGAATGGCATCTTCGTCATGCTCAACCACAATGACGGTATTACCTAAATCGCGCAGGTGAAACAGGGTTTTTAATAAGCGGTCGTTATCGCGCTGGTGTAAACCAATAGAGGGTTCATCGAGAATATACATAACACCGACCAGCCCGGCGCCAATTTGTGACGCCAGACGAATACGCTGCGCCTCACCACCCGACAAGGTATCCGAGCTGCGATTCAACGTTAAATATTCCAGTCCAACATTCACCAGAAACTGCAAACGCTCGCGAATTTCTTTCAGAATTTTTTCCGCAATTTCCCCTTTATGACCATCCATATGTAATTCGGAGAAATACTGGTGCGCCTCTTCAACCGGCATTGCGGTACAGGCATGAATGGTTTTGTCACCAACAAATACATTACGGGCTTCGGTACGCAGACGTGAACCATGGCAGGTCGGGCACGGCTGCACACTCAGATATTTAGACAATTCTTCGCGTACCATTTGCGAGTCCGTTTCACGATAACGACGCTCCAGATTTGGCAGTACGCCTTCGAATGGGTGCTCCTTAAAAATCTGATCACCACGTGAGTTCACATAACTGAAACGCACTTCTTCAGTATCAGAACCTTGCAGCAGAATTTTCTGGTGTTTCTTGGATAATTTTTTAAAGGGTTGATCAATATCAAAACCAAAATGTTCCGCCACCGAGCTGATCATCTGGAAATAATAAATACTGCGGCGATCCCAACCACGAATAGCACCTTCAGCAATGGTCAAGCTGTCATCCAGTACCACCAGCCCCTGATCAAAATATTGTTTAACCCCTAAACCATCACAACTCTGACAAGCGCCAGCCGGATTATTAAAGGAGAACAGGCGTGGCTCCAGTTCCGACAAGCTGTAACCACAATGAGGGCAAGAAAACTGCGACGAAAACAGCAATGGTTCTTCCTGCTCGTCATCCATCGAGGCGACTAATGCCAGTCCGCCGCTGAGTTCAATGCAGGTTTCCAGCGATTCCGATAAACGCTGCTCAATGCCTTCTTTGACTTTAAAGCGATCCACCACCACTTCGATGCTGTGCTTTTTGCGCTTATCCAGCTCCGGCACATCATCCAGATCACACACCAAACCATTCACCCGGGCGCGGATAAAACCCTGAGAACGCAGACTATCAAATACGTGTAAGTGCTCACCTTTACGATCACGCACCACCGGAGCAAGAATCATATATTTGCCATCCACCGGCAGATCCATGATCGAATCCACCATCTGACTGATGGTCTGTGCTTCCAACGGCACATCATGATCCGGGCAACGGGGCGTGCCGACACGGGCGAACAACAAACGCAGGTAATCGTAAATCTCAGTGACAGTACCCACGGTTGAGCGTGGGTTGTGAGAGGTGGACTTTTGTTCGATGGAAATGGCCGGTGACAGACCCTCAATCAGATCAACATCCGGCTTTTCCATCATGGATAAGAATTGACGAGCATAGGTCGACAGGGATTCAACGTAACGCCGTTGGCCTTCGGCATATAAGGTATCAAACGCCAGGGAGGATTTACCGGAACCACTTAATCCGGTGATAACAATCAGTTTGTCGCGTGGAATGTCGAGGTCAACATTCTTAAGATTATGGGTGCGGGCTCCACGAACCTGGATCTTATCCATAGATAGCTTTCACTGCTCGGAAAAATAAAGTCCGACATTGTAAGCTAAGAATCTGATGGATTCAGCCTCTGATAGCATCTTGAAAAACGTTTCCGAGGCAGTCAGTGCAAGGCAAAAAATAAGCGAGAAAGCGCAGTTTATAAGTCATAAATGAGCATTGTGAGCTTATTTTTAACGCAGCAATGGCAACGCAGGTAGTTTATCAAGACTATCCAGCCATTTCGTGCAACAACTCGTCCATATTCTCCTGCGCCCAATTTACCGCCTGAATCCGGTTGCTGGCGCCGATCTTTTTGAACAGATTGTAAATATGCGTCTTCACGGTATGCATACTGACGTTCAGCTGCTCGGCAATCTCGGTATTGGTGGCTCCGGTGGCCGTCAGCTTCAGAATCTGTTTCTCACGCTTGGTCAATAAAGCAGCATGAGCCGACATACGGCGTGGCTTGTGGCGGGTGCGCTCCAGATATTGCGCCATCAAAGGGCGCGGCAACCAGAACTCACCGTTAAACATACCCTGAATGCCTTTACTGAGTTGCTGCTGTGAGGCATCGCGATAAAACAGGCCATTCACCATCGGCCAGACAATCATCCGTTCCGTTGTATGCCCTTTAGGGGTATTAAAAAAGGCGACCATGATGTTCATCGGCTGCTCATAGATGACTTCCAACAGCTCCTGAATCTTATCCGGGCGGGCACACTCAGCATCAATCAGTGCCAGTGTCTTACAAGGATAATTGTTCCAGTCATCGTGCCATTGGGTTTGATTTACCAACTGACAATCGATATTGGTACGCTGATGAATAAAGCCAATCAGAATAGAGTTTTGCAGGTTTTGCTGGCCAAACAGGATAATACGACGGCCGGGAAGTGTGTGAGTCTTGTCCATAAGCGTGCTCCTTGTGACGTTTGTCCGCTTGCAAATTGCTCCATGCCATAACTACTCAGCAGTTATATTGTTTGAGTGTACGCAATCTGGACTAAATTGCTACTGCGTTATATGGCTTTTTTCATACTTTGGCAGCAAAGTCCCTATATACCTCGGCTTTATAGCAGTCCCATTCAGTCGATCCCCATCCAGACAGCAACCAGCAATTAAGTATTAATAGCTACTAATCAAAAACAGACCAAGCTGGTAAACTAGCGCCCCTTTTGTGATTTACCTTCGGAACCCGGCTTGCGTACCCCAGACACTTCCCCGCCAGCAGCTCTATCCAGTGACGAACGACGTGCAGTAACGTCGCTTGCCTCACTCTATGCATTACGCATGCTGGGACTGTTTATGGTACTGCCGGTGATGATGATTGAGGGCCAGCAATTAGAAGGCGCTACTCCTCAATTACTGGGTCTGGCGATGGGCGTTTATGGCCTGACTCAGGCGCTGCTACAGATTCCGGCCGGCAGCTTATCTGATCGTATTGGCCGTAAACCGGTCATTATTGGGGGGTTGCTGGTCTTTGCATTGGGCAGCCTGATTGCAGCAACCGCTGACTCAGTTTATGGCGTGATTGCCGGGCGAGCCTTACAAGGCGGCGGAGCCATTGCCAGTGCCATTATGGCACTGGTTACCGATCTGACCCGGGAAGAAAACCGCATGAAAGCCATGGCCTCGATTGGCGCCAGTATTGGTCTTTCTTTTTCAGTCGCACTGGTGCTTGGTCCCTGGCTGGCGTCACTGGGTGGCATGAGCGTGATCTTTACGGTTACCGCTATTCTGGCTGTTGCTGGTGTATTAGTGACGGTGTTTGTTATTCCGAATCCACCGCGCTTACCGCACCGGGATTCATCGGCGGTACTGAGTGAAGTCAGAAAACAGCTGGTTAACCCTCAACTCTGGCCGCTGAACCTGGGGATCTTTATTCTGCACGCCCTGATGGTGGCCATCTTTGTTGCTATTCCTTTGCAGCTGCAACAACAGGGGCTGGCGGCCAGTCAGCATAGTTGGGTATATCTGCCCGTGCTGGCCGTTGCGTTTATTCTGATGGTGCCTTTTATTATTGTGGCGGAGAAGCGCCGCAAGATGAAAGAAGTGGTATTAACCGGTGCGCTGATTATCGCCATCACCTTATTTGCCATGAGTCTGGCAACCGAATTATGGCATTGGGTGGTATTACTCCTGCTTTATTTCTGGGGCTTTAATCTGATGGAAGCCAGCCTGCCCTCCTGGCTCAGTAAAATTGCCCCGGCCGGTGCTAAAGGCAGTGCCATGGGTATTTACTCCAGCATGCAGTTTTTAGGCGCATTTGCCGGTGGCAGTCTGGGTGGTTGGATTTTGTCGGCTTCTGGCAGTGCTGCTCTGTTTGCTGGCCTGGGGGCATTGATGGTAATTTGGAGCCTGATTATCTGGCGCTCTTCAGCACCACAACACTTAACCAGTGTTCGCCTGGCCACCAGCCGTATAGACCAGCAGCAATTACAACAACTGATGGCATTGACCGGTGTTTCTCAGGTCAGTCCGCTTGCCAGTGAAGGCGCAATCTATTTAAAAGTCAGTGCTGATGCCTTTGATATGCAACAGGCATTAGCCATCATTCATTCTGAAAACGGAGAAGAACATGGGTCGCAGCGTTAACAAAGTGACACTCATTGGTACTCTGGGTCGTGACCCTGAAGTTCGTTTTATGCCAAACGGCAATGCCGTGGCTAACTTGTCATTAGCCACGGATGAAAGCTACAACGATAAACAAACCGGACAAAAGGTTGAACAAACCGAATGGCACCGCATTACGGTATACGGCAAGCTGGCTGAAATTGTTCAGCAGTACCTGAAAAAAGGCGCAAAAGCCTACTTCGAAGGTAAGTTGCGCACCCGCGAATGGGAAAAAGACGGCATCAAACGCTACACCACTGAAATTATCGCCAACGATATGCTGATGCTGGATAGCCGTGGCGACAATATGGGCGGTGGAATGGGCGCACCTGCCGGTGGCTTCCAATCAGCCAGCCAGATGATGAATCAGAATCCGGCGCCGATGGGTGGTATGAATCCGGCCGCTGCTCCTCAACCACAAGGAGGTTATCAGCAGCCTGCACCTCAACAAACAGCCCAACCAGCACCCCAGCAGGCACCACAACAACCGGTTGCCCAGCCTCAGGCACAACCGATGAATTCGGCAGGTGGTTATCAACAACAAGCGCCGGCACAACAACCAGGCATGGCTCATCAAGCTGCTCCGCAGCAACGTCCTGCCCAAGCGCCGCAGCACTCCCCACAACAACAGGCTCCACAACAAGGTGGCTATCAGCAAGCGCCTCAACAGTCACCACAACAAGCAGCTCCACAACCGAGCAACAGCTTTGATGACTTTGATGACGATATCCCGTTCTGAGGGAGTGTTATCGCAGATACTAAAAAAGCGCTACCGGGTTTCCGATAGCGCTTTTTTATTGTTTTTTACTCTGATCAGAGCTGGCGCCAAGCCTAAGACACCTGAGTTGATACCTGCAGCAACACATCAGAGTCCAGAGGTTCAGCAAACAGCTTTGCCTCTAACTGATCGCCCGAGACTAATGGCCCGACTCCGGCGGGTGTACCCGTCAGAATCAGATCACCCGGCTGTAAGCTGAACACCTTACTGATGTGTGCCACCAGCGGCAAAATCGGAAATAACATCTCAGCACTGCTGCCTTGCTGCTGAATATCACCGTTACGTATGAGTTGCAGCGGAATGTTATTCCAGTCCTGAATGTGATCGGCACCAACAAACTCTGATACCGGGCAAGCACCATCGAAGGCTTTGGCCCGCTCCCATGGATGACCTTTTTCTTTGAGTTTGGTCTGTACATCACGCAGGGTTAAATCCAGCGCCAGACCTACCCCCACAATCGCTTGTGCACAGTCTGATTCCTCAGCGTTAGCCAATGGCTCACCAATCAACAAGGCGATTTCCAGTTCATGGTGCACACTGCCCTGATCTTGGGGAATAACCAGCGGCTCATCCATTGGCACCACTGACGTGGTTGGCTTCATAAACAGGATAGGTTGGGAAGGAATCGGGTTATTGAGCTCTTTTGCGTGTTCCGCATAGTTGCGCCCAACACAAACTACTTTGCCAAACGACAGTGACGATGGTTGCCCATCAATAACAGGAGAAAAGACAGCAGACATAAAACGCCCCGGAGAATTCTGAGGCGTGGAGTATATCGTATATCAGCGTTGGCGGATTAACTCACCCAGCTCACGATTCACTTCAGCCGGATCCTGCAGATTATATTCCAGTAAACGGCGCAGTGTGGTCAGGCTATCGAGGTCCATGGAATCACAAGCGCAACCCACCACATCATCATCAATATGCGTGACTGAGCACATCATGGTGATCGATTCATCTTCGGTCAGCTGCAACACAACCTTAACCTGCTGCTCTAGTGACCACTGAGTATTTTCCGGCACTACCAATAAAATGCCGCGCAAACTGATATCCAGGCAATGTGTTTCCTGAGTATGGTGGTTATCACTGACCTGTACTCGCTGGAAAAAATGCACACGCTGAAACTGACGCTGTTCTGAAGATGGTTCCATAAATGAGAACTCTTTACTGCTACTTATGACTTAGGTTTAGCTGATTTATTGTCGTTCGCAACTGAAATAGTGAATCTATGTGCACTGGAATGAACTGTCTGGAAGTAAGCAGGTGCTTTTCCCCGCCGCCCCGAAGGCACGTTTATCGTAAAAACGGTATCCAATTAAGTACAGATTGTTTTTTGGAGCAACAACAGGATGTTGTGGTAGCTCAGCAGGGCCTGGGATGGCCCTTCTGAGCGGCGGCAGAAAAATAATCTGTACTTAAATAGCCAGATCATTTTGCCAAAGACGTGTCTACGCCAAACGTTTATATTTCATCCGTTTTGGCTGAGCGTCGTTGCCCAAACGTTTCTTACGATCTTCTTCATATTCGGTGTAGTTACCTTCGAAGAAGTTCACCTTAGAATCACCTTCATACGCCAGAATATGCGTCGCAATACGATCCAGGAACCAACGGTCGTGGGATACCACCATCACAGTGCCAGGGAAAGCATCAATCGCTTCTTCAAGAGCACGTAAGGTTTCCACGTCCAAATCGTTGGACGGTTCATCGAGCAGCAATACGTTGGCGCCCTGCTTCAGGGTATAAGCCAGTTGCAGACGACCACGTTCACCACCGGATAAATCACCCACCCGTTTCTGCTGATCACCACCTTTAAAGTTAAAGCGGCCAATATACGAGCGGCTTGGGTATTCTTTGCCGTTGATGTTGAGCATATCCATGCCGTCGGAGATGGCTTCCCAGACGGTTTTGCTGTCGTCCAGCTCTTCACGTAACTGTTCAACAAATGCCAGCTTAACGGTTTCGCCCATGACCACTTCACCGGAATCCGGTGTCTCGGTGCCGTTGATCATACGGAACAGGGTTGATTTACCGGCACCGTTACCACCCACAATGCCAACAATGGCACCGGCCGGAACGGTAAAACTCAGGTCATCAATCAGCATACGATCGCCGAAAGATTTGCTGACGTTATGGAACTCGATAACTTTGTCACCCAGGCGCGGACCCGGTGGAATATAAATTTCGTTGGTTTCGTTACGCGACTGGAACTCACGCGAGTTCATCTCTTCGAAGCGCGCTAAACGGGCTTTGCTCTTAGCCTGACGACCTTTCGCGCCTTTGCGTACCCACTCCAGCTCATGCTTGATGGCTTTAGTGTGAGCTTCTTCTTCTTTCTTCTCTTGCTCTAAACGCTTCTCTTTGGTTTCCAGCCAGGTGGTGTAGTTACCCTGATATGGAATACCGTGACCACGGTCCAGTTCAAGAATCCACTCAGCACAGTTATCGAGGAAATAGCGGTCGTGGGTAATCGCCACCACAGTGCCCGGGTATTCTTCCAGGAACTTCTCTAACCAACCAACGGATTCGGCATCCAGGTGGTTGGTTGGTTCGTCGAGTAACAACATATCCGGCTTGGACATCAGCAGGCGACACAAGGCCACCCGACGACGCTCACCACCCGACAGCTTGGTAACATCGGCATCCCAGGCTGGCAGACGCAATGCTTCCGCCGCAATTTCCATCTGACGATCAACATCGTGACCGCCTGCGGTTTCAATGATGGCTTCCAAACGTCCCTGCTTTTTCGCCAGTGCATCGAAGTCAGCATCCGGCTCAGCGTAAGCGGCATACACTGCATCCAGTTCTGCCTTAGCATTCATCAGCTCAGCCAGGCCATCTTCGACGTTGCCTTTTACATCTTTATTCGGATCCAGTTCCGGCTCCTGCGGCAGGTAGCCGATGTTCAGATCCGGCTGTGGACGCGCTTCACCAATAAAGTCCGTGTCGATACCCGCCATAATCTTCAACAGCGTGGATTTACCGGCACCATTAAGACCCAGCACGCCAATTTTAGCGCCCGGGAAAAAAGACAGAGAAATGTCACGCAGAATCTGGCGCTTGGGCGGCACAATCTTGCCCAGGCGGTTCATGGTGAATACGTATTGAGCCATAGAAATATCTACCTGAAAGTATGAATGTCGGCATTTTAACAGGCCCGTCCACCGGAGGGCACCCGGGAATTTATCGCGGCTGAGAAAACCGGTCTATACTGATATCAGAGTTATAAATACACGATGAAAATAATAACAAGGCATGATTGGTAAGATCCGGGGGCGAATGATTTTCTCTTTATCTGGTGGTGCGGCAACAGACAGACCGTATCGTTCATCGTTCAGGATGAATGCTTCGTTATTATTACTGAGCTTTGTTGTTTTAGTAGCCATGCTTGCCTATAACACGCGCCAGCAATGGCAGGCTGAGCAGCAACACTTTGCGGAAAATGCGACACATACCGTTGAAAACTACGCTGAGCAAATGGAGCTGTTGCGCCAGTCTGGTTTTCACGCCAATCGCTTGTTTATTCACAATCACCTTACCCTGCTGGAGCAATATCTGTTCGCTCAAACAGCCCAGAACGATCAACAGCTCTGGGATGATATGCAGCGAGCGTTTTTTAACCTCACCGGCTTCTTTGTTTTTAACGATCAGGGCCTGTACCTGAAGCATCAGGGAGTTATTCAGGATCAGCGTGAGATAACTGATATTGCCAGCCAAGTTCAAGCGCAGAAAACGTCTTCGACCAGTAGCGGCGTATTTTCATTGCGCTACGGTGGTAACGGCAGTTTTTATATTTACAGCCACTTTGTCATTCAGCAGCAGTCTTACTGGTTAGTCGTACGCCGGCCATACAGCAAATTCTCGCAGATTGTGTATGAAGGCGGCTTTCCCGGATTTGAACTGGCCATGATTGATCGCCAGAGTAACCGAATTTCCATTCGCGAGCGCTACTTTGCCAGCAGCCACTCTCAACCTGTGCTCCAACCCGACGAACAACAACGCATTATCAGCCGTGCACCACTGCATAATACGCCCTGGGATCTGGTTGCGTTAGCCGAAGAAAAAGAACAACAAACCCTGCTATGGCGACACATTCGTGAACCATTAATGGTCTTTGCTGTTTTACTGCTATTGGTGTGTTCGTTATGGATTTATATGCTGCGTTATGACCTGCGGTCGCAGCGCCTGGAAGCCATTCGCCGGGAAACCGAGGCACGGGCGGACAAAACACTGATGTCAATTGACGACGCCCTGATCGCCACCGATGAACATGGCGTGATTAATTACACCAACCCCAAAGGGGCGGCTCTGCTGCGTGCCAATGGTGCCAGTGATTTTCACGGCAAACAGCTCTCCGATGCCTGGTCAGACCCACAAGCATTATGGAACCGGGGGCTGGAAATAGCTGAGCTGGAACTGCTGCACGAAACCGGCCACCGCCTGACGGCTGACATTGGTGATGAGCAACGTATCTTTGAACAACGCTATAACCCGCTTTATAACGCCGATCAGATTGACGGCGTGGTCTGGCTGTTACGCGACATAACGGAAACAGAGCAAGCCATTAAAGCTCTATCCGCAAGCCAGCTACGCTATAAAGCCTTATTTGAGGAAGCCGGTGTTGCCCATTGTTTAATTGATATCAGCCAGTATCAGGGGCAACTCAGCGACCTGGTATTAATCAGCGCTAATGAGTCGGCAGTACGGCTGACCCAGGCTCGTGATCTGCCGTATTTACTGGAGCATGGCGCCAATATGGTGGAATCCTCCGCGGAAGAATATCAACAGGCGCTAAAAAGAGCACTGGCACTCAATCTGGAAACCACCGAATTTGAGATGCAGCTGACCACCTTTGCCGGCAACATCATTGATATATGGGTTAATTTGTCATTGCGTTCAGGTGCCGAAAATATCGCATTAATGACCCTACTGGACATTACCGAGCGCAATCGTATTGCCCGGGAAACTCAGGAACGGGAACACTTCTGGTCCAATGTGATGGCAGCCATGCCGGATCTGGTATACGTCATCGACCTTGACGAACAACTGCAACAAACCATCTTATTTGGTAACCGCAGGCTGGGCGAAATGCTGGGCTATTCAAAAGACGACAGTAACGCCACACTCTGGCAAAACATGGTACACCCGGATGATATTGCTGCCTTACCCGGAGAGTTAAAAATTCGCCGGACATTATTACCCGGACAAACCCAAACCTCGCAGGTCAGAATGATGCATCAGGATGGCAGCATCCGGGTGATTAAGTTTTATGACACGCCGTTTAATTTCGACCAACATGGCAATGTCACCCGTTATATCGGCACCGCCCGGGATGTGACAGAGGAAGTGGAAGCTCAGGAAATTATTATCGACAGTGAACGGCGCTACCGACTGTTAGCCGAGAACATCAACGATATTATCTGGGCCACTGACCAGCACCTGACATTTAATTTTGTCAGCTCATCAGTGGAAAAAACGCTGGGCTACAAACCGGATGAATTATTACGCGAAGGCGTTTTCTCAGTGTTTCAGCAGAGCGATTTAAATGCGCTGGTTAAAACCATGAAACGTCGCATTAAGGCACCCGCCAGAGACCCGGACTTCGCATCCTCCAAAGACGATGTGATTCGTCAGGATATGGTCGCCTTCTGTAAATCCGGTGAAGAAAAAATTCTGGAAATTGAAGCCAGCCTGCTCTGGAATGAAGACGGTGAACTGCAGGGCATATCCGGCATCTCGCGGGATGTCACCGAAGCGCGTCAGCTGGAAAAAGAATTACACCTGGCAGCCGAGGTTTTCCAGAGTTCTAACGAAGCCATTCTGATCACTGATAAAAATCTGAATATTGCCAGCACCAATACCGCCTTCTCTCAGATTACCGGGTACGATGTGGAAGATATTATTGGCAACACACCGGATTTTCTGATTTCGCCAGAGCACCACGACGCCAGCTTTTTTGAAGACATTGGTAAATCCCTGGTGGTCGATGGTTACTGGAGTGGTGAATTATTCTTCCGCCATGCCGATCAGACCATGCACACTGGCTGGGCGGGTGTGAGCGCTATCCGTGATGAAGAGCGGGAAATTCAGAGTCTGATTGTGATTATGTCGGACATTACCGATCGTAAAGCCATTGAAGAGCGTATTCATAAACTGGCGTATTTCGATCCTCTGACAGGCTTGCCGAATCGCAGCCAGTTGCATGAACGACTGGAAACAATGCTACAGCAGGCAAACCATCAGCAGCAGGCGGTTGCGTTATTATTTATCGACCTTGATCGCTTTAAACCCATCAATGATTCCATGGGTCACCCGGCCGGTGATCAGGTTTTAAAAGAAGTCGCTGAGCGCCTGCGCCACTGCATAAAAAAACAGGATCTGGTGTGCCGTATTGGTGGTGATGAATTTACCATCGCCATCAGCGGTCAGAAAAATGGCGATGCTGCAGCGGATACCGCGGTCAAAGTGGGTGAGCGCATTCTCCATGCACTGCATCAACCGTTTAAACTGGGCCAGCGGGAAGTTTTTATCAGCGCCAGCATCGGCATATCCATCTACCCGGACGACAGCAGCAGTGTTATTGAGTTATTAAAAAGTTCGGATATGGCGATGTATCACGCCAAAGAGCAAGGGCGTGATAATGTGCAGTTCTTTAATCAGAAAATGAATCAAAAAGCGGTTGAATTACTCGAACTGGAAAATGATTTACGCCACGCTCTGAAACGTAACGAACTGGAATTGTATTTCCAGCCGCAGTATCGCTGTTCTGACAGCCAGGTCGTTGGTGCTGAAGTATTACTACGCTGGCAACATCCGCAAAAAGGATTTGTTTCTCCCGGGGTATTTATTCCGATTATGGAAGATACCGGCCTGATTATTCCGATAGGCCAATGGGTACTGGAACAGGCCTGCCAGCACTTCTCACGTTGGCAACAACAGGGATATAACATCGAACGTATTGCCGTCAATGTATCAGCGTTGCAGTTTAAACAGGATAATTTTGTTGAACAGGTCACCAATGCCATTCTCAAAGCCGGTATTCAGGCATCGCAGCTTGAACTGGAATTAACCGAAAGCATTCTTATTGATAATCTTCAGCATACGTTAGATGTATTAAATGCCTTATCGGAACTGGGTGTACAAACTGCCATTGATGATTTTGGCACCGGTTACTCATCATTAAATTATCTGAAGCAATTCCCGGTAGACACCTTAAAAATTGATCAGAGTTTTATCCGCAATCTGCCTGATAATAACGATGATGCTCAGATTACCCGCACTATTATTGCGATGGCGCATAACCTGGGCATGGGAGTGATTGCTGAAGGTGTGGAAACCCAACAACAACTGGTGTTTTTACAGCAGGCAGAGTGTGAAGAAGTTCAGGGATTTTATTTCAGTAAGCCGGTTCCCGAGCCGACATTCCAGGAGTTTCTGCATCACTAGCCGCACCAATCGAAATAACGTTATCATGGTACTATCACATACCGATTTATCGGCGTCAGGAATTCAGCACCATGAGAAAATTAATAACAGGATTATTATTTTTATTTTGTATTAGCAGTCATGCAGAAACCATCACCGCCGCTCAGGATCCCTGGCCTCCGTTTATTTATGAGGATGGACAATCTGGTCTGTCAGTTGAATTGGCCCGAGCTGCTCTGGCCTCGCAGGGTTACCAGCTGGAATTAAAAATTCTGCCCTGGAGCCGGGCATTAAATGAAGTCAGAAAAGCGAATATTGATTTATTAATTGCTACCTGGAAAACAACCCAGCGTAATCAGTTTTTGTATTTCAGTGATTCTTATATCAGCAACCGTATTACTTTTATTTCCCGGGCAAGCACCCCCTTTGAATATGATGGCTTGTTGAGCCTGATGGGGAAATCGGTGGGTGTCGCCAGAAATTATGGCTATGACGATGCCTTCAGCCAGGCAACCCATTTTAATCGTTATGAAGCCTATGACCTGACGGCTAATCTGAAAAAGCTCGCCCGCGATCGTATTGACCTGACATTGGATGATGAGATTGCAGCTCGCGCATTGATGAAGTCCCAGGGCTTTCATCCACAAGACTTTCACTTCTCACAACAGCCACTGTCTCAGAATCCGTTGTATGTCAGTAGTGGTATCAGCAACCCGCGTGGTCAGCAGCTGATTAATGCTTTTAATCGTGGCTTACAGACCATCAAAGAGAATGGCACCTATGCCACCATTCTGAAAAAGTATGGTATGTGACAGCCGTTCACCATTATGAAATCCCGTCACGCTGTTTATGACAGCTTCTCAAGTGCCACACGAAGCACTTTAGGGTAGAATACCTGCCTAAAACTTCTCACAAAACTCAACCATTGAGTCAATTTTTTTACACGTGTCACAGACCTAAGAGGACCAGCTGCATGTTTAGCCGTGATATGAACATTGCCGATTTCGACCCAGCATTATGGGAAGCGATGAAAGCAGAAGACGCTCGTCAGGAACACCATATCGAGCTGATTGCTTCCGAAAACTACACCAGCCCTCGTGTGATGGAAGCTCAAGGCTCTCAGCTGACCAACAAATACGCCGAAGGTTACCCAGGCAAGCGCTACTATGGTGGCTGTGAACACGTAGATGTGATCGAACAATTGGCCATCGACCGCGCTAAAGAACTGTTTGGTGCACCTTATGCCAACGTTCAGCCACACTCTGGCTCCCAGGCTAATGCGGCCGTATTCATGGCGCTGTGCCAACCAGGCGACACCATTCTGGGCATGAGCCTGGCACACGGCGGCCACCTGACTCACGGTGCTGCGGTATCTTTCTCCGGTCGTATCTACAACGCCGTTCAATACGGTCTGAACCCGGAAACCGGCGAAATTGACTACGCTGAAGTAGAACGTCTGGCACAAGAACACAAGCCAAAAATGATCATCGCTGGCTTCTCTGCCTACTCTCGCGTAGTGGACTGGAACAAGTTCCGCGAAATCGCCGATGCCGTTGGCGCTTACCTGTTTGTTGATATGGCTCACATCGCTGGCCTGGTTGCCGCCGGTGTTTACCCAACGCCGGTTGGCATTGCCGACGTTGTGACCACCACTACGCACAAAACTCTGCGTGGCCCACGTGGCGGCCTGATTCTGGCAAAAGAAGACGAAGAGCTGAACAAAAAGCTGAACTTCGCGGTATTCCCGGAATCCCAGGGCGGCCCTCTGATGCACGTGATTGCAGCCAAAGCAGTTTGCTTTAAAGAAGCCATGTCTGACGACTACAAAGCGTACCAGACTCAGGTGGTTAAAAACGCTCAGGCGATGGCCGACACCTTTATCAGCCGTGGTATCAACGTGGTTTCTGGCGGTACCGACGATCACCTGTTCCTGGTTGACCTGATTGGTAAAGAGTACACAGGTAAAGATGCGGACGCTGCACTGGGCCGCGCCAACATCACAGTGAACAAAAACTCCGTACCAAACGACCCACGCTCGCCATTTGTCACTTCTGGTCTGCGTATCGGCTCTCCAGCGGTAACCAGCCGTGGCTTCAAAGAAGCAGAATGTGCGGATCTGGCTAACTGGATTTGTGACGTACTGGACGGTCTTGAAAACGGTAACTCTGAAACCGTAGAAGCCGACGTCAAAGCCAAGGTTGTAGCTCTGTGTGAGAAGCTGCCGGTTTACAAATAAGCCGTCGCTGAATCACCCACGACCGATCAAGGCCAGCCACGTTATACATGGCTGGCCTTTTTTATATATCCTATTCAGCCATATTCACCCTAATCCCATCTGGCTACCACGCAGAGCGTGGGAGCTAGGCAGACCCTTTCTCAGAATCAGCAACAATGCGTATTTCCGCTTAGTATCACCTGAGATATAGCGGCTTTCCCGAATAGCAAAAGCCATCATTTCCCCTTAGTGTTAACAGGCTCAAACTTTAACCAGCGTTAATGCCGAACACTATGTGGACCATTGGTGCCAGCCGGGTGCAATCACTCGAATCACAACCCCATCGTCATCACCATAACCATCATCAGTTGGTTCTGGGGCTCACGGGTGAGGTGTGGTTTGATCTGCCGCCAAGTCAGCAGCAACGCTTTGGCCCCGGGCACGGTTGTCTGCTGCCCGGTAATTGTGAGCACGCCTTTTATGGTGACGGTGACAATGCCGTGATGGTGATTGATGTCAGCGCCCATGATGGAGCTAACCATCTGATTGATGCTGGCCTGTTTGACCAGCTATTTGCTGAGCCTCGCTTTATTGAGCTGGATAATAACCTGCAATCGTTATTACAGTGCCTGGCACAGGAATTAACCCAGCGCCCCCACGATGTTCAGCTGCAGCAGCATATCAGTGGCTTGTTATTACACAGCCTGTTTCATCGCATTGCCCCGTATCAGCAACTCCCTGTTGCGACTTCCAACCGCATTGATCTGGCGATGCTCGATCAGCTGATTGCCAATCGTCTGACTGAAAAACTCAGCGTTGATGAACTGGCCCGAGCTTGTCATATGAGTGCCAGCCAGTTTCACCTGCGTTTTCGCCAGCTGACCGGTATGACACCCTACCAATACGTGATTCAGCAACGGGCACAACAAGCCGCCTGGTTATTGCAGAATTCGTCGATGAAAATCAGCGCCATTGCCACCGAAACCGGCTTTGCCAATCAGAGTGCTTTGACTCACGCCATTAAAGCCCGGTTTGACGTTTCACCCGGCCAGTTACGGCAAAAGTCACAAATAACGGTGAAAAATCAGCCAAAACCAGAGCTTTTAACAAAAACGCCAGACGTTTCAGCAAGTTTTATCAACAGCGGACGCGTAACTTGAACGGTCAGAAAAAATATTTGACCAAACAGATAACTATAAGGAGGGGCACGATGAGCGATTTTGATGTAGCCGTGCTGTTCTCAGACTCAGAAAAACTGTCTGCTGATGACTGGTATCAGGCGATTGAAAACCAATATGCTGTTGATGAAGACGCTTACCTGTCGCAGCTGGCAGAACTGGCCGAACCAAACGATGGTTTCCGCCACACCAGCGAAGCCCGGGCTCGTAAGATTGTTGAAGCCATTCGCGCCGAAGGTGATGTCGCTCACGCGGTGGATAAGTTATTACAGGAATACAGCCTGGATAATGAAGAAGGCGTGATTCTGATGTGCCTGGCTGAAGCGCTGATGCGTATTCCGGATGCGGAAACCGCCGATGCCCTGATCCGCGATAAGTTATCCGCTGCCGCCTGGGACGAACACATGGGTCGCTCCGACTCACTGCTGGTTAATGCGTCCACCTGGGGTCTGATGCTGACCGGTAAAGTCACCGGCATTTCTAACCGTGAAAGCTCTCCCGGTAACCTGCTCAGCGGCCTGATTCAACGCGCCGGTGAACCTGTGATTCGTGCTGCCATGAATCAGGCGATGAAAATCATGGGTAAGCAGTTTGTATTAGGTCGCAGCATTGATGAAGCGATCAAAAACAGCAAAAGCTACCGCGCTAAGGGTTACACCTACTCGTTTGATATGCTCGGCGAAGCGGCTTTTACCGATGCCGATGCGGAGCGTTATTTTATCGCTTACCGTGATGCGCTGCGTACCCTTGCCAAGAGCAAAGAAAAGAACACCTGGCGTGATGACCGCCCGGCTCCGAGTATTTCGATTAAGTTATCCGCTCTGCATCCGCGCTATGAAGAATCCCACCAGCATCTGGTGATGGCCGAGCTGGGCGCTAAAGTTGCCAGCCTGGTGGAAGAAGCGCGTCAGCATGATATTGCGCTGACCATTGATGCCGAAGAAGCCGACCGCTTAGAGCTGTCATTACGTCTGTTTAAGCAGGTTTACCAGAGCCCGGCTGTGCGTGGCTGGGACAAATTTGGCTTAGTGGTACAAGCCTATTCCAAACGCGCCACCGCGGTACTGGGCTTCCTCAATGCATTAGCCGCTGAGCAAGGCGATGAAATTCCGGTACGTCTGGTCAAAGGCGCTTACTGGGACAGCGAAATCAAACACGCCCAGCAGCTGGGTCTGGCCGATTACCCGGTGTTTACCCGCAAAGAAAACTCCGACGTATCCTATCTGGTGTGTGCCCGTTACCTGTTAAGTGAGCAAACCACGGGCAATATTTATCCACAATTTGCCACTCATAATGCGCAAACCGTTGCCAGCATTGCCGAGTTAGCGGCGTTGAACCCAAGTCGTGCGTTTGAATTCCAGCGCTTACACGGCATGGGCGATGCGTTATACGACAACCTGCTGACTCAGGATCGTATCAATGTGCGCATTTATGCTCCGGTTGGCGCGCACAAAGATTTATTGCCATATCTGGTACGCCGCCTATTAGAAAACGGTGCCAACTCGTCGTTTGTTCACCGCTTGGTGGATGCTAATACGCCGGTATCCGAATTGGTGCAGTCGCCAGTGGCACTGGCAACCCGTCATGCGGTGTTCCGCAATCCTAAAATCCCGCGTGCCGCTGAATTGTTCAGTGACCGCCAGAACTCACAAGGTTACAACCTCGCTGTGGCATTTGAACGCACCCCGCTGCTGGAAAGCATTCAGGCATTTAATCAACAACAATGGCAGCAACATCCGCTGATTGATGGCAAAGCTGTGGAAGGCGGTGAAACTCATGCGGTCGTCAGCCCGTTTGACCGTAACCAGAAGGTCGGTGAGGTTAGCTGGGCTACCGCAGATCAGGCCAAACAAGCGCTGGATATTGCCGATGCCGCCTGGTTTGACTGGAACCGTACGTCCGTCGTTGAGCGTGCTGCGTGTCTTGAGCGTATGGCTGATCTGATGGAACAGCACACTGATGAGCTGATGGCGTTATGTGCCCGTGAAGCGGGTAAAACCCTGCAAGACAGCATTGATGAGATTCGTGAAGCGGTCGACTTCTGCCGGTATTACGCTCAGCAAGCGCGTGATGGCATGCAACTGCCGACTCGCCTGCCGGGGCCAACGGGCGAAAGCAACGAGCATTACTACGAAGGCCGTGGCGTATTCCTGTGTATCAGCCCATGGAACTTCCCGCTGGCGATCTTTATTGGTCAGGTAGTGGCGGCTCTGGTTGCGGGTAACACTGTGTTAGCCAAGCCAGCAGAGTCCACCTCCTTGATTGCCGGCCGCGCGGTACAACTGCTACACGAAGCCGGTGTACCGGGCGCTGTAGTACAGCTGCTGTGTGGTGCCGGAGCCACCATTGGTAATGCACTGGTACCGGATTCGCGTATCACGGGTATTGCTTTCACCGGCTCTACCGAAACCGCGCAACATATCAACCGCACCTTAGCGGCACGTGACGGCGCACTGGCAACCTTTATCGCTGAAACCGGTGGCCAGAACGCCATGATTGTTGATTCCACTGCTCTGCCAGAGCAGGTGGTGGCTGATGTCATGGATTCAGCCTTTGCCTCAGCCGGACAGCGTTGTTCCGCATTGCGTGTATTGTGTGTGCAGGAAGACATCGCCGATCGCATTATCGAGCTGATCGACGGCGCACTGCAGCGCATCGAAATCGGCAATCCACAAAGCTACAGCTGTGACTGCGGCCCAGTGATTGATGAACGCGCCCGTTCTGGTCTGGTAAATCATATCGAACGCTGGCGTACTGCTGGCCGGGTACTGGCCGAAGCCAAACTGCCAGACAGCTGTGCCAACGGCCACTATGTTGCACCGGTAGCGATTGAAATCAGTGACATTGCCGATCTTGGCCGCGAACAGTTTGGTCCGGTTCTGCACGTACTGAAATACAAAGCCAGCGAGCTGGATCAGCTGATCAACAGCATCAATGCCACCGGCTATGGCCTGACACTGGGCATTCACAGCCGTAACGAAGCCACCGCCAGCTATATCGAAAGCCGTGTGCGAGTCGGTAACTGCTACATCAACCGCAACCAGATTGGTGCCGTGGTGGGTGTTCAGCCGTTTGGTGGCCGTGGGTTATCCGGTACCGGTCCAAAAGCCGGTGGCCCGAACTATCTGAAACGATTCGCAACCGAGCGCGTTCGCACGATCAACACCACCGCCGTAGGTGGTAATGCGTCGCTGCTATCGCTGGATGACTGAGGTCATCCGCGTATCGAACAAAAACTTTAATCAAGAGCCGGGCAACCGGCTCATTTACTATAAAAACGACGTAATACAAGACTCAGGAGCGCAGCATGGACATTAATGTATCAACGCTGATTACCTTTATCGCCTACCTCGGAGCCATGCTCTGGATTGGGGTGTGGGCATACCGTAAAACCAACGACCTGTCCGACTATATTCTCGGTGGCCGTTCCCTTGGTGCCTGGCCATCGGCGTTATCGGCCGGTGCTTCCGATATGTCCGGCTGGCTGTTATTAGGCATGCCGGGCTATGCCTACGCCGCCGGTTGGGAAGCCTCCTGGCTGGGTGCTGGTCTGTTATTGGGTACTTACCTGAACTGGCTGGTGGTGGCACCGCGCTTACGGGATTATTCCGAAGCTGCCGGTAACAGCCTGACGCTGCCACAATACTTCAGCAACCGTTTCGGCGATAAAGTGTTAATCCGCTCAATTGCTGCTTTCTTTATTCTGCTGTTCTTCCTGTTCTACACCAGCTCCGGCCTGGTTGCCGGTGGTAAGTTATTTGAAACTGTATTTGGCCTGGACTACACCGTTGCCGTGACCGTTGGCACCATCGCGGTTGTGTCATACACCTTCTTTGGTGGTTTTTTAGCGGTTTCCTGGACTGACTTAGTACAGGGCCTACTGATGGCAGCTGCTCTGGTGATCGTACCCGTTACCGCTTTTAACGCTGTTGGTGACGGCCCGAATGCACTGATGGCCGCTAAAAATCCGGAAATGCTGGATGCCTTCACCAAAGCCGATGGTTCCGCACTGGGCCTGATGGGCATTATTTCGCTGGCCGCCTGGGGCCTGGGTTACTTTGGTCAGCCGCATATTCTGGCACGCTTTAAAGCCATTAAAAGCCGCGCGGATATTCCACAAGCACGCCGTATTGCCGTGAGCTGGACCTTTATTGGTCTGATTGGTGCGGCTCTGGTGGGTGTTGCCGGCATTGGATATTTTGATAAGCCACTGGCCGATTCTGAGACTGTATTCATGGATCTGGTACAGGCGCTGTTCCACCCATTAGTGGCTGGTATCTTACTAGCGGCAATTCTGGCGGCGATTATGTCCACCGCGGACTCTCAACTGCTGGTTTCCTCTTCAGCTCTGACTGAAGACTTCTACAAAGAATTAATCAATAAAGACGCCGACGATGCGCTGCTGGTGAAAATTGGCCGTTTTGCCGTTGCCGGTATCGCCATCATTGCCTGGGCATTGGCCCTGAATCCGGATAGCTCTGTTTTAGGTCTGGTATCTTATGCTTGGGCTGGTTTTGGTGCGGCATTTGGTCCGGCCGTGATCCTGTCCTTGTTCTGGTCTCGTATGAACCGTCAGGGGTGTCTGGCTGGTATTCTGGTTGGTGGTATCACGGTTGTGGTCTGGAAGCAGCTGACCGGTGGCGTATTCGATGTGTATGAAATTGTACCGGGCTTTATCTTTGCCACCATCGCCATTATTGCGGTGAGCCTGGCCACTCCGGCTCCGGAACAAGAACTGCTGGATACCTTTGACGAGGTTAACGGCTAACCGTTTTGATTGAGCCTCGCGGCTGAATCATCCCGCCATGCCTGCTTCACCTCCAGGCATGGCAACCTATGTTTTTAATGTCTGTTTTTAACGTCTGTTTCCCCCTCCCCCCAATACCGTCAGACCGAACTAGCCATGGTCAAATTTTGACCAACCCCAAAGCGCACCAAACCGGGATTAGCCCCTCTGAGACTAGCGGTAAACACTTGTTAACCCAGTGTGTTGGCTATGCCTAAAGAGCATTCATAAAGATAACAAAGGACCGAAGCAATGCTCACAACACAACTTAAAACTCTGTTGGCGACTCTGCTCGCCTTATCCAGCACGCTGGTGTTTTCCAATCAGACCTGCCACCCCCTGGCTAACGGAACCTGCACCTTGCCCTTTCCCAGTAACTTTTATACTGCCGCAGACCCTGCCTCGCCAACCGGTATCAAAGTTGATCTGAAGGGAAACCTGTTTTCATCCGCGGTTGAAAATGCCAGCCAGAACCTCAGTTCGGCCGATATTTATCGCGGGGCTACTGGTTTTTCTGCCTCGGCCCCGGTCATGATTGATATTGGCCAGCCCTTCAGTACAGCAAATTTGCCTGCAGATGGCGGCAACACCGTACGTGTGATTAATCTCACTCAGGGGAGTGACGTTGCTATCCGAACCGGGCGTTTCGATTACGCGCAGAATAAACGCTTTGACAACCCCGCCAATATTATCGAAATCTTTCCGCGCTCCCGGTTTCAGTTCGGAGATACCTTTGTTGCTGTTGTGACCCGCAACCTGACAGACCCGTCTGGTAATCCGGTCGCGGTCGCTCCGGGGATAGCAGAACTGATTACCGGAGAAGCAACCTGGCCTGGCGCTGCGCCGATGATGGAGACATTAAATACCCTGCAATATTACGGTATTCCGGCTGATCAGATCGTCAGTTTCACCGAGTTCACGATTACAGATGAAGCCACAAACAACGATCCATTATTTGATCTGGTTGACCAGACCGCAGCCAATAGCCACCCGGTTCGCAACCTGAGAACCACTCAGATTAATGTCTGGCCTTATGCAGCATCCGTAACGGGTCAGATTCGCTTAGATGATTTCCGCTCGGAAAATGGCGCAATTGATTTTCACCAGCCGGTTCAGCCCAAACATTACTGGGCTGATTTCATTCTGATGCTGCCCATCGCCTCTTTATATGGCTCAGCTCCGGTAGCCATTTATGGCCACGGCCTGGGAACCATTAAAGAATCGATGTTGGCTACCGTCGCCTATCCAAACGCCGCCAAAGGCATTGCCAGTATTGTGATCGACCAACCGAACCATGGTTCCCGGGCCAGAGACGATGGCGGTAATCTGCAGGATATTCTTAACCCGGACAACATTCTGCGGGTAACCAGCATAGTCACTCAATCGACTCTGGATATGGTGTCGGTGTTAAAAGCTCTGCAGACGTCATTGGCAACGCTGGATGTTATACCAGCCAGAAATAACTGGTGGACACGACTGTGGTATCGCGGCGGAATCAATACTCCGGATATTGATAGTAATAATATTGTCTATCAGGGCACGTCCATGGGCGGCGTACTCGGAACCAGTTTTGTGGCAACAGCACCGGATGTGCGCCAGGCCTTTCTTCAGGTAACCGGCGTCGGCATCAGTAATATTTTGACGCATTCCATCTTGTTTGAATCATTCGGCTTCGAGAACCTGCTCCCGGATGTCGCTACCGCTGGTGAAGCGGCGTTGTTTATACAAGCCATACAGCAGAGTGTTGACCATGGTGACGCCATTAATTTTGCTCATTATGTGCGTAATCCTGTTTATGGCCGTGAGCCGCGCGGACTGGTGGTGCAATATGGCATCGGTGACGAGGTGGTGTTTAATGCATCATCCGAAGCCCTCGCCGAACTGGTGGATTTACCGCTCAGCGGCAGGGTGCTGGAACCCGTTGAGTTTCTCAACACGTCACCGGGTTATGAAGACGGTTATGGCCTGGTACAGAACCGGCCTCTGTTATTTACCAAGGGAGCACTGGATCCCCTTCTGGCTCATGCCAGCTTTATTCGCCCGGATTCCATTGCCGCACTGAAGTCCTGGGCTGATCAATTTGTCCTTAATCCGTAAAACAGACTCCAATCAGCGTGGCGCTTAGTCACGCTGGTTATTGGATCGCTCTATGTCTAGTGTCATAACCACACGGTTGCCATAGTCGCAATGATGCCTTCTCTGGATTAACCCCGCCAAATCCAGTAAAATCGCGCGACTTTTAGCCAGACCCATGTCGGGTTGGCACGATCTTAAGCTCTTTACCAGTTATGCGTTGCCCGTTTTGCTCCCACCCGGATACCAAAGTTATTGATTCCCGTCTGATTGCAGACGGTGAGCAGACGCGCCGTCGCCGTGAGTGCATTGCCTGCGGTGAGCGCTTCACCACGTTTGAAAGCGCCGAACTGTTAATGCCCCGCATCGTCAAGCAAGACGGCACCCGCGAACCTTTCAACGAAGATAAACTACGCTCTGGCATCCAGCGCTCGCTGGAAAAACGTCCGGTTGGTGTTGAGGCCGTGGAAGCCGCAGTTTCCCGTATCAAGCATGAATTACGCACCACCGGTGAACGCGAAATTGACAGCCGTGTGTTGGGCGAATGTGTGATGAATGAATTACGCCAGCTCGATCAGGTAGCGTATGTGCGCTTTGCATCGGTGTATCGCAGCTTTCAGGATATTTCGGAATTCCAGGCTGAAATTGAACGCATGGAGCTGAATCCGCCTGCCGCGCGCACATCAACTTCACGCAAGCCCAACGGTTGCGACGGTAACCGTTGATGCTAAGGGATCGCCGCTACATGGCGAAGGCGTTGCAACTGGCCCGCCTCGGTTTGTATTCCACCAGCCCTAACCCCAGGGTCGGCTGTGTGCTGGTGAAAAACGGTAACATCATTGGCGAAGGCTGGCACCAGAAAGCCGGTGAAGGCCACGCCGAAGTAAACGCCTTAAAAATCGCGGGTGCTAACGCCAAAGGTGCTACCGCCTATGTCACGCTGGAGCCCTGCTCTCACTTTGGTCGTACCCCGCCCTGTGCTCAGGGTCTGATCGATGCGGGTATCGCGCGGGTTGTGGGTGCCACGACCGATCCAAACCCAGAGGTGGCTGGTCGTGGTTACCAGATGCTGCGCGATGCTGGCATTGAGGTGGTTGAATCCTGCCTGCAAGACGAAGCGGAAGCCATTAATGTCGGTTTTATGCAGCGTATGCGCAGCGGGTTACCTTATATTCGGGCCAAGCTGGCGCACAGCCTGGATGGCCGTACTGCCATGGCCAGCGGTGAAAGCCAGTGGATTACCGGCCCACAAGCGCGTCAGGATGTACAGCGTTTACGCGCCCGCTCCTGTGCCATTATCACCGGTGTGGATTCGGTATTAATCGATGACCCGTCGATGACGGTAAGACCTGAGGAAACGGGAATCGAACAGGAGGCACGCTTATGGCGTCAGCCTTTGCGGGTGGTGATTGATGGCCAGAACCGCTTACCGCCAGACGCTAAGCTGTTACAACAACACGGCGATATTCTGATTGCCACCTTGTCTGAGCCAGAGAGTAAACCCTCACGTCCGGCCAATAGCGGTGCGCTGAATTATTGGCTGTCTCCCCAAAACACTAACGAACCAGACAGCGGCAAAGTCGATTTAACCGCGCTGGTGCGCTATTTGGGTGAGCAGGGCCATAACGAAATTCTGGTTGAAAGCGGCGCTCAACTGGCCGGTGCCTTTGTTGCACACAAACTGATCAACGAACTGGTGTTATATTGTGCGCCAACGCTGCTCGGGAGTAATGCCAGACCCCTGCTATCCTTAGATTTCGGGGCTATGAAACAACAGCTGCGCTGGCACTGGCAGGATGTACGTATGGTTGGTAATGATCTGCGTTTAACTCTGACGCCCATACCCAATGAAACAGCCAAAACAGCAGCCAATAACGAGCCGAAAGAGACATAAATGTTTACCGGAATTATTGAAGCGGTTGGCTCAGTCGCCAGCGTTGAAAACAAACAAGGTGATATCCGTCTGCGTATTGCCACGGGTGCCTTAGACTTAGCGGATGTGCAATTGGGTGACAGCATCGCTACTAATGGTGTGTGTTTAACCGTTGTTGAACTGCCAGGTGACGGCTTTGTTGCTGATGTATCACGCGAATCTCTGGCACACACTCAGATTGGCAACTGGGGCAAAGGTACCGCTGTTAACCTGGAAAAAGCCATGATGCCCACCACCCGTATGGGCGGTCATATTGTTACCGGTCATGTGGATGGTTTAGGTACCATTAAAAAACGTAATGCCGATGCCCGCTCGATTCAGTTTGTGATTGAGCCTCCGGCAAATTTAAAGAAATACATTGCAGCGAAAGGTTCGATCACTGTCGATGGTGTCAGCCTGACTGCCAATGCCCTCAACCCGATGGGGTTTGAGCTGAATATTGTGCCGCACACGGCACAGGAGACAACGCTGTACGCCGCCAAAGAAGGTCAGCAGGTTCATCTCGAAGTTGATATTATCGCGCGTTATTTAGAGCAACTGCTGACGGGCAATAAAGACGGTGCAGCACACGCCCCTCAAAGTGGTATTAGCCAGGCCTTCCTGGCACAAAACGGTTTCTGGAAATAGGTGAGCAACATGCCCCTGAATAAGATCGAAGACATTATTGAAGACATCCGCAACGGTAAAATGGTTATCCTGATGGATGACGAAGACCGTGAAAACGAAGGCGACATCATTGTTGCTGCGGAAAAAGTAACCCCTGAAATCATTAACTTTATGGCCACCGAAGCCCGTGGTCTGATCTGCTTAACCTTAAGTGGCGAGCGTTGTGATTTCTTAGGCCTGCCAGCCATGGTGACAGGCAACGGCGCGAAGTTCTCCACCCCATTCACGGTTTCCATTGAAGCAGCCGAAGGTGTGACAACGGGTATTTCTGCTGCTGATCGCGCCCGCACCATTCAGGTTGCGGTTGATGCCAACAGCAAACCAGAAGACATCGTACAACCGGGTCATATCTTCCCGTTGCGCGCTCGTCCGGGCGGTGTATTAAGCCGCGCAGGTCATACCGAAGCTGGTTGTGACCTGGCACGCTTAGCGGGTTTAACCCCGTCATCTGCCATTGTTGAAATCATGAATGCCGACGGCACCATGGCACGTCGCCCGGATCTGGAAGTATTTGCGGAAAAACACGATATTAAAATTGGCACCATCGCCGATTTAATTCACTACCGCATCGCCAATGAAAAAACCGTTGAGCTGACCAGTAAAGAAGCCGTGCATACCGAGTTTGGTGAATTCCAGCTGCACACCTTTACTGACAGCATTCAGAATGAAACCCATCTGGCGCTGACCATGGGTGACATCAGCGAAGACGATGCCACTATCGTGCGAGTGCAAACCACCAATACCCTGCGCGATACTTTAGGTATCCGTAAAGTTGATTCCGAAAGTTGGTCGTCCACCAAAGCGATGGCCAGAATTGCCGAAGCAGGCAAAGGCGTACTGGTGTTATTGTCAGCCGGCCAACAAGAAAACATTTGTGACAGCATGGACCAGCATTTTGGTCGTGTACGTCCGCAACGCAGCCCGAACACCGACAGTTCTGGTGCGTTCCTGACCATTGGTACCGGCTCACAGATTCTGCGCGATTTAGGCGTGAAAAAAATGAAACTGCTGAGCAGTGAAACCCGTTACGCGGGCCTGTCAGGGTTTGATTTGGAAATTGAAGAGTATTTACCGTACTCAGAATAAGAGGCCGAGTAAGTATTCAAATTCGATTCCCAAGCATATTTATTTCGAGCGACACGCGGTAAATACATCCATGTACGCTCGGCTACCGCATCCCTGCGGTAGACGGTCGCCTGAAATAAATATCCTTCGGAATCTTTAACACCAGACAATGCAAAAAAGTTTAGCGTTGTCAGCTGCAGTATAAGGTTATTACCAGCAGACCTTGCGATGACAGGATGTCATCGAAGAGCCTACAGGGATGTATTCACGGCGTGTCTGTCGGTAATGACCTTGTACTGCAGCTTTAGAATTTATTTGAACGAGAGTAAAACCATGAGCTTAGAAATTATCGAAGGTGATTTAACTCCAAACGACGGTAAATACGCCATTGTAGTAGGTCGTTGGAATGCATTTGTTGTCGAGAGCCTGTTAGAAGGCGCAGTAGATTCTTTAACCCGCCACGGTGTGGATATTGAAAACATCACTGTTATTCGTGTTCCGGGTGCCATGGAAATTCCTCTGGCAACTAAAAAAGTAGCCGACAGCGGTAAATACGACGCCATCATCACTCTGGGTGCGGTTATTCGTGGTGGTACACCACACTTTGAATACGTATCGGCTGAGTGCACCAAAGGTCTGGGTCAGGTTTCTCTGCAGTCCGGCATTCCGGTTGCGTTTGGTGTACTGACGGTAGACTCCATCGAACAAGCGATTGAGCGTTCTGGTACCAAGGCAGGTAACAAAGGTGAAGAAGCAGCAATGTCCGCCTTTGAAATGGTTAACCTGATCAAAGCTCTGGAGGCGTAAGCCTGATGTCCAGCACTTCCAATCAATCCGCCCAGGGAAACCACCCTGGCGGTAAAAAATCCAGCCCGGCCGCTCGTCGTAAAGCACGACGTTTTGCCGTACAGGCCATTTACCAATGGCAACTGGCTGGTGCTAACCTGGCTGCCATTGAAGCTGAGTTCCGTACCGATAACGACATGAGTAAAGTGGATCTGGAATATTTCCACGATATCCTGCATGGCGTGCCACGCGAAAAAGCCGATCTGGACAAAAAGATTGAGCCTCTGCTGGATCGTCGCTTAGACGAACTGACTCCGGTAGAACTGGCTATTTTACGTCTGGGTGCCTACGAAATGATGCACCGTATCGACGTGCCTTATAAGGTAGTCATCAACGAATCAGTTGAGTTGGCCAAAACCTTTGGCGCAACCGACGGCCATAAATACGTTAACGGTATTCTGGATAAATTAGCCCAGCGTGATCGTATGGTCGAAATTCGTGGTAACAAAGGCAAAAAGTCCTGAGCTTTCACCACTGACGTTGAAGAGCAGTACTGATTATGAGCAAAAAAACGGATGATGTTTTATCAACCAACATCGGCGAGTTTGAATTAATTCGCCGGTTTTTTTGCTCTGATTTCCCCTCCTCCCCCGACACCGTTATTGCCATTGGTGATGATGCCTCCGTCGTAAAACCACCGCCGAATACTGAGCTTGTTCAGAGTATTGATACGCAAGTGGCCGATGTGCATTTTCCAGCCACAGCTCCGGCTCATTTAATTGCGCAACGCGCGCTGCGCTGCGCTGCTAGTGATTTAGCAGCGATGGGAGCAACACCTCAGGGGTTTCATTTAGCACTGACTTTGCCTGAATCGAATGCACACTGGTTAGCGGATTTTTCCGACGGATTAAAAAAAGCTGCCCATGAATTACAAATTGCGTTAATTGGTGGTGATACTACGCGCGGCAAACAGCTAGTGATCTCAGTGGCGGTGCAAGGTTGGCTCGCATTAGATTCAAACAGCACTAGCCAAGCCTTAACACGAAGTGGTGCACAAGCCGGTGATGTCATTTATTGCTCCGGCCCAATTGGTGCTGCGGCACTGGCTTTGCCTCAGGTACTTCACAACCCAGCTGATATTTCTGGCTTTGCCCAGGCTTATTATTTTCCTAAGGTGCATTTATCTCTTGGACAAAAACTTCAGGGAGTTGCCAGCAGCTGTATGGATATTTCCGACGGCTTATTACAGGACGCTGGACATATTGCCCGAGCATCTGGCTTAACATTGGAAATTGATCCGGAAAAAATCCAATGTGCCGACCCACAACAAAAACAGCAATGCCTGACCGGCGGTGATGATTATCAGTTGTTATTTACCAGCTCAAATCCAGATACCATCGCGGAACTGCAACAACAATTCCCGGCCGTACATCAGATCGGCGTCTGTAAAAAAGGCCCGACAGGTGTGATCCTGACCGGGCCTTCTTCAGAAATAACCGCCACATCCGGATTCAGTCATTTCTGATCTCCCGATGCTGATTCGAGGGGCTGTTTCATTAGTTGGGTTATTTAGAATATTGCTTTAACGAAGCACTACGCCATAAATAATAAATCACCGGCAACACAACCAGAGTCAGTAACAAGGCACTGACCGTCCCTCCAACCATAGGCGCAGCAATCCGGCTCATTACTTCTGATCCGGTGCCATCTGAGTGCAGTACGGGCAATAAACCAATTGCAATAGTAGCAACTGTCATGGCGATAGGACGCAAACGCAGTCCTGCTCCCTGAATAACCGCTTGTCGTAGCTGTGCTTTTTCTAAACATCGCTTCTCTGTTTTCGCCTGCTTTAGCGCTTGCTGATAAGCCTGATTTAAATACACCAGCATAATCACACCAATTTCAACAGCAACACCGGCCAGAGCAATAAAGCCAACGCCAACGGCGACAGAAAAATTAAAACCCAGCCACCACATTAGCCACAAACCGCCTACCAGTGATAATGGTAGCGTCAGTAAAATCATCATCACTTCTGGTATACGACCAAAACTCAAAAACAATAAAATGGTGATAATCGACAAGGTTAACGGCACCACATAACTCAATTTTTGTTCTGCCCGGAGCAGGTATTCGTATTGCCCAGCCCAATTGATCGAGTAACCGGGTGGTAAATTTATGGTTTTATCACTCAGCGCTGTTGTGATCACCTGTTGTGCTTGCTGAACATACTGCCCCAAATCAACATCCTGAAGATCAATAAACAGCCAGCCATTAATCCGGCCATTTTCACTTTTGATCATCGCAGGGCCAGGTTTGATAGCGATATCAGCAATTTCAGCTAAGCGTATTACCTGCCCGTGGTCTGTAATAAGTGAAAGATCGTTTAATGTCGCTACCGAATTACGATAACCTTGAGGGTAACGCACGCTGATGGCATAACGTTCCAGCCCTTGAATGGACTGGTCAATGGCACGGCCACCCACGGCAGTGGCTAAAATTTGTTGAACGGCTTCCAGGCTCAAACCATATTGTGCTGCCCGAACACGGTCGATATCGATGTGTAAATAACGCCCACTGGCAGTACGTTCAGCATAAACAGAAAGGGTTCCGGGCAGAGGCTTGATGAGCGCTTCAATCTGTTCGCCAATTGCCTGAATCGTGGCAAGATCATCTCCGGCAATTTTAATTCCAACCGGTGTTTTAATACCCGTAGCCAACATATCGATACGGGTTTTTATCGGCATTACCCAGGCATTGGTTAACCCGGGAAACTGAACCCGTTGGTCAAGCTCCTGCCGTAACTTTTCAGCAGTCATTCCAGAGCGCCACTGTTCTTTCGGCTTAAATTGGATAAAGGTTTCAATCATGGTTAACGGTGCCGGATCCGTTGCCGTTTCAGCCCGGCCAATTTTACCAAAGACATTTTTGACTTCCGGAACAGAACGAATCAGCTTACCGGTTTGTTGCAGAATCTGACGGGCTTCACCAATACTCAGGCCCGGATAGGTGGTTGGCATGTACATTAAGTCACCTTCATCCAAAGGTGGCATAAACTCTGATCCCAGCTTTTGCAGTGGATAAAACGCTGACACTGCAATCAGACTAACCAGTAACAGCGTTGTTTTTGGCCAGTTCAATACTTTATCTAACACCGGCAGGTAAGCACTGACCAGCAGCCGGTTTAACGGATTATGTTGTTCGCTACGAATATTTCCTGTTACCAGATAACCCAGCAATACCGGAACCAGAGTGATGGCTAAAATCGCTGCAGCTGCCATAGCATAGGTTTTGGTAAAAGCTAACGGCGAAAATAACCGCCCTTCCTGAGCTTCCAATACAAACACCGGCAAAAAACTCAGGGTAATAATCAGCAGACTGAAAAATAATGCCGGGCCCACTTCCTGACAGGATTGAGCAACCAGCTGCCAACGTTTTTCTCCACTAATAGCTGGATTTTTTTCCAGATGTTTATGCAGATTTTCAGTCATCACAATGGCACCGTCGACCATGGCTCCAATAGCAATCGCGATACCACCTAACGACATGATATTGGCATTAAGTCCCTGCCACTTCATCAGAATAAACGCGGCCAGAATACCTAACGGTAAACTGAATAAAATCACCAATGAAGAACGGAAGTGTAATAAAAAAGCGGCGCATACCAATATAACAGCAAGAAATTCTTCAGATAGTTTTTGCCATAAATTATCCACAGCTGATTCAATTAATTCAGCCCGATCATAAACCGGTATAATTTCTACCTGATCTGGCAAAGACGCCTTAAGTTGCCGAAGCTTTTCTTTAACCCGCTGAATCACCGCCTGGGCATTTTCGCCATAACGCATGACAATAATGCCACCCACCACTTCACCCTCACCGTTTAACTCAGCAATGCCCCGGCGCATCTCCGGCACTTCCCGAACGGTGGCAATATCTTTGATCAACAACGGGAATTGGCGCGCTGATTGGTCTGCCCGACTCATATCCATAGAAAAAGGCAAAGGAACATTTTCCAGCTCGGTTATCGTACGGATATAGCCACTGGCATTGACCATATATTCCGCTTCTGCCTTTTCGATCACTGAAGCACCAATCTGTTGATTCGCCTGCCGGATTGCCATGATGACCTGATTCACTGACAGTTGATGAGCGATTAATGCTGCTGGATTCAGTTGTACCTGATATTGTTTGACCATACCTCCCAACGCAGCAACTTCCGAAACACCTTCAACAGTCTGTAGCTCAAACCTCAGCAACCAGTCCTGTAAACGCCGTAACTCAGCCAAATCGGTCTGCCCACTACGATCCGTTAATGCATAAATAAATACCCATCCTACCCCCGTTGCATCAGGACCGAGCTGAAGTTGCACACCGCCCGGTAACTGGCCGGATAGCTGACTCAGGTATTCAAGTACCCGACTCCGTGCCCAGTACATATCAGTGTCATCATCAAAGATAAGGTAGACATACGAATCACCAAAAAAAGAAAAACCACGCACAACCTGTGCTCCCGGAACGGCCATTAATGCCGTTGTCAGTGGATAGGTGATCTGCTCCTGAACCACCTCCGGCGCCTGACCGGGATAGCTGGTTTTCACTATTACCTGCACATCAGATAAATCCGGAATAGCATCCACTGGGGTATGTTTGACTGCATATAGTCCCAGCAGCACTAATATTAAGCTGAGTAATAAAACCAGTACCCGGTTCTTAACCGACCATAAAATAATACGGTGAATCATGGAGTAGCCTCCTCAGCGATAAGCTGAATATCAACCACACAAAAGTCACCATCATCCAGTGCTGCCAGTTTTATTCTCAGAAGCTGGCTCCAGTTATTCAGATCCGGAGTAACGTTTTCAAGAATCGCAGGATCCAGTGCCAGATGAAAATTTTGCCGCATCGCAGGCCAGCTCCATTGTGCAACCCCCTGATGCTGCACATCGAGCCGACCGCTATTACTCAGCTTAACTTTCCCATTAAACCAGATAATGTCTTGCTCAGAAGAAGGGTAAAAACGCAGCAAGTCCGAGTCGATAGAAGATTCAGAATCCAACAAAAACTGCCCGCTGGTGACAACTCGATCTCCGGCACTAAGCCCTGCCAGTATTTCTGTTTTTTGACTATAGCCATTAACTCCCGATTGTGACTCTCGTCCAACATTGACAGCCACAGATTTAAACGTTCGGGTCTCGTGATTTTCATCCGTCAACGCCAGCACCACACGTTGTTGTATGCCATCATCAATAATCGCTTGGGAAGGTATCTGCAGCACATCATCCAATTGCTGCTGCAGCATTAATGTTAAATAATCTCCCGGACGCCAGCGCTGCTGCGGATTATTCACATTGAAGCGTAACGTTTGCGTACGGTCGGTATTCAATAACGGAGATAACAGTACCGAATCCGGGTTAATATCCAGTTCCTGTTCGATGGGATGTAATACTCGAACCGTCAGGTTCTCAAGCGAGACCAGTGGTTTTGTTAATTGTATTTCCAGCCAGACAGATGACAAATCCGTTATTGTCAGAACCTGCTCTCCCCGTTTAACCTGCCGACCTTGTGGTAAATTCCAAGCGCTGATAATTCCAGCGTGTTTTGCAACAAAACGGATATGTTCGTGCACTACCCGGTTACGAGCGAGCTTCTGAATCCAGCCTTTTGGAAGTTTATAAGTCTTTAATTTATTCCGTGCCGCTGAAATTAACGCAGGCTCACCATCAGCTAAAGCAACCAGAAATTCTTCCTGAGCCACAACCAGATCGCGGCTGTAAAAATCAAACAATGGCTGCCCGGCTTTAACGGCTTCTCCTGTTGCAAAAACATAGGCTTTTTCAATCCAGCCATCAGCGCGTATCTGGAAATATTGCTGGTTTTGATTATTCATTTTGATTTCAGCAAACACCGACTGGGCCGACAACCAAGGAAGACGCTCTGCCGTCGCAGTCGTAACCCCCATCTGACTTTCTACTGCGGCAGATATAGACACCTCACCGGGTGAGCGGTTTTCTTCATAAACCGGTACCAATTCCATTCCCATCGGTGATAAACCCGGCTGGTCACGCCTGAAATCCGGGTCCATGGGAGCCACCCAATATAATGGCTGTTTTTCATTCCCGGGCGAGCTGTTTACCGAGGGTTTTAACCACCAACTGGTTACAGCACCGATACCGGCTGCCAATACAACAAATGCAATGATTTTCATAATGCGCTCAATACAAACAATAAACGACTTACAGCAATACAAACTGCGAATTAAAGACGGTCTTTGGGTGTATTAAGCGAAAATAGGAGGTCGCTGGAGTGATTCCAGACGCTTGAGAGGGGAAGCAAGGGACGACATCTGGACTTCAAAATGCTGCAGTCCCGACAAGGCTAATGGTAAATCCAGTGTTATCGCAAAGCTGGAGCAACTGCCGTTACAACAACTGCAATCACGTTCACATTCAAGTTTGATAGCGGACTGTTCGGAGCTGGGGTCGGTCACCTCAGTACGATGACAGGAAGGAAGATCATCAGTAAGCTGTTCGGCCTGATGGATGTTTTCTGTTAATAACGACTGCGCAGCCATCAGTGACTGACTGTTAGAAGTCAGCAACACAACAAATATCAAGACATAGCGCAGCAGGTTATTCAACATACGGTAACCAAACCAAGAGCCAAACAGTTTAATCTGATCTCATTGTAATCTGAGTCTGGATTCACAGGAAAGTTCAGAATTGTAAATCCAGCCCAGATGAAAACTCAGAGCACTGCCAACCAGGACAAAACACTGTGGGCTTTTGCCGCGCCAAAGATATAAGCAAAACAAATCAGCGCACCAATAAATGCCGGCCAGCTGCCGCGTTTAATAGCACCGATACCAAAACCAATATACCCCAGCAAACCAACTACTTTAGCAGCGATCCACCAGTCAACCACCGGACTGCCCCATACATTGTGCAGCAATAACAATGCAAAAATCAGCAATAGGCTATCAATAATATGCGGCAGAATTTTCAGCAGTTTATTAGTGCGCAACACGGGTTTGGCTGAAAATAAAAAGAAGCGAATTACGAACAATAAAATGCTCAGGTAGGCAAACCCCATATGGGCGCCCCGTAATGCGGAATATTCCATCAGTTTTCTCTCATCATTATTAAAATCATTATGGACACGCGGACTTTCAATAAACCATTAAACTTCGAGCCAGAATGTCACCGGCCCATCATTACACAACGACACCTGCATATCAGCCCCAAAGCGTCCGGTTTGGGTGGTAACCTGCTGTTGCGCCTGTGCAACCACATAATTGTATAAGCGTTCGGCTTCATCCGGTGACCCGGCCGAAGAAAAGCCTGGACGTAATCCTTTTTGTGTTTCGGCGGCCAGGGTAAATTGCGAGACAACCAGCAGCTGCCCCTGAATATCCAGTAAACTGTTATTCATCTTGCCATTGGCATCGCTGAAAATGCGGTAATTTAATACCTTGTGCAGCAGCTTATCGGCTTTCTGCTCATCATCACCTTTTTGCACACCCAACAGCAGCAAGATGCCCTGATCAATCTTACCTGTGACCGTATCATCCACCTCAACCCGTGCATGGATCACACGCTGAATCAAACCAATCATAAACGGTGCTCTCTTTTACATTATTTAGATCTGTGTCGCTGGCGCAGCATACGCGTTAGGTATTACTATTGAAATCACTATCATCATGAACCGACCTGGCCGGATACCCATTATGAATCGCTTCGCTCTTGTTTCACTGTCTGTTTCAGTACTGCTGTCTGCTTCCGCTGCGGTTGCGACCGATGTGTATATGACCCGCGATAAGGACGGTAATGTTACCTTCAGCGATCAGCCATCGCAGGGCTCGGAAACCCATAAAGTGAAAGCGTTACCCAGTATGCCGGCTTTTGTTGCACCTGCGGCACCAGAAACGCCAGAGCCTGAAGAAGAGCCCACCATTAGCTACACCAGCTTAGGCATTATATCGCCGGTCGATGGCACCACTATTCCTACCGGAGCCGCAGGTAATGTTGCGATTAATGGTGTGTTATCACCCGGCTTGCAACAAGGCCATAGGGTTGAGTTACTGAACCGCGGGGTTGTGGTAGAGACTGGTAGCAGCACACATTTCACACTGGAATATATGGATCGGGGTGAGCACCAGTTACAGCTACGGGTGGTGGATAACAAAGATCAGGTGCTGATTAGCTCCAACACCGTAACGCTTTACGTCAAACGTACCTCGGTTGGTCGCTAACCGATTAAGCTAGGGCCTGTTAACAAGCCCTAGCTAATAAACAACTGAGCTTGTTCCTTTCTCTGATTTTCAGCACCCACACTCGCACCATAAAAATACAAAACTTATTAAAACCGCACAAAATAAGTGCAAAATGTCTTAATATTATAAAATTCCGCTCATCTTAAACGCACAACAAGCCAGTCTCAGCGCTATTTTTGTGCACAATATCAATATGGCTTAGTTTTTGCTGATAACGGGTGTAATCAAATCGTTCAGGACATCACAGGCCATCTGTCACCTGAACCCGGGAGAAAAACCATGCTGGCCAGCCCCATCATTAATCAACGCTTACTGGAACACCTGAATACCGGTGTTGTGCTGCTGGACGCCGACCTGATGGTGACCTATATGAATCCGGCCGCCGAAGCGCTGCTGGAGATGAGTGACAAGCGTGGTATGGGGGTGCATTTTTCAGAGCTGGCGGACGAATCTCCGGAAGCCAAAGCCGCACTGGAAAGTGCCATTATTAATGGCACTTCGTTCACTAAACGTGAAGCCAGCATCATGCTGCATAACCAGCATCAGGTGACGCTGGATTACAGCGTCAGCCCGGTTTCTCACCCAGAGACCCGCCTGCCGACCTTATTAGTAGAAATGTCCGGCCGAGATCGCCTGATGCGCATCAGCCGCGAAGAACAGTTGATCGCCAAACAGGAAACCACCCGTAATCTGGTGCGGGGCCTGGCTCATGAAATCAAAAACCCGTTAGGCGGCATTCGGGGAGCGGCGCAATTACTGGAACGGGAACTGCCGTCAGTCGATTTAAAAGAATATACCGAAATTATTATTGAAGAAGCCGATCGCCTGCGCGATCTGGTGGATCGTTTATTAGGCCCACGTCAGATTCCGAAAACAGAAGAAGTGAACATTCACGAAATTCTGGAGCGCGTATGCCAGCTGGTCAGTGTTGAATCTGAACATAGCATTAAGATTGAACGCGACTACGACCCATCGATTCCGGAATTAGTCGCTGATAAAGGTCAGATCGTTCAGGCGATGTTAAATATCTGCCGTAATGCGATGCAGGCCATGCTGGAAGCGGAGCCACCGATCCCGGTACCGACACTGAAATTACGTACCCGCACCGTGCGTCAGTTTACCATTGGCCACCTGCGTCATCGCTTAGTGGCGCAAATTGATATTCGTGATAATGGCCCGGGCATTCCTGCCAAGCTGCAGGAAAATTTATTTTACCCGATGGTAACGGGTCGTCCGGAAGGCACCGGCCTCGGGCTCTCCATTTCACAATCTATTATTAATCAGGTTAATGGCATTATCGAAGTCGATAGCCAACCTGGAAACACCCTTTTCTCAATTTATTTACCATTGGAATCCGTATGAGCACTGTCTGGATTATTGATGACGACAAATCCATTCGCTGGGTCTTGGAAAAAGCGTTGGCCCAGGCCAACATCAGCACCCGGGTTTTTGAACAGGCGGAACCGGCATTAGCGCAGCTGAAGCGTGAACACCCAGACGCTATTATTTCAGATATTCGCATGCCGGGCATGGACGGCCTGACCTTACTGCGTGAAGCCAAAGAAGCGCACCCGCAGTTGCCGGTGATTATTATGACGGCTCACTCCGATCTGGATAGTGCGGTATCGTCTTATCAACAAGGGGCTTTTGAATATCTGCCAAAGCCGTTTGATGTCGATGAAGCGGTTGCTCTGATTCAGCGCGCGATTGATCATTTTGCTGAATTAAATGCACAACAACCGGAATCGGAAGAAGATAAAGAAGACACCGAAATTATTGGTGAAGCACCGGCAATGCAGGAAGTTTTCCGTGCCATCGGCCGTTTATCACAATCCAATATCACGGTACTGATTAACGGTGAATCCGGTACCGGTAAAGAGCTGGTCGCCCACGCATTACACAAGCACAGCCCGCGCTCTGCCGAACCTTTTATTGCGCTGAATATGGCCGCCATTCCCAAAGACCTGATTGAGTCGGAATTATTCGGCCATGAAAAAGGCTCCTTTACCGGTGCAGGCGGTCAGCGTCGTGGCCGGTTTGAGCAAGCCAATGGCGGAACCCTGTTTCTGGATGAAATCGGTGATATGCCGGCTGACACGCAAACCCGATTATTGCGGGTGTTAGCCGATGGCGAATTTTACCGCGTCGGTGGTACCACGCCGGTTAAAGTGAACGTTCGGATTGTGGCAGCAACGCACCAGGATTTGGAAAACCTGGTAAAAGAAGGCCGCTTCCGGGAAGATTTATTCCACCGCTTAAATGTTATCCGGGTTCACCTGCCACGTCTGGCGGAACGTCGTGAAGATATTCCGAAATTATTAACCCACTTCCTCAAGCGTGCTGCTGAAGAGTTAGAGGTGGAAGTCAAAACCCTGAAGACCGAAACCGAAGATTATTTATCCTCGCTGGATTGGCCGGGCAACGTGCGTCAGCTGGAAAATATCTGCCGCTGGATTACCGTCATGGCTTCTGGCCGGGAAGTATTAATCAGCGATTTACCACCAGAATTAATGCAACAGGAAAGTGGTAATGTCAGTGGCGGTAACTGGGAACAGGCGCTGCGTTACTGGGCAGACCAGCAATTAAGCGCTGGAGTGGTGGGTTTATTAGATACCGCGGTTCCGGCATTTGAACGCATTATGATTGAAACCGCCTTAAAGCATACCGCTGGTCGCCGTCGTGATGCTTCCAACCTGCTGGGCTGGGGACGTAATACCCTGACCCGTAAAATCAAAGAGCTGGAAATGGATGTCGACGGTCATCCGGAATCCGATGGTGAAGACGATAGCGAAGTGCATTAATTAGTAACTTCACGCCAGAAGATAACCCGATCGTTCCCCCGATACTGACCAAAAGTAATCGTAGCGTTCGGGTTTTCTTCATAATCATTGGCATCACCGTTGGTTCCATATTCGGTGGTTAACCAGGACGGAGCCTGATATTCCACCGTTAATACGCCACTATTGCCCACGCCCGGGGCATCGTATTGAATAAAGCCAACACCGGCATTAATTCCCTGCTGTACACTGCGGTTAAGCGCCGCCAGCGCCCCTGTTGTGGTTAGTGGTGGCGTGGTCGCCTGAAGGGTGTGACAGGCATTATCATCGGTATTCACAATAAAGCGGTTACCATCAAAATAGCGCGCTTCAACCCGCTGACTGAGTGGCATGGTCTCGGGGCCAAAGGCATTGGCTAAAAATAAGGAACCAAAGCGAACATCCGTGCTGCCTAATATTGCCGCCGTACAGCCATTCCCCGAACAACTACCTGTGGTTGCGGCGTTCATCGTTAAATCTGTTAACGCAGCATCATCATCGGATAACTGTAATCCCAGCTGCAAATTCTGATATGGGCCATCCGGGCCGGATAACACACGGTTGAAGGCAATATCGCTATCAGTGTAACTGGCCAAACCATTAATCCAGCCAGCCTGATTAAGATTATCCACATTTGCTAAACGACCTCCCAGATTCGAGCCATCGTTATCATTTTCTGCCACCAGAGTGATATTCGTGTCCTGTGCAAAACTCCCGGTGTAATTATTTACCCGCACAGAAGCTGTATTCAGTGCTTCCACTGAAAACTGAACCTCCAGCGCATCCTGCCCCATATAACTGAAGTTGTTATTACAAGCCGAATTAATCATTGGTGTATTAGTCAGGCGGAAAGCTGCCGGATAAAAACGGCCAATATTAGTGAGGCGAAATGGCGCTAGCGATACACCAAAATAGCTTGCCGGGTTAGAGGCCGGATTCGTCAGAAAATTAAACACCCCCACTTCATCGACACTTTGGCTGAAATCAGCCTGACCATTGTCACTGTCGCTGATATCAACAGTCGCCGTCGATATCGCACCAACGCTCCCTCCAGCTGGCGCCACTAATTCATGCGCCAGATTTACACGACCAATAAACTGATCCGCGGTTGCACCATTGCTACACTGAGCCGTTGCCGTCATGGTGAAAGACTCTCCCGCGGCCTGAAAAGCACTGCACGTCGCGTTGGCAGAACTGCAGTTACTGCGACTATCACTAATCGCCAGCTGAATTCGATCCGGTGATACCACAAAGCTACCAGTTGAAGTGCGGATATCATCCGGTAACGGCGCTGTGCCATAAGGTGCATCGTCATGCAGAAAATGCAGCGCCTGAATCTGAGCACTATTGGCATAGCCAACGGAAATATCAGCGACACCTGAGTTAAAAGTCAGCGTCAGATTATTTGCCGAAGGAACCGCATTGCTATTGCCTTGTGCCGTTATGGTGCTGCTGTTCACCACCAATGGAGTATTGTCAGATTGATTACCACTCATTGACGGGTCGGTATCTGTTTCAAACCAGGCTTTAAAATCTTTATTGCCGGCAAATCCGGTCAGCAACTGGCACGGTGTTCCCTGGGTGTCTTCACCAATGGCTAACAAACGAAAAGAGGTCGAATTGCCACAGGCAAAACTGGCAGGAGAAGCATCGTTATTCGCGGCATCCGTAACTCTGAAGCCTGAAGTGCGGAATTCAGTTACATCGGTAGAAGTTGAGGTGACACCAGCAACGGTATCTTCAGCAACAACGGCTAATGCCGTATTTTCATTTTCATGATAAAGATAAACCGATGTTTGCCCCATTTCACTGCCATCTAAGGCGACACTGGTTATGGCACTCCCACCACTGGCCGCTGAAAAAAACTGACTCAGGCTATTTTCATTGGTAGATAAATTAATACTGCCAGCATAATCATCTTTAATGGTTGAACCATCATCACATATGGCCTGAATCTGAATCGGCACCCGGGAGAACGGACATGCCAAAGCATGATCCGGCTGTGACATCTGAAAAGATCCCAGCGTACAACTGCTGATATTACATAAACCACCAAAATCAATGGCAGAGATGGTAGCCGGTAAATAATTAATCTGGGTGTTATTGCCAATGGTCACTGTAGAACCGGACACAGCTCCGTATAAAAATGAATTCTGTCCGATATTTAAACGGACTCCAGAATACACCACACCACTGATGGTTGAATTATTAGACAGTGTCAAGTCGCCATAGCTGTATAATAAAAATTGAGAGGCATCTCTTGGGCTGTTTGCGGCCGCAGCATTGGCTAATAATCCCTGAGGAATGCCTACGTTATTTTCGACAAACATACGAACCGTTCCCTGGCCGATTACATTAATAGTATTATTGCCTCCCAACGTCAGGTTACGAATCCAGTAATTACCAGCGACCAGGTTTAAAATGGTGTTATTCCCGGTCACTAGGCGGTCAATATAAAAGTCACTGCGTCCGGTAAATGTTCCGATCAGAGAATTATTTCCAACTGAAATGGTGCCGTACTGATCGGTAACACCACCAATCGCAATATTGCCATTATTACCCGTCGTTACATCCACCGGACTCACCGCTGGTGTACGATCAAGACCGGCCTGAAAAGCACCAATATTAAAAGCCGTTGCCGGAACCAAACTGGCGCTACAGGCTCCGGTATCACAACTACTATTAGTCCCTGAAATAATTGCCGTCGTATTTAAAATATTATCCGGACTGCCGCGTAATTGAGCATTATTACCAAAAGTAATCGTGCCGTTTGAGGCATGACTACTGATGCCGTCGGGGAAACTGTCACTGCATGACACTTCTCCGGCACAAGGGCGGGTTGTGGTTCTTAGTTCCTGTATATCGCTGTTACTCAGTACCTGATTAAAAATATACACTTCATCAATATCGCCATCGAAGTTGCTGCCATTAATATCTTCATGGCTGGCAATACGTAAGGCATCATTATTTTGTCGGGAAAACCCGATAAAACTTTGTGTCGCGGTTGAAGCACCATTCAGATAAATCTCACCACGCACACTCAGAAAACCACTCTGGGTCAGGATAACCACCACATGATTCCAGTCTCCGACATTAATGGTTGCCCCACTGTTAATCGTTCGCTGAATACCAAAAAAAGCGCTTAACCAACGCCAGCTGATTCTTCCGGAAGTATCAATATGTATTTCATAGTTATCATCTTTTGCCAGCACGGTTTTTAAACCGGATGTCGGAAGTGCATCAGGGCGGAACCAGACGGAGATCGCATACGTATTGCTAAAATCCAGAAAATTACTGTCCTGGATGGCGACAAACTGATTATTGCCATCAAATTGCCCATAACGGCAACTGCCAAGGCTGATATCACCAATTGCCGGGTTGTCTGGTTCACTATCAACGCCATTAAAGGTGGTGCCATGCAGGTTATTGCCCGAGCTGTCCAGAACTTCACCCGCAGAGCCATTGTAGTTATTTTCATCAAACCGGTAATGAGCAACCGGATTGGGTAAGGCAAGCGCTAACACGGGAAAGCACAGTAATAATAACCAACCAAAACGCTTCATTTTACCCGTACCTCAACGGTTCGTTGTGAGTTTGTTCCGTCACATTCACCGCGACTGCTCAACGTGCAATAAGTATCGCCATTAATCACCAGGCTATCATCACAGCTCACCACAGCACGACAGGCGGATAACCCTGATACATTGGTAAAGCTGATATCAGTCACACCACTACAACTGCAAACCGGGGTATCCAGCACCTGAATTAATGACAGCTGCACACCACTTTCTGCGGCATAAAAAGCGCGACTGGAAAGCAATGAAGCAACATAAGAACGACTGCCGGTTTCCACTAAGCGGTTTACGGCCACCGCAATCAAAGCCAGAATCACAATAATAAAAATAGCCACCGGCAGGCTGAAGCCGCCGGATTTTTTTAATGAAGACTTTTGTAACGAAGTCTTTTTTAACGAAGCCTTTTTTAACGAAGACAGTCGGCTGAATTCAGGGAACATTACGTAACTGAACCTCCTGAGCAATCGCGACTGATTCATTACGAGGCGAGGTAATGACCATACTGACACGAACGACCGCATTGCGTTGCAGCTGAGCCGGTGTTAATTCAAACGCCAGACTGCCCGGTTGCAGACTATTACCAATCACCTGACGCTGATTCGCCGCCGGTGGCAATGAACTGCGGCTGTTGCTATGAAAACCATAATCAAAATAACGCCAGACAAAGCCATTGCTGTCTTCACAAAAAGCTACCGGCTGTGTGGTTAAATAAAATCGCCGGGTGGGTGAATCCGTAGGAAATTGCACACTGCTAGCCCCATCAAAGGTTACCTGTTGAACACCCGCTGGAGCTGGTGCCGGCGCAGCTGCAATATTTGCCTGAACCTGGGTCACGGTATTGCTACTGGTGTTATAGACGGCGTTACTGCTGCTAGGATACACAGACACATACCCCCGATTAACACCACTTAATAACGGAATAATCTGAAAACTGTTAGCAGGGCCAGCTAATGGCACCGACAGGTATTCAGAACTGTTAATTGCCGGCACAAACTCCAGACAGCTGTTACTGCCGTCATCAAAAATACGCACGCTATTAGGCAAAGCTGAACGAATTTCCCGCGAAATACGTTCACTGATCACATTAGCTGTGGTCGCCAGATTTAATCGCTGTGATGAGGAAACCAGAGTATCCGATGTTTGAGCAATAAAGGTGGTGATACCTACTGCCAGAATGCCGGAGATCACAATCACCATTAATAATTCAATCAGGGTAAAGCCATTTCGTTCGAATACCCGCTTAGCCATCAGAAATTTCCTCTGAAAGCGCTGAACAATAATTGTTGTCCGGTGGGCGAGGTAATTTGCAGAGTAATTAACTTGCTATTAACCAGGCCACCAGTGTTGCCCGCTGCATCGGCACACGTCACTGTAACTGCAGCCTGATATCCCACATAACTGGTGGGTACTGTGCTATCTAAAAACCGGGCCTGTTCATTTAAACCGTGATAATCATCCACATCGTCAAATAAAATACGGCTGGTTTCATCGGACTCATTACCAGAAATAGCACAACCGGAAACAGCACCGCCTTCTATCGGAGAGTTCTCCTGAAACCGCATCGCAATAATTTCATCTAAATAGGCCTGAGCTAGCTGAGTGGCTTTGCTCTGCCACATTGGATCGGCACTGCGGCCAGCCGATAACGAGAAACTACTGAGCAATGCCGTTAGCGCAATCGAAATAACCACAATACTGATTACCAGCTCGACCAGAGTAACCCCTCGGCTACGACGCCGGGCCGGATGACTATAAAACGCAGTTCCCTTCATAGGCATACCCTGCTGAGCTGATACAAATTTCCCGGCTACGATTATCATCTACCACACATATGCGGGTATTCTGACCTGAAACCAATGACCCCTGGCCATTAAAAGAAAGAGTTAAAGAAGCATTACTCAATGCTGAGCATGCAGCAGAAAGGTTAGTGCCAAAACGAATCTGTTCATTACCGGCATCCAGTAAAATATTCAGTCCATCGCCTCCCAGTACCTGAAAATTCCATTGATCACCGGAACGATTAACCTGCATCTGCACATTACTGGCTGAAGATTGGGCAAAGGCGGTTTGCTGGGCCAGCCGTGCACTAGCTAATAACTGATTAACAATGGCACGACCGGAATACGATTGACGATCAGCAAACCGCGAAGCGGCGAAGGTGCTGACAATTCCAAGAATTACCAGCACCATAATCAGTTCTACTAATGTAAAACCTTTCGCCTGCTGCAATTAGCAACCACCGGTTACAGCAACAACAGTGGGTGCCGTAATAACGGGAGGTGTTGCACCAGATGCCGTGGCGGCAGTGTAAGTAACCTGACATTGACTACCAGCTGCCGGTGTAAATCCGGTAATAGTAAATACACCGTTTGTATTGGTATAGTCTGCCGCTAAAACCTGAGCAGCCAAAGCAATACTGGTGGTTGTTGGATAACCATTACTCATGGCGATCGCAGTCCCTTCCAGGGTTACATTAGCATTATTAGCAAGCCCTTCTGCCAACTGTTGTGCATGAGCAATATTGGCAGCTGAACGTAGTGCTCCAGCTAAACCATTAATACTGGCTGTACGGGCCTCTCCACCTAAATCAGCAAACCGGGGTAATGCAAAAGCGGATAAAACACCCAAAATCACAATCACCATAATCAGTTCGATTAATGTAAAACCCGCCTGCTTTTTCGAGGTTGGTAGTTTTGCTGTGTATCGTTTCATTGTGCAACTCCTGCTCGTCATTATCGCACTTACGTATTTTATAAAATACGCCAGATTACACGACCATTATTGGGGTCGTATTCAATCAACCGAATGGTATCATTCAGATTCTGTTGGCCTTCATGGCTCATGTAATAACGGCAACGTCCCTGCTCTGCGTTGGCATAAAACTCAGCAGAGCCGTTATCAGCAGAAGCACGCAGTGCTTCGTTTATTCCTTCTTTTGTTACATCTGTTGCATCGCCAGCAATTGTACGATCTGAGGCAATGCTTAATGCAAGCACTTGTGGTGCTGCATCAATTAATAAATTTCGCCAGAAACGACTACACCCCTCTGCAGTGATGGTGCTGTATCGTCGGTTACTATCGACTGGCAGTGGCCACCCTTTTTTCGACATACGCAGGCCACCATAAGTTTCCAGCGTTGATGGCCTGCCGTTGACCAGCCATTTTTCCCGAGCGCGTAACACCGCAGAATGTAACCCAATGTTAACGGCTTTCAGGCGTGTATCCCGGGCCTCGTCAACCATATTAAAAAACACGGGTAACACCACAATCAGTAACAGTGATAACACCAGTAAAGCCAGTGTTATCTGCATCAGGCTAAAGCCTGCTGAGCCGCTATGGTGAACGGATCGGATACAACGAATGGCTGATCTTTGTTGTTCCATAATCACTGATTTAATCCTAGTTCAGTTCAGTCTGTAGTGCGGCTTCTGTTACCAAACAAAACAAATATTCTGATACATAAATGACCTTTATTAACTGACTTTAGCGTACTGCGGAACTCAGCTGCCAGATTGGCAGGAAAACGCCCAGTGCCAGTATCAGCACTAAAACGCCCATAAACGCCAATAATATCGGCTCAATCGCATCGGCCAGCTGTTTTAATTCGTAGTCCACTTCTTCTTCATAAAAGTCAGCCACATCATTTAATAATTTATCAATGGAACCGGTTTCTTCGCCCACCGACATCATCTGTAACACCAACGGGGTAAACAGGCCTGTCGCTGATGCGGTATTGGTTAACCGATCACCGCGCTCAATCCCGGCCATCATGCTGTTCACTGCTGCACCAATAAAACGGTTGCCAACACTGTCGGCCACAATCGACAAACACTGAAGAATAGGTACTCCTGCAGTCATCATCATGGCGAACGAACGTGAAAAACGAGACAAAGCAATACGTTCAAAAATACTGCCAACCAACGGAATTCTGAGTTTTTTCTGATCCCACCATAAAGCACCCTGGCCTGTCTTGCTGTAACGGCTAAAAAAGGTAAAAAATGCAATTAAGCCAGCCAGTAACAGATGCCACCAGGCCTGCATAAAATCTGAAACAGCAATCAGTATCTGAGTAGCAAAAGGCAGATCCGCTCCTAATTTACTGAAAACACCGGTAAAATTCGGGATCACAAAAATAGTGATAATCACTAATGCAATAGCCATCGCGGTGATTACCATAATGGGATAACGCAGGGCAGCTTTAACCCGTTTTTTGGTTTCTCGTTCCATCTCCAGATGCGACACCAGTTTAAGCAGCGCATCATCCAGATTACCCGTGGTTTCACCAATATGAATCATGCTGATATAAATGGGGGAAAACACATCAGGGAACTTGCGGAATGCTGATGCCATATCGGAACCTTCGACCAGAGAATCTGAAATCCCCGTCAGTATCTGTTTAATTTTCTGGTTATGGCTGGATTCAGCCAGCCCGGTCAGCGCGCGAATAATCGGAATACCAGCCCGGGTTAGTGCGTATAACTGACGGGTCAGTAAAATCAATTCATCCGCTTTTATTTTTTCTGAAAATAACCGGATAGGCTGGCGCTCGATGGATTGTTGCTGTGTCCCCTCCGTCAGCCCGGTGGGGGTAATTCCTTGTTGCTGCAACATTGCCAGCGCGGCATTTTCATTGGCAGAGCTGATACTGCCTTCTACTTTTTTGCCACGGGAATCACGGCCCTGGTAAATAAAATCCATCACTGTTACCCCGCTTTATTCTTCCAGAGTGGCCGAAACACGGAAGACTTCATCCAGCGAGGTCACCCCCTGGCGGGCATAATCCAGCGCTGATAACGCCAATGGCCGGAAATTCGGGCTATTGGCCGCCGCCTGTGCAAAACCTTCATTATCTTTTAGTCTCAAAGACGACAACATCGCTGGTGTTACTTCTAATAATTCGTAAATACCAATTCGCCCCTGATAACCGGTGTTATGACAATGATGGCAACCACGCCCTTCGATATAAGCCTGTTCTTCCGCGCCACTTTCCAGTGAACGAAGCCAGGTTTTTTCTTGCTCTTCGGTAACGTGTGGTTGCTGGCAATGTGGGCATAAGCGTTTAATTAATCGTTGTGCCATCACCGCTCTTAGTGAAGACGCCACCAGATAATGATCAATTCCCATATCCATTAACCGTGCCGCTGCTGAAGCGGCGTCATTGGTGTGCAGTGTTGATAACACCATATGGCCTGTCATCGCCGCACGCAGACCAATTTCGGCAGTTTCCTGATCACGCATTTCCCCTACCAGTACAATATCCGGGTCTTGCCGCAAGGCAGCACGTAAAACCGTGGAAAATTCCAGCCCGACCTTGCTGTTAACCTGTACCTGATTCACCCGGGGCAAACGGTATTCAATTGGATCTTCCGCCGTGATAATTTTTTTCTCAGGCGTATTTAATGACGTCAGCGCAGCATATAAGCTGGTTGTTTTACCACTACCCGTGGGGCCGGTAACCAGAATTAAACCGTGTGGCCGATGAATTAAATATTCAAATCGTTGCTGAATTTTCTCCGGCATTCCCAGTGCCTGCATATCAAGAATGCCAGCACTCTGATCCAATAAACGCATCACGACCGATTCACCAAACTGTACCGGCATGGTGGATAAACGCACATCAATACTGCGTTGACTGACACGAATATTAAAACGCCCATCCTGAGGCAAACGCTTTTCAGAAATATCCAGACCCGACATAATTTTCAGGCGAGAAACCAGCGCAGAGGCAACGCGTCGCTCTTTTACTACCTGCTCCTGCAACTCACCATCAACCCGCAAACGAATACGTAATTGTGACTCTTCTGGTTCAATATGAATATCAGAGGCTTTTACCTGAACTGCATCTTCGAACAAACTCTGTAATAAACGAACCACCGGCGCTTCGCTGGTATCAGACGACAATGCCATCTCGCTGATATCAAAGTCGCTGCTTTGTAATTCACCTTCCAGTTCACCAGCGATGCTCGCCATTTCTCCCTGACGGCGATAAACCGAATCGAGAATAGACAACAGTTCCTGTTCACGCACAAACGCTGGCATTACAGGCCGTTTTAATACACGCTGCAAATCATCAATGGTCATCAGATCCATCGGATCGGCCATGCCCACTAATAACCCGGCACCCTCTTCAGCCAGTACTACACAGCGAAAACGCCGGGCCTGAGTTTCTGGCAGAGACTGAATTAAATCCTGACGTAATTTAAATCGCGCCAGATCAACAAATGGATAATTAAAATGGTCGGATAATGCCTGCAGTAACTGGTCTTCTTGAATAAAACCCAACTCAGTAATCGCCCGGCCAATTTTTTTGCCGGTTTTCTTCTGTTCTGATAACGCCTGCATCAGCTGATCTTCACTGATCAGGCCTTTTTCCATTAATAAGTCACCAATACGGACTTTTTTTCGGGGTTGTAATTCCATGGACTACCTCAGATCTGCCCGCTTCTGTTCCAGCCACTGACGCTGTGAAGCCGACAAGGTATAACGATTCAGTACTTCGGAAAGCACGGCCAAAGCTTGTGCTGCTTGTTGGTTTTGCTCCAGAGCAGAGGCCATAGCCACCGGCCAGTCGGCTTTTTCCGGCTGCAGCTGAATTAACTGCTGATAACTGGCAATGGCATCATCGTAAGCTCCGGCCATATGTAACCCCGGAGCCAGCGTTGCCAGCCAGGTAAGATCGCTAATGTTCTGGTGCTGTTGATAAAAACTCAGAAAACGAGAAAAGTTTTGCTGTTCCAGATAAATCCTTAATTGATGACTAAGGGCTTTATTCCGAATGTCATTATTGAGGTCATCACGCTGCAACAATCGCGTGTTTATTTTTTCAGCTTTCTGCCACTGGCCAAAGCGCATGGCATTTTTTACCTCCAGATATTGATCGCGAACTTCATGGCCGTCGCGATTCACCTGCATATGGGCTTGTGGCTTATCAGCAGCTGCAACCACAACTTCAGGTACTGTAACTATTGCTTCTTTTATATTGGCTGCTTTTATTTCAGGCTCAGAATCGGTTTTTACCAATAGCTTGGATGCTTCATTCTCTGAAGTGTCAGATGCTTTATCTTCTGGCACCTCTGCTACTTCAGATACATGAGTTTCTGTTAGCTGAGTTTCTGCAATCTGAACTTCTGCTAGTTGGCTCTCAACGACCTCAGGGGTTTCAGTTAACCCGGAATTTTCTATCTGTTCGGTGATTTGTTTTAACTCAGGCGGTTCGGTGACAACCGGTATTAACGCTTCCGATTCAAAAGCAACTTGTGGCTTAATTTCCGGAATCGACTGATAGTTGAGTTTAACGACCTTATTGTTGGCTGATTCAGTCTCTGGTGTCGCAAGCTGATTCCAGCCCACGTACCCAGCCACAGCAATCCCAAGCGCAGCAACACCCGTTAATACCGCTCCCCATCCGGATAACGCTGAAAGACCTGTGCTTTTGGGTTCGGATAAAATAAAGGCTTGTGGAACAACCGGTTCTTGCTGCTCGCGCTGATCAATGTCTTTTAAAACCTGATGCACCAGACTCATAGACACACCACAGCTGTTACAGCCAGTGCCAGTAAATAAGGCCAACGCCGAACTTTGGCGGGCTCACGATAGGAAAACTCAGTATCTTCAATGGCCAGACTGACGTGGCGTACATCAAGGCGCTGAACCCCGGCACCATAACCCACCAATAAAGCTTTACTGGCAATCACATTAACCAAACGCGGAATGCCTTGTGTAGCCTGCCATAAGTGTTTAATCGCTTTATTACTAAATACCGGCAAACCGGTATACCCGGCCAGACACATGCGCTGCTGCAGGTATAAGCCAAGACTTTCATCATCGCATAACGGATTGAGGCGAGAAGAAGAAGTAATGCGTTGATACAACTGGCGCAGTTCCGGGCGAGCTAACATGGCATCCAGTTCTGGCTGACCAAACAGAACGATTTGAATCAGTTTTTGTTTTTCCGTTTCTAAATTAGAAATTAACCGTAGCGCTTCCAGCGTTTCGACTGGCATGGATTGCGCTTCATCAATAATCAGCACTACCTGATGCTGATTTTTTGCCTGTTGTAATAAAAAGTCTTCAATATCGGCGCGTAACTGGGCTGGGTCACCGTTATGTTGATACTGAATTTCCAGCTCACGGGCGATAGCCTGCCACAGGCCTTGTGGGTCAACTGCCGGATTCGGCACATAAGCCGTATGAAAACCTTTATGGTCGAGTGTGTTTAATAAACGGCGGCATAGCATGGTTTTTCCGGTGCCAACTTCACCGGTGATTTTTATAAAGCCTTCCCCCGAAGATAAGGCGTACACCAGCATATCAAAGGCTTTGCGCTGGCTGGGTAAGTCAACATAAAAATCGGTATTGGGAGTCAGGCCAAATGGTGCCTGAGACAAACCATAAAAACGCGAGCAGGAGTCGGCCAGTTGCATTACTTCCACAATTAACCCTCCTGCAACATCACCTGAGAATAACGATCATTAAGATACTGAATCTGTTGATCAGACAAGCCGGAACCCACTACCCTAGGCTGTAATAAAATCACCAGCTCACTTTCACGGATGGTTTCGCGCTCCTGACGGAATAACCAACCTAACCCCGGAATATCACCTAATACCGGAACACTGGCAGTTGTTGTTTCTTTACGCTGTTGAATCAGACCGCCAATCACCACAATTTGTCCGGAGCGCGCTTTCACAATTGAGTCAGTTTCGCGCACCCGACTGAACGCCAGTGGCAAGGTAAAATCGTCGTCGCCCAGTTCAATTACCTTGACCCGCTCTTCCACTTCAGTGACGGTTGGATGAACGTGCAGAATCACTTCGTCCCGTTCGCCAACCTGAGGGGTTACATCCAGTGCAATACCGGAGAAGAAAGGCGTTAATTCAATTTCCGGAGCATCTGTCGTGCCGGTAGAACTGGTGGTGGTACTGTTACTGACTTCGGTGACAAAGAATTCATCAGTGCCAACTTTAATCACCGCTTTCTGATTATTAACGGTGGCAATACGCGGGCTGGAAAGTACCTTAACTTCACCCTGGGTTTGCAGCAATTGCAACGCACCACTAAAGTCGCCAACACTGAAATCCAGCGAAAAAATACCCCCAATACGATCCGGATTTAATAACGGTACAGAACTCAGGCTGGTATCCCATGAGTTGTTATCGGTTCGGGCTGATAACGTATTCCAGTTAATACCAGCCTGAAAGCCATCGTTAAGAGTAACTTCAACAATTTTTGCTTCGATTAATACCTGTTTCTGTACGCTTAATTCCGCCCGCTCCAGATATTTTTCAATCATATTCAGCGTATTCGGTTGTCCTTTAACAATCACAATACCGGCATGGGCATCCACAACCACCTGTGAATCTTTTTCTGAGCTGGTCATTAGCTCCAGCGTTGTGCGTAAATTGGTCCAGAAATCAGCACCGGATTCGGTTTCTACCTGGCTGACATTCAGCGTATTGGTTTCCGTCTCTGTACTGCTGCTGTTCGAAGAATTGGAGTTGCTGGTCGTGCTGCTGACCTGACCACTGCTGACACGCATACCGGAGTTGCCGCTGCGCTTAACGTTGAGGTAATTAATCGGATAAATCCGGGTTTGTTGCAGGCTGGGTAATATCTGAATGCCGTATTGCGACATCACAAAATCAAAACCATAAATATCACGCACCGCATTTAATGCTTCCAGCAGGGTCACATTTTTAATATTCAGCGATATTTCACCGCTAACCTGAGGATGAACCACCAGATTCTGATCCGTGCCTTGTACCAGGCTGTTAAAAAACGTCTGGGCTGGTACTTTGCGGGCAAGTACATCAAAGCGCTTTTCAGATAATTCATCGTCATCGGTTAACGATGGCAATAGTTGTTCAGGGTTAAAAACGTTGGCAGTTCGCGGCTGCGGTTCAGCCGTTAATAACGGTTGCGCCGGAGTATTCTGGTGTAATGCTTTTTTATCGGCCTCCAACCGTGAGGTTGGTGTGGCACAGGCAGAAAGTAACAGACACAGAAAAGAGACTGTCAGGTACAGCCGGGCAGTCCTCAGTGCGGCACACAACTGTGTTAATGATGCAATTATGACTGTTTTCATAAAACCTGTTACTTCCCGTAATTTTCAGACTGCTGGCTAACGGCTGGCTTTTTGATTGCTGCGGCATCAGCACCCGATATTGAGCTGCTTTCTAGTAAAGATAGTACAAAACGGCTTTTTGTCGTTTTTAACGTGACACTGCTTTGCCGGATCGCCACAACCGTGGCCTGCTGGATACGATCACCAACCGTCACAATTTCATCATTAATCACGGCATAACGTTGTTGATCTCTGACCAGAATCTGCTGCAGATTCAGCGTCTGAGGCGCAACCGGGGTCGCTTGAGCCGGAGCCGTATTCAGCCATATCGGAGGACGGGTTGGGTCTGTCGCCTGAGCGCTAAAACACAACATCAGCCCGGCCCATAACATCAATCTAGTCATCAGGAAAATTTGCTTCAGCATCTCAGCCTCCTACCAGATCTTCGCGGCTGCTCAGGGTGTACACCTGAAGCACCAAATCGCCACGAGGGTATTCTGTGACGTCATAATCCAGTCGTTGCCAGTACAGCCGCCATGGCAGTGCATCCAGACGTTGCAAATAAGCCAGCACACTGCTGTAGGTGGCATTCATACGGATTTCAATACTATGACGATAGAGGTAGGTGCCCTGCTCACTGTTCTCCAGAGTCACCTGCTCCCGTGGCAATGTCGCCAGGCTGGTCAGTTTCAGGCTTTTATCCTGCGTCAGCATTTGCTCCAGCACAGTGACCATATCTTCCGGAGAGACCAGCGCATCCGTCAGACGACCAATGCGGTTTTCGATCTCCTGGTGTTCCCTCAGCAGGGCTTCAATGTCGTTACGCAAATCCCGATTCGGATCAAGAATGGGAGAGCTCTGCAAGGTCTGTAACTGCTGCTCTAATTTAAGATTCAGGCCATGGTGCTCTTCCGCTTCGCTCTGCATCAGTCGGCCACGCTGATACGACGGTTCAATCAGAAACAGTACAAATAAAAACACCAGTAAAATATTAAGTGTGGCTAAGGTCAGCCACTTTTCCCTTTGACTCAGAGCCTGGTAATAACTGATCACCTGCTCTGCTTGTGGGTGCTGCCACCAGCTCATTGGTTTGCTCCCTGCGCTAAGGTCTGGGTTGTGTTGTCAGAAGCGGTACTTTCAGGGTTATCGTCATTGCCATCACGTGAATGAGTATCCAGCACAAACGACAACCAGCGTTGTTCTTCCGGTTTCTGAATATCAACAAAACGGAAAGCAATGTCCTGATAAGCCGGTCTCTGTACCAGTGTCGAGATATAAGGGGATAATTTTGCCGGATCATCCAGGAAGCCTTCTAAAATAACCTGCTGCCCCTGATCAGCAATTAAAAACCGTTGCAGCCAGACACCATCAATTTTTTGCTCTCCCAATTGCGCAACCTTGCTCGAATACGAATGACTTTGCTGTAAATGCCCCTGAGTCAGATAACTGAGAATTTTACGGCTGCTGCTGAGGTTTTCCTGAGCGTGAGCCTTGCGCTGCTCCAGTGCGGAATCGACCTCCAGTGTTGGCCGGGATGCCATCACCTGCTCAATTTGCTGTTGTAAAAATAATTCCTGCTGCTGAATAGCCGCCAGCTGTTTTTCTTCCCATTTGACATAGATCCAGCTGGCAAACGCCAGCGTCAGCATCAGCACAATATTGAGCGATAAGCCCAACAACACATACGCGATATCGCGCGGTAATTGCGGCGGCTGAAATGCTTCGGTGTAAAAATTAATTTGCTGCTTAACCTGCCAGTTCATAAGACAAGCTCCCTCCTAATGCGGTCGCTAACGAGGCTGTTAACGAATCCGGAGGCGACATACGATTAAAGGTACTGTCGAGTGATAGCGTACGGATGGAGGTGTTCACGGCCGCTTCCAGCTCAGGAATGATTGCATCAATCTCGACTGCGTCCGGCACCATCGCCCAGATCTGACCCACACTGCCCATGCCCAGCTGGCTCTCGAAATAATCCATCGAGCGCTGTATTTCCAATGCCAGGTTTTCAAGGCGGCTGTCGGTTTCCAGCGCCAGTTCGCCTTCGCTGACGTCATCCAGCCCCAGATCATCGACTCCCACATCAATATGACGCGTCATATACAGGCCGCCATCCTGATACAGGTAAAAAACACCTTCTTTATTGTCCAGACGTAGCACCCCAACACTGGCTTCCGGCTCCAGTGCCGCCACCAGCTGCAGAATACTCAGCTCCGGAATCGTGATTTCCTGCAACTCCAGGTGTAGCTCCTGAGCCCAGTCCACCAGTTGCTGAATACGCTGGCGATCAATAACAGCGGCAAACGCCATATCCATACGCCCGCGATAAGCATCAGCCGGTAAGCGAAAGCCCTGTACTACTTTCTGCTCGATGGGTTGAGTAATCATATCTTTCACCCGAAAACGCAACGCATCACTTAACTCATGATCCGGTACGTTGGGCGCATCCAGTAAATGCAGCTCATAATCCTGATGATCCAGAGAGACCACCAAGGGCAAATGCTGCAGCTGGTGTTGTTCAATCCATTGCGAGATTTCAGCCAATGCATCGCTACCGGCCTGTGTCGAGCAGCACTCAATCACGCCCGTGGGATCGCGCAAGATCGCAAATGCCTGGCCATTATGCAGCTCAATACCTAAGCAACGACTATTGTCGGACTTATGTTTAAACCAAGGCAGCATTTTCAAGATCTTAGACCTATAACCAGACATAGACTCCTCAACCATCTGACGTATCTGTTATTGAGTGTAGATCAACTTTGGCGTGACATAGTCTTACTAGCCTGACGTGACTATAATGTCGTCACTAATTTCTTTGATTACATGACCTAAGCCCATGTTTAATATCGTTTTATTTGAGCCTGAGATCCCACCCAATACCGGCAATATCATTCGTTTATGTGCCAATACCGGATGTCAGCTGCATCTGATTGAACCGCTTGGATTTAACATGGAAGAAAAGGCACTGCGTCGCGCCGGGCTGGATTATCACGAATGGGCCAAGGTGAAAATTCATAAAAACTTTGATGAATTTATGAGCAAAGAACAGCCGAAAATGCTGTATTGCTTAACGACTAAGGGCAAAACCACCCATTCAGAGGTGGCCTTTGAAAAAGGTGACTATCTGATGTTTGGCCCAGAAACCCGGGGCCTACCAGAAGATGTGCGAATGCAGTTCCCGCAGGAACAATGGTTGCGTCTGCCAATGATGGCCGACAGCCGCAGCATGAATCTATCCAACTGCGTATCCGTAATGGTCTATGAAGCCTGGCGCCAGATTGGTTATGAGGGAGCGGTTTCTTAATTCGTTACGTGATCCAATAAAAAACGCCGTTCGTTTTCACGAACGGCGTTTTTTATTGGCCGAAGACCCATTCAGTATTACTGAATGGTTTCAGAACCTTCGTTTGTTTCAGCCACTTTTTGCTGCTCTTGCTGTAAGCGCTGCTGGTACAGAGCATCGAAGTTAATCGGTGCCAACATCAGTGCCGGGAAGCCACCTTTAACGACCATGCTGTCGATGCTTTCACGCAGGTACGGGAACAGGATGTTCGGGCACATCGCACCCAGCATTGGCTTGAGCTGATCTTCCGGAATGTTCGCCATGGTGAACAGACCAGCTTGTTCCAGCTCAACCAGAAACGCAGTTTCTTCAGCGTTAGTCGCGGTCACGGTGACTTTAACGGTCACTTCGTAGTGCTGCTCGTCCAGCTTACGGGCACCGGAGTTCAGATCCAGTTTGATCTCTGGCTTCCACTCTTTGGTAAAAGCAGCCGGTGCATTCGGAGCTTCAAACGAAGCGTCTTTTACGTAGATACGTTGCAGGGCAAATTGTGGATGATTCTCTGCCATTGTCTTAATTCCTTAACATCTTTATTAGCTAGCCGGGTTAAACATTAACCCGGATTATTTTTTAACGACGGGTAAGTTTTGTGCGTTCCACTCCATCATGCCGCCGTTCAGGCGTACTGCGTTGTAGCCTTGCTCACGCAACATTTTTCCAGCCATACCAACGGTCTGGCCAGTTTTACATACCAGCAGAATGGGTCTGTCTTTGTGGGCCGATAACTCCGTCATACGGTTGGCCAGGTTGGCGTAAGGGATATTAATCGCGTTCGCTAAATGACCCTGACCAAACTCACCTTTATCACGGATATCCAACACCAGGGCGTCTTCTTTGTTGATCAGCTGGGTGGCCTGAGCGGTAGACAGAGACTGACCGGAGCGCTGATTGTTGTCCCACAACAACGCTGCCAGAAAAGCACCCCAGATACCCACTAACCACCAGTGATTACCAATGAATTCAAAAAGCTGATCCATACAAGACCTATATTGTTTACCGGTTAAATGACCTGCAGATGACATGCCGTCATATCATCGGCGTATAAAAATGAGCGCGCAGTATAGCGCTCAAGCCTATTTGGCTCCACCGCTGCATCCGTCATTGCTTATGTATCTGGGAGCGTTTGTGGCAAATACAAGGGCCGCTTGAATAATTCTGTACAGCACCGCAAATAAAAATGTGAAAGATGCCGCCCATTGGCAATTCAGGTACACTGCGGCTTTTGAACATCGGCTTGCCCGTTCCCTCTTATTTTCTGAGTTGAGTTTGCCCGCATGACATCACGTCCTACTCCAACTGCACTGATCATTCTGGATGGCTGGGGCCATCGTGAAGAAACCGAACATAACGCCATTGCCAACGCTCCGACCCCAACCTGGGATCGTCTGTTAGCAGAATATCCGAATGCACTGATCCAGACCTCCGGCGCTGCCGTTGGCCTGCCAGATGGACAGATGGGCAACTCCGAAGTCGGTCATATGAATCTGGGCGCTGGTCGTATCGTCTATCAGAACTACACCCGTATTAACAAAGCCATAGCCGATAACGAGCTGCAAAACAATGAAGCTCTGGTGGCGGCGATGGACAAAGCCATCGCCAATGACGGCGCGGTACATTTTGTTGGCCTGCTGTCTCCCGGTGGTGTCCACAGCCACGAAGATCACCTGGTTGCGTTACTGGAAATGGCCAAAGCCAAAGGCGTTAAACGCTCTAACGTACACGGCATTCTCGATGGCCGTGATATGCCACCACGTTCAGCAGAACCGTCAATCCAACTGATTGAAAACAAACTGGCCGAACTGGGCAACGGCAAGCTGGCGACCTTAATTGGCCGCTTCTATTCGATGGATCGTGATAACCGCTGGGATCGTGTTGAACAAGGTTATGTCGCCATGACCGAAGGCAAAGCGCCGTTCAGCGCCGCCAATGGCATCGACGCGTTAAATGCCGCGTATGCCCGTGATGAAAACGATGAATTTGTTCAGGCCACCATTCTGGGTAATGCCGATGCTCAGGTAAAAGATGGCGACAGCATTATCTTCTTTAACTTCCGCCCGGACCGCGCGCGTGAGTTAACCCGTGCCTTTGTTGACGGTGACGACTTCGATGGCTTTGAACGGACAGTCAAACCGGCGTTATCAGACTTTGTAATGATGACCGAATACGCCGCTACGATTCCGGCTAACTGCGCCTTCCCACCGGAAGCGCTGACCAACGGCTTAGGCGAATACGTCTCGAATCTGGGTCTGAAGCAGCTGCGTATTGCGGAAACCGAAAAATACGCTCACGTTACCTTCTTCTTCTCCGGTGGCCGTGAAGATCTGTACGACGGCGAAACCCGTGAGCTGATCAAGTCACCGGATGTAGCGACCTACGATTTACAACCCGAGATGAGTGCACCGGAAGTCACCGACAAACTGGTTGCGGCTATTAAAGCGCAGGAATATGACCTGATTGTGTGTAACTACGCTAATGGCGATATGGTTGGTCATACTGGTTCTTACGAAGCGACGTTAAAAGCCGCCGAAGCCATTGATGCCAGCATCAAACGTGTGACCGAAGCGCTGTTAGAAGTGGGTGGCGAATGTCTGATCACCGCCGACCACGGCAACGCGGAAATGATGGTGGATGATCAGGGTCGGGCAATGACACAACACACCACCGGGCCGGTGGACATGATTTATGTGCACAGCCGTGAACAAGCTCTGCAGCTGCAACCGGGCCGCTTATGTGATGTTGCCCCCACTCTGCTGGCCATGATGGGCTTACAACAGCCGGAAGAAATGAGCGGTAATGCGCTGATTGATTTCTCCTGATTGCTGCGGTTTTGAATAAGAGCGGGCTGGCTATGCGTTTGTTATCACTGCTGTTGCTGTTTTCCGGTGCTTTGCTGTTTCATCCTGCGGCGCTTGCCGATGATGAGCAGCAGCTGAATAACCTGAAACAGGAAATCAAAAAGCTGGAGCAATGGCTGAATCAGGCCAAAGACGAATACAGCCAGCTCGATCAGGCATTACGCAAATCCGATCTGGAAATTGCCGAACTGCTGAAAAAAATCGAGTCCACTCGTAGCGAGCTTAAGGAGGAGCAAGCCCGCCTAAAAAAGCTGCGCCGGGAGCAATCCCAGCTACGCCAGCTCCGTGAACAACACCGTACTCACTTAGCTGAGCAACTGCGCGCGGCGCAACAGCTGGGTGATCAGGGGCCATTAAAGCTGTTGCTGAATCAGGATGATCCGCAACAAGCGCAACGCATGATGCGCTATTTCAGCTATTTCAATCAGGCCCGGATTGAACATATCAAAACTCTGATTGCTGAATTACAGCGACTGGAGACCATCGCCGAACAAATCGAAGCACAAGAGCGCCAGTTGCAACAAACCGAAGGCCGGTTGCTGCAACAGAATCGCAAACTCAGTGCCCGCAAAGCTGAACAAAAGAAACTGTTAGCCAGTTTAAGCCGCCAGTTATCCGGCCGTGAACAACAATTAAAACGCAAACAAGCCGACCGCAAACGACTGGAACGCTTACTCGGTGAAGTACAGAACCTGATCAGCAACAGCGTGCGCAAAAACGACGAGCGCCCGTTCCGTTCAATGAAGGGCAAATTACCCCGGCCCACCACAGGCCTTATTGCTAAGGCATTTGGTAATCGCCGCGATCAGCAAGCCCGCTGGGATGGCTGGTTAATTAATACCCGCGAAGGGCAGAAAGTCAGCGCCGTGCATCACGGTCGGGTGGTGTTTGCCGATTGGCTGCGTGGCTTTGGTTTATTAACCATTATCGATCACGGCCAGGGCTATCTGAGCCTGTATGCCCATAACCAGACGCTGTTTTATGAGGTCGGTGCCTGGGTAAATCAGGGCGATACCTTGTCATTAGCCGGAATTAATACCGACACGGGTCAATCTAACCTCTACTTTGAAATACGCCACAATGGCCGACCAAAAGATCCTGCATCCTGGCTGCGTCGCCGATAAATAAAAAACGCAACGTTTTTAAAGCCGTGACTTTTGTGCCATTCTTCGGGTTCATTATTAGAACTGAGTTATTGGATGCCCGGCTTGTTATCTTTATCACTTAAGCGAATCAGCCCGTTTGTACTCGGACTGTTACTGACTCAGCCAGCTCTGTCTGACAGCAACAGCGAATCATCAGAACAGCAGACCAGTGGGCCGTCAGCCGACACCGCGCCACAAGGCCGCCTGCCACTACGTGAACTGCGCAACTTCACCGAAATTTTTGAGCGTATCCGCAGCTCCTACGTGGAAGAAGTGGATGACAAAACCCTACTGGAATACGCCATTAACGGCATGCTGACCTCACTAGATCCACATTCGGTGTATCTGCAACCTGAGGCCTTCAGCGACCTGCAGGAAAGTACCTCCGGCAAGTTTGGTGGCCTGGGCATTGAAGTGGGTATGGAAGATGGCCTGATCCGGGTGGTCACCCCGATTGATGATACCCCGGCGCAAAAAGCCGGCATCAAAAGCGGCGATTTAATTGTCACGCTAGACGGTGAAGCCGTGATGGGCATGAATCTGAGCGACGCGGTTGATCGTATGCGTGGTGAACCCGGTTCTGAAATCACCTTAGAAATTCGTCGGGCCAATGAAAAAGAACTGCTGACATTCACTCTGGAGCGCGCCGAGATCAAAGTCGCCAGTGTTCGTACCGAAACTCTGAGTGGCGGCATCGGCTATGTGCGTATTACTCAGTTCCAGGAGAAAACCGGCCCGGAGCTGAATAAAGCCATTAACCAATGGACTTCCGCGCCAGAACCACTCAACGGTTTAATTCTGGATTTACGTAATAACCCGGGAGGCGTGTTGGACGCCGCGGTTGAGGTCACCGATGTGTTTATCGACGACGGCTTAATTGTGTATACCCAGGGCCGTGCCGCTAATTCCGAACTGCGCTTCTCCGCCACTGAACAGACATCCGCGGCGGATATCCCGGTGGTAGTGCTGATTAATGGTGGTTCGGCCTCAGCCTCTGAGATTGTTGCCGGTGCCCTGCAAGATCACCAACGTGCCGTGATTGTGGGTACCCGCTCATTTGGCAAAGGGTCGGTGCAAAGCGTATTACCCATTACCGAAGAAAAAGCCATCAAGTTAACCACGGCGCGTTATTTCACGCCCAATGGCCGCTCAATTCAGGCACAAGGCATCAAGCCGGATATCTGGGTCGAACAAAGTGAAGTCACCCCTTATGAGCGCCGGGTGTATAAAGAATCAGACCTGCATGGCCATCTGAAAAATCAGGACGGCAGACCTCAGTCAGACAATGACAACGCTCAAGCCAAAGACCAGGCCGAAGATAAAACCATCAGCTCCAATGAGTTACTGAAGCAAGATTTTCAGCTGTACGAAGCGCATACCCTGTTGCGCGGAGTCACCATTCTGTCTCCCCAGATGGCGAAGCAAAAAGCTGAATCTAAAACCGAACCTAAAACAACGGCTGCTCAGAACGACCAATGATGGCTTTGCAACACACGTTATACCGGCCGGGCATCATGCCCGGCTTTTTGTTCCTGCTGATTTTACTGACCTTACTGGCGTTGCCACGCCCAGTGTTGGCTCAGGCACAATTAATCCTGATTATTGATGATATTGGTAATAACAGATCTCTGGGGCAACAAACGCTGGAACTGCCGGGGCCACTCAATCTGGCTTTTTTGCCCCATACACCGTTTGCCCGCTCACTGGCTGAACAAGCACACCAAAGTGGTCATACGGTCATGTTGCACGCTCCAATGGCCAACAAGACTCACGCCAAGCTTGGTCCGGGTGGTTTAACCGCAGAAATGACACCACAGCAATGGCGTGACACCCTGTTGGATAATATTCAGGCCATACCTTATGTAACGGGCATCAACAATCATATGGGCAGCCAGCTGACGGAAAATAGCGCAGCCATGATGGTGGTTATGCAGGTGCTGAAGCAGCAAGGGCTGTTTTTTGTCGACAGCCTGACCACCGCCAACAGCGTTGCCCAACGCGAAGCATTAAAAGCCGGGCTGCCCAGCCTGAAGCGGCATATCTTTCTCGATCATGTGGCGGAAGAAGACATCATCCGGCAACAACTGCAGAAAGCCATCCAACGAGCGCAACAACGCGGTATCGCCGTGGCCATTGGTCACCCGTACCCGGAAACACTGAAAGTGCTGCAACAGGAATTGACCGCATTGTCACAGCACCAGATCGAGTTGGTCAGTGCCGGCGACTATTTACAAAACACGCTCTGGCGAGATGGGCGGGATTCTGCGCGTTATGGCATCGCACCGTCGAAATACCAGTTACAGCCGTTTGACTATCCATCACTGGAGGCCAGACCTTAGCAAACGTATGGGTTAATTTTAGTTTGTACGAATGTTCCATTTTAGGTAGTCTCATAAGCAAAACCGATAACAACAAAGATGAGACTCACCTATGCCCCGCTTATTGTTCTGGTTGTTGTGTCTGACCAGCTCACTGACCGCTATCCCAGCCAGCGCCGTTACTAATAACACCACTGATAGCTACACCGTTGAACTCTACGACCTGTACTGCACCGCTTGTCATGCCGTATCGGCTTCCGGAGCACCACAGGCTTTTATCCGCGATGAATGGCAGGATCGCCTTGATAAAGGCATGGAAACACTGGTTAATAACGCCATCACAGGCATCGGCAATATGCCTGCCATGGGCACCTGCGGCGAGTGCAGTGCTGAAGATATGGAAGATCTGATTCGTTACATGGTGCAGGAGCAATAAGATGAACTTTGACCGCATTCCACTCAGTCGTCGCCAGTTATTAAAATCGGCCGGGCTGGGGATGTTAGCAGGCAGTGTTGCAACCAATAGCGGCTGCTCTTCTCAGCCGCCAGCCAAAGCGCCGGTCGGCATTATCAATAGCGCGGGCAAACGGGTTTTACCCTGGAGCAACTGGTCGGGCAATCAGAACTGCCAGCCGATGGATCGCTGGGTGCCGCGTCATGAAGACCAGCTGCTGGAAGCCATCCGCAGCGTTAACCACAGCAGTGTTAACAACAGTAGCAATACAAGCCACAGCATCCGTTGTGTTGGCTCCGGCCACAGTTTTTCAGGCTTAGTGCCAACCGATCAGACGCTGCTGTCATTAGCGCGTTTACGCGGTATTGAAAATGTGAACCCAGAAACAATGGAAGCCGACGTCTGGGCTGGCACGCGTCTCTCGCAGCTGGGCAAAAAGCTGTGGCAACACGATATGTCGATGATCAACCTATCGGATATTGATACTCAGGCTTTTGGTGGTGCCGTTGCCACCTCAACCCATGGTACCGGCAAAAACCTCGGCTCTATTTCAACTCATATGACCCAGATGCGTTTTGCCAATGCCGCCGGTGATATTGTCGAGTGCTCCGCCAGCAACAACAGCGATTTATTTTATGCCGGTGGTAATAACCTCGGCGCCCTGGGTGTGTTAACCAAAGCACGGATTAAAACCGACAAAGCGTATTACCTGAAAGAACACAGCTGGATGATGTCGGAAGAAGAAGGGCTGGCCCGGGCGGCAGAACTGCGCGATCAGCATCGTCATTACGAGATGTTTGCCCTGCCACACAGCGACTACATGCTCGGCGTTGCTATCGACAAAATTGACCCGGCAGATATTCCGGCAGAACCTCCGGCGAATTCTGGCGATGCTTATGAAGCCTTCCGCACCTTGTCTAATGTGATTGATTACCTGCCCTTTATGCGCAGCTGGCTGGTCAATCTGGGGGCTGGTGGTGTTGAGCCGGAAACCCGTTACGGTAAATCCTGGGAAATTTTTGGCAACCTGCGCGATATCCTGTTTAACGAGATGGAATACACGGTGCCGGCAGAAGTTGGCCCTCAATGTTTGGCTGAAATTCTGGCGACCATCAAAAAGAAGAATATTCCGGTGGTTTTCCCTATCGAAGCTCGTTATGTCAAAGGTGATGATTTCTGGTTAAGCCCTTTTTATCAGCGCGATGGTTTCTCAATCAGCTGTCATAACTTTCACGATAAAGATTACAAAGAATACTTTGCTGCGATTGAACCGATTTTCTGGAAATACGACGGCCGCCCTCACTGGGGCAAAATTCATACATTAAATGCAGCCGAACTGGCAGCACGTTATGAGCGGTTTGATGATTTTCTCAAAGTTCGCCAGGAGATGGACCCACAAGGCCGCTTCCTGAACGCACATTTAAGACATACGCTGGGGGTTTAAAGCCGGGTCTTTTACCTGCTCCTATCGTTATTAGGCGACCGCAATGGTCGCCTTTTTTATGGCAAAAGCTGACCATTATTTGAACAGTTTGTCGCTTCAATCACGCAATAACAGCAAAACACAGCCTTACTGGTGACAATTTATACACTCTCTTATTGATTCCTGACCGTCCAATCAGGAAAATCCAATCCTGACCACATGATCAGCAAAATACAGCAACGAGGCTTCAGCATGACCCACTTCCCCACTTATCTGACACGGATGCTGCTGACAATAACAACAATAATCACCACCAGCTTATCTTTTATCCATTCAACCCAGGCCGCGCCGTTAAAAGCCGCGTTTGTCTATGTTGGCCCGGCCAATCATGTTGGCTGGAGTTATGCCCATGATCAGGGGCGTAAGGCCATCGACGAACGTTTTGGCCCAAAAGTAGAAACCAGTTTTGTCGAGTTTGTGCCCGAAGGCCGCGCTTCCCGTGAGACGCTGCAAAAACTGGCCGACGAAAATGACATTATTTTCACCACGTCGATGGGCTATATGGTGTCTTCCGCCCATATCGCCCGCCAGAATCCGGAGGTGAAATTTGAACATGCTACTGGTGACCGCAGTTCGACTAACCTGGCTAACTACGCTACCCGGGCCTATGAGCCGCGCTATCTGGCCGGTTATATCGCCGGTAAAATGAGCCGTAGCAATAAGATTGGTTACGTCGCCGCCCACGCCATCCCGGAAGTGATTCGCGGCATTAATGCTTTCACTCTGGGCGTTAAGGCAGCCAACCCGGAAGCGGAAGTTATTCTGGAATGGACCAAAGCCTGGTACGCCCCGGAAAAAGCCGCCAAGCTGGCCAATCAACTGATTGATCAAGGTGCGGATGTGCTGACCCACCACACCGACTCACCAGCTGTTGCTGAAGTTGCCGAAAAACGCCAGACCTATGTCATCAGCTATCACGCCGACATGTCGTCCTTTGCTCCAGAGTATCATCTGGCTTCAGTGATTCATGACTGGGCTCCTTATTATGTTAAGCGCATCGAAGCACTACTGAACGACAGCTGGCAAAGCAGCAGTGAATGGACCGGCATGAAAGACTCAACGTCACGCCTGGTGCATTTAAGTGAAAAAATTCCAACCGCCGTACAACAGGATGTGTATCAGTTACAGCAGCAAATTGAAGCCGGAGAAAAGCAGGTATTTGCCGGGCCGATCAGCAATCATCGTGGCCGTACCCGGGTTCGTCCGGGCCAGGCATTGGATGATGAGGATCTGCACCGTATGAACTGGTATGTTCAGGGCGTGAAAGGGTCATTGTTATTCTTCTGACCGCTGCTTCTCTAACCTCTGCTCTTCGGGTTAGATAAGCGCTGAAGTAAGTGCTTCATCAATAATTGACGAAGCGTCATCGTTTCGTCATAACCACACTGCAGCATCAGCAGGTTCATGTAACAGGCTGATAAAAGGTTGTAGTAATGATGCCGCAAGCATTGGAAGAAAGTCTGGATGATATTCTCAACCGCGAAGTACTCTATTCCGTGCTGCAGCCGATTGTTGATTTACGCAGCCACACAGCGCTGGGATACGAAGCCTTAAGCCGGGGAGAACCCGGCCATATGCTGCAACACCCGGAGCGTATGTTTCAGGCTGCCCAGCAGTTTGACAAGGTCACCGAGCTGGAACATTTATGTTTGCGCTCGGCGGCTCATCATTTCTCACAATCACAACTCTCCGGGTTGTTGTTTCTGAACGTCACACCTCAGACTCTGGATGCTGATCAAAGTGAAATTGATTATTTAACCGGACGCCTGAAAGATCTGGGAGTCAATCCACAACAGGTGGTAATGGAGCTGTCCGAACGTTTTCCAATTACCTATATGGAAGACTTTATTCAGCGTATCGACTATCTGAAAAGCCTTGGCTACCGCATTGCGATTGATGATCTGGGCAGTGGTTATTCCGGCTTAAAACTCTGGTCCGAAATCAATCCTGATTACGTCAAAATCGACCGCCATTTTATTGATCGCATTGATCAGGACACGGTGAAACAAGCCTTTGTTGCGTCAGTTGTGCATCTGTGTGAGCAGCTGAATTGTGAAGTGATTGCCGAAGGGATTGAACAGCCAGCCGAACTGCAGGTGATCCGCAGCTTTGGTATTTATCTCGGTCAGGGGTATTTATTAGGTCGCCCTCAGATTCAGCCTGAGGTGATCATTCCTAATGGCGAGCGTCAGGAGCAGCAGAAACGCACCGGAAGTCGTCTGGAGCAACCGATATCCCAGCTGTGTCATGAAGTTCGTTATATTCAGCCGGATACCAGCCTGGCGGCGGCCGACGAATTATTCCGGAACGATCAGCAACTGATGTCATTGCCAGTGATTGAAAACGAACGCCCGGTTGGCTTACTGCACCGCCGTAAACTGCTGGAAATGTTTGCCCTGCCTTATGGTCGGGCGTTGTATGAAAAGAAAAACGCCGACCAGCTGATGCAGCAGTCGCCGTTAATTGTTGACGCCGCTATGTCGCTAGAAGCAGTCAGTAAGATCATTACTGACGACGAAGATCACTATTTACGGCAGCACTTTCTGGTCACACATATGGGCCGTTATCAGGGAGTGGTTAATACCAAAGACTTATTAAAGCGCATTACTGATCGTCAGATTCAGAAAGCGCGTTATGCCAACCCACTGACCTTATTGCCGGGCAATGTGCTGATTGATGAAGCCATTGAGCAGCGTTTACAGCTGCATAAGCCGTTTCACCTGTGTTATGTCGATCTGAACTTCTTTAAACCCTATAACGATCACTATGGTTACCGCCAGGGTGATTCCGTCTTACGCTGGCTCGGCCAGTTATTGCAGCACAACTGCTCACCGGCCTGCTTTATTGGCCATATCGGAGGTGATGATTTTGTGGTGATCACCGAGACCGCCGATGTGAAACAGCAATGCCAGCAGATACTGGACGCGTTTATTCAGCAAAGCCGTGAATATCACAGCGAAGACGACTGGCAAGCCGGATTTATTCTGGGCAGCGATCGTAATGGCCAGCACGGGCAGTTCCCATTATTGGGGCTGTCGATTGGCATTGTGCCCTCGTCATTAATTAACAATGGCAGCAGCCAGCATATGGCAAATCTGGCGGCTCAGGCGAAGAAAAAAGCCAAGCAGTTAGGCGGCAGTGCCTACTGCTACCTGACGGAAGCCGATGCCTGACTGGCAGGCTGTTGAAAAACGACTTACGTCGACATAACGTCGTTTGAAGTCAGTCAGCAAACCGGTAGCCATTGCGACCGTTACGCTTCACTTCATACATGGCTTCATCCGCCTGACGTATCAGTGTTTCCCAGGTATCGTCGCCAAGACGGCCACTGGCAATACCGATGCTGGCGGTGATGTTGCTTAACGCTGGCCACTCCGGAAAGAGCATCTGCTGCATGGACTGCTGCAACCGTTGGGCATATTGTTGTGCCCCCGCCTGATCACAATCGAGCAACAGCAAAGCAAACTCTTCGCCGCCCAAGCGCCCGGCACGATCCTGATCCCGGCCTAAGCTACCGAGAATATGACCCAGCTTTTTCAGCACCTTATCTCCAGCAGCATGACCATAGGTGTCGTTTATTTGCTTAAAGTAATCGACATCGATCCAGAGCAACGCCACCTGAGCGGATAACTGACTCAACTGTTTCATCTGGGCCAAAAAAGCCCGCCGGTTCAGCAAACCGGTTAAACCATCAACATTCGCCAATACCTGCAACTGATTATTAGCGCGTTCTAACGCCTGGGCTTTTTCAGCCAGATCCCGGGTACGCACTTCGACCCGACTCTCCAGCTCTTGGTTAGCCGTTGCCAGCTGAGCACTTAAAAATTCAATCTGACGTCGCTGCCGGACCCGCAGGCCTAACAGATTACTGGTTTGGGTGAGTACAAATGCCAGCAACCCGGCTGAAATCCATTGCGATTCCGATAGCAGCTGCAAATTCACCAGCACATCATGGGTAATGGCCGTTCCCAGAAGCACCACACCCACTAACAATAAGCGTGCGCCGTCACGTCCACGCCAGCAAATCCACAGCAACAAACCAATGCCTAATAGCGTGACCAGCAACAACATATAAACAAATACATTCAGCAGAGCGCTGAAATACAGGGTTGGCAACACGATACACACTGCCGCTGCCAACAGAAACGGAGCACTGATCACACTGGCGACCGTAGCGGATAAATCTCTGGGAAAGCTGGTATGAATCCAGGCGGTAAAAAACACCGGCGCGGTGAGCATCGTCAGATATTCAATCGTCATATGCCATTGCCACGGCAGTTGCTCATCCAGTATCCAGTAAAACGGGGTATAGCCGGTAATGCCGAGACGAATCCCCAACACCAGAGCAAACAGCCCCAGCCATAATCCCGAGCGATCTTTTGGATCAGCGTAATATTCCAACACCAGCAGAATCGCCATAATCACCATCAAGCTGGCAACAATGGCTTCATACACGGTGACCGAAAAATATTCATCCACCATCGCGTCACGCTGACCTAATGTCATGACCTGCCATGGCCCGCCACTGTGATGATGGTAATTTGAGAGGTGCAGTTTAAACCTTAGCTGGCCCTGATCCGGCGCTGGAATCATAATCAGCCGATTGCCATTATAGGCTTGGGCGAAGTCCGGCTGATCACTCACCTGACCACCCTCAGCTACCAGGCGCTCATTCACGTACAGACGAAATGCAGTCGACTGCTCTGGCACCAGTACCGCGTATTCATAGCCAGCTGACACATGGTTAACACTGAGGGTAAAGGTCGCATGGCCTACCCCGGGGTGTTGCCAGCCAGCCCTGCCACCGCTGTCCCAAGTGGACGGCATAGTAAACCAGGGCGCAGTCGGCGCCTGCCAGGCTTCGGCGGTATCCAGTTCATTCCAGCGAAAGCCCCACTCACCATCGAGTAACAGTGGCACTTCCCGGGGATCCCAGGCAAAGGCATCCAGCTCTCCCTGTTGAGCACCCGCGTAAGCCTGAGATACAGACAGGCCCAGCACCAGCAGTGATACCTGCAGCAACAGTGGCACCAGCTGCGCCATTAAGCGGTCAACAGGATAGGAAAATATACAACTCATAAGACTTATTAGAATACAGTTAATCCTTTAACAACCTGCCTCATATCAAGTTGCAATGCGATGCGTCAGCTCATTGGAGGGTATGTACCAATTCAGCAATTGGGCCAACAAAATGCTATAGTGCGCCACCAGCAAATTTGATTACTATTCACTTTGGTGCAGCATGAATCCGGATCTTAACAAATTACAGCCTTATCCGTTTGAAAAACTCACGCGTCTGAAAGCCGCCGTAACCGCAAATCCGGATTTACCCCATATTGCCTTATCCATTGGTGAACCCAAACATCCGGCACCGGCGTTTGTGCAACAAACTTTAATCGACAATATTCACCGTCTGGAAAACTACCCGACCACCAAAGGCCTACCGGAACTGAGTGACAGCATCGCTCAGTGGTTACAGCAGCGTTTTAAACTGAATAGTGTTGATCCACAGACTCAGGTGATCCCGGTAAATGGTACCCGCGAGGCCATTTTTGCCTTTACTCAGGCAGCCGTTGATCGTACTGCCAGTCAGCCATTGGTGGTCAGCCCGAATCCGTTTTATCAGATCTATGAAGGGGCAGCTTACCTGGCCGGTGCTGAGCCGCACTTTTTACCTTGCCTGGAAGACAATCATTTTATTCCGGACTTTGACGCGGTGGATGCTTCTGTCTGGGATCATTGCCAACTGCTGTTCTTGTGTTCTCCCGGTAACCCAACCGGCTCGGTGATTCCGTTCAGTACGCTGGAAAAGCTGATTGCTCTGGCCGACAAACATGATTTTATCATTGCCAGTGACGAGTGTTATTCGGAAATTTACGTCGAGGGTAACGACGCCCCATTGGGCTTATTAGAAGCCTGTCAGCGTTTAGGTCGCGACGATTACAAACGTTGTGTGGTGTTCCATTCATTATCCAAACGCTCCAACCTGCCAGGACTGCGCTCCGGCTTTATTGCCGGTGATGCGACACTGCTTAAGCCGTTCCTGCTGTACCGTACCTATCATGGCTGTGCCATGCCGGTTCAGACTCAGCTGGCCAGTATTGCTGCCTGGAATGACGAAATACACGTTGAAGAAAACCGCCGCCAATACACCCAGAAATTTGCTGCCGTACTCGATATTCTGCAACCGGTAGCGGATGTCCGGCAAACCGATGCCAGCTTTTATTTATGGCTGAAAACCCCAATTGATGAAGAAACGTTTGCCCAGCAATTATTCGCTCAGCAAAACGTGACCGTACTGCCTGGCTCGTACTTATCCCGCACCGTCGATGGCATTAACCCTGGTGCTGGTCGGGTACGAATGGCGCTGGTCGCCAGCGTTGAAGAATGTATTGAAGCAGCACAACGTATCCGTCAGTTTATTGAATCTCTGTCAACCGAACAGGCATAGGAACCGAACTTTAGCTATGAGCATTACTGAAAACGATTTCGGCAAAACCATTACCAGCGACGATGTGCTTGATACTCTGGGCTTTTTCGACGACTGGGAAGAAAGATACAAATACATCATCGACCTCGGCAAGCAATTGCCCGCAATGGCCGATGACAAAAAAAATGACGACTACCTGCTACGTGGCTGCCAGAGCCAGGTGTGGATCGACAGCCAGAATAATGATGGCACTCTCAGCTTTGAGGCCGATTCCGACGCCCATATTGTGCGTGGTTTATTAGGTATGGTGCTGGCAGCGTATAATCATAAGAGCGCTCAGCAAATTCTGGAATTTGATATTGATGCGTATTTTGAAGGGGTCGATCTGGTCAAGCACTTAAGTCCGACCCGGGGAAATGGCTTACGCGCGATGGTACAGAAAATTCAGGAAACGGCAAAAAAGCTGGGTTAATTGACGTTTATTCCCGAAAGTCAGCGTCAAACATTTAACGATGACAATTTAATGATGACTAATAGAAAAGTCGTATTGTGATCACACAATTTTACATGTAGTTTAAACAAATCCACTCTATTCAGCGGGCAAATATGTATTTATTTGCCCGTTTTTTTTTGCCTGCTTTTTGTCCGTTATCTTGTGTGACTCATTGCTTAACCAATACCAAAGCTTAGAAGAATAAATGAACGGCACAAAAAAGCCGGCTAAAAGCCGGCTTTTATCAAACAATACAAGCAGATTAAGCGATCTTAGGGTCCAGCTCACCCGACTGGTAACGATCAAACATCGCATCCAGAGACAGTGCTTTAATCTTAGACGCATTACCCGCCGTGCCAAACGCTTCATAACGGTCGATACAGATCTGAGACATCGCCTTAACGGATTGAGCCAGGTATTTACGTGGATCAAACTCAGCTGGGTTTTCCGCCATAAAGCGACGAATCGCACCGGTAGACGCCAGACGCAGGTCAGTATCAATATTGACCTTACGAACACCGTGCTTGATGCCTTCAACGATTTGCTCAACCGGCACACCATAAGTTTCCGGAATTTCGCCACCAAACTCGTTGATCACAGCCAGCCATTCTTGTGGTACCGAAGAGGAACCGTGCATTACCAGATGAGTGTCCGGGATACGCTTATGGATTTCTTTAATACGGTCAATCGCTAAGATATCGCCCGTTGGTGGACGAGTGAATTTATAAGCACCGTGAGAAGTACCACAGGCAATCGCCAGTGCATCCACACCGGTTTGCTTAACGAAGTCGGCGGCTTCTTCTGGGTCAGTCAGCATCTGATCGTGAGTCAGAGTGCCTTCTGCACCAACGCCATCTTCTTCACCAGCCTGACCGGTTTCTAAAGAACCCAGTACACCCAGCTCACCTTCAACCGACACACCACAGCCGTGTGCCATTTCAACCGTGCGCTTAGTCACGTCAACGTTGTACTCATAGCTCATTGGCGTTTTGCCGTCTTCGCCCAGAGAACCATCCATCATCACCGAACTGAAACCCAGCTGGATAGAACGCTGACATACGGTAGGAGATGCGCCATGATCCTGGTGCATACATACCGGAATGTGTGGAAATTCTTCAATCGCCGCCAGAATCAGGTGGCGCAGGAAAGGCGCACCGGCGTACTTACGGGCACCAGCAGAAGCCTGAACAATAACCGGAGAATCGGTTTTGTCGGCCGCTTCCATGATGGCGCGCATTTGTTCCAGGTTGTTAACGTTAAAAGCAGGCACGCCGTAGCCGAATTCGGCGGCGTGATCCAACATCTGACGCATGCTGATCAGAGCCATGTATAAGTACCTTATCTGGTGTGTTTCAATTGCGCGCTATTCTAGCGGTTTCTCATCCGTAGGAACAGGCTGAAACCGCTTCCGTTTGTGATTGCCTGACTCAGGCGGTAAAGCGGACGACCCTGGCTAGCGTCAAATTGAGATGTACGACGCTCTATCAATGTTGTGTTTTTTCAATAAACGGCCTAAGTCCCGGCGCTCTTTGCCAGCAATACGTGCCGCTTGGCTGACATTACCCCGGGTGTGTTGCAGCAAATTGGACAAATAGTCGGCTTCAAACTGATCGATGACCGCTTTTTTAGCATCGGCAAAGGCGGAAAACTCAAACTCATTATGTGTCTTTGCCGGATCAACAATTACCGCATTGTGGTTGCCGACCTGAGGCTCACAACTAATCACTGGCTGGTCACTTAATAAATAAATGCGCTGAACATAGTTCTCCAGTTCGCGTACATTGCCATGCCATGGTTGATGTTGCATTTCTTCCATCATCAGCGGATGAATCACTTTTTCCCCCAAGCGATATTTGTGGTGACACTGGCTGAGAAAATAGCGCGTCAATAACGGAATATCATCCATCCGTTGACGTAAGCTGGGCATATGCAGGTTTAAGGTATTTAACCGGTACAATAAATCCGGGCGGAACTTTTTCTGATCGGCCAAAGCGTGAAGATTTTGATTCGAGGCAGCAATAATACGTACATCGGCCCATTCTTCTTTACCACTCCCCAAAGCACGAAAACTACCATCTTGTAGAAATCGCAATAAGGTTGCCTGCGCTTTTAACGAAAAAGCATCCACCTCATCCAAAAACAAGGTGCCACCGTGAGTGTCTTTCAGCAAACCGGCCTGGGGCGAACGAGCATCAGTATAAGCTCCTCTAGCATGGCCAAATAGCTCATTTTCAATCAAGTGATCCGGTAAAGCACCGCAGTTTAAGGCATTAAAGGGACCTGTATTACGTTTACTATGCTGATGAATGGCTTTTGCTGCCAGCTCTTTACCCGTACCTGTTTCACCTTGAATTAATACGGTTGCATCAGTTTGAGCATAACGCTGAGCAATATTCAGCGTACGACAAAAAACTTCAGAATTCCCCACCATGCCCTCAACAGCACAATCAGCTTTTTCCTCATTAGCGCATACAAATGCCATGCTGCGATGTAAACGCAGGGCTATTTCGTCCAGGCCAGCACTGGCCAGTGAAACCTCAGCAGCCACATGAGTTAACTCGGGTTGCACACGCAATCGTTCTGCCGTCGTTACTAATAAATTAAAAGGCCCGGATTGGCGCATCAATTTAAATGGATAATTATTAATATCTGGTTCAATAAGATGTAATATCTCAATAATATTTTTTGCATTGCCCTTACATCGCTCAAACTGTTTCAGATCACTAATATGAAATTCAAACCCCAATGAATTAATGGTGCGACAAAAATTGGGGAACTCTGGTGATGTTTGATGTCCGTAAATAATTACCGAGCCGCATTCTTCCATTAAAATACTCCATCAATAAACTCCTATCGCTACATACAGAAATCATCGGGCAATAACTATCATCACCAACAACAATCATCGTTACGGCAAGGGCCTATCAGGCTGGTTTTGTGAAGAAGGCTGACAGTACCAGAAGATTTTTACTGAGCAAGCACCCAGTAAATCTGATATTTTCAGGCAAATTATTGATGTGCTTTTTGTTAAAAATGCATCAGGTCATAAACCGATAAAAACTACGCAATTTATGCCTTTTCCGAATATTGGGTCTAATGAATATTAAGTAGCTGTTTGCTCATTTTCGCCTTGGTACTGTATTCATCCTGGCGCGCAATAATTTTATTAAATAATACTTCCGACTGAGACGGGTTTTCTCCACACTCTTGCAGGCTTACAGCCAGGTAATACAAAACCCGAGAATCTTCCTGAGTCGCAGCCAATTGTTGCAATCGATCTTTCGCTTGCTGCTTGCGCCCCACCGACAATTCCAGCACGGCCAGATCACATTCGATCGCAGTATCTTGTGGGAAAACGCGATGGAGCTGATCCATGGTTGCTAACGCCTGTTCATTCTCTTTACAGGCAATATGTGTCAATGCCAGATGTTTCAGAGCGGTATAGTCGCTGGCATTCAGGTCGAGCGCCTTCAGCAAACACTGTTTGGCAGCGCCGTAGTTTTGCTGCAAAAACAGCGCAACGCCTTTTTGCGCCCAAGCGGGCTGGCAATCCGGCTGCAACTGAAAAATATGCTCAAACACAGGATAGGCTTCGCTGTAACGCTGTTGCGCCACCATGGTGGTCGCCAGTCCCAGTAAATATTCCACATTGTCCGGGGCCAGATTTAACGCCCGGTACCAGGCATATTCAGCATTGGGATAATCCTGAGCCGCAAAACACACCCGCGCAAACTGATGCCAATGATCGGTATTATCCGGCTCCAGTGTAATGGCCTGTTGCAGGTTTTTAACAGCTTCTTTGCCCTGCTGTGTCGCTGCTTGCACCTGCCCCAGATTGGCATAGACGATGGCCAGCTGGTCGTTAATATCAATAGCCTTATGCAAATGATGCAGCGACTGCTCCCAGTTCTGCAGCTGTCCATAAAGAAATCCCAGATTGTTGTGCAGTACGGCATTATCCGGGTCCAGATCCAGTGCCTGCTGGTAGGCCATAACGGCCCCCTGAAAGTCGCCCTGAGTGTGCAACTGCACGCCTTGTTGTAATAACGCTTGTATGGTTTCCATCAGGCAATCCTCGATACCAGCCCGCGCAGCAGACTGTTGGTGTTGATATCAGGCACTTCAAACTCGACATCGTTTAATGAAATATCAAACGGCTGTCCTTCCTGATAATGAATCGGCAAGCTGATACCGAAACGGTAATCCGAGCCAAAGGTGTAAGAAGCAAATTCCCAGCGGTTGTCGTAAACGCCCATGCCCAACGCCCGCACACTGACATAGCCGGAAATATCAAAGGTAAAGCTCGGCTGTGCATGCACCCCGACTCTGGCTTCCAGATCCAGCCCTTGTGTCGGTGTCCACTCGATATGCACACTGGCTTCGGCGGCCCCGGCGACGCCCAGCGAACCACCAATTTCCAGCCCGCCAGTAGCACTGGCACCGGTAATGCCCAAGCCGATACCGGCACGTACCGACAGCCTTAAACCGGCATCGGCCGGAATACTCAGGCTGGCATCGCCGGTAATACGAGTATCCTGCTCCCGATCCGGGTTGTATTCCACACCTAAGCGCAGCTCGTTAATCACCCCAGGGCCGATGCCTGCCTGAGCGCTTAAGCCACCGCCAATTTCGGCGACAATGCCGGGGAATATCGGTGCCTGCACGGCGATATTCAACAAACTCTTATTCAGTTCCCGACGGGCAAAGATCTCTAACTCGTCCGGCAAACCAATTTCACCAGTCACCGTCATCTCGCCATTGGGCGCAAATTTCACTCCGGCTGTGCCTTGCAACCAGGGTGCTAATTGCAGGGTTAATGAGCCGCCACCGTAGACAATCAGCGGATTATCCGGCTCAGCTGTGTCACTTAGTTCACCGGTGGTTTTATCAACACTGCGGTTGGTTACACCGGCTTCGACCCGGCCAGATAACATGCCACGACGATATTCCGCCTGAACTTCAGCGGTGATAGCACCGTCGTTGTAATCAATGGATAATTCCGAATCAATACCCGGAATATCGGGCACTGCGGTGCCAGTCGCCGCAACTTTCCAATCATTCTCCGGTTTCCTCAGGGTAACATTAACACTGCCTGAGCGGATGCCTGGGGTATCACTGTTCAGATTCAGATTTCCTCCAATCAGCAAACCCTCTTCTTCACTGTGCTGAATTGTTAATCCAGCTTCTTCCACACCTGGTATATCAGGGCTGACTCGACCCTCAGCGCTGAATGCCTCTTCTGAAAAACCGACATTGATTTCGGCTGAACGAATACCTTTGACCTTATCCGGGGAATCGATCCCCAACGTGCCAGAGCCACCAAACGCACCTTCCCGGTACCAGATATTAGCCGTAGCACGGTCGAACAATTTACTGTCAAAGTTAAATTCACCTTCGGCAAAGAAACCGTCTCGTTGACGGAAACCCGCAGTAATGGTGCCATCGCCAACCTTATTGACGGCAAGGTCGACACTCCCATCCACACCAAAACCGGTTTCACCACTGTAGGTCAGGCCAATCATACCGTTGTCGATCGTTAGCCCAGGCATATTCAGGCTCAAATTATCAGGCCGGTATTCCGCCCGAAATAGAATATCGCCATCCACCAGTTGTACGGCAATATCAACATTTTTCAGCATCGATAAAGAAGGGGTCAGATTGCCGCTGGCATTGACACCATTTGCACCGATATATACGTCGTTAAACGTTACTGGACTGGCATGGGCAAAATGCACATTTAGCGGGTTTCCAACAACCACATAACCGGAGTGAGGGCCCAGGCCATATATGGGTAAATCGACATCGGCTTCATCCGGTTGCCAGGTATTATTCGCACTCTCCGGCATATCCCAGGTCGCTTGCATGGTACCGATCTGAGTCTGAGGCCGGTTGGTATTATCAACTTCGCTCTCATTATTCAGATGGAAGGAACGGATGCGCATACCCGCGATGCTACGTCGTTGACTGGCAGCCGGATTAAATTCCATAGCATTCGCACGACGCCGAAAGCGATCAATTTCAACACCACCAGGGCCAGAGGCCAACACAAAGCGACGCTCCGAACCTTCCAAAGGTTGTGGAGCAATCCCCCGCAGGGCATCCAAATGGGTTAATTCCTGAATCTGGCTGCGGGTCCACCAGGAAGAATCTCCCTCAGGTACTCGCCCGGCAAAGGTTTGCACGCCACCATCAAACAAAATGTCATGATTTCTCAACCAGGTGCGATAACTGGGAAAAGCAGTGCGTTCAGATGGGGCTAACGAATCGTAATAAGCGCGGGCATCACGACGAATTCGTTGCATGATTTCGCGCCCGGACGTGGTATTGGAGCGTGCATCAAACAGCTCCATATTTTCCACCCGATTACCGGTAGAAGACTCTAGTCCTTCTTCACCAGAAACCTGTAATTCGACAATATGATCTACCTGAAAGCGGGTACGATTACCTTCACGGTTCCAGGTCGGAATTTTCACCAGATCGTTTAAAAAGTCACGCTTACGTGGAGAGTGCTGGGAGCCATCCGCCAGTTGGAAATTAACCGGATGATTCATATCCACTGGCAAACTGATGACACTTCCTTGTTGTTGGTCATCCCCCGAATTATTGCCCGATAATTTTTGTGTAACCAAAGCCTCCGTTGTATTGGCCGACACTGCATTTTTCCAGACACGGATTTGATTGGGTCGTTCCGGCCCACTTCTCGGCCGACGATAAGATTTAATCCGCTTTAACAGACCACGCTGGGAAAGACTGGAATAAATAGGCAAATGCCGTTGTTTAGTGGTTGGGATTTTCAGAATGGATAATTCAGTCAAACGTTGCTGTGCCTGGCTATTTCCACTAGGAGCATCATTTGGATCCAGTGAACGCATTACACGTTGCGCTTGCCCTTGCTGTTGCACTACATGCGTCAGCTCATGCGCCAGCAGCTTTTTGCCCTTCTCGGTTTCTGGTTTAAATTCACCGCTGGCAAAGAAAATATCATAACCAGTCGTAAACGCCCTGGCGTTGATTTCTTGGCACAGCTGATCGGCACTGCTGCCCAAATGCACCCGTACCGCCGAGAAGTCTGCGCCGATTTTTTGCTCCATTTCCTGCCGCACAGCTTCTGGCAATTCGCTACCACGGCCGCGCATCGCCTGAATTTTCTGCTCTGAGGCTTCGCTTAAATCCGGCACGCCCTTGGCCTGCAATAACTGGCTGACGGCGCGCATTAATTTGGCACTGGCGTTTTCCTCTTCCTGCTCACTGCGCTGTAACCTTTGTGCCGTTTCTTCTTCAGCTGCCTGATCTGCCGCCTGACGCATCAACTTGGCCGCAGCCATTTCATCGTCTTGCTGAGCCTGCGCCGTCTGTTCCTCGTCCGATTCAGCAGCCATTCTGCGCAGCGTCTGCGCGGTGGCCTCGTCGTCTTCGCTGGCCTGACGATTCAGTCGTTTGGTTTGCGCAGTTTCTTCTTCATCGCTTGCCATTTGCCGTTGAGTGGTTTCGTCTTGCTCCTGTTGTTCTTGTTGCTGCTGCGCCCGCTGCAACTGACGTTTGACTTCATCCTCGTTGTTCTGGCGTTGACTGGACTCACTGTTGGCCGATGAAATTGCAGGCACGGGCTGATTATTCACCACCTTTTGCGCAACATGATCGGCTTCTTTTTCCAGACTACTGTCAGCAGCGCCTACCGCAATTTTTCGCTGAATCGCATTGGCTGCCAAAATAGTACGCATCAGGCGCTGCTGATGAATATCCTGAGGGTTACGGGCACGCGCGCCGGCAGTCCGGGCGGCTGGACGCCCGGTATTTTCTGAAGCTTTTTTAGCTTTTGAATCCATATCAAAACCCTCGATGCTCAGATCGATATATTGAAATCAGGTTGAGCTGATTTTTAACGCAGTTATGGCAACGTAAGTAGTTTTTCAACGGCCTGTTAAACGGGCGGCCAATTAAGCACCTGCAACTGATTCCCCACGGTGTTATTCGCGACCGGGCTACGGTCAAAATATTCAATCGCTTGCTTCTCCGGCCCTAGGTTGGCACTAATAAAGCAGCTGTTCACAAACAGCTGCAGCGACCGACTGGATGGCGACCTACAAAAGAAGTTTTGAATAAGATTCGACTGATTCGCCATCAACACACTGTCACCGCCGATAAAATTATTACCGCGCACCGTCAGGTTGTTATAGATCTGAGGTAATAAGGTTTTCCCTTCGGCATACGGCGACAGCATCTGCACCTGATACAGGCTGTTGTCGGTAATGGTGGTCATCAGATGGCTGCATGAGTTGTTCAGTGTCTCGACCAGGATTTGTGCCTGCTCTTTATCAGTGATGCTGTCCGCCATGCCGCGCCCCAGCCAACATAACCCGTAGATATTATTGTTAGACAGGGTCAGGTCGATGTCGGTATCGGCAATCCATAATGCCGGGCTGGCAGCAGAATATTTGTCGCCGTCAGTCTCTGTGTCAGTTTCGGCATCGACTTCCGTTGTCATACCGGTGTGTGTTTTAAAATCAGGTGAGAGCAGCTGGCTGTCGGCAATAATGACCCTGGCTTCCGGCGAGTCATCACGGAACGTCAGAGTAAAACCACCACTGCCGCTGCCGTAATGCCGGGATTCCTTATTCCAATGCTGCCACAGCTCGCGTTGCATGGTGCCGGTCAGACTGTAGCTGCCGTCTGGCGCACTGGTAATCGCCGTAGCCACTACATCGCCTTTGCCATATAGCTGTTTGTGCTTCAGCAACTCTCCCTCTGGTGAGAATTCCAGATAGTAACTTTCCACCGGTTTAGCTTCGCCGGCTGCTGAGGTTTGGGCCTTGATTTGAGTACTAGCGACAAAGACATCACCGGCGGCACAGCCAGAAACCAGTATCTTGCCGGTGCGATCCAGGGCCAGATCCGGGCCGCGCTCCTGACCTTCGGCAGAAATATGCTGCTGCCACAGAGGTTTGCCATCGTCGGCCTGCAATACACAGATAAAACGATCCGAGCCGTTAGTGGTTTTATTCAGCTGCTGGGCATTGGCGACCTCCAGCGTATTGATTTCGGCCAGCGCCTGCGCCATCTGTGTACGCAAGGTCTGTCTTTCGGCGTTTTTGATGGCCAGCTGGTTAAGCAAATTCTGCCGGTTCTGTTGTTCCTGAGTAATGTTGGTGGCGAAACCGTGTTGTTCCGCCAATAAACGGCTGAGTGCTTCATTCAGCGCCTGCCGCTGACTGTTTTCCTGAGTCAGTGTGGCTTGCAGCTGGACAAGGCCGCCTCTTGCTTGTTGCAGCTGCTGCCCTATCGGCCCGGCCGCCTGTTGAATCTGACTCCGTTCGCGCTCAATCTCCGCCTCTATGGCTCTGGCAATCACCGTTTCACTATTGCTGCGCGCCTGCTCGCGCACCAGACGGGCACTTTCAGCGTTATTACGCAGTTCGGTTTCGATCAAGCTGGCCTGACGGTTCCAGGTCGTCAGATCCAGCTGCAAACCATCACCAACCCGATCGATCGGGATTCCTATTCCAATATCACGGCCAATATCACGGCCGATATCGTCTATTGGCGAGTCGATTCGTCCTACGCCCGTTGGCCGAGATCCGATCCGGTTGGCAATTTCTTGTGATATCTGGGTTTCCAGTATCTGACTGATACGGCGTTCATCTTGCGCTGCCAATTGCTCTCGTTGCGCTCTTTCCGTGGTGGCGCGCTGGCGAATTTCATTTTCTTTGGCAATGGCCAGGTCGTTAATGCCGGCAAGCTCCAGCTCCATCCTTGAAATAGCACTGTTCTGATTGGCGATATTGTTTTCCAGGGTGACGATGTGACTGTCCAGATCCTGCAGCTGAGTCGCAACACCCGTGTGATCAATACGACTGGTGGCCAGACTGGCTTCCAGCGTGGATAAGCGCTGGTCAATGGCCGTGATTTGCAGATTAAGATCAGTGATATCCTGATCGGTACCGGCAATATCCGCATTCAGTTCCTGCACTCTTGCTCTGAGAGCCGCAATTCTGGCCTTGCGACTGTCGATCTCGGCGGTATCACTGGCCTGATGGATCACCATAGGCGCTAACTCACCAATCGTCAGGCTGCCGCTGAAATACCCGCCCAGCACAATCTGATCTTTAAAGACTTTGAGGCTGCGGCCGCCGTTATTACCCTTGCTTTCTTTGAAGTTTTGCAGCCAGATCAACTCGGCATCAGGCGTTAATTTCAGCAGGAACAGTTGCCGGAATTCACCGCTGGTCTGGGACAATTCAGCGCCCTGATAACGCATCTCCTTCTCAAACTCACCGGTTAAATACAAGTCACCCTTTTCATCCGTGGCCATGGCAAACACCCGGTCGGTGCCGGCACCGCCAAAGGCTTTGGCTTGTTGCACCCCACCATCAACATCCATGCTGATAATAAAATTGTCGGTGCCGCCAACGGTATCCAGCAAGGTCTCGTCTTTGAACTGCAATTCGCCCTGAAAAGAGCCGGTCATAACGATATGCCCGTCCTGGTTAACCAATGCATCATAGATATTGTCGCTGCCACGACTACCCAGTGTACTGACCCAGATGACTTCGCCCGCAGCGCTGACCCGAGCCACAAAAATATCGGCACTGCCCATGGAACCGGACACTTCCTGACCATCGAATTTGGCATCGCCAATGATATGACCACCAACAAACACACTGTCGTCTTTTAACAGCGTCAGAGTCAGACCGGCCGAGCGCACGCCCTGTTCTAATACCCTGATCCAGAGTGGTTTGCCATCGGCCGAGTACTTGGCAACAAAGGCACTGCCGTTGTCGGCACTGGCACGGATAGAATCCGCCCCGAACATTACCCGGCCGGAGAAATGGCCGGTCACAATCCGCTGCATTTGCGAATCGACAATCACAGCGTGTGGCGTCACTGCGGCGGTTTTGTGGCTGCCTAATAAGCGCCACCAGGAGCGTACGGTTTCAATCGCTAACAAAGGCTGCTGGGGCTGGCGCTGTAACGCCTGATCGATCAGACAGTGTTTGATATCGACCTGATTGGCCCGCAATCCCAGAAACGCCTGCGGATCACGCTCCGAGGCCCGGAAATGCACATCGCGCAAAATGCATTCGAGGCCATCGAGTTGCAGTGGCGCATGCAGAGTTACGGTCGAGGCCTGAGTACCAGCGCCGGTGATTTTAATAGTGTCCATCGCCCGCACGGTCAGCTCGTTATCGATGCGATAACTACCGGGCAGCAAACACAGGATAATGCTGCTCTGGCCAGCCAGCGTCTGCAACGCTTGCTGAATATTATCGAACGCTCCCCCTTCGCCGACGGTCACGGCACAACCACTGCCGCGGCCCTGATCCCACAATTGATGCAAATGCTGAATCAGCAGATCAATGGCCTGTTGAATGGTGGCCGCATCACCGCCCTCAAACCCGGTCACCACGCCCTGCCAGTCATCACGTTGCAGGCTGTCGTCGTAAGGCAGCAGCCCGGCATCCGTGTTACACAGCAACGCCGACAGCAACACATTCAACGGCAGTGACTGATCATCGTTTAGTAAGGCAACCAGCGTCTGCTTCAACCGGGCTTTATAGCTGGGCACCCCATAGCTGGTCTGTTCGCACGGCAGCTCATCAAAGTCGAAGCGGATATCGCTGCTTTCCAGCTCTTGCAGCAGCCAGTCCATCGCGTCTTGCAAATTAGTAGGTAAAGTGGCCGACTCAGATTCCAGCACATCCTGCCAACGGTCAGCGACCCGGTTGGGGTTATACCGAATATGAGTGGCATCCAGCTCCGACAATGACGGCGCTGAATACATAGGCGCATAGTCGGCGATGGCAGGCAGCAACTGCAACGAATCCGGATTCAGCTGTAACTGGCCATCGACCATAGTGAGCTGAGCCTGCCCCAGCGTCAGATAATGATGCTGAATGCCAACGGGCAAGCCCTGATTCATCAGAGTAACTTCGGCATTGAGCGTCTCCGGATCGTCGTCATCATCGACTTCACGCACCACAGCGAGCCAGTAATCGCCGGGGACAAATTGATTCGGCCCGGCATCATTGACGTTCAGTTGCAGGCTGAGATTAAACAGCTCCAGATGGCTGGTTAACCACACACTGCCATCCGGCTGCTCGGTCAGTGTGGTATGGCCGTGATTACCCGGGCCGATATCCATGGCCAGAGTCTGCTGGCGATCACGACCCGCGGCTAATGCCCAGCCATCATCGACAAAATCCAGTTGGGCAAAGCCATCCCAGCGGCGCACATAGGTCGGCTTATCACCGGGAAAATTGACATCCGAACGTAACGCAAACACAGGCGCTTCGATGCCTGATTGCAGGTGTCTTCCCAGCAGCTGTTCGCTCTGATCGGTAAAGCCTTCATAAACCCAGTCATTCAGTCCAGAACTGGATACAAACCCGGGCGGTTGATAGTCAAAATGGTATTGTTCAGCGCCGTTTTCCCGCGACCATTTCAGCACCACCTGCACCGGCATACCACTGGCGTTGTAATGCACCTGGTGCACTTCGACCCGGAATAAGAAGTTGCCAACATTGGTGCTTTTGCCGACCTGAGCCACACAAGGATCCAGACTCTGGATGGTTTCATCCCGCACCTGAATATCGATTCTGGCATTGCCAGCCACCGGATTCTGATCGCCATCGGCCGGATCAATACTGAGCGGACACCATTTCAGCTGACACATCACCTGCGAACGACTACAGGTATCTGCTCCCCTTAATGCAATATCCAGTAATTGCGGATCTTCAACACTGGTGACCGAGCGTTCCCAAACATCCAGATACAGATGGTATGTGCCTGGCACCACCTCCGTGCCTGCTGGCAGTGGTAAATCCGCCTGCTGATCGATGGCAAAAGGCGTGTTTTCAATACCCTCTTCAACCACACCATCGCCTGCAGAAACATCGACTGGCCTGAGTTCAGCATAAATGCCATCAACACAGGCCGTGCCCCATTGCAGCTGCCATTGTCCCTGTTCAAAAAATGGCGTTTTATCCGGTCCAGTGGCCGGAGCCTGATTGAGTTCGGTCTCACTAAGCCGGTGTTGCAACAGCCCGCCTGCAGCCGGAATCGTGGTTGCGCCCATAGCCGCAGAGGTGGCCTTCTGCAAACGGCTTTTTAAAATATCGACCAGCTCGTTCCAGTCGGCGTCGGTGATCATCCGACCCTGCTGCTGATAGACACCGGAGTAAGCCTGATCCGGTTGATGACTAAAGCGTGATACTTCCGTTTTCATATCCTTATGACTCCTGCGTTAGCCTTCATTGCGTGAGATCACACAAAGGTAAAGGGGGTTGATTCAAGGCCGGATCGGTAATCAGCACCGGCACTATGCCCATCGGCAGATGATCGGCCAGTTTCGTGATGACCGCCCGGCGTTTCAGGCAGAAAAACCAATCGTGATGGGCACCCATTTCGCCGCCATCTTCGGCACCAAAACAAATACTGTCCGGGCTTGAGGGATGCAGTACACCGCAGCCAATCTCGCCAGTGCGCCCAGCGGCCAGGGCTTCAGCAAAGGTATCGACAAAGAAAAACGGTAAATCGTCGGTGCAATGTGGAAATCTGAGCTGGGGAAACTGATTTTCCAGCGCCTTGAGCGCCGCCGGAATCCGGGAATAGCGAATACAATCATGGGCAGACAAAGGACCAAACTCTTCGCTGGCAAACACACAATCACTGGCTTGCAGGCGCAAATAAGTATCGTCAGCCTCAGCCTGGTTTTTATAAGCATGGATGATGGTGCAGTATTCCAGCCGTGCCAGACCGTGATCGACGGCCAGTTGCTCGAACAAGCAGGATTTAGCCATCAGCACTGGCTCGGGGACGGAGTCAGCCGCAAATTCAGCACCTGACTGACGAGGCGTTTTAACTTCCAGGCGTCGCACGGCCACTTGCTCCAGAATGAGAGGGCCTTTGCTGTTGACCGTCACCGTTAAAGTGCCGATTATCACCAGCTGGCGATAGATATGGCTAAAACCGGCCGGAATCGTCAGCTGCAAATCGCCATCAATCAATTCAGGGTGGCGTTTCAGGCTGTGGTAATAGCCCAGCTCTGCCCCATCCGAGGCAGCCGTAAAGAAAACCGGTGGGCAGTCCGGAGCCAATAAGCCATCGCCCTTGCCATTCAAAGTCGAAGCTATAAACACGGCTTGATCAGGAATTAATGTGTTAAGCAGCGGATCATCTGACTGAGCACTATTAAGCCCAGCAATAATATCCACTGCTAAGGCCGAATAACTGGCCTGAATGGCGGGCAACTCATTCAGAAAGTTGGTAATAGCGCCATTAAAAATACAGTCACTGGCCTGCAAACCATCGCATTGCAGATCGGCCAGCACAGTAGTGCGCCGGCAATCCAGCACGCCATTGATTTGGGCGCTGGCCAATAAACAATCCGACACGCTGGCCACAACCTCATTATTACCCGCCGTGTTCACATCCAAATGTGTGACCTTACTGTGACTCAGATCGAGCCTGCCGATGTTCACCTGCAAGCCCTGGGCGAAGTAAATATGGCCAATCTGATAACGGGATACGGCCCCGGCGATCCCCAGCGAGATGAGCACAGGTTCCAGATCAGCGGGCAGCTGTAATGGCCGGTCAATGGTCAGCGGATGATTGGAAACCGGCTCAATACTCAGTACCACCTCACCTTCCGCTTGCTGCGCCCGGAACTGCAGAAAATCCAGCAGATCGTCAGTGGCCGTCAGCGTTTTCACCGGTAATGGCAGCAAACCATGCTGACTGGGCACATGCACCAATAAACGACGGGGATGATAATGACCGTGCTGCCAGCTGGGATCGCGCAAATCCAGCACCCGGCGACTGGGATCATCAAAGCCGTTGGGATGCGCCGGTGCGCCCTTGCTATTGACCGGCCGCCAGCTGATTTGCTGACCGGCAAATCCCGACGTTTTCGCTGCCGGATTGTCCCGTCCCGAGCGCACTGCCCTGGCTTGCCAGCGGGTGTCGAGCGTTGCTGCGGTTAATCCCGGATGGCGAGCCACCATCAAAGGATAACGGTATAAACCTGCATTGCTCAGCGCTTGCTCCGGATAGTCTGATTCGTCATACCCCAGCAGCAAAGCGCTGGTGATCGGTGCCCCTATCCTCGGTGTGGTCGCCACCCGCTGCCAGCCTTCATGCAATTCCGCCTCGTAACCACCGACCGATTCACTGATCTGTTCGGCCACCACCAAGGTGCCTTTACGCTGGCGCCAGGACACAGCGTTGGTGACTTCATCGCGACGACCGGCGCCGTCCGGCGATAACAGCCGGGCATTCACCAGCTGGGCAAAATACGGCAGCACCCACTCCTGACAAGCCAGCTCATTCGGGTTCTCCGGATTATCGGGAAAACTGTCGGCTAAACGCTGATCCAGAAGCTGGCGAAAGGCATCAAACAAATCGCCAAAGGCCTCCAGATATTGCTTAAAGTCCCCTTCACCACCAGCATGACCAACCGCCTGATCCCGGCTGCGATAGACCTCAGGCAATAACTGATAAAGCTGCTGGCCGCCAGTATCCGGATGGCGGGAATTGGAGTGCGTCATAACTGATACTCCTCAACCGCCACATCGACCACGGAACCCAGCAGCTCATCGATATAAATCACCTGATCCAAGCGAGCACTGATAACGCTGTCCGAATGCTCGACCTCAGTGCTAGCCGGAAAATCAGGCTCACCCAGCGTCACCACCGAATACTCAACACCAGTGATGGCTTCAACCACTTTATAAATTTCACTGCGATACAGCGCCTGCCCCAGACGACGCTGCTTGAGGGCAAAAGCCTCTAATAATGTCCGGCGGGTCAGATCTTTCACTTCAATCGGGTCGTATTCCGCCGATTTAACATGGATGACGGCTTTAATGCTGGCCACCACGGGGGTATACGGCGCTAGTTCGATATCAACATCCGGTTGCGAGTGCGCCTGCAGAAAGCCCAGCAAGGCTTCGGAAAATTCATCCGGTAAAGTCAGAGTGGCGGTCTGAATATCGTCAAATAACAAACCACCAGCAGGCACCACCACCACTTTGACCCGCCCCAGTACGCCTCGACGCGGTGATTTACGCACCGCTTGCGCTTGCCAGACACTGGCCTGAGACTGAGTCAGATTGGAAAAGTCGGCCAGAGACACAGCCCGGTTCAGCGTTAAAGTACTTAACGGCGCATTGCTGCGCAGGTCGGCCAGCTCTTCCATATCATTGCCGCCACGGCTATCGAAAGGCTGGCGAAAGTCATCAATATAGCGATGTGGCTTGGCTAATTTAGTTAATGAACCGCGCAGCAGATTGCCCTGCAACCCATGACCGCTGCGGAAACCAATGCGAACGTTATTATTGCCGGTTGGTAAACGACGACCATTGACACCATCCCCAAACTGGATGTCCAGGAACTTATCTTCCGTCATCCGCAGCTGATAATGGGCATCGGATGGACGTGAATCCCTCAGGGTCGCCACTTGTGTCCAGGTACGGCTACCGACCTGCACCTCAATGTCAGCCCGCACGCCTTTCGGCATGGCTGCATCGGCGACAAAAGCGACATCATCAACTTCCAGCACAAAGCGCTGATTCAGAGCTGCGGCATTGCCGCTGCCCAATACCTTCACTTCCCGGGCCACACCATGCCCGGCACGTACCACATTGGCCGAGATCAGGGTATTACCCAGAGTAAAGCCGAGTTGATCCTCTGCTTGCCCCTCGGTTTGGCCAAAGCCCTCGGGCAAATCACGCAGGGTCAGAGTACGGGTAGTCGGTTCAAATTTATCGACCGTACAAATCAACGGTGCCGTGTAGCGCCCTTGTTGAGCCTTTCCTACTGGTTGTCCCTTTCCTTCTGGTTGCCACTGCTCCAGCATCAATCGCCGCCCGGCTTTCAGAAAAGGGGAAAACCGATCACCGGCTAAGGTCAGGCTGTAGCTGTCAGTATTTGCTGCAAACAATGGTCTGGGGTTCTGATCATATCCCTGCGGGTGCAACATCTCACTGAAGTTGCAATACAGACGCACCATTCGACCATAGCTCTGATCCGCCCTCGCTGCTGTTCCGATGGAGTCTGCCCGACCAAGATTTAACCGGCCAAGCTTTAACCTGCCATCGATTCGAGACGCCATAATATCGGCTGCCAGTTTTTGTAGCCTGACATTCTGTAGTTCAGCCGGGGCACCGATATCTAATTCCAACAAAGCCCTGGCCTTGGCCATAAATTCCCACAATTTGGCCGTTGGAATCTCTGTGCTGGCATTGCTGAGTTCTTCATCCCGGACAAATTCAGCAATGGTTTGTGCCTTCAGCTGCTGAGCATAACGGCTGCCGACGCCCTGAATCGCGTCGAGCGGCAGCTCCAGCAATTTGCCTTGCTCGATATCCGCTAATGTCAGCCGTGAGTACACCGCCTGATCCAGACTCATTTGCAGTGTCTGCAATACACTAAGCAAAGTCGCGCCAGCAGGGTCAGTTATGCTAGTGCGACCAGACATCAATGCGGCAGTTGGTGAAGAGACGGTTGAAGAGACGGTTGAAGATACGGGTAAAGAAGTTGGTAAAGAGGAAGTAGCAAAACGCACCTGGTAAAACCCATCGAAGCTGACGATGGTCTCAACCCGTACAGCCTGTACTGAACCATCGGCAAACGCCGCTACACACCAGTCACCACTAGCCAGATTGGCGGGTTTACCATCAAGCGTTAAATTGGCTGGAGCGACTTCAGCGACCCGGGCCACACTTTGCGATGGTGCCGACAGCACAAATACTTCGGCGATTACTGAGTTTGTTGGAGTAATCGCGATGACATCATCAGCACTACCACTGTCATTCGCCTCAATCACCACCGATATCAAGCCATCACCCAGACTCAGCCATTGCATCTGCCCCAGTGGATCAATCCAGACGGCATGCTCGACATTAGCTGGTAGATATAGCTCTCCGGCCTGATTGCGGCTGATCAACAGTGCCCGGTAAAGCAGATCCTGTTCAGCTGGATATTGAGGGATGCCAGTACTTGTTTCTGCTGCCGTAGTTCTCGTTGCCGTAGTAGTACCTTTTGCCGTAGTACCCGAGGCCATAGCACCCAATGCAATCTGACTGGCATCGGCAGCGCTAATAAGGCCGTAACACCACTGATTGCCTCTGCTCCAGGCCACGACTTCACCGGCTTTCAGACCGTGTTCTTTATCCAGCCGGAGCACACCCTCACCATTCAGGTGTGGCACCAGTATGTCTTTGGCGACGGCCAGACAATGGCAATCGCCTTTGATAAAACTCTGAGAATCTGATTGGGAAGCTGCTGACGCCACAGCATCCAGTTCAACGGCAATCTGCGCCTCCTCGCCAGACTCATTAGCCTTTGCCAGTCGTGCAACACTGGCCACCACAGCAAATTCCGTTGCCTGGTTGTCGCTCACGACCAGAGCATACTGGCCAACCGATAATTTGCTGTCTGCCGGACTCAGCCAGTGTTGGGCCAGATCGATATCCGCAAATGGATCAAACACATCCGGGCAATAATTCCAGTCCTGAGGTCGCAACAGGTTATTGAGTGGATCAACGTCAATGTCTTCCAGATTTTCAAAGATCACAGGGGCACTGCCATCGATGGGCGTATGCTTAAACTGCAGTTCACCCTTGGCAACGGCCCCACCCCGCTCCGGTTTAACATACAGATTTACTGTGGTGGCAGCAGAGGCAGGCGGTGCCGGATGGTAATCCAGCATGGCGGTCATGCGCCGGACATTGTCCCACTGGCTGGCGGTGCCCAGATAATTCTCGTTGGCGTAGGCATTGATATAGGCACCAAGAGTGTGCAGCGAGCGGGCAAATGTACGGGCAATTTCAATCCCCAGATCACGGGTAGTTTCAGCGCTGTAATACTCCTGCATGCGAGCGCTTTGCTCGGCCTGAGTGTCATCATTGGTCTGCTCCAGTTCTGGCCAGCGCACCTCGCTGCGATTAAAGCGCCGGGCCAGACCTTGGCGCAGCAAATCGGCGAATACCACCGCATTGCCATCGACGTATTCCACTTGTTGCAGCCCGGCACGGTTCCAGCGGGTTAAATCGGTTGTCATCCTTTACGCCCTCCGCTCAGTGCCAGCCGGTAGTAGCCACGCTCCAGATTGGCCGGATCGTTATCACAAATGGCGATTTCCAGCTCGTTGAGATCGATATAACCTTCCTCAACACGATTGCCGTATTGCCGCCCTACGCGTTTAAAGCGTTTCAGGCATAAATTCGATACGCCGTCGATTTGCATCAACAGGTGGAACAGGTCACTGGCACGGATGTTTTCCCCGAAGCGGAAGCGGCCGGGCTCAAAGAAGCCGCCGGCCTGATTCGATAGTGCCCGTTCAATATCGCGCCGCACCTCAGAGTGAAAGTAGTTGTCGGCCACCACCACAGTCCATTCCATAACAATACCCACCGGCTGGGCGTCTTCGAGAAAGACCTCCTGACCGACCATGCGATAGGCATCCAGATAGGCTCGCAACAGAGTCCGATGAAATGGTTCAGAGCCCGGAGTAATCGGGGGTAACGGAATGCCGCGCACCTGATGGAAATGCTCAATATCCGCAATCAGGCCGGGATGCAGATTTTCCATCCGGGCATCCAGCCAGGCGTTATTGCGCAGAATCACGGCAACATAAATGGTGCGCCAGGAACCGGTCCAGCGACTGGTTGCTGCCGCCCGCAATACCAGCGGATGCTCTTCCAGCCGCAGGCGATAATCATCAATAGTGACGATGCGCCGCTGCTGATGCACAGATCTGGGCCCGGCCAGGCGGGCAAACTCCATTTTTGAGGGTTGTTTCGCCCATTCTGCTTCCAGCTTTTGTGCTGCAGTTCTGGCATTGACCTGAGCTGGTGGGTCGTCTTCCAGACCCGCTTCACGCACGGCGTCATAGCCGATAAATTGCAGCAAGCGCCGAACCGACTGCGGCCGGCGGGCGGTTTCCAGAAAGGCTTCGCTGACCACCCGATCAAGCATGTCAGAATGAAAATCCAGCTGGGCCGCCAATACCTCGATAATCACCACTTCCAGATCGGCCTGAGTCCAACGCCGACGTTCCGGGAAGCGCGCTGCCAACTCTTCCAGCATAAAGGCGCGATAACCCTCAAACTCGCGGGCGCTCCAGTCAAAGTCGTCGCCGACGTCTGGCAGCGGGCTGGGCAAGGTAATGCTGCGATGACCGCAATCCGGACAACGGCTGTTATCAAACACCAGTTCAGCGGCAGGTAATTGCGCCATCTTATGCTGCTCCGTCCGTACTCAGATCGAATTCGTGCGACTCGCGTCGATTAATGGTCGCCAGCTGATACGCGATCAGCACTTTCAACACCGCCTGATCGGCGGCAAAACCAATCTCCAGTGTGCGCGGGTCCACTTCGCCCAACAGCGCATCGCCCAGCGACTGCATCAGTCGCTGTCTTAATGTGTCGCGCAGCACCTGATTGTTGGGTTCAAAAATCAGTTGTTTCACTCCCGCGCCAAACTCTGGCCGGAATATCCGCTCGCGCACATTGGTAAACAACACCTGCTCGATTTGCTCACGCACATGACGCTGACGCCCGCTCGTTACCGGCCCACCGCGACGAATGCGAAAGGGAAAAGAAAGATGCTGAGGGTCATTAAGCTCGGCCATAACTCCTCCTTAACTGGTCAGCACTGTGGTTGAAAGGCTGCTCATTTCGCCCTGTGGAATCGGCGGCCCGGACGGCCCCATGGCGGTTGGGTGTATATGAGTAGCGAATAGAGTCAGAAAACTGGTGCCTTTGATCAGGGGCTCGCCACCCTGTCCACCCAGAGACACCTGGCTGCCTTCAATCACAATCTGCTGGCCACTGACGGTGATGCCAGACGACGCCATTTCGATGCTGTTGCCACTGGCGTCTTCGACCTTGGTGCCAGATGAACTCATCACCAGCTTGTTGCCGTTACTGTCCTCGATAACACACTCATTATTGCTAGCATCCAGCACCAGTTTGCTGCCGTTCGCATCGGTCACAGCACAGCTGCCATTAGAATCTATTTGCAGTTGCGCTTCGCTGGGGTGAAACAGGGTCAGAGCTTCCTCCCCTTCGGTATCATTCAGCTCCAGCCGGTTACCCGCCGGGGTTTGCAGCAAAAATACCGTCGGCTCATCCTGAGCAGCGTTTTCCGGCACATCGTCCGACACCTGCCAGAAAGCACCGACCCAGATAGGCCGGTTAATATCACCTTCCTCAAACTCGACCCATAACTGCGAGTCCAGCGGCGGCACCGCAAACCAGCCATAGCCACTGCCGCCAGCAAAAGGCACACAAGGCAAGGCCCAGGACGATTCAGCATCACCCAACACCGAAGGAATCCTCAGCCGAACCCGGCCGCGTTTTTCCGGATCGGCGGTGTCGACCACAAACGCCCGGTACTTGCCGTAGCGCTTTTCATCGAGTTGTTTGCTGATCCTGAGTAGTGCTTCTTCCATAGCCGATTCCTTTGAAAACCTATCCGCGTTGCTGCTAATTCCCTAACGCATTTCTGAGCAATTTAAATTTCTGCCGGTAACCTTCCTGGCTGAAGACGTGCTCGACTTCATCGACGTAATAATCACCGCCATACTGGCTGCCAACGCCATCGACGGTGACGGTCTGATGCGTGAGTAACACATGGCCATACATGGCGCCGTCCAGCTCACCTTCGGCTTTTACCTTCCAGGCATTTTTATTGGCGGCAGCCTGTGCTCTGGCACTGACTTCTTCATAGGTGGCTCCGGCCGGGGTTTGTAAGTTCCAGACAAAGTCATTGAGGCCAGCGTCCTGACTGCTAGCGGCGGTCTGGCCTAACAAGGGCAAATCCGACTCAAACAATTCATCCTGATTTTCTGTGCCCTCGGAGGCCGCAGTGACGATGCGGACTTTATCCGGCAGGTGGCCGTCATATTCGGCGGCAAAGTGAATGCAGTTAGAGGTATTACCGGCGTAGACCAGAATGGGCGGCTGCGGGTCACCTTCCAGTTGAATGCTGTGAAAGTGCAGCACCCCTTCGCGCACAAAGAACTCAAAGCCGTTGGCTTCGGCCCGGCCACGGATAAAGGCCACGTTGGTGGCATCCTGATTCAGAGCCTCATTAGCCAGACCATCTTCAACCTCGGTATTCAGATTCACTTCCTGAGCCAGCGAGCTGACAATGGCACCGTCTTTTTGCGGATCGTCGGTGGTCGAACGCGCGGTGCGGATATGCTCGCGATCAAGCCGTAACGATTCGTCCTGACAGATCACCCGCACGTGCGACATGCCCATGTTTTTCGGATTGTTGACCTTGATGCTCTTGATAAAACCACGCATCACTTCTTCTTCGTGGCTGCCGAATTTGGCCAGCAGCACGATATTCTTCCATGGGGCTAATTTGCCCGAATCCTGAATCAGCCAGTCGCCTTGTTCGGTGCGAATTGAATCAAAGATCAGCACGGCCACAGTCGCCGACTGACGGCTCATCAGCACTGAGGCTTCGGCCAGATAGGGGTAGAAATCACTGAGTTCCTGATCATCGACCAGAATCTTCAGCTCCACCGGGTCCAGTAATGGCCGTTGCTCATCCTGACTCAAAGCACTCATCGGCTATCTCCCGGAATCAGAATCACGCTGCCCGCCAGCGATTGATCGCCAGCCCGAATATGTAGATCGGCACCACACTCAATCTGTGGGTTAGCGTCGAGGATGCGCCACCACTTACTGGCGTCGCTGTAATAGTGCATGGCCAGCAAATCGAGCCGGTCCCAGTCTTTTACTTCGTGCTCCAGCACGCCCTGGGCGGTGGCGATGGCACGCGGCCGGAAACCGGCAAAAACCGATTCGTTGTTGTCCGGGCGAAAAGGCTGAGTATTTTGATAACGGTTCTTTTTCATCTGTCAGCCTCTTATCCTGCACCTGCACCTGCACCTGCGCCAGCAGCGGGGGCTGGCGCGTTTCCAGCGTCAGCCGGTGTTTCAGTGGTCGCGGAGTTGGCGGAAGCTACATACTGCTGGGCCGCACCGAACTGACGCCGCATTTCTTCTTTGTAAATAGGGTTGTCGCTCTCGACGACCTGGAGTTTTAAGGTCGCTTCAGCCCGGTATGGAAACAGATTGGGCAGGTAGTCTTTGACGTTGAGGCTGACCTGCAACAGGAACACCGGCAGGGTCTGATTGCCCCAGATAAACTTAATCAGTGACGCATAACGGCTTCGATCCAGCGCCGATCCTTGAGTTTCGCCCAGTGCAGCTAGGGTGCGGGCACCATTGGGACTCTGTAACTTAGGCTCGACCAGACTGCGTAAGGTATCGATCTCAGGCTGCACACCATAGTTTTTGCTCATGGCATCGCCGGCATTCAGACGATCGGTGGCATCGAGCAGAATCTTCAGCGAGAAAGTTTCCGGCGTAATGCGCACTCCCTGTGTTGCCCGCACCACCTGCGACGGACTGTCAAAGTCATAACCGCCTTCGTTACCCTGGGCCTGTCCTGTTCCCAGACTGATAGTGCGGCTACGGGTAATGGTCGAAGGGTTAAACTCAAAGGTCAGCTTCAGTGGATTGGGATCGTCTGTGTATTCCAGCAACTCACCACGAGTTACTTTCAGCGCAGAATAGCTACCGGTTTCTCTGCTCATAAGGCACGCTCCAGTTGCTGGGCAAATCGCCTGAGGATTTCTGTCACCAGCTCATCTGCATCGGTATCTGGTTGCGTTTCAATCACACCTAAATGCAAAGCGGGCAAATTCAGATCACGATCAAAACGATGCTGTTGCAGCTGCGCTTTTAAACCATCGCGCACCTGATCATTGATATAGGCCTGCTGCTCTGACAAAGCCGAAGGAATCTCAACCACGACTTTATCTATACTTCTTAAGCTATTATTTTTAAATGATTTAATAGAATTCATAACACAGCCTCTCTGGCACCAGGCACGTCAGCCGGAGGATTCAGATACGACTGCAAGTCCCCCAGCCGGGACGCCACCATTTCGCGCCCTTCTTTGGCAAATTCAGTCCAGATACCCTGAGTCAGCAACCCGGTAGAAATCGGTTGCTGGCGCTCTGCCGCCAGAAACGCTGCGTGCAAGGCGACGTTGCGAATCTGCCCGCCGGTCAGTGCCACTGAGTTGGCAACCAGTGCCAGATCAAGACTGTCAGATCTGGGTGCCCGACATGGGATATGCTGATTCCAGAGCGCCAGTCGGGCGCTGGCATCCGGTCGAGCAAATTCCACCACCATCTGGAAACGCCGGGCAAAAGCCGGGTCCAGATTCTGTCGAAAGTTACTGGTCAGAATGCAGGGGCCGTGATGCCGTTCGATCCGGCTCAGCAGATGACTGACTTCCATATTGGCGTAGCGGTCGCGGGCATCTTTCACTTCAGCCCGACGCCCGAACAAGGCATCGGCTTCGTCAAACAACAACACCAGATTCTGGCCATGGGCAGCATCCAGCAGCTGGTTCAGATTCTTTTCGGTCTCGCCCACATATTTGCTCACCAACATACCCAGATCGACCCGATACAAGGGCCAGCCCAGCTCATTGGCGATCACGCTGGCCGCATAGGTTTTGCCGGTGCCGGACGGGCCGGAGAATAACGCCACCGGGCCACCAATAATCTCGCCACCCCATTCCTGCTCTACCTGCTGTCGGTGGGTCAGCCACAGCATGTATTCACGCAAGCGCGCCAGACTGTTAGCCGGCAATACCAGGTCCGACCAGGATCCTGTCGCCTTAAGCCGCACCGCACCGGGCAAATCCATGCCAGTGTGCTGATACTCCAATAAACCCTGCTGCGCCCGCGCTGAGGTATGCAACGGCTGATAGCGCTGCGGCGTCGCATCGGCCAATAAGCCATAACGCAGCAAAGGCGCTGATGGCTGCAAACGCTGTTGCAGCAGATGGCTTTCCGCCGCCGGAATAAACAACAGTTCCTGAATCAAGGCAGGACTTGGGTAAGGGCTGTGCGCAGGTTGCAACTGGCTGTACATCCATCCCAGATGCGGATGGGTTTCCGGTGCCAGGGAACAGGCCAGAATGTCCTGATCCAGTGGCGTCAGCTGATGCTCGGCAATCATCTTCTGCCAGGGCTGCTGCTGGCGCAGCGCCATTACCTGCCCTTGCAATTGCTCCAGCTGTTGCTGGCGCGAGCTGGAATAGGCCCGCCCTGCACGCGCATCACTTACGCATTCGGCCAGCAATTCCAGCCGCGTCCATTCCAGCTCCAGATTGTTCCGTAAGCCATCCATCAGCCACCTCCTTCTGCATCAGGAGAGGCCGGTGCCACTGTGATCAATACCGGATTACTGCGCACCTGAATGGTTTCATCCAGCAAGTTGCTGTAGCTGCGGGTTGCAAACAGCTGATACTGACCGATGGCATTAAAGGGAAAGGCAAAGGCCGAGCTAATCAGAGCCGGATTAAAGCATCTGGGATCAAGACGGTCAGTGGCGGCTGTCAGGCTGATACCCGGGTTAACCAGATCCAGCCAGCCCTCGGCGTTATCCCAACGCTGCAATATCAGATCGCAGGACTCGCCTTCGAGCCCGAGCAGCAGAGCAGAAAAATCGACTGGCAGCTGGTCAATCTCAAAGGTCATGCTGTGACTGAGCTGATCATCATCATTGGCCAACAGTAAATGTGGCACCCAGCCCGGAATAACACTGCCATCGGCTGTGTGTGTCCGCACCCTGTGCGCCGCAGGCATGGCGTATCCAGATGGCGAAGAACCATTCAAAAAAGACCCGGGCACAACACTGCGCTGGCTCTCTGCCGCCATATCATCACCTGAGAATAATCCCAGCCCGATACTGCCGACCCGGTTCGCTCCGGCCAGAGGCCGTGATAAAGGTGCAGGCACCAAAGCAATTTCATACGCCAGCGACAAGCGATAACTGGTATCCGACTGAGTTGACCAGATGTTATTGATATCGTCATTGGTCATTGGCGCGATCACCACCTGCAGCTGAGCCACTTCCCGCGCCTGATCATCTTCAACCCGGATAACAGGCGCCTGATGCAAATGCGCCGCCACTCCGCCGACTAAACGTAGGTCATTTTCCCCGGCGGTAACCGTCAGTTCACCATCAGTTTCATCGTTACCAAAAGCCGTTATCAGGCAAAACACACGCAGATAGATGGGATCATCAATGCCTGCCGAAGGCGAATACCCGCCGTAATCGGCCCGAAAGAAAAACAGATTCAGATACTGCAAACCGGTCTGGTTCTGCGCCGTGGTGGCATTGGTGGCCGGACTACCAATTAAAACCTGACTGGAGTCTATGCTCAGCCCTTGAGCCAGACTGGTCCGCAGCCCCTGAGCCACCAGCGAGATGGCATTGGCATCAATCACGACAGCCTCCTCAGGTAATAGCGACTGACTGCGGCTTCTGCCAGCCCGGTGAGACGACTGCTGGGTTGAGTATTGGGAGTATTGCTCTGATCGGTTTCCGCAGCCCGAATGATCACCTCGACTTCACCGATTGAGACCGAAGGCACGGATTTATCAGCCGGTTTCAACAGTGGTTTGGTCTCTGGCTTTACCCCTTGCTTGCCCACTGTTGTGACAGCAGTGGCAAGCTGAGAGCCAACATCATCAGACTGCTTGGCAGCTGGTTTGATAATTGGCTTAGAAGCCAGCGCTGCTGGCGACGACTTGACGTTATCACGCTCTGAATCGGGCCAGTTATTTACCGGAATGGTATCAACCGATTTTGCTTGTCCAGTGTGGCTATCAGCCGGCTTAAGCGGTTGTCCCAAGGGTTCGGTTATTGCCAGAGATCCAGCCAATTGCGATTGAGTTCTAGCAGCTTGCGCCGTTTCAGGGGCTTGCACCTTATTTGGGACCTTTGCCTCCCGGTCAGGCACATAACTGGCCGATGACTTCGCGAGCGGCTGCTGTAGCGAAGGTTCGGCAGGAGCAGAAGGTGCTGAAGATATAGAAAGTGCAGCAACCGGCTCAGGCTTATGCTGCGCCGAAGAGTTCAGGTACTTACCAGTCGATTCAGAGGGTAATACTTCTTTATATTTAGGATCAGCTATTTTATTTAAGTCATTGTATTTATTTACATTTATAAAATTTGAATCATCATAAACTGGCTTTCCTTCAGCAATCGACTTATATCCCGCCTCATACCCTGCATCAGCATCGGATTTCAGCAAAGAAGCCTCAACATTCTCAGACCTCACCTTTGTCGTTTCAGCTAATATCGTTGGTTCAGATCCAGCCTGTGCAGTTTCCATTTGATCAGAATCGGAGCCCCCATCAGAAGGCTCATCAAAAAAATCAGCCGTAGCTGTTTTTTGGTCTGACTCCTGACCTGGCTTATAAGGAGCACCCAACGGTGGCTTTGTTACTAACCCTGACTCCGGCGATTGCACAGGAGAGTTTTGATGCGCCCGATCATCTGGCAAGCCGACATAGCTATCGTTCCTTTTCTCTGCCCCTGCCTCTACCCCAGTCTCAGCGTCTGATAGATGCCTGTCAGTTGATAGCAGGTCTTTTGCTAGCGGACTTTTCGACAACGGGCTTAGGGATTGGTCTGATTTTGAGGTAACTTCCGCCTCCCCAGGATTCCAATCCCTGTCTGTGCTTATATCATTCGAATCGTCACCAACCCCGGATTCGAATTCTCTCCCTGACATTCCCACAGGAGTTGCAGCAGACTGATGCAAACCATCGGCATCATTATGACCTGCACCACCTTCAACGTGAGAGTTTTCTTGATAGATACTCTGTTTCTGAAAACCTGGCTCAACCACCGGTTCGGCAATAGCATCAGCACTCAAGCGATCAGCAGCAGATAGCTCGGATTCAGGTACAGACCCAACCCCAGACATAGCCGCAGCAATGGGCGAGCCGGATAATGTCCGGCGACTGTCACGCACTAAATTCGTTAGAAAATTTCCCGGCGCAGTGATTGAGGGCGACCCAGACAACGTAGTGACTGAGAGCGGCTTGGGCATTTGAGGCTTATCCATGCTGGCCTCCGCTCTCATCTATCATGCTCAGGTATTGGTGGCGGCGCTGTCGCGGCAAAGCCAGAATATCCGCCTCATGCCAGTGATAATGACTGGCCAGATAATGCACCTCGCGCAGCAGCTGCGACTGGCTCGCGCCCTGTAATTGATAGAGGTTCAGCCCAACATATTGCTCCATGCCGCACTCCGGGCAAGCCGTGAACATAGCTTGTGGCAGCTGTGGCGTAGCAGACTCCAAAGCTTCAGCGATACGTTCAATGTCGTCGTGTTGCAGTGGTTCCGGCAGCTGACTTCCCGGTAACAACAGTCGCTGCAATAACACCGGCAGCGCCTGTTCTTCGGCACAAGCGGAAATCGCCGTCTGATCAGCGCCGGTAGGAACCCGAAAATGGCATTCGCTCTGCTGCAATTTAACCCGCACTCCCTGCACCAGCACCTTGCTCAGGTTCGCTTGTTCGACCGTAGTAACTGGTAAGTCCGAGCGCTGATAACTTAAGTCGAAGGGTTCATGGCAGTGCACACAGTGAGCTTGCAACCAGACCTGATCTCCATCCAGTCGTTGCGCCAGTTTCAGCATCAACAACTGCCGATCAACCGGCAGTAACTGTTCGGCCAATGACGGGGTCATTGGCACATGGTCAATGCTGGCCACGGCCTGACACAGTAACCGGGTCACTTGCGCTGGCAAAGCCGCCGCATTGGCCAGTGCCTGAGCCATCCGCTCTTCGGCAAAGCCATCCAGCGCCCTCAGCTGTGCAGTGCGCAACCAGCGACTGTCGCTCTGCTGGCTGACATCCGGGTCACGGACGCCAACAACAAGACGTACCTCAGCCATCACGATCAGCTTTCTGTTGGTTCACTAACGGCGGTGTCGCGTTCCCACCCCTCGTGTTCCAGCTTCAGGCTCTGGATACCCACGGTATTGGTGGTATTGGCATCAAAGTCGGGCAAGGCCTGATACTCCGACACCCAGCAGCGATAGACCTTGTAAGAAATGGCCACACTGCCCTGCAGATTCAGTACATTAATCACAATATCCTTGCGGTAATTCAGCAAAGACACGGCACTATCACCCTGAATATTGTTCACCAGATTGGCCCAATTCTCGAACACAGGGTCGTGAGTCAGACCCTGCTCCAGCGTGATCGGCTCGTATTTGGAACCGGCCGGCAATTTACGCTCATGACTGGGATCGCCACCCACACGCCAGGTCACCACATCCGTGGTGCGTTTTAATGCCGTCATTTTGCTCAGGCCGGCAACGGCCTGGCCATCGATCAGAACCTGAAATTTGAACGTACGGTAGGGGTCATAACGGTGTGCATTCACCGAAAACATTGGTGCTGCCATGGTTTATCTCCTTATTCCTGGCCAACTTTCTGTTGAATCCGGACGATGACAAATTCGGCAGGTTTTAATGGTGCAAACCCAACGATGGCAATCACCTGGCCGCGATCAATATCCGCCTGAGTCATGGTGTCGCCCAGACCGCAACGAACGAAGTACGCATCCGATGCCTTCTCACCCTGAAACGCTCCGGCCCGGAACAAGCCGTTCATAAAAGAGCCGATATTAGTCCGCAGCGATGACCACAACTGATGATTATTCGGTTCGAAGACGGCCCATTGAATGCCGTTGAAAATGCTTTGCTCAATCATGATGGCGGTACGCCGCACCGGCACATAACGCCATTCGGGGTTAGCCCGGGTCGCCAGTGTGCGGGAGCCCCAGATCACGCTGCCAAAACCAGGTAATTTGCGCAGACAGTTGATGCCCGCCGGATTGAGGAAGTCCTGCTCGGCATCTTCAACCACATGTTCCAGTCCGGCCAGCCCCAGCAAGGAAGCCTCGACTCCGGCCGGCGCCTTCCAGACACCACGGCGGCTATCGATTTTTGACCACATACCAGCGGCAAAGGCCGACGGCGGTGTCAGCACAGTCCGCGGAGCACCCGGATTGCGCTCGGCATCGTAGAAGCTGTTATTGACCGCCACCCAGGGATAATAAGAAACAGAGTAAGTTGACGTCGGCAGTGCCAGTGTTTCTGCCATGGCACCGTTTTCCAGCTCGGTGCGCGGCGGATCGACAATAATCATGCGCGACTTCATTTTTTCGCAGTGGGCGATGCCATCATCGATGATTGGGTTGCCGGATTCACTCCAGGTCTGACCCGGCAACAGCACGACATTGGCATCGCGGTATTTTTCGAGCTTGGTGAACATGCCCTGGTAATCACTGCGTTCAGGGTCGCTACCATTGCTGCCGGAGGCCAGGGTGACACTCCAATTGGTGGGTTCTGCCGCTGGATGAGTATCACTGCCAACCACTTCAGTACCACCCAGTACCAGTGTGGTGGCCAGAGTTGAGGCTGCAACCGCCACCGCCGAGGTGGTCTTACGTGTGCCAGATGTCAGTATCAGGTGCTCAGCAGCGCCATCGACCATCACACTGCAGGTGAACTTACGGCGTTTTTCCGCCGTTGAGCTGGAATTACGCACCGTTTCCTGAATCGCTGCCGCAATCGCCGCCAGATTGCTGTAATCCTGTTGCGCCAGCTCGACCTCGATTGCCGGACCAGCGCCATCAAGTGTGATACTCAGGGTACGATCAGCGGCATCAGCCACACCGCTAAGGTCGAAGTCTGCCTGGGTTAATGCGGCCAGATCACCGCTTTGGCTATAGCCATACAACAGGTTGACGGTTTGATCCGGGGCCGTGTTTTCCGTTACCGCGACGGTGACCAACTCAGAGCCGTCATTGATCAAATTGCCGAAAAACAATGGATGCTCGAAGCTGCTGCTAACCGGCCCATACCTCTCTTCAATCACAAACTCGCCATCGATCGTGCGGCCGATATCAACCTGAAAAAAAGTGCCGGTCATGCCTCTGGGAGTGGGCACGGTATTCACTCGGATTTCCAGACCATTACCCCACTCGCCGGGGTTCTTAGCGGTAAAAGTGATGGTATCGCGGTCCAGAACATCGGAACTGTCGCCGATCGCTTCATCCGCGCCGGGAGAAAGCCTGGCGATATAGGCTTTGGTACCGCCATTGGTGAAGAAGGCCTGAACCGACAAGCCCATGGCATCGCCAACCGCATTAGCGCCGCTGTCGCGGATGCCGCCAAACACGGTGACGTATTCTTCGTACTTGGTAATCAGGGTTGGGCAGTCGATTGGCCCTTTATCGACCGAGCCGATAAATACCGCAGTGGATGTGCCCACGCCTTCTATCGGCTGAGAGCCACTGGGGATCTCTTCGATATACACGCCAGGATGCAGATACGCCATCTTCTCGTCTCCTTGTTATAAAGTGGTCATCCGTGATCTCTGTTGATAGAAGGCAGTACTGCATAAGCTGACGAATACAGGGCACGCGGACTGTTCTATAGGCCAAGGCTAAACGCAGCAAAGGCCGATACACACAGGCTATAACAAAAAGTGTTCCAGAGAATAATTTCCCAATTAAAACAAGCAGTTAAGATAAATTTCTAACAAATTTCCTAACACACCATGGGGGATTTCACACCCATAACTACAGGCTTTTGCTGATACCAGCTGAGGTTTAAAGCGGTTGAGTAGCAGAAAAAATTCAAGGGGGGATTTCGCCATGAGGAGATAATCCCCCATAAGAACTCAAGCTTAGGACGAGTCATCTTCCTCATCGGTAGGAACAGGCTATGACACCGAATACCCTCGGGTTGCCTGATTCAGAGAGGTGGAGGTTGTACTCAGAGAGTCGCAGGCGGTGACAATTGACGCCATATTTTGCAGGCACTCTGCGGAGCGCTTCTGCACCTGTTCAATTTCCTGCAACATGATATTGGCGCCATCACGCTGGCTGATCACAGCTTGTGCCGTTTGTTGATTCAATATCGCCAGCTCGTCAATATCCGCTGAAATTGTTGTCACACTTTCATGGGAATGACCAAAAACAGAGACCATGGATGTCACCCGGGCGTCACCGGCACTGATACTTTCCACCAGCAATTCTGAGGTTTTTTCCAGATTGGCAATCATCGCCTGAATTTCAACCGTTGCGTCCTGGGTCTGGATTGACAGTGCCCGCACCTGATCAGCCACCACCGCAAAGCCGCGCCCGGCTTCACCTGCCCGAGCCGCTTCAATGGCGGCATTTAATGCCAACAGGTTAGTTTGCTCTGAAATACCGTTAATCACGTCAAGCACCGAACGCACTTGTTTGGAAGTCTGTCGCAGTGTTTGTCCAGCATCAACGGAATGGGTCATATCGGTTTGCAGCAAGTTCACCTGCTCCGTCACCTGGTTCAGTTCACGATTCATGTCGACCATACCGGCATGGATCTGGCGTGCTAAGCCATCCGCTTTTTCGGCCCGGACGGCACTCTCACCAGCCACCTGAGACGACTCAGAAACCGCACTGGTGCAACGGGATAAATCACGATGCTGATCCGATAGCTCTTGTTGTGAGGCGACGCTCAGCTGATCAATACAATGGGTTTGTTGCACAATATCTTCTGCAGTATCCGTGACTTTACCAATCAGCTCGACCAGCTGCTCAATGGTGGAATCCACGGCATTACCAATGCGACCAAATTCATCAGAGCCTGAAAAACCAATCCGCTGGTTCAGCTTACCGGCGGCAATAATTTTCATCACACTGATGATATGTTCCAGCAATGGCATGATGTTCTGGCTGACAGATATGGCTACAAAAATAATAAATGCCAACATCAGCACAGTTACCGCAGCAAACTGCTCAAAGCTGAAGGGTAACTCAGAAGCAGGCAAAGATTGGCTGACTTGCCAGTAACACACCAACTGGAATGCACCTAAAACACACGCCAATAAAGCCGGTAGCAATAACTTCAGCTTTAAGCTGATGTTCATTAACACCCGGTCACGCCAGCCAATTTTCACTTCACTCATAGCACCGCCTGATTAGTCAATTTTTAACCAACTAGACAGCAATTAGCATACCAATGATGAACTATCGTTCTTTATTGCAAAATACCCATCTCGGATACAAAGAACGAACCAAATAAGACCACAACCCAGCCAAGATGCACCAAATAAGGGCACACCAATAAAGGACAGAACAAAAAAAAGCCGACATTCTTACGAATGTCGGCTTTTGGAAGTATTTGTTACTTAGAGGCTTACTGCGGTTATTTGGCGCGCTCTTCTAAGATAGCAACCGCTGGCAGAGTTTTGCCTTCAACAAACTCCAGGAAAGCGCCACCACCGGTGGAGATATAAGAAACCTTGTCGGCAATTTCGTACTTATCCACCGCAGCCAGAGTATCGCCACCACCAGCAATGGAGAAGCCATCGGAATCAGCAATCGCCAGCGACAGTGCTTTAGTACCTTCGCCGAACTGATCAAACTCAAACACACCCACCGGGCCATTCCAGATAATGGTTTTTGCTTCTTTCAGCTGCTCAGCCAATGCTTTGGCAGAGTCTGGGCCGATGTCAAAAATCATATCGTCTTCAGCGACGTCATCCGCAGATTTCAGGGTTGCTTCAGCCGTTTCAGAGAACTCTTTACCACACACCACATCGGTAGGTACTGGGATAGATACTTTTTCCATCAGCGCTTTAGCGTTTGGAATCAGGTCTTGTTCACACAGAGACTTACCCACTGGCTTGCCCGCCGCCGCCAGGAAGGTGTTAGCAATGCCACCACCAACGATGATCTGATCACAGATGTCAGACAGGCTTTCCAGCACTTCCAGTTTGGTCGATACTTTAGAGCCACCTACAATTGCCACCAGCGGACGAGCCGGGTTATCCAGTGCTTTACCTAATGCGTCCAGCTCAGCTGCCAGCAACGGGCCAGCACAAGCAACCGGAGCAAACTTAGCCACACCATGAGTCGATGCTTGTGCACGGTGAGCGGTACCAAAAGCGTCCATGACAAATACATCACACAGCTCAGCGTAGGCTTTAGCCAGCTCGTCTTCGTCTTTCTTTTCGCCCGGGTTAAAACGCACGTTGTCCAGCAGCACTAATTCGCCTTCAGCCACTTCAACGCTCGCTTTAAAGTCTTTAACCACATTAACATCACGACCCAGCAAACCACCTAAGTGATCAGCCACCGGCTGCATGGAGAATTTTTCTTCGTATTCACCTTCGGTTGGGCGACCCAGGTGAGACATCACGATGACTTTGGCACCCGCTTCCAGCGCGTGTTGAATGGTTGGTAAAGACGCACGAATACGCACGTCAGAGGTTACCTTGCCGTCTTTTACCGGCACGTTTAAATCTTCACGAATCAGGACGCGTTTTCCTTTCAGGTCCAGATCAGTCATTTTTAATACAGTCATGTAATTCCCCAGCTGAATTTAATTAAACACTTTGCAAAAACCCAGCAGCAATATTCCACTTCGGGACGCCGCAAGTACGTCCCTGTAGGCTCGGCTGCAGCTCCCTGCTGCAGACGCCCTCAGCCGGAACATGGCAGCTGGATTTTTAGGCCGACCAGGCGTGTGTTTTTTAAGCTGATCGTCTACCGCATGGACGCGGTAGTCGAGCGTACAAGGATGTATTTACCGCGTATCAGCGAAAATACACCCTGGTCGGCCAAAATTAATATTTTGCCATCAAACGTGCGGTATCGAGCATGCGGTTGGCAAACCCCCACTCATTATCAAACCACACCAGCAGCTTTAATAATTTGCCACCACTCACACGGGTTTGTGTGGCATCCACCACCCCGGATCTGGGGTCATGGTTAAAATCAATGGAAGCATGAGGCTCAGCACTAATACCAACGATGCCTTTCAGATTCAGGCTGCTGAGCTCACCTTCGGCGGCGGATTGTATCAGGTCATTCACCGCTTGTGAGGTGGTGTTTTGTTTTAACTGAATACTCAGATCCAATGCTGACACATTGGCGGTGGGCACCCGCACATGCAGGCTTTCTATTTTGCCATCAAGATGTGGCATCAAACGGCCAATGCCTTTGGATAACCCCGTTTCCACCGGAATAATGCTTTGCCCGGCGGCACGGGTACGGCGTAGATCCGAGTGGTAAGCATCAATCACCGGCTGATCATTCATAGCCGAATGAATCGTGGTGGTAACACCCGCTTCCACACCATAAGCCTGATCCAACAGAGTCAGTACCGGTATCAAACAGTTGGTTGAGCAGGAACCATTGGAAACGATGCTTTGCTCTGAAGTCAGAGTGTCGTGGTTAAGGCCATAAATAATGGTGTTATCCACAGAGGCGTCTGCCGGGTTGGAGATCAGCACTTTTGTTGCGCCGCGATCCAGATGCAGTTGCGCACCATCACGGTGAGTAATCTGACCAGTACATTCCAGCACCAGATCAATATTCAGTTCATCCCAGTTTAATTGGCCCGGATCTTCAATATGGCGCACACAGATGCGATCACCGTTCACCAGTAAATGACGCTCATCCGCCACACTGACTTCTCCGGGAAAACGACCATGAGTACTGTCATAGCGCAACATATAACTGAGTGACTCGATATCGGCCAATTCATTAATCGCTACGACCTGTAACTGATCACGGTAGCCGTTTTCATACAGAGCACGCAGCACACAACGACCAATTCGGCCAAAACCGTTAATGGCAACGCGAGTGATGGGTTGAACAGAAGTCACTATGTATCCGGATGATTAATTGAAAGTCGGCATTTTCGCGGATTTTATGGCGGAGTGGCAATGATTTTAGCCAACTATCGAGTCGCATATGGCCTGAGAATAATCACTAAAAATCATCCGGCGACTGGAAGTGTTGCCCCAGCTTGTCCACATCCGGACCATTATCCAAGGCCGGAATGCCATCCACACGACCCGATAAAGTTGGCATACGAATCTGAAATTCAACACCGCGAATATCCAGCGCTATAAAACTCAGCTTTTCCTGTTTACGCCCGGCAAGTGTTAACTGCCAGCGCGGTTTATCCGGGTGCTGTGGGTCAAACCAATGTTTGCTGTTGTGATCAACGGCTAATCGGCTCACCCGGTCGCTCCCCTGTTGATGGACTTCAATACTCACTAATTTGTTATCCAGCAGTGTTTGCCACTGCTTGGCTGCTGCCGTGTTTGATGTCATAAGTGCTGGCCCGCCTTCGGATGCAGACTCATCCACTACTAGCGGTACACCGTCTTCGATGGTTTGCTTCAGGCTCAGGTTATGAAGGGTACCATCCACAAATTCCAGACGCAGATGATAGAACGCAGCAGCATTCTTAATATTCTTGATGGTAATTGCACCATCAAACCCCTGAACAATTTGCTGCACAAAATATAACCCCAGACCTTTGCCATGGTGCTCTTTTATTCGCCGGGTGGAATAGCCCAGTTGAAATATCTGATCGAATTGATCAGCAGGAATTTCCGGGCCGCGATTATAAATGCGCAAATCCAGATATTGTTGTTGCTCAGTTAACGATACGGACACGCCAGAAAATGGACTTTTATAAGCTCGCTTAGCGGCAAAAAACTGAGCATTACGCAATAAGTTTTCCAACATCAGAATAAAGTGATTGGCATTACCCAATAATGGCTCGCAGGGCTGTAATTCAACCCTAAAAGCACCATTCTCATCCAATAACAGCTGAGGATTATGATCGGACAACACAATACCGAGGTGTTGTGTCAGGCTATCCTGTATCGCCTGAGCGGGATCAAAATAGGGAGAAACCGGCAAATCGGTTAGCGCCATTCCCTGTAGTTCCGCTTCAAACACCTGCTCTTCACAGCGGGTTACCTGATTGCCGATATGCAGCGCCATATTATCGGTGGTTGATAAATCCAATAAATCCCATAAATAACGCATCGCCTGTAGTGCATCGTCATAAGAAGTGCTTTCCTGTGCAGCACATTCTTTCGCCATCGGGCTTTGTTCTTTTGCGTTTAGCAAAGCAGACTGAACCTTATCAAACGAAATCACACCGTTATGCCGTACTTCAGAGGCAATACTTTTAAAATGCAGGAACTTTTCATCGTACTCGATATATTCGAGCAATTTATCACTGATAAATAACTTCAGTTTATCGGTATGACTGGCCGAGGTTTGTGCTTTCAACTGGAGTTCTTTTTTATTGTTCCATAATCGTTGCACACGTTGTTTTAATGTCTTTTTCTGCTGTCGGAATTGGCGTACCTCCCATAAGGCCATAATAAAAAACAAAAAAATGCTCACCTTAAGATACAGGATATTTAATACTTCAACGGGAATTTTCAGAGCCGTTTGTAAAAACGGAGAGAGATAAACAAGCACATAAAACAGCAATAGGCCGGCAAACAGTAAGGTTTTCCAGGGGTAATAAATATGGAATTTGAATTTTTCTTCGGTTGTTTGTTTCATCATCTATTACCCATCAGACTGTTCCGGTGTTTTCCATAAATACGCGCCTTCGGCGCCAAAGGTAACAACCCCTTCACCCTGGCGACACATATCCATAAACGCCGCTTCATCACCATGAGCTAACGCCAGAGATTTACGCACGGTTTTAATATGCTGGCGATAATTGGCGTAAGAGAATTTTTCCAGATCAGCATCCAGCTTGTCGGCAATCTGCATTGTGGTTAGTGGTCTTGGAGAAGCCTCAACCAGAAAGCGTAAGATCTTACGTGGTGTTGGTGCCAGAGGACGTGCCGGATTAGCCGGGTTCATTAATCGATTATTCTTCCAGCGTACTTCCCAACTCACCAGATCGATCACCAGATCGCCGCGGGTTAACAACGGATTAACCGGAGCTGCGGCCAGTACAGGCTTCAGTAATGCTTTGATGCGCCATACCAACACCCCTTCGATATTGCGCTGATTTTTTGCGATAAAGTCCTGAGTAACCCCTTGCTGAAAGGCTTTTTCCTCAATACCGGTTCCGGAATGTTCAGATAAAAAGACGATGGGTAATGCTGGCCATTTTTTTAACAGGGCTTTTGATAATGAAAATCCACCATCATCATCACCATTCAGGCTGGCATCCAAAATGGCAATCTGTGGTGCGTCATTATCCGCTGTCTGTGCAATACGGTTGTGTGCTGCCTCCTGCTGTTTAAACACTTCCAGACGATTATCAGCTTCAGCGGAGACACCGGAAAAGTCCGTTGTTTGTAATAACGGCCGGAATTTATCGATCCAATGCTGCTGATCTTCCACCCAGAATATCTTGATCATGATTCAGCTTCCTGAGCCCGTTTCGTCCCTTCAGCATACCAAGCCATGACAGAAACAACAGTGCACAACTCAGCGAAAGCGACAGATATCACATTCTTCTCACCGATTTTTCACCAGCCTTTTGCAACATACTTTCATCGGCTCATCACGGCCCTGCGGCCCGCAGCCATGACTTTATTGAGGAGCACATCATGAATAATTTGCTAACACTCTGGTCCGGCAATCCGGGCCTGTCAGCCGCCATCTGGCTGACCCTCATCATGACACTGATGTATTTTGGCCGCCAGCCAGCGCATCAGATTCTGAATTCTCTGGGAAGCGGATTACGTCGCCTGTTTCGCCTCAGCAGCCGCTCATTACAGCAAACGGGAAAACACCTCAGCCAACGCAATCGTGAAGTATTATTGAACGCCGCCCGGCGCGACGCAGAACGCCGTATTGAACGGGAGTTCAGCCGTATCCAGACTCTGGTCGCCCGTGACCTGTCGGGGTACCCGGCACTACAACGACAACTCAGCACCACCATTGAAGCCATTGAGCATAATTACCAGCAATCCAGTGATACACCGCCCCTGCCACCTGCCTGGAGTGACGTTGTCACGACCATTGCGGCATTACCCACTCACGGCGACCCAACCGTCGCCAAGGTGCTCAGCAATATTCAGCAGGCAGTTGAAGAAACCCATAAAGAAACCTTAAAAGTCTGGCAAGCCAATGCCGCAAAGCACCACGAGCAGTTAGCAGCAATGCAACCACAATGGCGCTCTGTTAATGACACCTTGGGTGAAGTCAGCAAAACCGTCGACAGTCTGGATGAGCGCAGTCATCAGCTGGATAAACAAATGCAGCACTATGAAACACTGCGTCGCGGTGAAGATGTGGCATTACGCAGCCTGACTTCCAGTTCTCTGACGCAATTTTTTATTTCCGGCCTGGTATTAACCATTGCTTTATTGGGCGGCCTGATTAACTTTCAGCTGATTGCCATGCCGATGTCTGAAATGGTGGGCGGCACCAGCTATATCGGCACCATGAAAACCTCCGATATTGCCGCGCTGGTGATTATTCTGATCGAAGTGGCTATGGGCTTATTTTTATTGGAATCCATGCGCATTACCCGTTTATTTCCGGTGATTGCCAGCATGGACGATAAAATGCGCCGCCGCATGATGATCATCAGTCTGGTTATTCTGACGATATTAGCCAGTATCGAAGCCTCGCTGGCTTATATGCGGGATTTACTGGCGCTCGATCGCGAAGCGTTACAACAATCATTAACGGCTGCGAGCAGCAGTGCCAGTGTGATTAACAGCCATGCTGAATTCCGCTGGATTCCTTCCATCGGTCAAATGGTGATGGGGTTTATTCTGCCTTTTGCACTGGCCTTTATTGCCATTCCATTGGAGTCATTTATTCAGTCCTTACGCACGGTACTGGGCCTTATGCTGACGGCTTTACTGCACTTTATGGCAACAAGCTGCCGTGGCCTTGGCAACTTATTCGCCAGTGTCTTTTTCACCCTGACTCAGGTGTATGACCTGCTGATTATGCTGCCGCTGGCGATTGAAAAACGTATCAATAAAAAGCGCCAGATAAAAACCGAAGCTGACGATCACTCTGCATTGGCTCTGTAAATTACAGGAGATCTGTATGAATCATTTTATAAAACCGATAAACACGATAAAAAAATTATTAGCCACGGCGTTATTTCCCATCGCGGTAACCGGGCTACCCTTTGGTTTAAGCGGCTGTGGTGAACAGGCACCGGAAAATAAAGCCGTCTATTTATTAATTGATACTTCAGGTACCTATACCGAAGAACTGACCAAAGCTCAGGCCATTATTAATTACCTGCTGGCCAATCTCGATAGTGGTGACTCGTTTGCTGTTGCACGTATCGACAGCGGCAGTTTCAGCGAAAAAGATATTATCGCTAAAACCACGTTTGATATGCGTCCCAGTGCAGCTAATGATCAAAAACGTTTATTTAAAGTAGCGATTGATGATTTTGCCCAACAGCTGACACATGGCAGTGCTAACACAGACATCAGTGGTGGGGTATTACAAGCCAGCCAATACCTGAACGAAACCGGAGCTAAGCAAAAATACGTCTTTATTTTTTCAGACTTAGAAGAGGATTTACCCCATGATCACTTTAGAGATTTTTCAATTAGCCTGGATGACATTCACGTCGTTGCTCTCAATGTCACTAAGCTACGCAGTGATAATCTCGACCCAAGAGACTACCTCAAACGACTAGCTAACTGGCAAAACCGGGTTGTCGAAGGGGGTGGAGACTGGCGAGTATTAAATGATCTGGAAAGAATGGATAAACTGATGGCGAGACGTTAATTTCACGGTTTTTATTCTCCCACCCGAAAAGGTGGGAGAATAATGTGAACATTAATAGCGGAAATTAGCCACAATGGTATTCAGATCCGAAGAAGCAGTATCCAGCTGCTGCTCGGCCACTTGAGCAGTCACTTCAGAAGCTTCTGAGGTTTGTTCAGCCAACACGTTAATACGGGTAACGTGTTTCTCAAGATCCGCCACAACGCTGGACTGCTCTACCGTTGCCGTTGCCACCAGTGTGGCCATGTCTGTCATAGTACTGATGGAATGACGAATAGCATCCAGTGCCTCGGATGCTTGCGACGATTGCGACACAACCGTGGCACAACGCTCTCCGCCTTTTTGCATCGCGCTGACTGCAGCGGCAGAAGTCGATTGCAGTTTTTCAATCATACTGCCAATCTCTTCTGTCGCTTGGTGAGATTTCTGCGCCAGATTACGAACTTCATCGGCAACCACCGCAAAACCACGTCCTTGCTCTCCGGCACGTGCCGCTTCAATGGCTGCATTCAGTGCTAATAAATTGGTTTGTTCAGAAATACCAGAAATAACCCCCAGCACCGAGCTGATCTGACCCACGTCATCGGCCAGACGCTCTACTGCGGTTGCAACATCCTGCAGCTCAGTATTCAGTGCTCCCATTTCCTGGGTGGTGTGTTGCATTAATTGCTGGCCTGAATCCGACTCCTTCACCGCAGTATTACTGGCACTGGCGGTCTGCTCTGCATTGGCAGCAATTTCTTTAACCGTTGCTCCCATCTCAGTAATCGCGGTTGCCACCAGAGCAATGCTCTCAACCTGCTCCTGTGAATTATGATGGGAATCTTTTGATGATTGCTGTACCTGACAAGCGGCGTTATGAACCTGCTCAGCAGTGCCGGCTAATCGAGCAATCAGACTGCGCATATTTTCACTGAACTGATTAAAAGCCCCGGACAAAGCACCGACTTCATCACGGCTGTGCACCACCAGGCGCCGGGTCAGATCCGCATCACCATCGGCAATGCCCTGCAGCATCGCAGAAGCATCCACAATCGGGCGGGTAATCGATGATGCTTGCCAAACGGCAACCAGAATAAAACCAGCAATTAAGGCCAGGTTCAGTAACACCACCAATACCAGCGTATCATTCAGTGCCGCAAACAATTCGTCGGTTGGCACTTCCGCAATTACATACCAGTCCAGATCAGCAATATACTGACTGGCAATCAACCGTGGTGACGGCTCAGTGATCATTTGTACCTGAACCATGTTTTTATTCAAAAAGCCTGACAACTCAGTCGATAACTGCGAGCGCTCGGCTAAAAAATGCTGGCCAGACTGACGCTTGTCCGGATGAATCTTAATCACACCATCCGGCCCGGTCAGATACACCACGCCGGTTTCGCCCAAATGGTAGTTACTGATAAAGTTAGATAACTGGCTGATTTCCAACCCTAAACCGGTAATCGCTTGCTGGCCCGGAATGCGATGATTAATAAACAGCGTCAGCTGTTGGTTTGTAGTCTCGTCAATATCCAGATCCAGAATGTAAGGTTTTCCACTGGCCACAAAATCATAAAACCAGTTATCGGTCGCCGGGTTTAACTGCCGTACTAAACCTTTCGCGGTGTAATAATTACGGCTGTCTCCTGACACCAGATAAGTGGTCAGCGCCCGCTCCTGATTCTGAATATCGGCTAAGTAACGTACCACAGATGGCAACATAGCACTGTCTTCGCCATCAGCCAGCCACTGATTGACCGGAGCATTGGCTGACATGCTGCGAGCCACGGCCAGTCGGGTTTCAATTTCCAGCGCTACTTTTGCAGCAACCCCGGATAATGCCGTTGGTATCTCGCTATCGGATATACGCTCAATCGTGTTATTACGCACCAAAGCCGCCGTTAACACGGTGGATAAGGTGATGGAAATTAATAATGCGCCGCCAATCGCCAGCAGCAGTTTTCTTTTTAACGGTAAATGTGACCAGTTCATATCGTTCTCCCGGAAGTTTTTTAAGCCTAGCAAACATTTTCAGCAAGGTAGGCCAAAAAGGGCGATACAGCGGGAACTACTGTTCTATAAACAGCATAAATACTCAGAACACAGCAGCTGAAACAGCAGGCATTAATAAGGCTTTTTTGATTTTTCAGGAAGGTTGCTTAATTGGCGCGCTCGGAAGTGAGATGGTCTTTTCGGCATCCTGCCTACAACCCTGCGGGCGCTACGCGGACCAAATCGTTCCTGACGATTTGTCGAACCTACGAAGGTTCTCATCCAACCGAGCTGATAAGAATTATTCAATAAATATTTAGAAAAATTAAATCGGTTTGATTTTTTAGGAAGGTTGCTTAATTGGCGCGCTCGGAAGGATTCGAACCTTCGACCGCCTGGTTCGTAGCCAGGTACTCTATCCAGCTGAGCTACGAGCGCGTCTCTTAAGGCACTCTCTGAAACAGAGAGTCAAACAACATCACGATTGGAATCATTCAATAAAGAATGGCGCGCTCGGAAGGATTCGAACCTTCGACCGCCTGGTTCGTAGCCAGGTACTCTATCCAGCTGAGCTACGAGCGCGCATCGTGGGGCGCGTATTTTACAGAGAAAACAAAGTGTGTCAACTCATTTTATACGCATCTGCATGAAGCAGAAAAACGTGGCGGAGAGAGAGGGATTCGAACCCTCGATAGGGGTAAACCTATACGCCCTTAGCAGGGGCGCGCCTTCAGCCACTCGGCCATCTCTCCATGTCACGGCGCGCATAATACCACGTTATTTTGAAATTCAAAGAAAAATTTCAAAGAAATTAATACTTTAGAAATTTTTCCTGAAAAATATCCGGCCTGTCAGCGCCAACAGGCCGACGGGATCAGTAGTTGCCGTTCGCCTCTCCATCACCATCTTTTTCGCGCTGAATGCGCTGATAGATTTCTTCACGGTGTACAGCCACTTCTTTTGGTGCATTTACACCAATTCGTACCTGATTTCCTTTTACACCAAGGACAGTAACAGTTACATCGTCACCAACCATCAGTGTTTCGCCTACACGACGGGTTAAAATAAGCATAGGATTCTCCTAACATTCCTGTTCGATTTTAGGGTGCTGTTGGCATAAGCCGAGTTCTCATCCCTTGCATCCAGTATTGACCAGTCTGGCCAGATTGAAAGCGACAACTTTAGGGTTATTGAGAATTTTTAGTTATTAAAGAGAGATCAGTCATTGAGCTCTCTTTAAAACTTATCAGGAAGGACAGAAATCAGGCGTCCGCTTCAGCATCTAATCCAAATGCTGTATGCAGCGCGCGCACTGCCAATTCCAGATATTTTTCTTCGATCACCACTGAAATTTTAATTTCAGAAGTGGTGATCGCCAGAATATTAATATTTTCGTCTGCCAGAACTTTAAACATCTTGCTGGCAACACCAGCGTGAGAACGCATTCCCACACCCACCATAGACACTTTACAGATGTCATCAGTTCCGGTGACTTCACGAGCTTTTAATTCTTCCGCAGTGGCACGCAGAATATCTAATGTTTTCTGGTAGTCATTGCGGTGAACGGTAAAGGTGAAATCCGTAGTGCCATCGGCCGACACATTCTGAATAATCATGTCGACTTCAACATTCTGATCACTGACCGGAACCAGAATTTTAGAAGCAACACCCGGAATATCAGGTACACCTTTTACGGTGACTTTGGCTTCATCGCGGTTAAAAGCAATACCGGAAATAACTGGATTTTCCACGGAGCTGTTCTCCTCCATTGTGATCAGAGTGCCGTTTCCTTCCTGAAAGCTGGAAAGAACACGGAGCGGAACTTTGTATTTGCCTGCAAACTCAACCGAACGAATCTGCAGAATTTTTGAGCCCAGGCTGGCCATTTCCAGCATTTCTTCAAACGTAACCTTTTCCATACGCTTGGCAGAAGGCACAACGCGCGGGTCGGTGGTATACACACCGTCCACGTCGGTATAGATCTGACATTCATCGGCTTTTAGTGCCGCAGCCAGTGCCACACCGGTAGTGTCAGAACCACCACGGCCCAGCGTGGTAATGTTGTTATCGTCGTCGATACCCTGAAAGCCTGCTACCACACACACACCGCCGGCATCCAGCTGGGCACGCATAGCATCCGTATCAATGTCTTCAATACGGGCTTTCATATAAGCACTATCGGTTTTCATACCCGCTTGCCAGCCGGTAAACGAACGGGCGTTAATGCCGCGCTTCTGTAATGCCATCGACAATAAAGCAATGGTGACCTGCTCACCGGTCGAAACCAACACATCCATTTCACGTGGAGTTGGATTGTCTGAAATGTCTTTTGCCAGACCAATTAAGCGGTTGGTTTCACCGCTCATTGCCGACACGGCAACCACAACCTGATGACCAGCGTCGTGGAAAGACTTTACTTTGTCTGCCACATGCTCGATGCGCTCGATTGAACCAACCGAGGTTCCACCGTATTTCTGTACGTATAACGCCATGATAATTCACTGGGGTCGACTGAATTTAAGGGGCGCTAATTAAACACTAATTGGCCCATTCAGAAAAGATTTGGTGGTAATTCAGGCAGTTTTCAAGGGTATTTAACCAAGTAAGTCAGCATTTAATGAACAACTCGCAACCCAACTCAAGTTATCAGGCAATAAAAAACCGTGTTATTGAATATCAATAACACGGCTTCAATATCAAACTAAGACGTGGCAGGAAGTTAAGACAGCTTTTCAGCCGCCCAACTTTCAAATGCTTCCAGCGCCTGATCAATACCTTCTGGTTTCTGACCACCGGCCTGAGCCATTTCTGGCTTACCACCACCGCGACCATCGACATATTCAGCAACCGCTTTCACCGCATCACCGGCTTTGGCTTTGCCAATCACATCTTTGGTGGCACCGGCCAGCAAAGTCACTTTGCCGTCGTTATCGGCGGCCAGCAGAATCAGCGCAGAACCCAGCTTGTCTTTCAGGCCATCCATGGTGGTTTTCATGGTTGGAACATCGGTGCCGTCGATACGGGCGGTCAGTACTTTCACACCTGCAATCTCTTTTGCCTGGGCTGCCAGGTCCGAACCGGCGGAGCTGGCCAGCTTGGCTTTTAATGCTTCAATCTCTTTTTCCAGCTGACGGCTACGGCTCACTAGTTGCTCAACTTTATCGGCGACGTTTTCCGTGCTGCCTTTTACCAGGCGAGCGATGCCGTTTAATGCACCTTCCTGTTCTGCAATAAAGTCCAGCGCCGCCTGACCGGCAACCGCTTCAATACGACGAACACCCGCTGCTGCTGATGCTTCAGTAATGATTTTCAGCAGGCCTAAGTCACCGGTGCGCTTGGCGTGTGTGCCGCCACACAATTCAATAGAGAACTGCTCTTTGCCTTCACCGGAACCCATCGACAGCACACGAACTTCGTCGTCGTACTTCTCGCCAAACAAGGCCATCGCGCCACTGTTTTTGGCATCGTCGATGTTCATCAACTGTGTAACTACTTCGCTGTTATCGCGAATCTGCTCATTCACTATGGCTTCAACCGCGGCCAGCTCTTCTGAGCTCATGGCTTCCAGATGAGAGAAGTCAAAACGCAGCTTATCGTAAGTCACCAGCGAGCCTTTCTGAGTGACATGCTCACCCAGAACGCGACGTAATGCTTCGTGCAGTAAGTGCGTGGCAGAGTGGTGCAGAGTTGCCGCCGCACGCTTGTCGGCATCAACTTCGGCACTCAGTTGATCGCCAACCTTTACGCTCCCCTCAACCAGCACACCGTGGTGGATATGGTTGCCGTTGTCTTTGGTGGTGTTGTTCACCTGGAACACCACGCCGTCGGCTTTCAGGAAACCGCTGTCACCAGCCTGACCACCACTTTCACCATAGAAAGCCGTTGCATCCAGCACTAACAGCGCTTCATCACCGGCGTTCAGAGCATCGACTTTGTCGCCATCTTTAATCAGCGCCTGAACAACACCCGTGTTGCTGAGTTGCTCGTAGCCGCAGAACTCGGTGGCACCGTCCAGACCTAAACCACCCGCCGCTTTGGCAGAGAAGTTACCCGCCGCACGTGCGGTTTCGCGCTGATGCGCCATGGCTTTATCGAAGCCTTCTTCATCCACTTTCAGGTCTTTTTCACGCGCCACGTCGGCAGTGAGGTCCAGCGGGAAGCCATAGGTATCATACAGTTTAAACACGGTTTCACCGGGAATGGTGTCACCGTCCAGCTTAGCAATAGCATCGTTAAGAATGCCCATGCCTTTATCCAGAGTCTTGGCAAACTGCTCTTCTTCCAGGCGTAATACCTTAACCACCTGATCCTGCAGCTTGATTAATTCCGGATAGGCTTCACCCATCTGTTCAGCCAAAGCCGGTACCAGTTTGTGGAAGAAACCCGCAGGTGCACCCAGCATATGACCATGACGTACCGCACGGCGAATAATGCGGCGTAACACATAACCGCGGCCTTCGTTCGATGGATATACCCCATCCACCACCAAAAAGGCGGTTGAACGAATATGGTCAGCAATCACACGCAGCGATTTGTTTTCGCTATCGCTACAACCAGTAACGTCACCGGCTGCTTTTAACAGCGCCTGAAACAGGTCGATTTCGTAGTTGGAATGTACGCCCTGCATAATCGCCGAGATACGCTCCAGACCCATACCGGTATCCACCGATGGCTTTGGCAGCGGCTGCATTTCACCGTCTTCAGTACGGTTGAACTGCATAAAGACGTTGTTCCAGATCTCGATAAAGCGGTCGCCGTCTTCTTCTGGCGTACCGGGTTTACCGCCCCAGATATGCTCACCGTGATCGTAGAAAATTTCGGTACACGGACCACAAGGACCGGTATCACCCATTTGCCAGAAGTTATCCGAGGCGTATTTAGCGCCTTTGTTATCACCAATACGGATAATGCTGTCCGCCGGGATGCCCACTTCTTTATTCCAGATAGCAAAAGCTTCGTCATCTTCGGCATAAACCGTGACCAACAGCTTTTCAGTTGGCAGATTCAGCCACTGTTCCGATGTCAGGAATTCCCAGGCGTATTTGATCGCATCCTGCTTAAAGTAATCACCAAAGCTGAAATTACCCAGCATTTCAAAAAAGGTATGGTGACGGGCGGTGTAACCGACGTTTTCCAGGTCGTTGTGTTTCCCCCCTGCACGCACACAACGTTGTGACGAAGTGGCACGGGTGTAACTGCGTTTATCATGACCCAGGAAACAGTCCTTAAACTGCACCATACCAGCGTTGGTGAACAGCAAAGTTGGGTCATTAGCCGGAATCAACGGGCTTGAGGCAACCACTTCGTGGCCCTTGGAAGCAAAGAAGTCGAGGAACTTCTGGCGAATTTCTGAGCTTTTCATACGGTGCTTAAATCCGAGCGGACAAATAAAAGCGAGAGTATAGCGGTTTCCCCGTAGTTGGGCTAACCAACATCCATTCAGGCGCCCTATTCCGGTTTAACCCAGGTATCGTTAGGTCACGAATGGTCAACCAACATTGGCCGGATCGCACCTCCTTGCAAGCCACAACGTGCTGAATAATCGCCTCAAAATTGATTCAGGAAGAAGCACGTATGACAGCCATAACACGCCGGTTATTGCTTATTTTTTCAGGACTATTATTGCCCGCCCTCTGTTTCTCAGACAGTGATAAAGCACAGTGGCTCAGCTATCCGGATTCACTACCGGTTTTTGATTACAGCGGCGACAAGCTCAAACAGCACTGGCCGGAGTTAACCAAAGCGACGTTTATTGCTTTTCCCAGTGCCGACAACTTGGCCGAGCAAGCGCAGCGGTATCCACAGTTACTGGATACCAACTGGAACGCTCCGGATTCTGACTCTGCTAACGCCCAACCTCAGCCGGTTCACCCGGCTGTCAGCCAAGCCATTAACGGAGATTTTCAGCCGTTATCCGCTGCCGTTACTCAAGTATGGCGCTTTCATTTTCAGGGTCAGTTTCAGCAAGCTTACGAACTGGGAATTCAATTGGGGCCAGCAGGCCTTATTCCGGCGTTTTACGCTCGTCTGATGCATACGGCATTTCTGCAGCACGACCCACAAACACGCCTGCATCATTATCAGGAAATCATTAGTTATTCAGAAGCCCTGCTGCCACTGGTTCCGGATCATCCGGATGCGTTATTTGGAGCAGCATATGCCTATGCCCGCGAACTGGAGTTATTAGCCACGTCGGCCGCGGTTGGCAGCGGTCATCTGAGCATTGCCCGGGATATGCTGAAAGAGATGCAACAACAGTTTCCCGATCGGGCGCTTTATTTTGCCATTGAAGGCGCCTTACAGGCCGGTGTTGTCGAGCGGGTTGGTTCATTTCTTGGCCGTATTACGTACGGTTCGACTGAATCCGGTGCGTTAACCCGGTTTCAGAAAGCTCTGACACTGGAGAATCAACTCCCGGTTATTTTAAATGAATACGCCATTGCCCTGACCCGGCTGGATCACAAAGAATACGCCGGAGAAATACAGCAACTGCTGACTCAATGCGCACAACTGGAAGTGTTCAGCGCTGAAGAAGCATTAAATCAGCAAGCGTGTCAGAATAAGCTATCGCAGCTGACCCTTGCAGGTAATTGAATGACCCTTCCCTTTGCGGCGGATATTGCTACACCTTTATTACTGGTTCTGCTGGTACTGAGCGCCACCTTGCTGATGCTCAGACTGGCACTCGGCCCCTTTGCTCATATCCGCTTTCTTCATCTGCATAAGGCCTACCTCAACTGGCCGGGCGGTTTACGCCTAGCATTACAGAGTGTCGCCGTGTGCATTATTGTGATCAGTGTTTTACACCTGCTCGGGGGAATCACTTTCTCACGCCCTCAATAAGTGCCAGCCATGTCTTTATCCGTATAATGTATGCAGTTTTTCATTTTTACATTCATGATCGGAGTTGACTTATGCAACGTATCGTCATTATTGGCGGCGGCGCAGGTGGACTGGAACTGGCAACACAACTCGGACGCTCACTCGGGCGTCGTCATCTGGCTCAGATCGAGTTAATTGATGCTAATTCAACCCATTTGTGGAAACCGCTGCTACACGAAGTCGCCACCGGAGCCCTGGATTCGGGCATCGATGAGCTGAACTATCGGGCTCATGGCAAAAAACACGGCTTTAACTTTCAACTGGGTCGCATGGCCGGGCTGGATCGCAACCATAAGCAGGTTATTCTGGCTCCCATGCTGGATGATCAGGGTGAAGAGGTTCTGGCAGAACGCAAGGTAAGCTATGACACTTTAGTACTCGCACTGGGCAGTGTGACAAACGACTTTGGTACTCAGGGTGCCAAAGAGCACTGTGTATTTCTCGATAGTCGCCGCCAGGCAGATAAATTCCACCAGACCCTGTTGAATGAATTTCTCAGAGCCAATGCCAGAACGGGCGATAATGATCAAATTCGTGATCTGGATATTGCCATTGTTGGCGCAGGCGCTACCGGCGTTGAGCTATCGGCTGAGTTATACAATACCGCCGAAGAGCTGGTGAGTTACGGCTTAAAGAATCTGAAACCGGAAAACCTGAAAGTTACCTTGATTGAAGCCGGTGAGCGTATTTTGCCAGCGTTGCCACAGCGCATTTCAGCAGCAGCGACCAAAGAGCTGGAAAATCTGGGGGTTACCGTTCGTACTAACACACTGATTACTGCCGCCACGGCAGAAGGCTTCGAAACAAAAGATCAGGGCCCGATCAAAGCCAAATTAAAAGTCTGGGCAGCCGGTGTCAAAGCGCCTGAGTTTATGAAAACACTGGGGTTAGAAACAAACCGGGTGAATCAGATTGTGGTGAACCGGCATTTGCAGACAGAAGATGACAACATTTTTGCCTTAGGTGATTGCGCCTGTATGTTGCAGGACGACGGAACACCAGTGCCACCACGCGCACAGGCAGCGCATCAACAGGCATCACATTTATTTAAGGCCTTAAAAGCCCGCCATAAAAATCAGCCAATGCCGGAGTTTGTGTATAAAGATAAAGGCTCACTGGTGTCGCTGAGTCGTTACAGCACCGTTGGCAGTTTAATGGGCAATCTGACTCAGGGCTCTATGATGATTGAGGGCCGCTTAGCGCGACTGGTGTATGTTTCCCTGTATCGCCTGCATCAGATTGCACTACACGGTTATTGGCATACGCTGTTGCTCACCTTAGTAGGCCACATCAATAAAGTGATCCGGCCACGTCTTAAACTGCATTAATGGGTTAAACACCATTAACCGATTATTGATTCGCTAAGCGATAATCGCCGGGGGTCATACCAGTCCAGCGCTTAAATGCCTTATAAAAAGCGCTGGGCTCGTTATAGCCGACCTTATAAGCAACTTCATACAAAGGGATTTCTTCATGCTGCAGAAGCAATAACGACAGCGAATGGCGTGTTTCATCGAGTAAATTCTGATAATTGGTGCCCAGCGCTTTTAGACGGCGTTGTAAATTACGCACACTGATACCCAGGCGCTCTGCCACATATTCCTGAGTCAGTTGCCGGTCTGGCAAATACGTTTGCAATACGGATTTTAGCTCACCATAAATCGCCAGATATTCATTGAATTTATGATGCCCTTTTTCCAGCTGGCGCAATTCATAACGATAAGATTCAGCTTGCTGAAAAGGATTATTACGTTGCCAGTCTGTACCTGAAATTCCTAACGAAAAACTGTCAGCACACAGCACCTTCATTCCGGGAAATATACTGAAGTCGATATCGTGATGAATATTTTGCGGCACATATAAGGTTAATTTCCCTGGAGTTCCGGTTTCATCCAACACATCCCGGCAAACAAAATACAAACCGGAAATAACCAGTAACGCAGCATAATGAAATGTATTTTCAGAAACTGCAGATATCAGGTTTAATCGAACCTCATCCTGGCCGGTAACAATATCAAATGTCACGCGCCCCACAACAAAATGTGAAAAGCGGCAGCACAGGGGTAAAACATTTTCCAGACAATCACCGTAGCGCAATATACGCATGATTGATAAATCCTGCTTTGCAATATACTCACCGGCAGCCAACATCTGTGAGTACTCGATCCCTTGCTGTTGCAGAAACAGATACACATCGGACAAACGTGACGCAACGACCCAGCTCGGTAATGGCTGAGCAGGATTTAATTTAAGTAATTGCCATACAGGTGTCGTATTGATGCCCCGACTCTCGCAGAATTCCAGCAAATGCTGAATAATGGCTACATCAACCTGAGCTGTTGAGTTGATATCCTGTCTCAACATGGATTTTTGATTATTTATTATCACGTCCCGGTAAATCAGCTTATATATCGTTATAAGAATACAGATAGAGTATTTATATTATTGATATGAGTGTCTTTTCCGGTGCGTTTTATGTCAATAGACAGAGACGACAGAGCAACAAATGTCAGCTGAAAACCGCAAATGCTGTTACAAAGAGTGGAAATAAGCGACAAAAAATAAATACGTCAGAAATCAGGCGAACCGTTATCCGAAATACTTCCTATTTCATCCAGAGCGTAAGCAATATGATCCTGAGTAAAACCGCGATAGGCCATAAAACGATACAGCTTTTGTTTTCGGTTCGGATCATTTTCTTTCAGAGAGTCATATTTTTTTTTCAGAGTATGCAACGCATTGTCATACCAGTCTCCCTCAAACGCCTCTAATACCAGGCTGATGGTTTCAGCCGAAATGCCTTTTTCACGCAACTCCTGTTTGATACGTACAGGGCCCAGTCCACGAGAAAAGCGTGAGTTAATAAAAGACTCGGCAAAGCGTTGGTCAGATTGCCATTGGCGTTGCTGAAGATCATCTAATACGCGTTCAAGCACATCAGGATGTTCGCAGCGGGAATTCAGTTTGCGGAATAATTCTAGGCGGGAATAATCACGTCGCGACAGCAGATCGACTGCTGCGCGACGTAATTCATTTTCATCGAGAAAATCAGACTTCTTCTGTTGCGTCCACATCATCTGAAGCCGATTCATCGGTTGTAATGGTTAATAGCTGAGCACGGATCTGAGCTTCAATCTCAGCGGCCATTTCAGGGTTTTCTTCCAGGAACTTGGAAGCGTTAGCTTTACCCTGACCAATCTTGTTGCCTTTGTAGCTGTACCAGGCACCGGATTTCTCAACCAGTTCACATTTCACACCCAGGTCGATCACTTCACCCATGTGGTAAATGCCCTGACCGTACATGATCTGGAATTCTGCCTGACGGAATGGTGGTGATACTTTGTTTTTCACCACTTTCACCCGGGTTTCGTTACCGATAATTTCATCACCCTGCTTCACTGAGCCGGTACGACGAATATCCAGACGTACCGATGAGTAGAATTTTAAGGCGTTACCACCGGTTGTAGTCTCCGGGCTACCAAACATCACACCAATTTTCATACGAATCTGGTTAATAAAGATCACCAGACAGTTGGCATTTTTAACGTTGGCAGTAATTTTACGCAGCGCCTGAGACATCAGACGTGCCTGTAAGCCAACGTGGGAATCACCCATATCGCCTTCAATTTCAGCTTTTGGCGTTAACGCTGCGACGGAGTCCACCACAATCACATCAACCGCACCGGAACGAACCAGGCTGTCGCAGATTTCCAGTGCCTGCTCACCCGTATCCGGCTGTGATACCAGCAGGCTATCCAGATCAATGCCCAACTTCTCGGCATACAGTGGATCTAACGCGTGTTCTGCATCAATAATGGCAACGGTTTTACCAGCCTTTTGCGCCTGCGCCATCGCTGACAGACACATGGTGGTTTTACCTGAGCTTTCCGGGCCATAAATCTCAACAATTCGACCCATTGGCAGACCGCCAATGCCTAGAGCAATATCCAGCCCCAGAGAACCCGTGGAAACCGCCGGAATCGCTTCACGTGGTTGTTCACCCATCTTCATGATGGCGCCTTTACCAAACTGACGTTCAATCTGGCCCAGTGCAGCATCAAGCGCTTTTTGCTTATTCGCGTCCATAAAGAATTCCTTTAATGTTTAACCATTCAGACCGGCGGGTGAAACACCTGTTTCGATCACTGTAAATTTAACCAGTATTTAACCATAGCTTTTTTTAGCCGCCAACCCCTTCAGAGTAAAAAATACTGGAAAGATATACAGGAATTTTTTAACGGCTTTTTTCACCCCTCTCCCTTACAATTCCCCCTTTCATTTTTCACTCGCATTTGTACCCACTATTTCCACGATTCAACTACGTGATTAAGGACACCTGTCATGGCAGCTCAGCCCAGCACCAAACACACTCCGATGATGCAGCAATACCTGCGTATTAAGGCCGACTTTCCAGACACCATTCTGTTCTATCGCATGGGTGACTTTTATGAGCTGTTTTACGACGATGCCAAAAAAGCAGCGCAACTGCTCGACATCACCTTAACCGCTCGTGGCAAAAGCGGTGATGGTCAGCCGATTCCCATGGCCGGTGTACCGTTTCATGCCGCTGAGAACTATGTGGCCAAACTGGTCAAGCAGGGCGTATCGGTCGCCATTGCAGAACAAATCGGTGACCCGGCGACCAGCAAAGGGCCGGTAGAGCGCAAAGTGGTTCGGGTATTAACACCCGGCACACTAACCGATGAAGCGTTATTAGATGAACGCAGTGACAACCTGCTGGTTGCCTTGTGCTCAAATCAGCAACGCCATGGTCTGGCAGTATTGGAAATCAGCTCAGGGCGGTTTTCGGTATTAGAAGTCGATGGCGAAGAAGCCTTGCTGGCTGAAGTTGAGCGCCTGCGTCCGGCGGAATTATTGGTCAATGAAGAGAATGCTTATCCGGAAATGATCAGCGAACGTATGGGCTTTAAGCGCATGGCACCCTGGCATTTTGAATCAGACACCGCGCTGCGACTGCTGACACAACAATTAAAAACCCGTGATTTGCGTGGCTTTGGCTGTGAAGCCATGCCAGTAGCCATTCGAGCTGCCGGTGCTTTATTACATTACGCTCAGGACACCCAGCGCAACAGCCTGCCTCATATTCGTACACTCACGGTAGAACAGCCAGACGACGCCATTGTGATTGATCCGGCATCGCGCCGTAATCTGGAAATCGACATCAACCAGAAAGGTGATGATCAGTACACCCTGACCTGGATTATGGATAAAACCGCCACCGCCATGGGCAGCCGTTTGTTAAAACGCTGGCTCAACCGGCCAATTCGGGATCAGCAACAACTGCAACAACGTCAGGGCTTTATTCGCCAGCTGATTGATGGTTACGCCTGGGAAGGCATCAACAAAGCGCTGAAACAAGTAGGCGACATCGAACGGATTTTATCCCGTGTAGCACTGGGCTCTGCCCGGCCTCGGGACCTGGCACGTCTGCGGGATGCGTACACCGTATTACCTGAGATTCGCCAACAATTGCGTGACCTGGATACACCACTGGCAGTGGCGTTACACGAGCGGGCGCAGGAGTTTCCGCAGTGGGTTGAGCGTTTAACCCAAGCCATTATTGAAAATCCGCCGGTGGTGATTCGTGATGGCGGTGTGATTGCCGAAGGTTACGATGCCGAGCTGGATGAGCTGCGTGGCCTGAGTGAAAACGCCGGAGACTTTCTGGTCAAACTGGAAGAGCGGGAAAAACAGCGCACCGGCCTGAACACCCTAAAAGTCGGCTACAACCGGGTGCATGGTTACTACATTGAAATCAGCAAAGCTCAGTCGGATCAGGCGCCTACCGAGTACATTCGTCGCCAGACACTGAAAAATGCTGAACGTTTTATCACTCCCGAATTAAAAGAGTTTGAAGACAAAGCGCTGAGTGCCAAAAGCCGCGCATTAAGCCGGGAAAAAATGCTGTACGAAACTCTGGTTCGCGAGTTAGGCGAAGACCTCATTAATTTGCAGGTCAGTGCCGCGGCCTTATCCGAACTCGACGTGCTCACTAACTTAGCCGAACGGGCGGAAACCTTACGTTTTGTACAACCACAACTGGTCGATGAATCGGTCTTACATATTCAGCAAGGCCGCCATCCGGTGGTGGAAAACCTGATTACCGATCCGTTTGTCGCCAACGATACCCAGCTGGATCAGCAACAGCGGATGCAGATTATTACCGGCCCCAACATGGGCGGTAAATCGACCTATATGCGTCAGGTGGCAGTAATCACTCTGTTGGCCTATGTTGGCAGCTATGTTCCAGCGGAAGCTGTCACTTTGGGGCCGATTGATCGTATCTTTACCCGCATGGGCAGCGCCGATGATGTTGCCGGTGGCCGTTCAACCTTTATGGTGGAAATGACCGAAACCGCCAACATCCTTCATAACGCCAGCGAAAACAGCCTGGTGCTGATGGATGAGGTCGGTCGTGGCACCAGCACCTTTGATGGCTTATCTCTGGCCTGGGCCAGTGCAGCCCACCTGGCCGATTCTATTAATGCGTTTACCTTGTTCGCCACTCACTACTTTGAAATGACCGCGCTGCCCGAACAGCATGACAATGCCTGCAATGTCCACCTGAAAGCGACCGAGCACGACGATAAAATTATCTTCCTGCATTCGGTTGAACAGGGGCCTGCCAACCAGAGTTATGGCTTACAAGTAGCGCAGTTAGCCGGTGTACCGACCAATGTCATCAGCCAGGCCAAAGCACAACTACAACAACTGGAGCAGCAGGCGCCGACTCAGGCACAACCTGCGTCACAAGAACCGGCCGCCAGCGCTCAGGCCGCTGCAGAACAGCCTGCTCAACCTCAAAACCAATCACAAACCGACATCCAACATCAACCCCAGCCCCAACATCAGCCCCAGCAAGGTGATATGTTCTCTGTGATGCCATCGGTTGTGGAAGAGAAACTCGGCACGCTGGATCTGGATAATATGACGCCACGACAAGCGCTGGAGAGTTTGTATCAACTCAAAGAGTTGCTCTGAGAAGCAGCCATATTCGCCCGCCTCCTTATAAAAGCCACTTATATAAGATGGCCTTTTTAGAACCAGACTAATGGAAACTATAACCCATTGGTCTGGTCGGACGCTTGCGGCCCGGGCAAGGGCTACCTAGAATTGCCGTTTAATTACTAAAAATACGCTGCTCACCTTATATAAGATAATTCACTATAGGATGAAGACAGCAAACCGAATTAGCTGATGATAACTAGGAGATTACCGCATGGCATTTGTGGTGACTGATAACTGTGTGAAATGTAAGTACACCGACTGTGTTGAGGTGTGCCCGGTTGATTGCTTCTACGAAGGCCCGAACTTTCTGGTCATTCATCCGGATGAATGTATTGATTGTGCCTTGTGTGAGCCTGAATGCCCGGCTCAGGCGATTTTCTCAGAAGACGAAGTACCGGCCGGTCAGGAGCAGTATATTGAGCTGAACGCAGAGCTGGCGGAAGAATGGGCAGATAACAACATCACCGAACAAAAAGATCCGTTACCAGATGCTGAAGAATGGGACGGTGTACCCGACAAGCTGGAACACCTGGAACGCTAACCGAGCAGACTGCTGTGTAGCATGTCGTCTTAGCGTCTTCTTCAAAGCATAAAAAAAGCGGAAGCCTTATCAGCTTCCGCTTTTTTTATTGTTATAACTTTTATCGCTATAACACCAACTCACAACAAAAAACATGCCATTTAGACAAACACAATGCGGGAGTTCATTTGCCTCTCCGGCATGCTCAGCCGATACCTTGTGATTCGTGATTCGGTTATCAAGCTATCGCCAGCGTGTGTCAGTTGGTTGGCTTTATCTGCTACTCAGATTTCACCAAAGATAGTCATCGCGTTCAGACCTTGTTTTTCCATGATCTCGCGCAGGCGCTTCAGGGCTTCAACCTGAATCTGGCGAACACGCTCACGGGTCAGGCCAATTTCACGACCCACATCTTCCAGCGTGCTGGTTTCGTAGCCACGCAGACCAAAGCGGCGGGATAAGACTTCACGTTGCTTTTCAGGCAGCTCTTCAATCCACTGACCTAAGTTGGCGTGAATGTCCTGGTTCTGCAGTTCTTCACTCGGATCAGAAACACGGTCATCAGCAATGGTGTCCAGTACAGACTTATCAGAGCTTGGGCCTAATGGTGTATCAACTGACGTAACACGCTCATTCAGCTTCAGCATGCGCTTAACGTCAGCTACCGGCTTTTCTAACAGCTCAGCAATCTCTTCTGCGGTTGGCTCGTGATCCAGCTTCTGAGTCAGCTCACGGGCAGCACGCAGGTAAACATTTAATTCTTTAACCACATGAATCGGCAGACGGATGGTACGGGTCTGGTTCATGATGGCACGTTCGATGGTCTGACGAATCCACCAGGTTGCGTAGGTTGAGAAACGGAAACCACGCTCCGGATCGAATTTTTCAACCGCACGAATCAGACCCAGGTTGCCTTCTTCGATCAGATCCAGCAGTGATAAACCACGATTCACATAACGGCGGGAGATTTTTACCACCAGTCGCAGGTTACTTTCGATCATGCGACGACGGCCCATTTCGTCACCTTTACGAGCCAGACGTGCGTAATGCACTTCTTCTTCGGCGGACAATAACGGAGAGAAGCCAATTTCGTTCAGATATAACTGAGTTGCGTCCAGTGCTTTGTATGAGGTATCTGCGGCAAAGCGTTCGTCCGATTTTGCGTCATCGTCTGATTCTTCAACCAGAGCCAGCGCTTCTACATCTTCAAAAACGTCTTCTTCGCGTAATTCACGTTGTTGTGCTGCCATGTCGTTTCCCGCCTTGTTTAGTGTGATCATCCTGAATCTGAACCGAAACAGATTTCATACCAGAACGATTGATTACTTTTTATCCACTCAAGTCCGGGATTCGGATGTCTTACCTCCGTTTGGCAGGTAAGTGCTTAAGTGGATCAACCGGCTTGCCGTTTTTGCGGATCTCAAAGTGAAGTTTCACTTTGTCGGTACCAGTAGATCCTATTTCGGCAATCTTCTGGCCAGCTTTAACAACGTCTTGTTCACTGACCACAATCCGGCTGGTATGGGCGTAGGCACTGAGGTAAGTCTCATTGTGTTTGACGATTACCAGGTTGCCATAACCACGTAGTCCACGTCCCGCGTAAACTACGGTTCCAGCCGCTGCTGCCAACACAGATTCACCCAAAGCACCGTCGATATCAATCCCCTTGTTTACGGGCTTTCTGGTCGAAAAACTACTTATTAAACGGCCGTTCACCGGCCACTGCCACCTTGCTTCTCGGTTGCTGACTGGCGGAGGTGGCGTCTTATGACTGATTTTAGCCTGAGGCTGAGATTTGACGGTGTTTGTGACGGGTGGTTTTGACGGTTTTTCGACACTGCGGCTGGCCTGAATTGCCGCAGGGCGGGGGATATTACGAACGTCAATTTTTTGTCCCGGGTAGATGGTATAGGGTGCTGATATCGAGTTAGCGTTTGCTAACGTTCGGAAGTCTAGTCCATAGCGCCAGGCAATCGAAAACAGAGTGTCTCCTTTTTTAACGCGATGGAATCCCGTCGTCTTTTCTTCACTACTGAACTTTCTTTCAACTGAAACAAAATCGCGACTGGAGAGGCATCCTGTTACGAGTGTAACTAACATGACTAATATGACATGGGAGGTAATTTTCATGATCGCCCGCAGATGGTTATTTTTTGACACTCAGAAACGACAGCTTTTTGTTTTGTGACGGATTCCACGTTCTTTCTAACCATTCAAAATTAAAATTGAAATACTTATTCCAAAAAACTCTAAAAAAAAGAATTTTTTTACTCCAAAAGATCTTTCTATACGCTAGTCATACGCTCAGATACAAAAAAGCGGCAGTACTAACCTGCCGCTTCATTCTTTTACTGAACAAATGTTTGCACATTTATCAAACAGCGACTACCGCTGTTACTCATTCGATTGTGCAACTTTTTCCAGAATCAGTACCAACCCGGCACCGGCAATCATGAGTAACAGGGCAGGAATCAGAGTCTCTGGCGCCTGCTCCAGCGGCAAACTATTGCTCTGCAGGAAAGGAACTTCCTCTCCTTTGGAGTTGATTCGTGTGCTGATGGTTTCTTTCCAGGGCCAGACTTTGGCCAGCGACCCCAACATAAACCCGGTCAACAGAGCAAACATCACATCTTTATAGTGATGCAGACACCAGCTCAGAATACGGGAAAACAGCAGCAAGCCAATCCCGGCACCTGCGGCAAACAACGCCATCACTCCCAGGTCCAATGCCTTTAAAGCCGCCAGAATCGGTTCATACAATCCCATCAGCAACAGAATAAAGCTGCCGGAGATACCCGGAAGAATCATGGCACAAATAGCAATGCTACCTGCGGCAAACAAAATCAGTGGCGTTGCCTCCACTGACGACGGCGATGCCAGACTAATGCCCGCTGCAATAACAATCCCCGCCAGCAGGGTCAGTGCTTTACGAAAGTTCCAACCCTGAATCTCTTTGCCGATATGCCAACTGGACGCAATGATCAGACCAAAAAAGAATGACCATAATAATTCCGGCTGTGTCAGTAATAAGTGGTGCAGTACCTTGGCCAGTGATAACAACGCCAGCAGCACACCACTGCCCAACACCAGCAAAAAGGTGCCATTAATGGCTTGCCAGGCTGCCTTTGGCCCCTGCTTAAACAAGGTTTGCAGCGCATTAATATTGATGCTTTTAATCGAATCCAGCAGCTCGGTATAGATGCCGGTAATAAAGGCAATGGTGCCACCCGACACACCGGGAACCACATCGGCCGCTCCCATAGCAATGCCTTTCAGAAACAGCCACAGGTGCTTCATAGAATGTCCTTAATCAGAAATAAATGGGTTGTGAACCTAACGCTGTACGCCTGACAAAAATGGTACAAAGCGCGCCGGCTCCAGTGTTTTACGCGAGAAGTGATTGCCCCGGCGGGTAATCAGCACCAGCTTTTGTTCTTCTGTACCGACTGGCAATACCAAGCGGCCACCTTCGGCCAGCTGATCCAGCAGCGACTGCGGCACATCTTCCGGAGCCGCCGCAGCCAGAATACCGTCATACGGGCCATGTTCAGGCCAGCCCCAGGTACCATCCGATAATGCCAGTGTGACATTACGCATTTGTAACGCCTCCAGGCGCATAGCGGCTTTTTTATGCAGAGCTTCAATGCGCTCAACGCTGTACAAATGCGTCACTAACGGGCTGAGCACCGCTGTCTGGTAGCCGGAGCCAGTACCAATTTCCAACACTTTATTCAGCGGGCCAGCCGCCAATAGCACTTCAGTCATACGTGCCACGGTGTAGGGTTGAGAGATCGTCTGACCATTACCAATCGGCAGCGCAGTATCTTCATAGGCACGATGGGCTAAGGCTTCATCAATAAAAAAGTGACGTGGTGTGCTGGCAATCACCTGTAACACGTCATCGTTTTTAATGCCGGATTCCCTTAAGCGATCTACCAGTCGGTTACGTGTACGTTGAGAGGTCATGCCGATGCCGGCGAAGTACTGTTCATTCACGGCTGTTACCCACCCATTCCATCGTGTTGGCCGATCAATGTCTGTAACTGCGCGGCAACATCCGCCTGGGCTGTATGTAAGGTCATATCCATATGGATAATGCTGATGGAAACCTGATGCTGCTTAATTGCATAAAAGTCAGTGCCTTCTCCGGCGTCGGCGGCATCACCGGCGGCAGAAATCCAATAACAGTCTTTACCGCGAGGGTTGGTGGTTAATACCGGGTTATCGGAACGCTGGCGATGACCTAAGCGAGTGATCGCAAATCCCTGTAATTGCTCATAGGGAAGATCCGGCACATTAATATTAATAACGGAGTTAGCGGGCAGAGCCAGTTGTTCAACGTGTGGCAACAGCTCAATAATGACCCGCGCCGCCGTGGCAAAGTGTTGTTTTCCCACCAAGGAAACAGCGATTGGGGTTTTACCCAAAAAGCGCCCTTCCATTGCTGCTGCCACAGTGCCGGAATACAGCACATCGTCACCTAAGTTCGCTCCGGCATTAATACCCGAGATAACACGCTCACATTCACCATCAAAAAAAGCATTCACACCCAGGTGAACACAATCCGTTGGTGTACCGTTGATGCTGATAAAGCCATTATCGAGACGAGTGGGATGTAACGGTCGGTCGAGTGTCAGTGAGTTACTGGCACCGCTGCGATCACGATCGGGGGCAACCACATGAATCTGATGACCTTGTTGTTCCAATGTTTGCGCCAGTGTTCTCAGGCCCGGTGCATGTACACCATCATCATTGGAAAGCATCAGTTTCATGATATTTCTCTGCTCGTAAAAAACTATTTATCGTCGGTTTATGGTTTATCGTCGGTTTGTGGCTTGTTGTCAGTTTGCCAAGCGGGTGTCTTCTCTAATGGAGATAACAACTCGCGGATGACGGACGTTGCATAATACCCACTTGGCAACGAAAAGCAGAGTGTTAAATCTTCTCCGCTAGTGCCTTGCCAGGCCGGATCACCACTGGCCGCCATCTCAGAATCTGATACCGACCATTGCCAGGAAAGATTCTCCACCCCGGCGATCACGGCCCGGCGCTCCTGATTTAAACCACGGTGCTCAAGGCCGTCGCAGATATCGGCATAACGTTCAGCAACTTTAGTTTCCAGCGCCAACACATCACCACGGGTTTGCAGGCGCCCCCGCCCCCATAATGGCGCGGTTGGAATTGCCTGGCCCTTAATAAGCTGTTGTTCGGCGGCAATATCGTCGTCAGAAACCTGCGAATAGGTTTGCTGCTGAATACGAGCCGCGACAACTTCGTTAAAAATTAACGAGCGCGCTGCCGATAAATAAATGCTTTTTTTACTGCGGTTTTTAACCGTGGTTTCACCGGTCAACATCTGCCGTGCGGCTTCAATATTGCCGCCATTATGGCCAAAGCGCTGCTCGCCAAAATAATTGGGCACACCACCTTGTTTTACGGCTTCCAGATTACGTTCCAGTGCGGCTTTATCACCACCATTTTCACTGTCGCGGTAACTGATATCGCGCAAACGAATCTCAAAGCGATTACCCAGCAATTCGCCACGGCGTAATTTTTTCGAATGACGGGTTACCTGAAGAATACGAATCTGTTCGCCGTCTTCATTTTTTTCAATTGAAGAAAAATCCGGCTCACCGTTGGGCAAACGCACCAGCGGTAAATAAATACTGAACCACTGGCGGGTAATGGCATGACGATCTTTTAAACCGGCATAACCCACATCCATTTCTTTCACACCCACCAGCTCAGCCAGTTGCTTGGCAATCCAGCCGGTATTTACGCCGTTTTTTTCGATTTCCAGCCAGATATGTTCGCCCTCACCACAGGGTAAACTCAGTGGAATTTCCACTACTTTAAAATCCTGGTTATGGCCTTTAAGCCAGCCACTGGCATGGGTATCTGGGTAAAGTTTGGGCCAAACGGGTAATGCAGATTCAGTCATGTCATTCATTCTTTATTCGGCCGCCAGCAATAACGCTACAGCATGGGTCGAGATACCTTCTTTACGGCCTTCAAAACCAAGTTTTTCAGTGGTTGTGGCTTTAACATTTACATCGTCCAGACGAACCTGTAAATCCGCCGCGATATGTTCGCGCATTGCCTGAATGTGGGGTGCCATTTTGGGTGCCTGAGCAATGATAGTGATATCCACATTACCAACCCGATAACCTTTATCACGAATTAAACCGACCACATGACGCAGTAAAACCCGACTGTCAGCGCCGGAGTAGGCATCATCAGTATCGGGAAAATGTTTGCCAATATCGCCTAACGCTGCTGCGCCCAATAATGCATCCGCTAATGCATGCAAAGCGACGTCACCATCTGAATGTGCAATCAGACCTTTTTCATAAGGGATTTGTACGCCACCCAGGGTAACAAACTCCCCTTCACCAAATTTATGAACATCAAAACCGTGGCCAATACGCATAATCAGATCTCTGTTTTATTCAGTATGGTTAATCAATTTAAGACTGGTTTAAGGGCTGGTTTAAAGGCTGAGCTAAGAACAGCTCAGCCAGTGCCAGATCTTCCGGGCGGGTCACTTTAATATTATCGGCTCGGCCTGCAATGAGTAATGGCTGCTTGTTAACCTGCTCCATCGCAGAAGCTTCGTCGGTCACTTCCAGATGATTTTGCAAACAAAATTCCAGCGCCTGTTTTAATTCAGCGTACCGAAATACCTGCGGTGTTAACGCATGCCAGAGTTGGTCACGCTCAACCGTGTGATCAATGGTGATGGTTCCATCCGGCTGTTTAATACCACGTTTCATGGTATCGCGTGTCGGAGAGGCTAAGATCGCACCACAAGCTCCGGTCTTTTCTGAATCGGAATTTTCCAATGATGAAAATAACGCATCCAGATCTGAGTGTTGCAAACACGGGCGGGCCACATCATGCACGGCAACCCAGTCATCTTCAGCAGCCAGACCTTCCAATGCCTGCAAACCATTTAAAACCGAATAACAACGCTCGCTGCCGCCCGGTGCACGAATGATGCGTGGATCATTGGCAAATGCACTGTCCGGCCAATAGGGGTCTGTTTCAGATAACACCAGTACCAGTTGCTCAAACCTGGGATAACTCAGCATCAATCTCAGCGTGTGATCCATCAGGAACTGATCATGTAACGGCAGATATTGTTTAGGGCGATCGGCCTGCATCCGGCTGCCAACACCAGCAGCGGGTAAAATTGACCAGCATTTAGGGGCAGCGGCTTTAGAGGAAGCTGTAGTTGAAGCGTTGTTCGTGTTGGTCATTTTTGGGCAGGATCAACAAAAAGAATAAAGGTTTCACCTTCACGAATTAAACCCAAATCTTCGCGGGCTTTTTCTTCAAGAATTTCATTACCGGTTTTTAAATCTCTGACTTCAGCCATTAATGCACGGTTCTGATTTTGCTGAACCTCATTATCCTGCTGCAGTTGTTCGATTTTTTGCTGCAGTTCGTTACTGGCAACCAAGCCAGTATCATCAAACCACAACCGATAGAGGAGGATCAGCAGTAATGCTGCAGGTATTAAGGTGTAAATCAGCCAGCGCATTTTCCCTCCTTTTTGTTTTGTAGTTTTTATCTTTCCTAAATAGGGAAAGAAGTTACTTATATATTCTTAGCCGCCGGATCGGTGGGCCGTCCATGGCCCTCGATCCTACCGCGACATCCTGTCGCTGCTTTAAGAATATATAAGTAACCTCTTTTTATTTTGCCGAAAAATCACTGATTATCGACAGGCTGATTGATCAGAGGGTTGTTAAATAGCAGCAACAGGATGTTGCGAGAGCATCGCGGCACATGGATGTGCCTTGCGATGCGGGCGGCTTAACAAACCGCTGGTCAATCAGCTGATTTCAAGGCAGTAATTACTGACCTTTGATTTCTTTCAGACCATTGTACGGTGCTTTCGCGCCCAGCTGCTCTTCAATACGCAGCAGACGGTTGTACTTAGCAACACGGTCAGAACGACACAGAGAACCCGTCTTAATCTGGCCAGCACAAGTACCAACGGCCAGATCAGCAATGGTCGTGTCTTCCGTTTCACCAGAACGGTGAGAAATCACAGCCGTGTAACCCGCGTCTTTTGCCATCTTGATCGCTTCCAGAGTTTCGGTCAGAGAACCGATCTGATTGAACTTGATCAGGATAGAGTTGGCGATGTCTTTTTCGATACCTTCTTTCAGGATCTTGGTGTTGGTTACGAACAAGTCGTCGCCCACCAGCTGTACTTTAGCGCCCAGTTTTTCAGTCTGGTACTTCCAGCCGTCCCAGTCAGACTCGTCCTGACCGTCTTCGATCGACACGATTGGGTACTGGTCACACAGCTCTGCCAGGTAATCAGAGAACTCTTCTGCAGAGAAGACTTTACCTTCACCTTTCAGGTCGTACTTGCCGTCAACGTAGAATTCAGAAGACGCACAGTCCAGAGCCAGCGTGGTGTCTTTACCCAGCTCGTAACCAGCGTTAGCAACGGCTTCTTTAATGGCAGCCAGAGCATCAGCGTTAGACGCAAGATTAGGAGCAAAACCACCTTCGTCACCAACAGCGGTGTTCAGGCCCTGAGAAGACAGCACTTTTTTCAGGCTGTGGAAGATTTCAGCACCTGCACGCAGCGCTTCAGCAAACGTCGGAGCGCCCACTGGCTGCACCATAAATTCCTGAATATCAACGTTGTTATCCGCGTGCTCACCACCGTTGATGATGTTCATCATGGGTACTGGCATCGAGTACTGGCCAGCAGTACCGTTGATGTCTGCGATGTGTTCGTACAGTTCAACACCTTTTGCGGTTGCAGCTGCTTTAGCCGCCGCCAGAGAAACAGCCAGAATGGCGTTTGCACCCAGGTTAGCCTTGTTATCAGTACCGTCCAGCTCCAGCATTTTGTTATCCAGAGCGCGTTGATCGGTACCGTCCATGCCCACCAGTGCAGACTTGATAGTAGTGTTTACGTTTTCAACCGCTTTCAGAACGCCCTTGCCCAGGTAGCGGCTTTTATCGCCATCACGCAGTTCTAATGCTTCACGGGTACCGGTTGATGCGCCACTTGGTGCACACGCTGTACCGAAGAAACCACCTTCCAGAGTCACGTCTGCTTCGATGGTTGGGTTACCACGGGAATCCAGAACTTCGCGTGCTTTGATGTCGATAATATTAGCCATGCTGCTTCTATCTCCTTAAAAAAATCTTATTTGTCAGCCTGATCAATGGCTGCGTTGATAAATGCTTTAAACAATCCATGTCCATCACGTGGTGTGGACGTAAACTCTGGGTGGAACTGACAGCCCACAAACCAAGGGTGATCTTCAACTTCAACCACTTCAACTAAATCGCCATCAATGGAGCGGCCAGCAATGCGTAAACCCGCTTTTTCCAGTTCAGCAATCATGGTGGCATTAACTTCATAACGGTGACGGTGACGCTCAACAATCACATCAGAGCCATAGGCCAGCGCGGTGTTAGAACCTTCGGTCAGACGACATTCCTGACCACCTAAACGCATGGTGCCACCCAGATCTGAATTCTCAGTACGGGTTTCTGTGTTGCCAGACGCATCGGTCCATTCAGTGATCAGACCAACCACCGGATGCGTGGTGTCGTTACTGAATTCAGAAGAATGCGCATCTTCCCAACCCACCACATTACGGGCGAACTCAATAACGGCACTCTGCATCCCCAGACAGATACCCAGGAATGGTACCTTGTTCTCACGGGCGTACTGAACCGTTTTGATTTTGCCTTCTACACCACGATGACCAAAGCCACCCGGCACCAGAATCGCATCTTTGCCCTTTAAGATGTCAGTGCCTTTACGCTCCACATCTTCAGCATCGATGTAATCAATTTTGACCTTCACTTTATGGTGAATACCGGCATGATCAATCGCTTCAATCAGCGACTTATAAGCGTCCAGCAACTCCATATACTTACCCACCATGGCGATATTAATTTCGCGCTCAGGGTTCAGCTTGGCATCGGCGACGTCGGCCCATTCGGACAGATCCGCTTCGTTGCAGGTTAAATCAAACTTCTCAACGATGTATTCATCCAGACCCGCTTTATTCAGCATCGCCGGAATTTTATAAATGGTGTCGGCATCTTCCAGCGGAATCACGGCACGCTCTTCGACGTTGGTGAACAGTGCAATTTTACGCAGGGAAGAAGCATCAATGGTGTGATCGCTGCGACAGATCAGGATATCTGGCTGCAGGCCAATGGTGCGCATCTCTTTAACGGAGTGCTGAGTTGGCTTGGTTTTGGTTTCGCCAGCCGTGGCGATATAAGGCACCAGCGTCAGGTGCATCGACAGCGCACGCTTGGAACCCAGCTCCACTTTCATCTGACGAACCGCTTCCAGGAATGGCTGGGATTCGATATCACCGACGGTACCGCCAATTTCCACCAGCGCTACATCGGCACCTTCAGCTCCTTCTAATACACGACGTTTGATCTCGTCCGTGATGTGCGGAATCACCTGAACCGTGCCACCGAGGTAATCACCACGACGTTCTTTGGCTAACACGTCGGTGTAAATACGACCAGTAGTGAAGTTGTTACGGCGTGACATCTTGGTACGGATAAAACGCTCGTAGTGACCAAGATCCAGATCGGTCTCGGCACCATCTTCGGTTACGAACACTTCACCGTGCTGGAACGGGCTCATGGTGCCCGGGTCCACATTAATATATGGGTCCAGCTTGAGCATGGTTACCTTGAGGCCACGCGCCTCCAAAATAGCAGCCAAAGAAGCAGAAGCGATGCCTTTCCCCAAAGAAGAAACAACACCACCCGTGACAAAGATAAAACGTGTCATAGAAGGTCCGCAGAACGAGAAGATGAATATATTTCGGAAGACTTTGCCAGACCTCAACATCACAGGTCAGAGTTGCCAAAGCTTCACTCAAGATGGGAGGGCAGGATACCAGAAGAGGTATTCGGGGTAAATTTCTTTGCGTGTTTTTTCGTGTACATTTTCGGTGCAGCCGCGCTGTTTAGCCCGGCTACACCTGGGGTTTCGATTACTTCTTCAATACCACCCGATAACGTGGGCTACCGTTTTCCAGATGTTCGATGGCTTTATTCACATCGGCCATATCAAACACCTCTACTTTTGGGGCGATATCATGGCGCTCAGCAAAGTCCAGCATTTGTGCAATCACCGCCGGGCTGCCAACCGGTGACGAGGAAATGCTGCGTTGCCCACCCATCAGGGCAAACACACTTACGGCAACCGGCTCCAGAACCGCACCTACCAGATGCAAACGGCCGCGTGGCTTCAGAGTGTTGATATAACCATTCCAGTCCAGTGACACATTCACGGTAGATAAAATCAGATCAAAACTGCCCGCTGCTGCTTTGAGTGCTTCACTGTCACGCGAATCGAGCGTGTGATGCGCGCCCAGCTCCAGAGCTTCCTGACGCTTAGCTTCCGATGAGGTGAAGGCAGTAACCTCACAACCCCAGGCATTCAGAAACTGCAACGCCATATGACCCAAACCACCAATGCCCACCACCCCCACACGGGCAGTTGGTTTCACATCAAACTGCACCATCGGGTTGTAAACCGTGATACCACCACAAAACAGTGGCCCGGCTTTTTCACTATCTAACCCCTCCGGCAAGGCCACCACACTGGTAGCTTGTGCACGAACTTTATCGGCAAAACCACCATGGCGACCAATAATGGTGCCCCGAGCAGAGGAGCACAGATTGTGATCACCTTCGGTACAGGTTTGGCAGTCGTTGCAGTAGCCCGCATGCCAACCCAAACCCACACGATCGCCAACCTTGAACTTACTGACGTGCTTACCAACGGCGGAAATTTTACCCGCCACCTCATGGCCCGGAACAAACGGATACTGAGTAATGCCCCATTCGTTATTCAGCATACTCAGATCACTGTGGCAGATGCCGCAATATTCAACATCAATTTCAACATCGTGATCGGCCAATGGGCCCGGATCGTATTCAAACGGTTTCAGCTCGCCACCGGCTTCGGTCGCTGCGTAGGCTTTAATCATGGTAATTCTCCAGTGTGGACTGCAAGCAATGTACGCCGCAGTTGATGGAGGTAACAATAGAAGGGAATAAAGAAGAAGAAAAGCAACGCACTGTTGCGTCACAAAGATAACAAATCAATCAGGAGTACTGGACTCCTGACTGATTTAAAGCTGTTAACACCAATTTCAGTGATTAACACCGCATTCAGTATTAGCGTTGCTCAGCGGATACCTGAGTCGCCGATACTTTTACCTCAATACGACGGTTACGCTTAGCCGCTGCGGCTGTACCAGAAGTATCCAGCAAACGACTTTCGCCATAGCCTTTCGCCGTCAGGCGTGAAGCATCCACACCATATTGTTCAATCAGCAAGGTACGTACGGCTTCGGCACGCTGCTGAGACAACTTCTGGTTATAGGAAGCGGCACCACCAGCAGAAGAATGACCTTCAACTTCAGCATTGGCTTTGCCAAAACGCTTCATAAAGGCCGCAAATTCTGCAAACTGGGCATCATTCGGGTTGGCAACCTGGGCGCTGTTATTAGCGAAGTTAACATTCAGAGCCATGGATACTTGCTGCTCTGTTAACACACTACAGCCATCTTCACTGACTTTATCGGTCGCAGGGGTATCGGCACACTTATCCATGTCATCAGCGATACCATCGTTGTCAGAATCGATTAACACCGCCGCACCTGCCAGCGCCGCAGCACCTGCAGCAGAGGCATCGGCGGCAGCCGCTTCACTGGCCGCTGCAACGTCATTAGCGGCTGATGCATATTCTTCGGATGCCGCGTCATTCAGCTCATCACGGCTGGTTGCAGCCGCAGCGGCACCACCAGCGGCTGCCGCAGTAGCCGCTTTTGTGGCATCACTGTTTGAAAAACCAAATTTATAGGCAATACCCAGCTTCAGGCCAAAGTCCAACAGGCTTTCATCAAGATCCTGATAAGCGGCGACTTCGGTAATACCCTGCCAACGCTCAGACAGCTCCCAGTGCTTACCTACGCCAACATCTAACAGAGTACGCTGTCCTTCAATCTCCTGATGCTTCAGACCCGAGAAAACATACCATTGGTCATCGGTAAGAAAATACAGAACGTCGGCACCCACACGAATGCCTTCATCTTCAACGTCTAAACCACGAACATCACTTTTCTTGCGGCCTAAGTAGTTTTTCGCCAGCTCAGCACGTACCGCCCAGTCTTCTGATATATGCCATCCGGCTTCAACGCCGACGCCATTACCATCTTCCAGATAACCAGTGGGCTCCGGCTTGTTGTTATCCGGGTTGTAGTATTCACCAAAAATACCCACCCAACCGGCATTGTCATTCGCTGCTGCAACCGGGGTAATTAAAGATGCGGCAATCGCCGTCGCCAGAAATGATTTTTTCATAATAACCTCCTTGGTTATTTCAGTGAATTACCACTGAAATACTGAGCATGCCTATCAAACTGCTCAGTCGTGACTAAAAAATAACGGCGCTATAAAACCGTATTTTTTTTCATTCACCAAACTCTGAAGAAGTCATTTTTCAATTATTTACGACTATTACGTAAGCGTTGTAAAAGCGTGTAAAAAGCAATGCAAAAACCGCAGAAAATCTCAGCAATAAATACAGATTTAGTTTGAGATTATTTTTCCCAGGGATTCACTTTTCCTGTAGCAGAGGGAGAGGAGTTCGATGTTTTCTTAGCTGAAAAGCCAGCCATTTTTTTCACAATATCGGCAATCTGAGTATTGGTTTTGCCGTCTTTATAAGCAATAAATACCGCTTCTACCTGAGCCCGAGCCCAGGGAGTACGACGTAAAAACTTCAGACTGGATTTAATACTCGGATTCGACTTAAAACAATTAATACGAACCCAACCCGATAACGTTCTCCAGCCGTATTGCTCAACCAACTCAGTTAACAATTTTTCAAGCGTGATGCCATGAAGGTGATCTGTTTTCTGGGTTGTCATAAATACTCTCTTTTAGAATGAAAATGGCCTCTGATATTAACGATTCACATCGTAATACCAGAGGCCATCAAAGTGTTCAGGATAATGGCAATGCCATTATTTTTTGCGAACGTACAATACCAGGCTGTGATCGACCAGTTCAAAACCGTGCTGCTCGGCAATTTCGTGCTGCAGGCGTTCAATCTGTTCATTGGAGAATTCGATCACGGTACCGTCGTCAACATTCACCATATGGTCGTGATGTTCGCCACGGGCCAGTTCGAATACGGAGTGACCGCCATCAAAGTTATGACGTTCAACCAGGCCAGCGCTCTCAAACTGGGTTAACACCCGGTAAACCGTTGCCAGACCCACGTCTTCTCCGGCATCAATCAGAGAACGGTAAACATCTTCCGCGCTCATGTGGGCTTCTGGGTTACCTTCCAGAATGCTCAGGATTTTTACCCGTGGCAGGGTGACTTTTAGTCCCGCTTTACGCAGCTCCACATTTTGATCGGACATGCTTTCCTCGAATATTTCACAGCAAGTTGAATTATCAGGTATTATCGCTGGTATGAGTCGCCCTTCGCAACTGATAAGCGTTTGCTTACCAGCTTACTGCGGCGACAAACGATTTGCCAATAATGAGTGTATTTATGCGAGCGTCAATTCTGACTGTTTTACTCGGTTTTGCAACCCTTGCCGGCTGTACGTTTCCCGGTGTTTATAAACTGAACGTACAACAGGGCAACATTGTGACAGAAGACATGTTAGCTCAGCTGGAAGCCGGCATGACTCAGCGTCAGGTAGAATATGTGATGGGCACACCCGTGGTGAAGACTCCGTACCAGCAACAGCGCTGGGACTATCTGTATTCTCTGGAACAAGACGACAAAGTAATCAAGCGCTATCACATCCGCGTGTATTTTGATGATCAGGGTGTGTACAGCCACTACGAAGGCCAGCTTCCGGTTGATCCGTTAAAAGAAAAGAAACAGCAGTTACCAGCCGAAGAAGAACAGCAAAAACCGGTTAAAGCAGAAGGCCTGCTGGCCTCCTGACAGAGCGACAGGTACTGGATTATTGCTTCTTAGCCGCCCGGTTCGCCCGGGCCTGCTTCGGATCAATAATCAGAGGGCGGTAGATCTCGACCCGGTCACCATCGCGTACCGTATCGGTTTGCGGCGCTCTTGACGCTTTACCAAAAATGCCGAACTTAGCTTCGGCCAGATTCAGCTCCGGAAATTCTTCCAGAATCGGCGATTGCTCAACCGCTTGCAGAATGGTTGAACCCTCTTCGACATTCACCGTCAGAATCTTTTGCTTTTCAGGCAAGGCATACGCAACCTCCACCTCAATCATTGTTACGTCATCCATCATTCTGGCCTTTTCAATAAACCTCGGCCGCTCGTTTCACAAACGAGTCAACCATCATATTCGCAACCTGCTTAAACACCGCCGCCATCGCCATCGCTTTAACTTTATTGCTCATTTCAAACTCAAGCTCCAGCGAGACCTTACAAGCTTCGTCAGACAATGCCTCAAAAGTCCAGACACCATGAAAACGACTGAACGGCCCGTCCAGTAATCGCATTTCCATACGTGTTGGTCGCTGCAATGCATTGTGTGTTGAAAAGCTTTGATTGATACCGGCTTTGGCAATGGTCAGCTCAGCTTCAATAAAGTCGTCACCTTCATCAATCACACGGGTGCTGGCACAGCCCGCCAGAAACTCCGGGTAACGACGCACATCATTCACCAGGTTAAACATTTGCTCTGCGGTGTGCATTACCAGAGCACTGCGGGTAATTGTGGTCATGCTTCTCTCAATACCGTCATTAACAAGCGGCTACAAAAACGCCGGAGCAGGATTATACCCACTCCGGCGTAAGATTCAGCATGGATACAGAATCAGCTATCAGCCCAGCAGATTCTGTAACCAGTCAATCAGCCCCAGGCCATTCAGGAAGATATAGCCTACCGCCAGCGGCGAGACAAACCGTACCATCACGCGCCAAACGTTGTAGATCAGTGAACGCTTCTTATCGACTTCAGCGGCGGTGTGGCTTTCTTTCATAAACCAGCCGACAAAAATCGCAATCAGAATACCACCCAATGGCAGCATGATATTGGAAGATACAAAGTCCAGGTTATCGAAAATGGTTTTTCCGAAGAACTTCACTTCAGACCATTCATTAAACGACAATACGGTGCCAATACCCAGAATCCAGGCCAGGCCACAAATAACCGCAGTCGCCTGAACACGGCCCAGACCACGCTCAACCGCCCAGGCAACAGCCGGTTCAGCAATCGAAATCGCTGAACTCCAGGCCGCAATCGCAACCAATACAAAGAACAGCACACCCAGAATATCGCCACCCGGTAAGCCACCCAAGGCCAATGGGAAGGTCACAAACATCAGACCCGGACCGGCACCCGGCTCCAGATTATTGGTGAATACAATTGAGAACACGATGACACCAGCAACCAGCGCTACCAGCGTATCCAGGAAACCAACCGTTAATACCGTACGGCCCAGCGATTCTTTCTCCGGCATATAAGCGCCGTACGCCATGATGGCGCCCATACCCAGAGATAAAGTAAAGAAGGAATGCCCCAGAGCGACAACAATACTTTCACCGGTTAATTTGCTGAAATCAAAATCGAACAGGAAGTGCAATGCTTGAGTAAAGCCTTCAGTTGTCATGGCATAACCCAGTAACAGGATCAGCATAATAAACAGCAGCGGCATCAGTACACGAATGGTATTTTCCAGACCTTTATTCACACCACGGGCAATCACATACGCCGTCAGGATCATGAAAATGGTGTGGTAAACCGTCAGCATGACCGGGTTAGCCAGCAATTCATTAAATACCGCACCGGCCTTTTCACCATCGGCCCCGTTAAACGTGCCCATCGCCATTTCACCGATGTATTCCAGTGTCCAACCAGCAATCACACTGTAAAACGACAGAATAAAGAAGCCTGCCAATGCTCCCATCCAACCAATGATGCGGAAGAACTTAGGTGCTTCGTACTCAGAGGTCATGGATTGCAGTGCGTGGATCGGACTCAGGCGTGTTTTACGGCCAATCAGTACTTCTGCCAACATCACCGGAATACCCGCAGCCAGAATACACAGCAGATACATCAGAACGAATGCACCACCACCGTTTTCACCTGTGATATATGGAAACTTCCAGATATTCCCCAAACCCACAGCTGAACCGGTTGCCGCCAGAATAAAAGTCCAGCGATTGGTCCAGATGCCGTGCATCCCCCGTTTATCATTATTCATAATTTTATTATCCGGTTTCGACTTAATGAATTTGGGCGTATTGTTCAAGATTTGTCAGACTGGCTCAAGCACATAAGCAGGTCTGACAGTCAATTATTGGTACAATTGGTCAGCTTTTAAACAAGAGCTAAGTACTTGCAACAAGGCGAATAAGTAGTACCCGCAAAAAATCTGAACTCGTCTCTCGCCACATCCTCCTCTATAATGCCGCCCATGAGCAAAAAGAAACCAAAGCCAAGTGGCAATAGCATTGCCCAGAACAAAAAAGCCCGCCACGATTACTTCATCGAAGACAAACTCGAAGCTGGCATTGCCCTGACAGGATGGGAAGTGAAATCCCTGCGCCAGGGCAAAGTGCAACTGGTCGACAGCTACATCGTATTCCATAAAGGTGAAGCCTGGTTAACCGGTGCTTTGATTACACCATTAAAAGAAGCATCAACCCATGTGATTTGTGAACCCCGCCGGGAACGCAAACTACTGATGCATCGTAAAGAGCTGGATCGTTTGCAGCAGAAAATTGCTGCCAAAGGCCACACCTGCGTCTGCACTGCGCTGTACTGGAAAGGCCCGAACGTTAAAGCTGAAGTGGCGCTGGCCAAAGGTAAGCAGCACCACGACAAGCGTGCTGCCAGCAAAGACAAAGACTGGAATAAGCAAAAAGAACGCTTAATGAAACACTCGGTGCGCTAGCTGCTGTGTTTGGGGGCTGTAACAAAACCCCAGACGTGATAGCATTCGCGCCTTGCCATATACGTAAGCACAAGAATTCGGGGATGATTAGGATTCGACGTTGATTACAAAGCTATGGATGCATGTCGAGAGCGTACGGTGATCTCGTAAATAAACGCTGTACATTAGTTATAGTCGCAAACGACGAAAACTACGCACTAGCGGCATAAGCCCGCTTACACCAGAACTCGGGTGGCTATAGCCGGGGGACGGTGGCATCGTCTTATAGCCTCGCCTCGCGGACTTCGCTCGTAGTCCAACAGGTTAAAACTTAATCGAGACAGCTCTAAACACCCTGCCCCTCGGGTCGTGATGAGTTAAATGAATAGAGACGGCTAAGCATGTAGATTCTCTAGTGGAGGATTGGCGGACGGGGGTTCAAATCCCCCCATCTCCACCATCCAAAAGGCCCTTGATACAGTTGTATCAGGGGCTTTTTTTTGCCTTAAACTTGCTGAGTGTCAGACATCAGTATCAGATTTAGCGAATGAAATTCGAATCTATCTCGAATCGCTGCCAGTCAGCCAGACCTCTTTTTGTTAGAAAAAAACTCAAGCAGAAACAAAATAAACTGTTCCAGCAGGTATTGATAAATCCCATTGCTGCCGCCCTCGCTTGCGCATAAAGTGTGTACAGCTTCAAAAAATAAAAATAACACTCAGGAATCTGTTATGGCTGATTCAATGAATGGCGCCCAGGCGTTAATTAAAACGCTGGTTAAAGCCGGAGTAACCACTTGCTTTACCAATCCGGGTACCAGCGAGATGCACTTTGTTGCCGCCCTCGACACCGAGCCACATATGCGTGGCGTTCTTACTTTATTTGAAGGGGTAGCCACCGGTGCCGCCGATGGTTACGCCCGAATGGCAGAAAAACCGGCCGCCACCCTGCTGCACTTAGGTTGTGGAATTGGTAATGGCTTAGCCAATCTGCATAACGCCCGCAAAGGCAAGGTGCCGATGATCAATATCGTTGGCGATCACGCGACTTATCATGTGCAATATGATGCTCAGTTACAGTCGGATATTGAAACCGTTGCCCGCAATGTCTCACCCCGCTTTGTGCGCACCTCGCAAACTACCGAAGCCTTATGTCAGGATGCTACGGAAGCCATTTATCAGGCACGCCAGCTACCAAATCAGGTATCGACCTTAATTCTGCCCGCTGATGTCTCCTGGAATGAAGGGGGTGTGGTTGCCGATGTGCCCGAGTTGCCCGCTGCCGAAGCCGCCAGTGACAGCACCATCGAAGAAATTGCTGACGTCATTCGCCAGGCTTCAAAGCGCGGTAAAAAAACGGCGTTGTTGTTGGGCGGCCGTGCATTGCGGGAACCCAGCTTACTGGCCGCTGCCAGAATCGCCGAAGCCCACGGGGTGAAGTTATTAGCAGAAACCTTCCCCGCCCGCATTGAGCGGGGAGCTGGCTTACCCGCGGTTGAGCGTATTGCCTATTTTACTGAGCTGGTTGATGTACAGCTGGCTGATATCAAAAACCTGATTCTGGTGGATAGCAAAGCACCGGTGTCGTTCTTTGCTTATCCGGGGAAGAAGAGTTATCTGGTACCCGATAAATGTCAGCTCTTTACGCTCTCCACAGATGAGCAGGATGCAGAAAAAAGTCTGAATAAACTGGTGGCCGCTTTAGCAGTGGAAAACAGCCAGCCATTGTTACAGCCAGCGCACCGTCCGGAACAGCCCAGTGGTGAACTGACGGCAGAAAAAGCCTGTCAGGCGGTGGGCCACTTCCTGCCCGACAACGCCATTATTGTTGATGAATCCATTACCTCTGGTCTGATGCTCAACACCATGACGGAAGGCGCTCCACGTCACGATATGCTGACCTTAACCGGTGGTGCCATTGGTCAGGGTTTGCCGAATGCCGTCGGTGCAGCCATCGCTTGTCCGGAGCGCCCGGTACTGGCACTGGTTGGTGATGGCAGTTCGATGTACACCAATCAGGCGTTATGGACCATGGCGCGTGAAAACACCAACGTCACCAGCATTATTTTTAATAATTCCTCGTACTCGGTGCTGAATATTGAACTGGAACGGGTGGGCGCTGAATCCACTGGCGAGAAAGCCCGCTCACAACTCGATCTGACAGGCCCGGTATTAAACTTTGCTCAGCTCGCTCAAGGGATGGGGGTACAGGGTGTTCGGGTAAGTAGCGCTGAAGAACTGAACAGCGCGTTAGCCGACGCCTTCCAACATGACGGTCCGAATCTGATTGAGGTGATGATCCCAGAGTCGGTCAGCGGCACCAAGCGTAAAGTCTTACCTTGGGTGCTGAAGTCACTGCCGATTATGCCGCTGCCCATTACCCGGGCACTGAAGAAAAAGCTGGCGCCTTAATTTTTTATTAACAGCGCCTAGCGATTTATTTTAACTCAGTGCTCTATTTTAAAGTGAAATGACGGCACTGCTCAGACATCTGACGCGAGATTTCATTCAGCGCTTCGGTGCTCTGGGCAATTTCTTCTGCACCACCAGAGACTTCTCTGGAGATGTCGGCAATCCGGGAGATATTGCTGTTCACCGTATCCGATACCGCAACCTGGGCATCGGTTGATTGTTTGATCTGTTGGTTCGCCTGAGTAATTTCAGCCACCTGCTGACTGATAGACGATAGCGATTCTTCGGTACTCTGAATCTGTGTGACCGCATTCGCTGCTTTGTCATTGGTGAGTTCCATCGACTCAACCATCACCCCGGTTGTGCCCTTCAGGTCCGTCAGAATCTGATCAATTTTATCGGTTGAGTCTTTGGTTTTGCTCGCCAGAGAACGCACTTCATCCGCCACCACGGCAAAACCACGCCCCTGCTCACCCGCACGGGCGGCTTCAATGGCGGCGTTGAGCGCCAATAGATTGGTTTGCTCAGCAATCGAACCAATCACCGACGACATATCACCAATTTGTTCTACGTTTTCCTGCAACTGATGAATAATCTGCGTCGATTGCTCTGCCTGTTCCGACATCCCTTTAATCACCACCACGGAATCATCCACCACTTGTTTGCCCTGAGCGGAGACCGATTCCGTTGTCACCGCAATATCGGTGGCATGTAATGAACTATCGACCACTTGCTGCACGGTATCCAACATCTGCGCCATTGAGGCTTCAGTGTCGGCGGTCAGCTGAAATTGCTGCTGGCTACCATCACGGGTACGCAAAGTGATGTCGTGCAAGGCGTTGGCTTTTTCCTGCAGCGTCAGCGACGAGGCACTGATCAGCTCAACGGTCTGGTGGTACTGCTGCGTTAACCGATTAAAAGAGGCCATAATCACCGATAATTCATCTTTCGAGTTACCGTGCTTTAACTCCACACTTAAATCACCATCCACAACCCGGTCAACGGCTTTGGTAATATCACGCACTTTGCTCTTAATAAAACGTGAGAAACTGAAGCCCACCACCGCCAATACGGCCACCAGCAATAGGCATAAAATCGCGGTAATAATGCCAACCAGGCTGTTATCTTTGTTGTACTGCTCATCAACATTCACCGTCATTTCCAACACACCACGCACCTGACCTAGCTGCCAGTCACGCTTAGGTGAATCTGGGTGACTGTTATGGCACGCCACGCAGGATGCTGCACTTAACCGGTCGGCAACCCCAACCCGCATAAACTGCTGGCCATCACGCTCAATCATTTCGGCGTAAGCGGCATCCGGGTTTTCGTTTAAATAAGCCCAGGCGTTACGGCCAAACTCATCCAACTGGCGACCACTACGATTGGCAAAGGGATAGGGACTGTAAAAGGCAAACTGAGTATTCTCGTCACTCATCTCCTGGCTGACGTCGTGCAGAAAGGTGGCCGGAACCGGGATCACACCCGCTTGTTGTTTGTGTTGAGTCGAAGCTGAAATATCGCTGTCAGAGACTACCGACTGGAGAATATTGGTGGAGTAATAAGTACGCAGCCGCTTGAGCTGCTTGGCATTATCAACGGCATCTGCCACCACAACGTCAGCGGTATTGGAATGCAGCGCCGTTGGTAAAAAGAACATCAGTGCTGCTAATACCAGCAGAAAAAAACCAACAATTGGCAGCACCAGCTTCCAGACAATACTCTTTGACAGAAATTCCACGCATCAGCCCCATGTCCGGCTGCGAGATGACGCAGCACGGTGAATAATCAACATGGAATTCAGTATAGCCAAGTTCAGAAAAATGGCTGAAAAGAGCTTATCTAGTAGCTTAGGGTCGCCCTGCTTTGATACACAGCGGCCATACAGCAACTACAGCAGCAACTACACCGCCACATCGTCCAACAGGCGTACGCCAGTCAGTGCTGTCACTTCTTCAATGTACTGGCGCACCAAAGGCGGGAACTGCACACCTTTAATCAGCGTCAGGTTACGCAGGGTTGGATACAAATTAATGTCGTCATAGCTGAGCTGTTGATTACGCTGCGATGGCAGAGATAGCCAGGTCAGTTGCACCAGCTGGTTGTTCAGATGTTGCAGATACACAGCGCTGTTATCAAAAGCCGCTTCAAAGCTCATGCCCAACATGGCGGTTTTATTCTGACGGAACCACTGCTTCGCCTCATCGGAAGCAAATTCCGGAAAGTCCACCATGATGGTACGGGGAAACAGTAACGGCAGAATGGCCGGATACGCTTGCTGTTCCCAGGCCAGAATCGCGTCACTCTGAGTGGCGGCCGCTAATACTGGCTGGCCGTCGTACTGATCCAGATAACGAACAATATCCAGACTCTCTGCCATATGGCTGCCATCGTCTTTTTGCAGAATCGGCACACTGTTGCTGCCCACTTTGGCAATCCGCGCCTGAACGTCGTGGTTCTGAATCGTCTCCAGTGTGACTGGCATTTTTTTCAGCCCAACCAACATGGTCGCTTTGATACAAAACGGGCAATGATCAAACACAAACAGTTTCATAAAGGGTCTCGTAACGGTTATTTCACTGCTTGCCAGTGTAGCTAACTGAGAGAAATGCTCTATTCGCGAAACTACCCGCTCTGATGCTGCCAGCGGAAAAGATTATTCCAATGATAAAGAAGGGAATACTCACAGCGGCCAGCCACTGTGAGTATCAACGAGATTTACGGGCTTAAGTTATGGGCTTTAAGCTACGGGCTTATTGCTCAAACATCGCCAGATGAATATCAATGCCACCGGGTGCACCGGAAACCGATGTACCCACAAACATCTGATTACCATCAACTACCAGGCTGCCAGAGTTCGCCGTTCCAGCATACTGGGTCGAGTTTGTGCCAACAGCATTACCCCGGCCATCTAACAGAACGCTGTTACCAGCACCGGTAATGGCAATATTACCGTTCGCCAGTCGTCCCATCGCCTGAATTGGCCCCTGAGAGTCTTCAAAACGCCAGTTCTGAGCGCCATCAACCGTCAGGCTGAGCACTGTTCTTTCAGTGCTATCCGATAACGCAAACCAATACTCGTTATTGCTCACCACAATACCCGGCTGGCCACTCAGCTCATTGGTGCCACCAACGGTAATGGATTTGCTCCAGTTCGAGTCACCGAATAACGAATAGCTACGGATATATTGTTTATTCGCATTCTGATCAGATTGCGCTAATAAAACTGCATTGTTGTATTCATCCAGTTCGATATTAACGCGATAACTCAGGTTGCTACCGGTTGTTGCCTGAGACCATACCAGTGCGCCGGCACTGTTGTATTGGCTGACGCCTGATCGGCCGGCAACATAAATATTACCCTGGCTATCAACCTCAACATCCCAGTTACGATCCGAATGATTAATGCTGAACAGAACCTCGCCATCCAGAGACAATTTCTGAGTCTCAAGACCGGTTACAAATAAGGCATTATCTTTCAGTTCGATATCAAAACTATCCCGAGCAGCACTGATCGTTTGTTGCCAGATCAAGTCGCCATCCTGGTTGGTTTTAATAATAAAAGAAGAATATTGAGTACTTCCATCCGCTCTCTCAATGGTCTGACCCAGTGCATAAATGTTGCCATTATTATCAGTAACAACATCCACAACCGAATCATCAGAGCTGGAAGCCTGGGGGTTAGATTTCAGATCAAAGGTGCGATCCCAGATCTTATTTCCATTTTGATCAAATTTCGCTAATAACGAATCCTGAGTACGATCAGCACCGGTAACGACAACACTACCCGCCAGAATCAGATCAGAATTATTATCAGCAACAACGTGGTTCAACCATTCGATATTATTTTTATTATCCGAGGTCGAAAAGTACGTTTCCCATTCCGGATTAACTTCTTGTCCACAAGCTGCGATAAAAGCAGGGCTCACTAACAAGGCTAACTTCGTACGATTCGCCATTTTTCACTTACTCCATGTCATGAATTTAATGCCAGGTTGCTGGCGCGGCGTATCATAGCCCAATCCAAGTTAAATCCACAGTAAACCATTCTTAAAAATTCAGTTAACCAAATAGTCAAAGTTCTAATTTTCAGAACAAAAGATACTGTTATTCGCAATTTTCATTCGACATAATCAAGATACACTCACGTCATCATCAAAATTCGTTTATACGCGAGGCAATTATGGGACTGTTAGTGAATGGCCAATGGCACGATCAATGGTATGAAACCAAAACATCTGGCGGCGCTTTCCAGCGCGAAGCCGCTCAGTTGCGCAATTGGGTAACTGCCAATGGTCAGGCGGGCCCAAGTGGTGAAGCTGGATTCAAAGCTGAATCAGGACGTTATCATCTGTATGTCTCACTGGCCTGCCCCTGGGCCCATCGCACGCTGATCTTCCGTCAGTTAAAACAGCTGGAAGCGCATATCAGCGTCTCCGTTGTCAGCCCGGATATGCTGGATCAGGGCTGGACCTTCGCCCAGGATAACGACTCACCAGAGAAAGGCAGCAGTGGCGATACCTTATTTAACGCCGACTATATGCATCAGATTTATACCCGCCATAAAGCCGATTACAGCGGCCGTGTGACAGTGCCGGTATTATGGGATAAACACCAAAACCGAATCGTCAGCAATGAATCGTCTGAAATTATCCGTATGTTTAATTCGGCGTTTAATGACATCACTGGCGATACTCAGGATTTTTATCCTATCGCTTTACGCTCAAAAATCGACGAACTGAACGAATTGATTTACGACAGTATTAATAACGGCGTTTATCGTTGTGGTTTCGCCACCAGCCAGGAAGCGTACGAAAGTGCTTACCAGCAATTGTTTGCAGCTCTGGATCAGGTAGAAGACATCCTCAGCAAGCAACGCTACCTGGCCGGTGATCAGATTAGCGAAGCCGATTGGCGTTTATTCACCACCTTAATTCGTTTTGATGCGGTGTATCATGGCCACTTTAAAACCAATCGTCAGCGGCTGGAAGATTTTGCTAATATCGCCAATTATATTCGTGAGCTTTACCAATGGCCTCAGGTTGCTGAAACCGTCGATCTTTACCATATTAAACGGCATTACTATTTCAGCCACACTATGATCAACCCAACGCAGGTGGTACCGATTGGCCCGGATATTAATTATTTTTCGCCGCATAATCGGGCGGAGCTTTTTCCGCTTTAATTCTCATATTATTTTAAAGCGTTATCGAGGCAGGTAGCTTAACAATGCAGAAAACCACACTCGAACAGTGGCGTATGTTCAAAGCCGTCGTCGATGCCGGCGGCTTTAATCAGGCGGCCATTAAAGTTCATAAAAGCCAATCCAGTATTCACCACGCGGTGAGTAAACTGGAAGAAGCGCTGGGTATTAAATTGTTCGAGGTTGTTGGTCGTAAAACCAGATTAACCGAAGCGGGAAAATTACTGCTGCGTCGTGGTGAGTTTTTACTGGAAGAAGTCTCACGTATTGAAGCCGTGGCAGAATCGGTCAGCTCTGGGGTTGAATCGGAATTACGCATCGCCGTCGACGGTGCGTTTCCGCAAACCATTATTTATCAGGCACTGGAAAAAGTGTCGGCGTTATTCCCACAAATCCGTATCGATATTATTGATACGGTGTTATCCGGTACCAATGAACTGATCCAGAACCGCGAAGCCGATATCGGCTTATCCGGCTTTCAGATGCCCTACGGCCTGAACGAAGAAATCTGCACCTTGGAATTTATTGTCGTCGCCCACTCTCAGCATGCGTTACATCAGCTTAACCGTTCGCTCAGCTACGAAGATTTAAAATCACACCGCCAGATTATTACCCGTGACTCAGCCAACGAGACCAAACGCTCAAGCGGCTGGCAAGGAGCCGAACAACGCTGGACGGTGAGTAGTTTACGCGCCTCCTTCGATTTAATTTGCCAAAACCTGGGTTTTGCCTGGCTGCCTTTTCCTTTGGTTAAAGAAGCCTTAGAACAAGAAATATTAAAACCCCTGCTATTAAGCGAAGGCGCTAGTCGTACCAGCAGTTTTTATCTGAATTATCAGGATAAAGATCAATTAGGCCCGGCGGCACGGGAATTTCTTGGCGAGCTGCGGTTATTAACACTGGATATGCCCACCTCATGTTAAGTAGCGACCCACTCTTCTGGCTGCTGGCAATTGTTGGTGTGATTTTCACCGGCATTTCAAAATCCGGCTTAGCCGGAGGTGCGGGCGTAGTGGCAGTGCCGTTATTAGCTTTGGTGATTTCGGTTCCCGAAGCCGCGGCATTAATGTTGCCATTATTATTGGTCATGGATATCCGCACCATCAGCCTGTATCACCACGCCATTAAAAGTTACCGCTCGATTACTACCATTACCGTAGCAGGCTTGATTGGGGTTGCCTTTGCAGGCAGTGCCATGGGTTCGCTGGATACTAACAGCCTGCAATTGATATTAGCCATATTGTGTATCAGTTTTGCGTTATGGAATCAGCTCTCGCCCTTATTGGCTAAATTACCGGGCTCAGCCATGATCTGGGGCACATTGGCCGGTATCACCAGTACCTTGTTGCACGCAGGCGGGCCACCCATCAGTATTTATTTTCTGGCGCAACAATTAGAGAAACAGCAATGGCTGGGGCAAGCGGCAATTTTCTTTGCGGTGCTTAATTTCAGCAAGCTGATTCCTTACACCCTGAATAACCAATGGACTGAGGAGCTGCTGCTTACCAGCGTGTTATTAATTCCGTTTGCGCTGCTTGGAGTCAGCCTCGGGTATCGTATTCAGAAGCTGATCTCTCAGGACAACTTTATGCACATGTGCCGTGCGATGTTGTTGATATCGGGTGTGAGTTTGTTGGTGAAGTTGTAATGATTTATTCCTTATCAGAGCTCCTTAAATGATCAGCCAGATAATCTATCAGTATCCTGACCCGGCGAGGTAAATTCCGATTCATTGGATAAAGTGCTGAAATCGCAGTCGGCGGCGACGAATAGTCCTCAAGCAAAGGTTTTAACTTTCCCTCGGCAATATAACGGGCAAATAAAAAACTAGGGCCAAAACCAATTCCAAGACCATTTAACATGCTGTCGATAATCAGGTGGCCATCATTACTGATTAAATTCCCTTTGGCTTTTACGGTCATCAGGTCACCGTTGGGGGAACGGAAAGGCCAACCTTTGTTTACCTTAGAATCACCATAAATTAAACAATTATGATTCAGCAGATCCGCAGGCTGGACGGGCTCACCAAAACGTTCAAGATATTGTGGAGCTGCCATGACCTGAAAACGGCAATCCGCTAATCGTTTAGACATCAGGCTTGAGTCCTCCAGCTGCCCGACGCGTATCGCCAGGTCAATACCTGATTTAACTAAGTCTTCTACACGGCCACTGGCAATAACTTCGAGTTCAATATCCGGGTAGCGCTGCTGGAACTGGATCAATATGACACCCAAGCCAGAAATAATCAGGCTTTGTGGCAAAGTCATGCGAATTTTACCCTTGGGAGAGCTATGACTATCGAGTAGCTCAGCGCGAGCACTTTCCGCTTCCTGCATGATCAGTTGGCAATGATTGTAAAACTGACTGCCTTCTTCAGACAGACTGAGCTTGCGCGTTGTTCGGTATAACAAACGAGCGCCTAAGTCCTGTTCCAGCAGCGATACCTGCTTACTGACAAATGACTTTGATAAACCCAGTTTTTCTGCAGCGGCGGTAAAACTGCCAGTCTCGACCACCACAGAAAACGTCTCCATCAGCATCAGAATATTCAAATTAGAACCTGATAGTGAACAATCAATCAACTCAAAGCTTATATATGACGGCCATTAAAAACAATAAGCTTATCTAATTGAAGGACGCCGAAGCCAGCACTGAATTATTCAGGGGTACCTTAACTTTCTGAAAACAGGAGTAATCAACAATGAAAAGCTATTTTCAAAAAACCATCTTAATGATTGGCCTACTATTGAGCGTGATAGCGACTGCGCAACCAACCACATCCTCTCAAACATTCGAGGCCGCTATTAATGTCCCCATTGGAGGTGAGACCTGGGGGCATAGTATTAAACCCATTGGTAATGGAATTTATGTATTCCGCTGGTGGGTGTATCGCAGCTTTTTTGTGATTACTGATGAAGGCGTTATTGCTGCCGATCCGATAAACCCTAAAGCGGCCAAGCTGATGCAGGCTGAAATCCGTAAACGCACCGATAAACCGGTAAAATATGTTGTGTATAGCCACAACCATCACGACCATATTTCAGGTGGCACCGTCTTCCAAAAAGAGGGGGCCAGGTATGTTGGCCATAGCAATTTATTAAAAGAGTTAAAAGACCATCCCAGCCCGGCAATTCCAATGCCTGACATCACCTTTGATAAGAGCTACACCTTAACGCTGGGAGGGAGAACACTGAAACTGGAATACTTTGGCCCCAACCATGGCAACAGCCTGGTTGTGATGCGTTTTCCACAAGAAAAAATCTTATTTGTGGTTGATATCGTAACGCCACGCCGGGTTGCTTTCCGCAACATGCCGGATTTCTGGCCGGATGAATGGGTACGAACTCTGAAAGAACTGGAACAACTGGATATCGATTATGTGATTGCCGCACACGGGCCTGAGACACAACCAGCGATTGACCCAGCCTCGGTGATCACGGAACAAAGAGAATATATCGAAGATTTAATGCTCTCGGTAAAAACAGCCATGGATAATGGCATTCATAGCCCGGATAAACTTCGTCAAACCATTAAACTACCAAAGTACGAGCATTGGCGCTCTTACGATAAATGGCTGCCAATGAATGTTGAGCGGATCTGGGCGTATTACCATATGGGCTGGTGATACGATTTAAGTCCATCACTTAAAACGAACAATGCCCACTAACCGGGCATTGTTCAGATGATCCCTTCAGATGACACAAAAGGATTTCAGCCAGACTTAAAAATTACCATTATTAAAATCCTGGAAAGCCTGCATCACTTCCTCCCGGGTATTCATCACAAACGGGCCGCCGCGAGCAACCGGCTCACGTAATGGCTTGCCAGCCACTAATAAAAATCGGGTTCCCTGTTCCGCAGCAACAACATGCAACCCTTCTCCGTCAGATAATAAACCCAGCTGGGTTGCCAACAGCGGTTTAGTCGCCGGTTGACCACTACGGCCAACCGTTAATTGCCCATCAACCAAATAAATAAACGCATTGTGTCCAGCCGGTAATGCTTGATTGAATTCCACACCAGCTGGCAGTTGAACATCCATATAAACAGGCTGGGTATAGTCATTTCTGATCGGCCCTGTTGTTCCCTGATCGGTGGTGCCGGAAATCACCCGGAGCAGGCTGCCATCATCACGCTGCTCAAGCGGCGTTGAAGCGGGTGGAAATTCCTGATAGCCCGGTTCTGTCATTTTTGCCGCAGCCGGTAAATTGACCCAGAGCTGAAACCCTTTCAACAAACCGTCTTCCTGCTCCGGCATTTCAGAGTGCAAAATGCCTTTTCCGGCTGTCATCCACTGCACACCGCCCGGCTCAATCACTCCTTCATTACCAGTGCTGTCACGATGACGCATACGCCCGTTCAGCAGGTAGGTCACGGTTTCAAAGCCACGATGAGGGTGTGTCGGAAAACCACCAATGTAGTCATCGGGGTTGTCACTCTCAAAGGTATCCAGCAGTAAAAACGGATCAAACATATCCAGCTGAGGTGAACCTATGATTCGTGTCAGGCGAACACCGTCGCCATCAGAAGCGGACATGCCCTGAATTACATGCCGAAGCTGTCGTTCGTTCAATGTTTGGTTATCAGTCTTCATCAATCTCTCTCCGCCCAGCTATAATGAGCTTGTTAATACGATGTTGAATCAAGTATTAATCAAGGATATAGGCAGCTAAGCGCTGAGTGAATTTCATAAAATCCACGTGGTTATTCGATAAAATAGAATGTATGCAGGCACCCCAATGGCATCACCCATAAAGCGAAAGAATATCGGTTTTACTCTGGTCGAACTGATTGTTGTCATTGTCATTATCAGTATTGCCGCCATTGCACTGCTGCCACGCTTTCTCGACTTGCGGGCAGAAGCGCAGAACCAAGCATTACAAGATGTACAGGGCCAGATACACTCGCTGGTAGCCATTGTTCACTCAAACCTGTTATTAGCTGGACTCAACGGCCGAAACCCCAATCGCACTGACCCGGTCACCGGGGGCGGATATTTTGGTAATGAACCCGCCAATAACCCGTATCGCAACAGCTGTGCCAGCGATTGTTATTTTATTTACGGCACCCCTTCGGCATCCGACACCACAATCCCATCTTTGATGTCGGGTATCGGTCAGGATCAGGAAATTGTATTTGCAGGCTATCACAATAACGATTGGGTGGCAGAAGGTGTGACTGGTACAAACATTGTTGGAACGTTTTCCTTCAGAGACAATGTTATTTTGGGCGCCCGCCCGGGACAGAATCGCCTGAGATCCAATAATTGTTTTATCTGGTATTCAGGTGCCAGAGCGGACCGCAGTTATAAAACGGGCATTGTTCCGTGTGAGTGATTACCGTATGAGTAATTGGTAAGTCGGCGAATGGGCGGTTTTTGGAGTATTAAGGCCAGCACACAACCGAACCATCCAAATCAACAGGAATATTCTTTACTGCCTTTTGTGGGAAACCCGCGCCAGAGTATCCCTAAAGGTATTCAAATGAAATTAACCGACTATCTGGAGCTGGTTGATTGGACTGGTCGAATTTTACGCCATGGTAAACGAGGTGCTATCCCTAAAAACTCTGAGAGCATTCTAACTCGTTTAGACATTGATGATTCACAATGGTTAACAATGACAGAGCAGTTTGAAGCATGTTTCAAAACCTTTGCTGGCGGCGAGCAAAGTCTCCGCTTAGCTTGTGAGACGCTGAATTATCAGCGACCACCTGGTTTAAGCCGATGTAGATCAGCGATTGGTTAAATTCCGCACTACCACATTCTTATTCACAGTTATCAGAAAATTCTGAGTATCTTGCTTGTTTAAAAACCACGATATTTTCATGTTTTCGATCTGAATAAGATAAATAAGTCTCGAATCAGTATTTACCTTGTTGCCCTGGCAATTGAACTCAATTTAGGTCTTTTAAGTACCTGAAAATTAGGGTGGATGTCCTTGTTGTTACGATTTTCGAAGGAAAACTCGGCCAATTTTGAGAGGTTAATTCTCGAAATTGGCCAAAAATCGTTCAACCAAAGTATATAGACAGTGTGGGCAGGATAGTCAGATCAGGTCTGAACTAATACAAATTACGCCTGATTATCAAACTCCTGCACTTCTTTCACCTCCATTTCCATCCACTCCCAGAATCCGTCAGAAATCAGAGCAAGATCTTCAGAGTTTTCTTTTCCGTGCCCCCAAAATACAATTTTTGACTTTAAATTTGTTGATTTCTTTAAGTCAATGCAATCATAGTTTCCGAATCCATCAGCCCTCACAGGAATTAAAAATTTAGGAAACCTTTGATTTTCATCGCTGATTAAATCTAAATAAATAGTATCTACTTTTAAGTACGACTCTCCTCCAAGCCCAATAAACTCTTCCGATGAAGCATAGCCAGCTCCTAACTTAGATAAGAATTCGACGTAGTCATCAGGAAAAGAAACATTCAACCTTTCTTCAGTCGACCTGATAATACCAATATCAACACCACCAGAAAATTCTTGCTCATTAAGAGTATTTAATAAATTTTGAACAACATGAAAATTCATAGTATTTATCGCTTTATTTTCCTAGTAATTCGCGAGCACGCTCGACCCAATAACGCCTACGCTCACCTTTAAATTTGTTTCTATCAATTTCAGATACTTTCTTTGGATGATCTACATTTTTATGAGTAGTATTTGTAAGTTCATCGAGGGGGCCATCAGGGTTTTGATTGCGATGGTGTAATTCTATTTTCTTACCATCAACTCCGACCGGAGGCTGCCCTCTTTCAGTACTTAACAGGACACCCACCCTAACACTTTATCCCGATTGTGCAATAAACCACCACTCCATTACTCTCATCAAAGCCGGACTAATGGAGTGAGACAATGACCAAGCCCAGAAGCCATCAGATCTCAACGGAAGCAACGCCTTATTACCATTGTGTTTCGCGCTGCGTTCGTCGTGCATTTCTATGTGGAACCGATCATTCTACCGGACAATGTTACGAGCATCGCCGAGGCTGGCTAGAAGATAAACTACTCTCTTTGCCTCAAGTGTTTGCAATTGATATCGCTGCTTATGCCATCATGAGCAATCATTACCATGTGGTGCTTTTTATTGACTCTCAGCGGGCCAAAAGTTGGACCGATACTGAAGTGATTGAACGCTGGCACACCCTGTTTAAAGGAAATTTATTTTCCCAGCGCTTTCTAAAAGGTGACACACTGGATAAGGCACAGCGTGCTCGATTACACATTTATATTGAGGAGTGGCGTTCTCGATTATCCAGTATCAGTTGGTTTATGCGTATTCTGAATGAAGCTATCGCACGAGAAGCGAATGCTGAGGATGAATGTACCGGTCGGTTTTGGGAAGGCCGCTTTAAATCCCAGGCATTGCTTGATGAAACCGCGCTTGCTGCTTGCATGGCCTATGTCGATTTAAACCCAGTTCGGGCGAATATGGCACAAACTCCAGAGACTTCTGAACATACCTCAATCAAACGCCGTGCTGACAAAGCCAAGGCCAGTAAACAACCGAACCATCCAAATCAACAGGAATATTCTTTACTGCCTTTTGTGGGTAACCCGCGCCAGGGTATTCCTACAGGTATTCAAATGAAATTAACCGACTATCTGGAGCTGGTTGATTGGACTGGTCGAATTTTACGCCATGATAAAAAAGGCGCTATCTCTAAAAACTCTGAAGGCATTCTTACTCGTTTAGGCATTGATGATTCACAATGGTTAGCAATGACGGAGCAGTTTGAAGCATGTTTCAAAACCTTTGCTGGCGGAGAGCAAAGTCTCCGCTTAGCTTGTGAGACGCTGAATTATCAACGACCACCTGGTTTAAGCCGATGTAGATCAGCGATTGGTTAGATTCCGCACTACCACATTCTTATTCACAGTGATCAGAACATTCTGAGTATCTTACTTATTTGAAAACCATGATATTTTCATGTTTTTCTGTTTGGGTAAGATAAATAATCCTCGAATTAGTATTTGCTTTGTTGCCCTGGAAATTGAACTCAATCTAGGTCTTTTAAGTACCTGGAAATTAGGGTGGGTGTCCTTGTTGTAGTGTACTACAACTAATACAACTCACGAACCACTCCAAATATTTTTGATTGATATCTTCCGTTTTGTATTTCACCATTAGAGATACAAGCAATATGAGAACAATTGCAATAGTCACATTGCATAAACCCTATACACAACTCTGAATACTTATATACATTAGCATCAATATCAAAATAGCCTTCGATTCTCTGCTTAACAGAGGCATTCAACTTCATTGCTTCAATAGTAAAACCAAGGGTTTCTTTCTCTATTAATTCAGAGCAATTATCACAAGAGAAAGAAATAGTCCCACCTCCCATTGACTCACCATCATAATATAAAACCCCTAATTCTTCGTTAATTATATGTTTTATACTTTCATTATTACTTAATTCAACCCGGGCTAAATATTTAATAATTTCTCTAATTTCGAAAATACCACTTTCTACAATAGGCTGTATTACATCATCAGGTATAGCATGCCCTTTTTCTATCATATAAGAGTTAGCTGATTCTAAATCTGTTAACCGATCGGTAAATTCCCTATCCCAATCATCCAAACACACTTCAAGTGAGTTGCGCAAAAATATTAAATTGCCAACCAAATCCCCTAACCCGACTGACCCTATATCATATAAGCGCAATTTATCTTGCATCTTTTTTATTTGTCGAGAATCATAACTATTCATTTTCACTCCCAATAAATCGGTAAACAACAAAGAATACAAATCTAAAGTTTATCAGGAAAAACAACCACAGAGGGCTCCAACGTTAAATCCTTATTAGATTCAAAAAAAACTTTCAATGAATCAATCTCCCTACAATATTCTTCCTTTAAAAAAGAAAATTTTTTACATTCATCACCAACGTCAAGAAACCATTTAACAACATCGCCCTCCGACTTAACCGATACACCTTCCCACCCTCCATCGTCAGCAATTCCACATGCACATGTAAAAATAAGATACTTCCCATCACATAAAGAGCTGCGCTTTAATTCTTCAAAGTAAATCAGTGAATCCTCAAACTCTTCTTCTCGATCAAGTTCATAACCATCAATTAAAATCTTAATTACATATACGTCTTTAAAAGTAACCCCATCCTTTAGTAAGGTACTAGATCCAGAATATTCATCGACATATAAAGATATAGAGTTAATCATCAAAATGCCTCGGCGCTAGAAGGTTAACAAGACACCCACCCTAACACCTTCACAAAATTACGCAATTCTCTGATATTCGGCCACAAAAAAGGCCGCGAATGCGGCCTTCCGAGACTGTAGATAACCTGGCTCCCACGCAGAGCGTGGGAGCCAGGCAATAAACTACTTCTCAGCCAGATACGCTTTCCACCCGCCCAGCTGAGTAATCTCCTCCGCACCTTCCAAGCCATAAGGCTCACAGATAAAACCGCTAACCACAGAGCCATCTGCCACTCTCACTTTACCAATGCCCAGAGGGGCCGGGATACCGGCAACAAAGCTGCCGAACTCGGCGGTTGGCACCGACCAGATTTCAACATCAATTGCCGCGCCCTTTTCTTCATCCAGAATCAGTCCCGGGCGGAACGGTGGCCCTCCAGCCAGCGCATACATACGATACACAGGTGCGGTTTGGGTAACGGTTTTTAATACCGCACCGCGCTCTTTTAGCTGCCAGTTAAGTGGCAGGCCATCAAGGTGGGCACCACACACCAGTACATCAATGGTGTCTGTTTTGCCGATTAGCGCCGCTTCTGGTGCAGAAGCTTTACTGTCACTTGCGCCCAGCGGCAAATCAAACAATGGCTGTAAGCTGCGGGCAATCGACAGCAGTGCACGGTCACTGAAGGCCGGGCCAACCAGCGTAATGCCAAACGGCAAACCGTGTTCAGTAATCTGAGTCGGCACCGCCACCGACGCCATATCCAACAGGTTCATAAAGTTAGTGTAATAACCTAACTCGCTGTTGTGTTGAATCGGCTCGGCCAGCATTTCGTTAATGGTAAAACAGCGCCCAGCTGTGGGTGTTAATAAACAATCCACAGCTGCCAATTGTTGGTCGCAAATTGTTTTTAACGCATTTAACCGATATTGCGCTTTGAATAAATCGGTTGCTTTGGGTTCTCCACCCGGCGCAATAATATCACGCACCACTGGGAAAACAGCTTCCGGCTGTTCTGCAATGAGTGGCAGAGTCGCCAGGTAACGCTCAGACACCCAGGGGCCTTCGTATAATAACCGAGCAGCTTCATCAAACGCCGTAAAATCAATCTCAACCAGTTTAATATTCTGCTGTTGTAAAACTGCCAGTGTTTTTTGATAAGCGTTTTGGTAATGTTCGTCACCAAAAAATTTCAGCTGCGCCTCTGGAATAACACCCACCGTTAATGGTGATGCTTTATTGGCTAAATCACGCTTGCCGTAATGACGCGGATTATTTAAATAGGTATTTTTCCGGCTATAGGCATCGTTGTCGTCAAAGCCTTCGGCAATGGTGAATACTGAGTTAGCGTCATCACTGTTCAGTGCAAAAATGGTCATGCAGTCGAGGCTGCGACACGCTGGCACCATACCCGTGGCGGATAATAAACCGCGGGATGGTTTTAATCCCACCAGATTATTAAAACACGCCGGTACCCGACCGGAACCGGCAGTATCCGTGCCTAAGCTGAAACTGGCTAACCCTAACGCAACCGCAACCGATGAGCCGGAGCTGGAACCACCACTGATATATTCCGGGTTAAATGAATTTTTACAGGCACCATACGGTGAACGGGTGCCGTTTAATCCAGTAGCAAACTGATCCAGATTGGTTTTACCCACAGGAATAGCACCGGCATCAATCAGTTGTTGTACCACAGCTGCTGATTTTTCTGGTGTATATGCAAAAGCTTCACACGCCGCTGTTGTTGGAACGCCTGCTAAATCAATATTATCTTTAATCGCAAACGGAATACCCCATAACGGATGGCTTTGTGGATCTTTATTTTTTAAACCGTCCAGATAAGGAGTTAATTCAGCCGCGCTTAATTGATGGATCCAGATATTATGATCCTGATATTGCGTGCTCAATTCGCTTATGGCAGCGATCACCTGCTCAGGCGTTGTTTCACCCGACTGATATGCTTGCTGCAGTGCGGTAATGGTTAAAGTATGTTTCATCGTATTTTATTCCTGCTCAATGACCACTAACGCTTGCCCCGCATTGACGCGTTGCCCAGCTGTTAATAAGGTGTGTGTTACAACGCCATCACAATGGGCGACCACCGGAATTTCCATTTTCATCGATTCCAGAATCATCAGGCATTGTCCGGCTTTCACCATGTCTCCTACGGCCACTTCTGACTGCCAGACACTGCCGGATACCGGGCTGTCGATCACGATAGAATCTTCCGGCCAGTCGGCTTCAGTTTGCTGAATATCGGCTTCTTCGGCTTCGTAATTAAACTGCCCGGTGGCATGCCAGTTTGCCAGTTCCGCATCAAATGCCTGCTGACGTGCTTGTTGGAACTGATTAATATCCTGCTGATTATCGGTAATAAACTGCTGGTACTCCGATAAGCTAAAGCTACTTTCTTCGATGGTAATTGGATAACGTCCTTGTGGAAAATTCTGGCGAATATCCAACAGTTCGTCGCCCGATACCGGATAAAAACGAATCTGATCGAAGAAACGTAACAGCCAGGGCTTGGCAAATTCGCGAGTCTGGCGATAACGGTTCCACATTTGCAATGTACGGCCAACAAACTGATAACCACCTGGCCCTTCCATGCCATAAACACATAAATACGAGCCGCCAATACCAACGGAGTTTTCAGCCGTCCAGGTGCGTGCCGGGTTATATTTTGTGGTCACCAAACGATGGCGCGGATCAACCGGCGTTGCCACCGGCGCACCAAGGTACACATCGCCTAATCCCATCACTAAATAAGACGCATCAAAGACGATTTTTTTCACGTCATCGATACTATCCAACCCATTAATACGACGAATAAATTCTAAATTACTCGGACACCAGGGCGCATTTTTACGCACCGACTGATCGTATTTTTCAATCGCAAGTTGGCACGCTTCGTCATCCCAAGACAATGGAATATGCACAATACGCGAAGGTACCGATAATTCCTGAACCTCTGTGGCTAATTGTTGTTCGGCTTGGTGCAAATACGCCAGTAATTCATCGGTAGTGATCACCTGACTGTCATAATGCACCTGCAACGAACGAATACCCGGCGTTAATTCTCTGAGGCCCGGTTTCGGATGTTTCTGTAACCATTGCATTAATGCATGGGCACGGAAACGTAAGGCAATATCAAGTTGCTGTTCGCCGTATTCCACCAGTAAAAAGTGATCACCGGCCTGACGATACACCACTTTTTCACCCACACTGTCGGCGCTTAATTCGCTCAATAACGGTGAACGATTATCATCGGCCTGAATGGTCAGTTCAGAATCGGCTGTTAGTGTTGCTAATTGGTGAATCTGCTGAGCTTCTAACTGATTCGCGGTATCACGGCTTACCGGAATAAAACGGATTTTATCGCCCGCACGTAACTGCCCTAATTTCCATAAATCGGCCGTAATTACGGTTGCCGGGCAAACAAAACCGCCTAACGATGGGCCGTCTGGACCGAGAATTACCGGCATATCCCCGGTAAAATCGACAGTGCCAAAGGCATAGGCATTATCGTGAATATTGGATGGATGTAATCCCGCTTCGCCACCGTCGGCTCGTGCCCATTTTGGTTTAGGGCCAATTAAACGCACACCCGTACGGCTGGAGTTGTAATGCACTTCCCAGCTGTGTTCATAAAAGGTATTAATATCTTCGCCGGTGAAGAAATCAGGTGCGCCATGTGGCCCCGGCATCACATGTAATTGCCATTCATTACTGATGGTGGGTAATAATTTTTTAAGCGCTGCTTTTTCTGATGTCGCCGGGATATTCACAGAGCTGAGTTTTAATACATCACCAACCCGTAACGCCCGGCCGTTATGACCACCAAACTGACCCAAGGTAAAGGTAGAACGAGACCCCAGATATTCCGGGCATTGAATACCCCCTTTTACCGCTAAGTAGCTGCGTGCACCCTGTTCACTCACACGACCCAAAGCTAAAACATCACCGGCTTTAATAGTGATTGTTTGCCACAGTGACAGCGCAATGGTTTCTCCATTCTCTGCCCGGGTCAGCTCGGCAGAAATCTCAGTACCACCCAGTGCAATCACGGTATCCGCTGAGAATTTCAGCGTTGGCCCCTGCATGGTGATTTCTAATCCAGCACAATCCTGATCATTATCCAGCAGGCGGTTTAATAAACGGAATGAATAATTATCAAACGGCCCGGAGGGTGGCACACCCACATCCCAATAGCCCGAGCGCGCCGGATAATCCTGAATGGTTGTTTGTGTGCCCGCCACCAGCACATCCATACGTTGTGGATAAAAAGCAAAGTCATTTAAATAACGGGTGGTGACGTCTCCAGCCGCTAAAACAGCATCACGGCTTAATGCGCGTAAATAATCCAGGTTGGTTTCACTGCCGTATAAAACCACGTCATCCAGTGTTGCTTGTAATTTATTCAGCGCCGCTTGCCGGTCATCGGCATGCACAATCACTTTAGCTAACATCGGATCAAAAAAGGCCGGCACTTCGATACCACTTTCAACCCAGTGATCAATACGAACCCCCTCACCTTGTGGGAATTGCACCTGAGATAACAACCCGGCACAGGGCTGAAAATCCCGATAGGGATCTTCAGCGTATAAACGCACCTGAATAGCATGGCCGGAAGGTGTTAGTTGTGTTCTCTGCTGGTCAAGATTTGGCGACTGACCAGCGGCTAATTGCACCATCCATTCCACCAGATCAATGCCATACACTTCTTCGGTAACACCATGCTCAACCTGTAAGCGGGTATTTACTTCAAGGAAATAAAATTCGTTGCTGTCGGCATCAAAAATAAATTCGACCGTACCGGCATTACGGTAATTCACACTGGCTAATAGGGTTTCAGCCGTTTGGTAAAGCTGCTGGCGAATATCATCGGTTAAATTGGGTGCCGGGCACTCTTCCACCACTTTCTGATTACGACGTTGGCTGGAGCAGTCACGTTCACCAATCGCTAACGCATTACCCTGTCCATCGGCAAATACTTGCACTTCAATATGCCGTGCACGCTGAATAAATTTTTCTAAAAAGACACCGTCGTCGGCAAAGTTATTGGCACCCAGACGTTTTACGCTGTCAAACGCCCCCTGTAACTCCTCAGTACTGTGGCACAATTGCATACCAATACCACCACCACCAGCGGTGCTTTTTAACATCACCGGATAACCAATTTCATCAGCCTGCTGTAAGGCATCATCCAAACTGGCTAATAAATCTGTGCCCGGTGATAATGGAACATTCGCCGCAATCGCTAATTCACGGGCTTTATGTTTCAAACCAAAAGCCAGCATCTGCTCTGCGGTTGGGCCAATAAAAGCAATGCCCTGCTGTTCACAACGCTGCACAAATTCCGGGTTTTCACTTAAAAAACCATACCCCGGATGAATCGCCTGTGCGCCGCTTTGCTGAGCAACATCCAGAATTTTCTCAATATCCAGATAGGTTTCTTTGGCAGCGCCATCGCCTAAACAATAGGCTTCATCGGCATCGCGGACATGCAGACTATCCGCATCAGATTGAGCATAAACAGCAACAGATTGAATATTCAGCTTTTTCAGGGTGCGGATAATACGCACCGCAATGGCACCACGATTAGCAATCAATACTTTGCTGAACGCAGGTGGAGAAGGTATGACTGACATAAGTCTTCCAAACCGGGTCGTCCCGGTGTGTTAGCCAGGACCCTTTGATATTCTTCTGGATCTCTTTCTGCTGGCTTGCGACGGTGGTCGTCCACCGAAGGATTTATTTTTAACGTAGTACTATTTTTAACCTTGTATCAGCAACGCAGGTCACGTTACCAAACTAATAATTCAATGGGTGTTGGATTGTAGCCATTACAAGGGTTATTCAGCTGCGGACAATTTGAGATTAAAACAATCACGTCCATCTCCGCCTTTAACTCGACATATTTACCTGCGCCGGAAATACCATCTTCAAAGGTTAAACCACCAGCGGCTGTCACCGGCACATTCATAAAGAAATTAATATTGTGGCTGATGTCGCGTTTACTTAAGCCGTATTCCGGGTGTTCAGCAATGGCTAACATCCAGCTGTCACGGCAGGCGTGCATACAGCGCTTTTCCAGATCATAACGCACGGTATTGCTTTCGGTGGCACAGGCTCCGCCTAAGGTATCATGACGGCCACAGGTGTCAGCGACAATTTCCAGCATCACATTATTACGATCAGAACGTAATTGTGAGCCGGTGGTTAAATACACATTGCCCTGTTCACGAATGGTATCGGTCGCGCTGTAACGCTCCTGCGGATCGTTGGCATTATAAAATAAGGTATCGGCAGCCTGGTTACCTTCCAGATCCAGAATACGGAATGTCTGACCGGCTTTTACCACCCCAATATAATAATCACCGGCATCAACGGTATCGCGTTGAATGGCATTTTCCGGAATTAATTCAGAGGTGACTAGCTCGTTTTTATTTAGCTCTGTTGTACTTAATTCAGTTTTATTCAGCGTACTGTCTAACATAATAAAGCCCTCAAATTAGAAGCCAGAGGCAATATGATATAAACGGTTATTATCAAAACCGCGCTGATTTTCCGGACGGAAGTTTTTGCAGTAATCGTCATCCGCAACCGGCTGTGCCACACCGAGTTCAACCTGAACCGGTAAACGCGGATACTGCTCAGCTTGATTCAACGGATGTGGACAAGTATGCAACACCACCAGCGTATCCATTTCAAAGCGCAGAGTAATCTGATTACCAGCCTGAGAATGCTCGGCCGCCAGGCTCATATTGCCCCGCTCATCCACCGCAACTTTACTGAACCAGTTGATATTGGCTGCCATATCGGCGCTGGTTAAACCGTACTTGGCTAATTCGACTAAAAATGCATCGTTGCCATTCTGGTACCAGTCGTTACGGTCGCTTTGATAATCACGCTTACCCCACTGCTGTTCGATATGACTGGCGTGGCTGTTACCACACACGGTTTCATGCCAGCCCAGGTCATCATCAATAACCGAGGCAAAAATACGCCCCATATCAGAGTACAGGCAATTGCCTTTGGTTAATTTAAAGGTGTGCTGACACTTTAACGAATCAGGAGCGTTATAACGCTCCAGCAGGTTCTCAGGGTTGTAGAACAACATGCCAACGTTGGCGCTGCCTTCGAGATCCGTCAGGCGTAATACCGTGCCACGACGTACCCGCAGTGACCAATGGCTGCCACCCGGAATAACCGTTGTATAGTCGATGGATTTAATCAGATCAGACATGACTTATTCCCCAACCAGAACGAGGGACAGGAATAAGGAGGGAAGCAATAAAGCCGTTTTTAATGGAATCATATCAACCTCTGCAATTGTGATTACCGGATTGAGTTACTAACTCAGGAGTACCCATGGCAAAGCCAAGCAAGTCTCCCGGGCTTTTATCCCGCCGTGTAACCTGTGTTTTTCAGCAACAAACCTATAACAATAGTTTGTGTGAAAAGGAGAGGTCGAATGCTCTCGGACCAGTCATCTGCGCGTTTGAATACTTGTCTTAAACTGCGAGATCGGAACCCTAGCGTTCTATTTCGTTCAATTGTTGTCCGCTATGACAAGGGTACGGACGCTTTGATTGTATCAAATTTGATGCCAGCTTAAAGCCTGACTTTTATGGCATTTAACCCGAAAAAAAGCACTCTTTTCAGTCATGGATTAATAATGCGACCCAGAGTAGTGCACTCAACACCTCTGCTTGAATCATTAGTGCTGCTGTAACGATAAGCACTATAAAGATAGCAGCCAATCCTGAACTTCGGTGCACGAATCCGCACCCGCGATAACCCCCTGCTGACCCAGCACCTGGGTAGCCTGACGACGTAACTCGGATGGTGTCATGGAAAATATTTTCTTAAACCGGGCCGAAAAATGACTATGATCGGTGAAGCCCCAATCGGTAGCAATATCGGTGAGCTTCCCGCTGTAACCCTGCTCAATCAGACGGTAACATTTTTCCAGGCGTCGCTTCTGAATATAACCCGCCAGTCCACCGTCTTCTTCAAACAAACGATAAATGGTTGAACGAGACACATGAGACGCCGACGCCAGTGTTGTCACACTCAGGTTATCACTGCTCAGGTTCGCTTCAATCAGGGCTAAAATCTGTTCTTTTTTCTGTTGTTTATGACTCTTTTGCGTCCCCCGGATCTGACGCTGAGCCATGGTCAGATAATCCAGTAGCCGTTCCAGGTTCTGATTTAACAGATTATTGGCTAACTCGGCGTGTAATACAGGAAGTTCAGACCAGAGTCGTTTAAGCAGGTCTGCGATCTGATGTGCCAGCGGGTGTTTAGCCGGAATCACCATGGACGTAAGATCCGCTTGCTTACCGTTGTAACTCTGATACACCGAACGTGGAATCACAATACAGATCATGTCTGACGTCTGATCCCGGGTTTTGAGGTGATAACGCAGATCCAGCACAGCAATATCGCCGGGCTTCACGGTAATCCCTTTACCGGCGCTGAGGCCGCTGAAACCGCCACGAAAATACAATTGCACCACCAGATGTTCGGGGTCGTATTGTTCACTCCAGTAGCGGTCACGTTCGAAAGTTTGTTCTGAATATTGGCTGGTCGATACCACGCAGTGTTCCGCCAGATAAACTTCGGCACTGGCAGAAAAGCAATGCCGGGATTCAGCATCAACCTGAGCATCAAACAGTGGCGCCATATTCTGCTGCCATTGCCAGTAAGCTTCTTCAGATTCAAACCCCTGGGTATCAAACACAATCAGCGGTAAGGTTTCACTTTCTTCCATGCTCATAGAACAAACAGAACAATAGCCCAATGGAGAAACGATTATATCAGTCAGTGGCTAAAACAAAGCAAGGACTAAAAGAAGACAAGAACTAAAACAAGGCAGCGGCTATGGACTATAAGGCCAATCCAGCAATGCCACGTCTCCGGTCTGAATATTGTATTGAATCACCGGCACTCGATCCCCGGCCAAACCGGAATAATTACCACGAAAAAAACCACCGGTATAAACAAAGTGGCAATAGATATCCGCGCTTTCTCCCAAAGGCGCAATACGGCCAGCATTTCTTGCCCAATCAGACTGAGCCGCTGCACCGCGCCAGCCATTGTTGCCAGCAATAAATGGCAGCGATGGATCCGACACCTGCAACAGATCACTCCAGATCAGGGTGCAATCTCCTTCAAACGCCGTATTCAGATTCGCCAACCCCGCCGGATAGCCACTCAACGAGGGAATACTCTGATAACCGGCAAACGCCGTATCAGGCTCACCCGCTGCGCGCCAGTTAGCGTGATACACTTTTACCGCGCTGCGCATGGCCCCGGCATAACTGGCAAAAACCGCATCATCCGCATCGCTATCAATATCGGCAAACAAAGATAGCGCCGTAGCAGACAATATCCCAACCAGCACAATCACTGAGATCAATTCAATTAATGTAAAACCCCGGCTGCTACGCATAAGCCGCTTTGCCCTTACCCAATGATTCAATAACAATACATTCAGCTTAGCAAAAAAACCGGAGAGTGATGTTTGCGACCGGATTATAAAGCCAGCTTAATTTCAGCCAGCTCGCCAGTTTCCGGGGCTGATCTCGGCCTGGCACAACACAACAGTACCTCGTCATCGGCGATGGCTGCTTCCGCTCCCTGATGCACCACCTCGCCTTTTAACAGCGTGGTTTTACAGGCACCACAACGGCCACTGCGACAACTGAATTCAGGTTGCAAACCGTGTGCTTCGGCAAAGTCCAATAACGTGCCTGTGTCTGGCGTCCAGTTCTGTATTACCTGAGACTGGCTGAACTCGACTATTGCCTGTTCCGCAACATTATCGGGCTGGCCAATCTCAGCATCACTTTTATTGTCACGCTGTAACGATGCCGGGCCAAAAGCTTCGGCTTCAATATGATCATCGTTCACACCTAACGAACGTAATAAATCATACATATCCTGCATAAAAGCCGACGGGCCACAAATAAAGCTCTGATAATTATCTAGCGCTAAAACAGACTGTAATAACTGACGATTAATGCGTCCACCATGCTGATAATCTTTGCCAGCGATTGCCCCAGTGGTGTCAGACAGCACCCAATAAACAGCCAATTGCTGACCAGCCGCCTGCTGTAACTGTTCTAATTCTTGGACAAAGCTGCGCTGTTGTTTATTTTTTGCGCTAACAATTAACACTATATTGCGCATGCGTCGGGTGCGTAGTGCTTCGTTTAGTGCATGACGCAGCATAGAAATCATCGGGGTAATACCAATCCCGGCGGCCAGTAAAAGAGCCGGACGCTGATCCGCCGCATCAAAATAGAACTGACCTGCCGGAGCGCGAATGTCAAAGATATCGCCCTCTTCCAACCGATGCAGAGCAGAGGATACCTCACCGGCTGTTTCTGCAGAGCCTTCGCGCTTTACACTGATACGATACCAATCATCTTCAGGAGCACTGGAGACGGTGTAATTACGAATCTTCAACTTGCCATTAACCAGCAGCTTAACGGTCAGGTATTGTCCGGCTTTAAATGGTGCAACACTATGTTGTAACGGACGTAAATAAAAAGATTTTACCTTTTTACTCTCTTGTTCTATTCGTTCAATCTGAGCCTGATGCCACTGTTCTTTCAATGTCGCACTTTGTTGTTTCGCCTGAGCCTCTGGCCAGCTGCCGGTAATTAATGTGTTTGGTGAATAGTCCTCAAAGATAAAACGGAAGGGTAATACCTGACGCAAGCGATAACCCCGATGCAGACGAAACTTCCATACCCGTTCAGCACCGGCAAAAAAACGGGCTTCATCACTGTCCCATAAGACTTCTGCTTCTCCGGTTAACATCAACAAGTCACCTTGTTCAAAGTCTGGAATTAACAACCCGGCTTTTGGATTCAGGGCAAAATTGCCAAAGGTATTAAAGTGGTAATTACCGGCGTAATCAGGAATGGTTAATTCAGCCGCATTATCAACCCGAATAAAGCCGGGTTTACCACCACGATGAGAAATATCCACACCCTGGCGTGCCTCACCACCGGCAAGATAGCTGGAAACAAAAAAGGTGTCGGTTTTTTCAATCAAATTAATGGCCTGATCATCCAATTTATTAAGGGATTCGCGATCCGGCGTTAACTGTTGAGAATCCAGCCATTTAATACGGCGCCCCTGGATATACTGGGGACAGTTGCCGAACGCCTGATCGACATTCAGCCGGATCATTTGATGCTGCAGCTGCTCTACCGTAGCCGACAAGCGATTACGGCGACGAGTATGCAGCTCAACACCCACCAGTCCAACCCGACTACCAGGTTTTAATTCCTGCGCCAGTATGTCATCAGTCAGGGGCAATGTATTAATCGTCAGTTTGCGTTCATCGGGAGTCTGAATAAACCCCGGATTGCCGCACAACATACTGGCCCATGGCCAGCCTTGCTGATCAACATAACCGACAAAGATATACGGCAGGTTCTGATAAAAATCCCGATGTTGTTGTGGCATATAATCACGAATAACCTGACGACCAAATTTTTCCATTTGCTGGCGCACGCCAAGGTTTTGTTGAATACGCTGTTCACCCGGATGAAATGGTGAGTCATCAATACTGGCAGTGATGGGGGGCTCGAATGCAGACATGATTCTCTCCGTTACCATTATGTTTTAAAAATCAGCTATAAAAGATAAAAAGGGCCGGCTATCAAGCCGGCCAAGGACAGGTTGTCTTCAAAGGAGTAGAAGACGATCGAGGGAAACGAACCGCAAGCATAACCATAATCCTCACGGCTATTTAATGGCTGTAATATTGCCGCAACACAGCCATCAAATTAGAAAGCAACCAGCTATATAAAAGTGGCTGATTGCCGAAGACTTTCAACCCGCCATTAATCCAACGGGAGTGGACGTCATCGCAATAAAACCTGGCAGTGATTCAACCCGCTCCAGCCAATCAGAAATCGCCGGGTAAGCGACCAGAGAAATATCACCTTCCGGAGCATGGGCGATATAAGTGTAATTAGCGATATCAGCAATGGTGGCACGATCACCAACCAGCCATTCTTTTTCAGTTAGCCTTTTTTCTAATATTGAAAAAAGACCGTTACTGATGTCAATTGCACGTTGCTGATCCAGTGCAGCGCCAAATACGTTGACCAGTCGGGCTGCTGCCGGGCCATTTGCAACCGGGCCTGCAGCAATGGATAAAAATTGTTGTACTTCAGCAGCTTCTACCAGATCGGTTGGTAGCCAACCTCCTTCTGCATCATACTGGCTGGCCAGATATACCAGAATGGCATTCGAATCTGCGATCACAATATCGCCATCCTGTAATACCGGAACCTGGCCAAAGGCATTTTTCTTCAGAAACTCAGGTTGCTTGTGTTCACCCGCTTTCAGGTCAACATCAATAATGTTGGCCTCCAGCCCCAATAAAGACAACATTAACTCAGCCCGATGAGAGTGGCCGGATAACGGGTGACGATATAAAGTAAGTGCCGACATAAGTTTATCCTCAGAATAACGAATGAATGTTAAAAATTCGTCTTTTACGAATAATTTATCTTTAGCGACATCCGTGCCAGATTCTCAAAACCATGGAATTTTTTAATTATCTTCAGTAAAAAATCACAACCTTCTATATACAGACAAACCAAAGCCAAATAAAACCGATCAAAAGCCACCAAAAAAATCCGCCAAAAAACACGAAACTCCGTTAAAAAACGATATTTCGAATAAACCAAAACACAAGCTGACGATCCAATATACCGGTCAAAACCACCAAATACCGTATTACTACGAAATTTAGTGCCATCTGCTCCATCCGTCACGAAATAACGGAATTAATCCAACTATTTTTATAATCTCATCATAAGAAATTAAAAAAATAAGAGTTGGTACAGCTTTCGCTAAAACCTGATTTCCCATTAATTAATATCTCAAACGAGGAAAGTAAAATGAAAATTAAATTCTTAATGGTTTTAGCTGCTCTGGTGTTTGCCGGTTTCAGCCATGCTGCGCCCCGCGTTATTCATCTGGATGAATACAACGGCTACTTTGCAGCTGAGGAGACGCTTGCCAACCTTCCAGCTGGGGAATACACCTTTATTGTTACCAATAAAGCGGGCAAGGTTGTGGGTTTTCAGATTCAGGATCAGAAAACACATAAGCAACTGGATTTATTCCCTCTGGAAGTGGGCGAAACACGCTCAACAACCGTCACTATCGGTAAAAATGGTTTCCGCTACCGTTGTCCGATTAACCCAACTCCCTGGTACGACGTTGATGTTCGCTGATAGCTGGCTGACGTTAGTATCTCACTGGGGCAGCATGAATGGTTGCTGCCCCGTTTGTTTAACTCCCGGAGTGTTTTATGACGAACGAACAAAGGCCACCACTACCACCATTTAATGAGCAAACGGCACGTATGAAGGTGCAAGCGGCAGAAGATGCCTGGAATACCAAAGACCCGGCCCGGGTTGCTCAGGCTTACACTAAAGATTCGCAATGGCGTAATCGAGATCAGTTTTTTTCCGGACGAAATAAAATCATCGAGTTTTTAACTACCAAGTGGCAAAAAGAAATTGATTATCGACTGCGTAAAGAGCTCTGGTGTTTTGACTCTCATCGTATTGCCGTTAAATTCCAATACGAGTGGCACGATGATGACGGGCAGTGGTATCACTCTTATGGCAATGAACTCTGGCAATTTGATGATGACGGCCTGATGGAACGCCGTGAAGCGTCAATCAATGATGTCAGAATCGACCCAAGTGACCGACTATTAACTTAGCTTGCCCACCTCTGCATTGTCACGGCCGCCTTATCACTGGTAAGCCTTGATAAGGTGGCCTTTTATACGGTGCTATAAACGGCTGCTACAAACGGGTTTTAATGCCCAGCTTCGCCATACGCGAACGTAACGTGTTCGGGTGCATGGCTAATTTTATTGCCGCACCGTTATCACCCGAAATTCGTCCATTACAAGCCCTCACCACACGCTCGATATGCTCTCGCTCAACCTCCTGCAATGGGCGTAAGTCCGGCTCATCCAATTGGGTATCCTGTGAATTCAGCGCACCATTCGTTGGGCTGCTGTTTGTCTCTGAACTGCTGTGTGTCTCTGAATGAGTGCCCGCCTCTGCTGTATCCGGTAGCAACCCGGGAGCGACTTCCAGTAAATTCCCCTTCGACAAAATCACGGCTCGATCAATCACATTCTGTAATTCGCGGATATTCCCGGGCCAGGGGTAACGAACCAGGCGTTCCATACTGGATTCACAGACCCCTTCCAGTGAACGGGCAAATCGTTTACTGGCTTTCGCAACAAACTTTTCCACCAACAGCGGAATATCATCAGCACGATCACGCAGTGCTGGTAAAAACAACGGAAATACATTCAGGCGGTAAAATAAATCAATCCGGAATTTTCCTTCATCAACCAGCGTTTGTAAGTCACGATGGCTGGCGGCGATAATACGCACATCCACCTTAATAATTTCACTACCCCCTACACGTTCAAATTCTTTTTCCTGTAATACCCGCAACAATTTGGTTTGTGTTTCCAGCGGTAACTCGGCTATTTCGTCTAAAAACAGGGTGCCACCATTAGCCAGTTCGAAACGCCCCTGCCGGGTTTTTACCGCTCCGGTAAAGGCTCCTTTTTCATGGCCAAAAAGCTCACTCTCTACCAGGTTTTCGGGGATTGCCGCGCAATTAACCTTAATCATAGGACGGTGTTTACGTGGGCTGCGCTCATGAATGGCATGAGCAATTAATTCTTTACCGGTACCACTTTCACCTTTAATCAGAACCGTAGCGTCCGTTGGTGCTACCTGTTCAACTTCCACCAGGGTTTTAATTAACCGTTTATGGTTGCCAATAATCTCAGCAAAATTATGGGCACTTTTAATTTCCTGCTGCAGATAACGATTTTCTTCCTGTAATTTTTCCTGCAAGCTCAGTACCTGTTGATGAGCACGGTTCAGTTCCTGCTGAGCAATCACCCGCTCACTGATGTCACGAAATACCACCACCGCGCCAACAATTTCCTCTTCACCATCCGCGTTATGTTCAATTAATGGGGTACTGATGTATTCCACCGGGAAACTGCTGCCATCTTTGCGCCAGAACACTTCGTCATTCACTTTGGTTACTTTACCGGTTCGGGCGGCAGCATAAATCGGGCAATCTTTTTTATGATAATGACTGCCATCCGGATGGCTGTGATGCATCAGGTCGTGACTATTCTGGCCGCGCAGATCTTCTTCTTTCCAACCGGTAAGACGTTCAGCCACCGGATTGGAAAAGGTCGTATTACCGTTACGGTCGAAGCCATAAATACCGTCACCCACTGCATTCAGCAGCAGTTCATTAAAGTCCCGCAACCGGGACATATCCCCGCTGAAATTCATCGTTTCTGTTCCCCAGGCTTTGCTGATTGTTTCACGCTCGTGGGTTGTCATCGGTGTGCACTCCTTTTGCCAGGGCCTGTTAACACTATAAGTTACCAAATATCGTAAATGTACGGTATTTAGTATTTATTCGACTAACGAGATTTCGTACACCTCATCCCTAAAATCATCTAACCGATTGATTTTAAAGAGTTTCACATCCTTGACACGAGCTTCGCTCTATATCCAGATAATTATCAGCAGGATTAATGCCGATTTATCGTGAGGGAGAAACAATGAACAGTCAGAATGAAATCTGTGAAGAATATTATGCCCAGCCGAATCAACATCAACTGAGCCAACATCAATCAAACCAGCACAGGTTTAACAACCCGCAACAGCCGGAACGACAAAGCGAACCACAATCAGGCCTGTTCCTTGTTATGATTGCTGTACTGTTCGTCTGTGTTTTATTGGCTAGTGCTTTACTGGTCAGTGTATCGGGCGACACCTTGCTCAAAGGCGACAGCAACACCAGCAACTACAGTAATAATCCAGCTGATCGTCGTACGGAACCCTTGTTAAATTCGCATGAGTTTATCCAATATGGAACGTTAAAAGCGGTGTCATACGATAACTATATTAAGAATGCTGCGGAATTAAGGCTGAGGCCTGACAATAAACAGCAGCGCGTTTGGATGTGATGACATGATCTTGCACGGTTTACTGTTATTAAGCTCGGCTGCGGCACTGGCTGAAATCCCACAAGCCCTGATTCCGGCGCAAACCTATTGGCTGGGATGCTCTCCCGGCGACCCGGAATGTGATATTGACGAAGGCATTCGTCGTGCTGGCAGAATTCACCCGGTGCAGGTCAGTGTTAGTGCATTTTACATAGATCGTTCTGAAACCTCCGTTGCCGAATATCGCGAATGTGTTGAGTCCGGCGCCTGTAGTAAACCCTTCGATTTTCGTCGTACCCACTACTGCAACTACGATGCGCCGGGGCGGGATAATTATCCACAAAACTGCATTAACTGGTTTCAGGCGCAAAATTATTGCCAATGGCGTGGCAAACGACTGGCATACGATGTGGAATGGGAAGCCGCTGCCCGGGCAGGATCGGAAGATGCTCACCCCTGGGGAACACAACCCGCCAGCTGTAAAACGGCGGTGATGGACCCGGGGCATCCGACCAAACCCGATACAGTTACCGATGGTTGTTGGCGTGACTTAAGCTGGCCTCGTAACAGCTTTGCGCCTAATCAGTATGGTTTATACGATATGGTGGGTGGCACGGCGGAATGGTTGATGGACTGGTATCACCCAAATGCTCACCAGCAGTATTACGCCAAAGGACAACTCACCGGCCCAGACTCCGGCGAGTTAAAAGTGATTAAGGGCGGTGCCTGGGATGAAGAAGCCTGGGCCCAACGGGTCAGCAACCGCTTTGCCAAACCCCAAACCGGTAATCCGGATTTGTATGGCTCCAATGGTATTCGTTGTGTTAGCCCGCTTCCTGTTAATCCGCTTTCTGTTACCCCGCTTCTGTCGCCATCGCTGGAGTCGGATCATTAATCATCTGCTGCTGGCGGGTGGTTAAGTCAGCCATCTGAGGCTCGGCCATTTCATCGACCCAGCGCTGCCAGGTATAGGGCCATAAAATCGGATCACCATCGGCATCCAGATACCAGCTTTGGCAGCCGCCTACCCAGGCGGTGCCTTTGAGCCCTTCTTTCACGTAGGCATTAAATTTATCCACCGATTGCCATGGCGCTTCCACTTCGTCGTATTCCTGATTACGCCAGCGATCCATCAGTTTAATCACCCAATCCGTTTGCACCTCACTCATGGCAATCACCGAAAAATTACCAATCGGCGTATTCGGGCCCAGCATCAGGAAAAAATTTGGATAATTTGGCAACATCAAAGAACGATAGGCTTTAATTCGCTCTGACCAGGCATCGTCGATATGCAGTTCTTCGCGACCAATCATATTCATCGGTCGCATAAAATTAAATGGATTAAAGCCGGTGGATAACACCAGTACATCCAATTCGTGTTCTTGCTCGTTACCATCAGCGTCTTTGGTAATAATGCCTTTTTCGGTAATACGCTCAATGCCGTCGGTGATTAAATGGGCATTAGGTTGTTGAATACCGTTATAAAAGGTTTTATTAATCACCACCCGTTTACAACCCACCCGATAGTTGGGTGTTAATTTCTGTCGCAATATTTTGTCTTTAATACTGAGTCGTAAATTTAACTTGCAAGCCGTTTCAAGCAACCAGCGCTGAACTTTATGGCCCGTGACGGCTTTGGTAAAAAAGTGCTCTAAAAAAGCCACGCTGAATTTTCTCGCCATGGCCGTTAATAATGGCGATTTAATAAAGCGTTGTTTAATTTTTTCCGAAATTTCAAAGTTCGGTAATGGCAATAACCACTGAGGAGTACGCTGAAAAACATTAACCTGAGCACCGGTTTTTACCAGCTCCGGAATACATTGCGAGGCAGTAGAACCGGTACCAATAATGCCAACCCGGGTCGTTGGGCCTATCTCAACATCGTGATTCCAGCGGGCAGTATGAAACATCTCACCCTTAAATGAATCTAACCCTGCGATATCCGGATACGCCGGATGATGCAAAATGCCGGTGGCGGCTACTAAAAAGTCCGCTTCTAACTGTGCTGCTTTGCTGGTGGTTACCTGCCATTTTCCATCTTTAAAACGCGCATCGGTAACCGCCTCGTTAAAACGCACATGCTCCATAACATGGTATTTATTGGCAACGTGTTCAAAATATTGCTGAATTTCAGCACCTTCGGCAAAAAAGTGTGACCAACCCGGATTGGGCTCAAACGAATAGGTGTACATATGCGCCGGTACATCACAGGCGACACCGGGGTAAGTATTCTCGCGCCAGGTGCCACCAACGTTATGGGTTTTCTCTAAAATAGTGATATTGGTGATACCCGTTTGACGCAGCTTGATTACCATCAAGATGCCCGTCATCCCGGCACCAATCACAATCACTGATGGGTTTCTCTTACCGTTTTTAATAGCGTTCACCTGATCTTGAAACTGCGCTGTATGCATAATGCCGCCTGACTATTTTTATTGTTTGTGATGTAACCAGCATACTGGCTGATACCACCCTTGCGCCATGAGAGAATCAGACTTAAATTTGTGATTTTCAGACATTATGATGACTAGCTATGGGCCAACGATCCATTAACAGTGTGCAAATCATCTGCGATTACGCCAGCAGCCTTGGTCTCGATCCACAGGATATTATCGCCAACAGTGCGATCCGTGCTGAGCAATTACAACAAGACTGTCAGATTGATGCGCAGCAGGAATTGCAGGTTATTCACAACTTGCTGAGCTATACCGGCGCACCGTATGAAACAGGTATGGAACTGGGGCTGCGTTATCAGCTTACCAGCTATGGCATTTTTGGTTATGCGTTACTGTCCAGCAGTACACTGCGTAACGCCATTCGCTTTGGTCAGCAATATCTGGCATTGACCTATATTTTTTCAAAACTGGAACTGATCGAACATCAGGGGCAGGCACGGATTGAAATTCGTTGTGATCTGCCGGGTGACAGCGGCAAATTGTTAGCCAGTCGTGATATGTGGGCCGTGCTGGTAATTATGCGTGAACTGTTACCAGAGCTGCCACCCGACAATCCGATTATGGTGGAACTGGATATGCCAGAACCCACTCATTTTAAATCGTCATTACAGGCGCAACTGCTACAGCAGGCTGGCGTGAGCTGGCGTTTTAATGCCGGTCGTTTTGCCTTTTCAGGGCTGACCGCGTTGTTAGATGCTCCCCTGCCCAAAGCCAACGCCATTACCGCCAAATTGTGTGAACAACAATGCCGTGAATTGCTGAATCAAACACAGAGCGCTCAGTTACCTTCGATTTCATCATCTTTTTCTCCACCTCTGTCTTCTCAAAAACCGATCAGCCAGCAAGTACGCGATCAGATTTTAACACTGGGGCTTACTGCGAGTATGGATCAGGTTGCTTCGGCGATGGCACGAACATCACGTACGCTACATCGCCAGCTTCATGATGAAGGCAGTAGCTGGCGACAGGTACGCGATAAGGTACGGTTGGGATTAGCAGAAGCCTTTCTTAATCAGGCTTTGCCGATTGAAATTATCGCCGAGCGTCTCGGCTACAGTAACAGCGCCAACTTCACTCATGCCTTTAAACGCTGGAAGGGCCTGACGCCCAGTGCTTATCGCAAGCAATTATTAACCACCTTAGCAAAAGCCAAACAGTGATTTTGTATCCACATTACGCAGTTTTGTGCACTGCTTATTTCTTCCCCGTTTTCTAACATAAGCCCTGTCATTAACGCTGTATAAGCAGCACTTGTCATTTAATGAATTCTTTTAGTAAGAGTCAGTTCCGACATAACGCGTTATGCTGTTGTATTAGCCATTGTTCAGATTCCTTATGAGTGAACCCTATGAAAAAGCTCCATTTTTCATCCATCGCAGAGCACCATAGCGCCCTCGGTATCCGGCTGCCTGAGCATCCTTTGTTGGATGTTATTCGTATCTCCAGTGCTGCGATTAATCAGGAGCTGACGTGTCAGAGCGATATATCTCTGAGTAATGATTTTTATGTTATTTCTCTGAAAAAAATTACCTCTGGAGAAATTTATTACGGCCGAACTCAATACGACTGCTCAAGCGGCACCATGATCTTTACTGCGCCGCGTCAGGAGATGCACTCAAGCGGGGTAAAGATTGATTCAACGGCCATCAGCCTGATCATTCATGAAGACTTTATTCAGGGACACCCGATCAAAGATCGACTGCGTAAATACCGGTTTTTTGATTACTCCACACACGAAGCTTTGCATTTATCCCCTAATGAAGAAGATCAGATCAATGCATTGTTATCCGCGATTGAAACGGAGACCCAGAACAACCGAGACGAATTTACCAAAGAGCTGATTTTATCTCAGGTAGATACCATTCTGCGGTATGCCGATCGTTTTTATCATCGCCAGTTTTTGCTACGCAAAGAAAACAACACCGCAACCGTAGAACGCTTTGAACAGGTATTTGAAACACTGCTGGAAAACCATGAAGGCATTCCTGAAATTGACACGATTGCCACGGCCCTGAATATGACCAGCCGTTATCTCAGTGATTCACTGAAAGCCGAAACCGGTAAAACCGCTAAAGAAAATATCCATTTAAAGCTAATGGATATTGCCAAAGACCGGTTGCTGGCATCCAACGATTCGGTTGCAACCATTGCCTACCAGATGGGATTTGAATATCCCCAGTATTTTGCCCGTTTGTTTAAAAAGAAAGTTGGTATGACACCAACTGAGTATCGCCAGCGCCATTAAGGCCTGGTAACAGAGCCTACACCACAAGCAAACCGATAACGGCTGCCTATTGAATCTATTCAGAAAATCAAACGGCGTTTCTGCGCGATCTGTCTAAGATTAAAGAGACCCTTAATTCACAGCAGTTCTGTAGGAATAACCTTATGGAAAATCACGGTAATTCTGCGGGCCAATGCCCGGTTATGCACGGCAGTAACACATCCTCTTCCACCAGCAATACCGCCTGGTGGCCCAACGCACTCAATCTCGACATTCTGCATCAGCACGACAGTAAAACGAATCCACTCGGAGAAGATTTTAACTACGCTGAGGCCTTCAAAAAACTCGACCTGGAAGCGTTGAAAAATGATCTGAAAGCGCTGATGACGAATAGCCAGAACTGGTGGCCAGCCGACTGGGGACATTATGGTGGTTTGTTTATTCGCATGGCCTGGCACGCAGCTGGTTCTTATCGGGTAGCCGATGGCCGTGGTGGTGCCAATACTGGCAATCAGCGTTTTGCGCCACTCAACAGCTGGCCCGACAACGGTAACCTGGATAAAGCCCGTCGTTTGTTATGGCCCATCAAAAAGCAATACGGCAACAGCATTTCCTGGGCTGATCTGATGATTCTGGCAGGCAATATGGCCTATGAATCCATGGGCTTTAAAACCTTTGGTTTTGCCGGTGGCCGTGAAGATATCTGGCACCCGGAAAAAGACACCTACTGGGGTTCAGAGAAAAACTGGCTACAGGAAAGTGGTGGCGAAGGCAGCCGCTACGCTGGCGAAGACCGCAGCGAAAACGGCTTAGAAAACCCGTTAGCCGCGGTAATGATGGGCTTAATTTATGTGAACCCGGAAGGCGTAGATGGCAACCCAGATCCATTAAAAACCGCTCAGGATATGCGCACCACCTTCGCTCGTATGGCCATGAACGATGAAGAGACCGTTGCCCTCACCGCTGGCGGACACACGGTAGGTAAAGCCCATGGTAATGGTGATGCTTCCATTCTTGGCCCGGAGCCGGAAGGTGCTGATATCGAAGAGCAAGGTTTTGGCTGGATGAACCACAAAACCCGCGGCATTGGTCGTGACACCGTCACCAGTGGAGTTGAAGGTGCGTGGACAACCAATCCGACACAGTGGGATAACGGTTATTTTGATCTGCTGTTTAAATACGACTGGGAGCTGACCAAAAGCCCGGCTGGTGCCCAGCAGTGGCAACCGGTGAATATTGCTGAAGCCGATATGCCGGTCGATGTTGAGGATGCCAGCATCCGCACCATGCCAGTGATGACCGATGCCGATATGGCGTTAAAAATTGATCCACAATACCGCAAAATCTCAGAGCGTTTCCGTGATGATCAGGCCTACTTTGAAGACGTCTTTGCCCGCGCCTGGTTTAAATTAACCCACCGCGACATGGGCCCGGTTTCGCGCTACTTAGGTGCGGATGTACCAAGCGAAGAACTGATCTGGCAAGACCCGGTACCGGCAGGAAATACCAACCTCAGCGAGGCCGACATTCGTGATTTAAAAGCGCAGATTCTGGCGGCCGATGTCAGCGTATCAGAGCTGGTGGCAACTGCCTGGGACAGCGCCCGGACTTTCCGTGGCTCTGACTTCCGCGGTGGTGCCAATGGCGCACGTATTCGTTTAGCACCACAAAAAGACTGGATCGGTAACGAACCTGAACGTCTGCAAAAAGTACTGGCCGTATTGGAAGGTATTCGGGTCAGCTGCGGTAAAGACATCAGTCTGGCCGATTTGATTGTACTGGGTGGCAGCGCTGCCGTTGAACAAGCCGCCAAAGACGCCGGTGTCGATATTTCAGTGCCGTTTGCAGCAGGCCGTGGCGATGCCAGCGACGAACAAACCGACGCAGAATCGTTTGCACCGCTGGAACCCCTTCATGATGGTTTCCGTAACTGGCAGAAAGAGCACTATGCTGTGATGCCGGAAGAAATGTTGCTGGATCGTGCTCAGTTACTGGGTCTGACTGCACCTGAAATGACCGCTCTGGTTGGTGGCATGCGGGTGTTAGGCACCAACCACGGCGGCAGCCAGCATGGCGTGTTCACTGATAACGTCGGTGCCTTAAGCAACGACTTCTTCGTTAACTTAACTGATATGTCATACCGCTGGGAGCCAACTGGTCGTAATTCCTACAACATTGTGGAACGCGATTCCGGTACTACCAAATGGACTGCAACCCGGGTGGATCTGGTCTTTGGCTCAAACTCAATTCTGCGCGCTTACGCTGAGGTGTATGCCCAGGATGACAATAAAGAGAAGTTTGTTGCCGACTTTGTGAAAGCCTGGGTCAAGGTTATGAATGCAGATCGGTTTGATTTAGCCTAAACCCAATCAACTTCCTTTTATTGATACAATCTCCTGACTCACTTTGCCCGAATTAGGTCAGGAGATTTCTTGATAAAAGGCGCACTAGAAAGTAACAAAAACATCAAAAGCACCGCTTACCGAACTATTTATCATTCGCATACCAGTTATGCGAATATGTCATTAGTTTTACATCGTTTTTCCGCTATGATGCAGCGGTTAGTTCGTACTCATATGGATTAAAGGGACTTAGATACCAGAAGAGTCATTTAGAATTTCTGAATAGGCTATGTTCTCATGCGATTATTTACTTTATGCGCCTTATCATCGGCGTTATTCCTGGCTGCCTGTGGTGGTGGCGGTGGTTCCGGCAACGGTGGCACTACCCCGGCTCCCGAGCAGTTCAGTTATGTCATTAATAACGATCTCAACATTGCTTCCGTCAGTACGAAAACGCAGCAAGCTGAAGTTGTTGTTGAGGGTGCCCCCTTCTTCCTGACACCATCCAAGCTCTCTGCCAATGGCACACCGCAACTGGCTGCCTTGTTTACGGTGAAAGATGGTCAGCTGGTCGCGCTGACCTCAGACAGCAACACCCCCAAAGTGATTTCATCACTGGAAAACCTCAGCCAGGATTCTTTCTGTGATGTGATCCCTCAGGAAAATGGCTCGCAGCCGCGCCTATTCTTCAGTCAGCCTGGAGCGGATCGGGAATGTAACAGCAGCGATGATAACCTGATCTTTTACGTTGATAGCAGCATGACAGCGGATGACGCACCAATTGCTGTTGCCAATGCCGCCCTGTTCACCGCTACAGAGGTGGATACAGTCTTTCGAGGAGCACATCAGGTTGCCGGTTATCTGGTACGGGAAGCGTCTTCTGGCGGAACCGAGCTGCGCTATTACGATAACCTGCTCTCACAGGGTGTCACTTTGAATACCGGTGCTGGTTATGATGCGAATACAGAAACAGTACAGGTTTGGTCTTTCTATAACACCGACCGCAGCCTGATTCGTTTGGGTGATGAATATTACGATGCCAGTGTGGCTAATTTGGCAGCAGGTAATCCGGGCAACCGTTTTCTGGTGGCGGATGAGCAGAAGGAAGTTGTCGTTACCAATGATCGTGCCTATTTATCCATCGGTTCCGATTATTACCGTCATGATATTGGCCGCAGCGATGTGATGGAATTTTCAACGCTTAATTTATCCGGCAGTGTCGATATTGCCGTGCTGGAAAATGGCTCGATTATTTCTTCGGACGATAATAACAATCCTGAAATTCGTCGCTTTTTACAAGCAGATGAACGCGGTGACAGCGTAGCATTCCGTCTATTAACGGAAGCGGATTACGACACGAATGACACTAACAGCAGCAGCTTTGGTATGTCATCCACCGGAAGGGGGGCACTGGTGAGCGTGTCACTGCGTTACCCAAGCACGGATGATGTGCAATATACCCTGTATATTGCTACCGACGACACAGTGGTTCGTTATGATGACGCCCGTTGGATCGACACCTCCTTAAATTCCACCTCTCCGTTCCTGAATCGTCCGCTTTATATGCAACAGCGAAATAACCAAACGGTGATTGCTGAAGTGAAAGAAAGCAATCTGTCGTCACCGCTGGTGTATGGCACATTACCGGCCGGGGTTGATCTGATTGATGCCGAAGCGTTTCCGGTTGCTGGCAAGTTATTGCTGACCACCCGCTCGTCACAAGCGGATTTAACCGGGCTGGTGTATCAGATTACTCCTGGTCAGGCAGGGTCATTACGTCAGATCAGCGGCCTGACTGGTTTTACTGTTGGTTTTTAATTAAGGGTTTTTGATTAATTGCTGACTTTTAATTGCTGACTTTTAATTAAAAACGATCACTGCCCGGCAAGGGCAGTGATCGTCAGATAAAGCCAGTGCCTGTTAAAGCTCAAACAGCATATCGGTGCGGATAATATATTTCACTCCGCTGCGAATTGTTTCTGAGCTGTGCACACAATGTAATGGATGCATGCCGTGAGGAAAGCACAATACGCTGCCTGCGGGTGTACGCACATCCATTTCCTGAATATTATCACCACGCCGGGCCGGCTTTGCCGGATCATCGGCATTCACCAGAAAACGTGTTGCCCCGCCTTCAAAATCCTCGCTTAGCAAGATTAAAAACGTCATCTGGCTGTAGCGGTCGGGATAGGCATTAGTAATTAACTCATTATTTTTCACCCGTGAACCCGGCCAGTTGCCATCAGTATGAAACTGAAAATAATCACCGTGCTGATACCGATAAAAACGAAATCGGGCATTAATACCTAACGGTTTTTTACCGTGAAAAATATCCAGTTTTTGGCTCGCTAAATGAGCAACCCGCTGCCAGATAATCTGATCGGTGGTTTCATCCGTCACCCAGGTGACATTGTCGTTATGGCGAATTTCCCGCGGCAATGACACCGCGGCATCTTTTAAATATCCCAGCGCTTCGGTTGCTTCAATAAAGCGTTGCGTTTCCTGGTGCGACAGCACATTTAATAATTGATACGCGCCCGGTACATCGTGAATCTCACGCCGCTGAATCTGGCTGATGTCATAGTGTTCATCCAATCGCAGCGGGTTTTCTGCACGACAAGCCCAGGTGGGTAAACTGGGATTTTCAGCACCCGGTTCACGGGCAACCACATAAAAATCTTCGTTCATGTTGCGTTACCTTTAATCTTAATAATTCATCACACGAATCTGAGTGAACTGGCGGTGCCCTTCTGCCGAACCGTGATAGCCAAAACCACTGTGCTTGGCACCAACCCAAGGGCTGTCGCCCGGGCCGCCTACGCCACCATTAACCGATACCATGCCTGCCTGTAATTGATTCGCCACATCGGCGGCACCGGCACCACCAAATACCACAGCACCTAAGCCATAGTCAGAATCGTTGGCACGGCGAATCGCTTCTTCCATCGAATTAACACTTGCCATCGCCACCACCGGGCCAAAGGTTTCCAGTTGTTCTAACTGCATATCAGCAGTTAAACCATCCACCACCGTTGGCTGAATAAAGGGCAGCGGATAATGCGCATCGCCCAATAAAAATTCAGCGCCTTTATCTTTCGCATCCTGCAACTGCTGCAATACTTTCTGATGCTGTGTGGCGTTGACTAATGGGCCAATGTTGACACCCAATTCATTCCAGCCACCAGCACGGTATTGTGTGGCAAGCTGCACGACTCGCTGGCGAAACTCATCGGCTACCCGATGATCCACATAAATACGCTCGGTGGAGGTACACATTTGTCCGGCATTTTCGAACGAACTGGCAACCGCAAAGCGCGCCGCGGCATTAATATCCGCTCCCGCCATCACAATCATCGGATCGTTACCGCCCAGCTCCATCACCAGACGTTTCAGACCGCTGGCAGCATTCGCCATAATGTCACGCCCGGCAGCCACTGATCCGGTAAAGGCAATCATATTAATATCGGCCTGCACCAATGCCCGGCCAACGTCACCAGCACCATGAACAATCTGCAACAGGTTTTCAGGTAAATATTGCTGCAGGGTTTTAACAAATAAATCGGCTACCAAAGGAGTATTTTCAGACGGTTTTAATACCACGCTGTTACCAGCAATTAACGCCGGAATTAATAAGTTATTGGCCATCGCCAGGGGATAATTCCACGGCGAAATTAAGCCAACCACACCCAGCGGCTGATATTGAATCTGACTGCTGACGGCAATTTGTTTAGGCTCAAAGGCCTCAGCCGCTTCGCGTGCCATATAAGGTGCATTAGCAATAGCACCACCGGCTTCGTAATGAGCACGACGCTGATCTTTACCCATTTCCAGGCTGATTAAACGGGTCAACTCCGGATGCTGAGGCTCCAGCTGCTGATACGCTTGAGTGAGAATTTCGACCCGTTGTTGCAGGCTTTGTTGCGCCCACTCAGTCTGCGCCTGACGGGCATTACTGACCACTTGTTGCAGCTGTTGCTCTGAGGTGGTGGCAACGCGGCCAACAATGTCACCATTCAATGGGTTAACGGATTCCAGATAGTGATTCATTGCAGCTACTCATTTGCTCTGACGTTAAGAAAGGCCGGAAAATTACCAAAGATGCAGTACAATCAGAAACAAGTGTTGCCTGTAAGAGATACAAATGAGCGCCCTCAACTCACTCGATTTGCGCCAGCTGCGTACCCTGCATTTGTTATTACAGGAGCAGAATGTCTCGCGGGTGGCCGATCAACTTGGTATCTCACAACAGGCGGTGAGTGATCAGTTAAAAAAGCTGCGCCAGCGCTTCGATGATCGTCTGTTTATTCGCCGTGGTAATGGCCTGGCACCCACGCCTTATGCCGAATCTCTACAGCCCAAAATCGCCAATGTATTTAATGCGCTGGAGCAGCTGACCGAACCCCCGATATTTGATCCGGCAACCGTTAACCGTACCTTTACCATCAGCTGTACCGACCTGGAACAAAAGGCCATTTTGCCCGGTTTATTACAGCAATTACGGGCGCAGGCGCCGCAGCTTAAACTGGCGGTAAAAACTCTGAATCTGGATCAGATTGCCGCCGATTTACTCAATGGTGACATTGATCTGGTGATTACCAACCCACAATTTGCGCCGCCCAGCTATCCGGCAACCACCTTATATCAGGAGCAGTATGTGTGTGTTGCCTCGCGCACCAACCGCTTAATCCGGCCTTATATGACAGTCGCCGAAATCGCCCGGATTCCGCAGTTGGTGGTATCGCCATCACGGGGGGATTTCAGTGGTGCAGCGCAGCAGTGGTTCGAACAGCAGGGGCATCCGCGCAGTGTGCTGTTATCAGTGCCGACGTTTACCGCGGCAAAGGCCGCCATTGCGGCCACCGATTTATGTGGTTTTATTCCGGCACGGCTATTACCCGACCCGGAATTAACGGCAATCTCCCTGGATGTTGATATCCCCGGATTTGATGTGATTGCCGTCTGGCATCAGCGTTCGTCACAAGACCCGCTGCACCAGTGGTTGCGGCAACAGCTTATAGAAGTAAGCTCAAATTAACCGCCGCTATTCATCCAATCCAGCGCGCCAGCGAGTCATATTATCAATTTGCCCTGCCCGGTTACATTACGCCCAGTTCTTTTAGGCGCTCCGTTAAATAACCACCTGCCGTATAACGTTCTGATAGCACGGTATCTGGAGCTGGATGCAAAAACAGCGGCAACGAAATGCGAGCATGTTCTTGACGCTCTCCCGATGGATTAATTACTCGGTGCGTGGTCGAAGGATAATAGCCACCTGATGCCTCTTGCAGCATATCGCCGATATTCACAATTAATGTGCCAAAGTCACACGGCACATCCATCCACTCGCCGTTTTGTTGCTGAACTTGTAAGCCAGGTTCGTTGGCAGCAGGTAACACTGTTAGCAAGTTAATGTCTTCATGCGCGGCAGCACGAATAGCCCCTGGCTCTTCGTCTCCGTCAAATGCCGGATAATGCAAGACCCGCAATAAGGTTTTTTCGCTACCCTTGATCATTTCTGAAAGTGGTTGTGAGTAGTTCGCGGAAACCTCGGCCGGGCTGTATTTTTCTACCCACGACAAGAGTTCCGATGCCAGTGATAATGTCTGGTCATAATATGCTTGCAACTCAGCCTTAAGAGCATCCGGACATTGGCCCCAAGGGTAATAATGAAAGTATTCCTTGATGTCTTTTACCGAGAATCCTTTCGCCACTTCCGAAACAGAACGCGGAAAGAAGCCATCCTGAGTATCCACCTTAAATTGATAGTTGTGTTTGTCATCACTCTCAAAAAATGCCTGCCAATGCTGGTAAATTGCCATCACCGTTTCTTGCTTAATGGGGTGATTTTTTAATACACCAAACCCAGTATTACGCAGCGATTCGGTAAATTGTTTCGCCGCATCGGGGGCGGTGTAATCAACAGCTTCAAGTTGCATGGAAAGGTACCTAGTAAGCACTGAATGGATGGGGGCGCGTAGCTTACAGCAATCTATTTGAGTGGCAATTAAAATGAGCACCACAGCACCGTACTGACCTGACATAGCGCAAGAAATAACGTTATATGCACCATAATTGCCCAAAGTGGGCACGATTTCTTAACCCAAATACCTCTCTATTGGTTTATTCTCTTACTTCCAAACATCGTATAAAACCGAAATTTCCTCACTTATTAAAGTTAACCAAGTAGACAGGAGACCCCTTGTGCAACGCGCTATGGCCCTTTTTTATAGCTTGTAGCCAAACTATTCATTCTGATCAATGATTCAATTTTTGGCATACCACTTGCTGAAGCTATCGGCCGTTTTTTAGGCAGGTCTTGGTTTATGCCAATACGTTTTATCCGTTTATATCGCTTAGCACTGATGTGTATGCTGAGTATCTCGCTACACAGTCATGCGATGAAAACAGATTGGTTTGAAGCATTTAAACACACAGCAACTGACGAGCAGTTGTATCAGTTTTTGTACGCCATGCCGAAAGGTGGCGATTTGCATAATCACCTCACCGGATCAAACTTTGTAGATTGGTGGTTTGAATTAGCCACCAATGAACAGCTCAACGGCGGCTACCGCTATTACACCCGTACACGCATTAATAACTGTGTTGATTACGCCACCACCACAGCGGTGAACTCAGCGTATTTTTTAATGTTCCGCAATATCCAGCAATCCACGTACTCAGCATTAAGTCGTTGTGAACAATCGGAGTACACAGCGCTATCAGAGTTACCTGCACACACTGTTCAAGCCTGGAAAAACAGCCTACGATTGGACTCGGTTAACGAAGGGCGCAACGAATTTTTTTATTCCCACTGGCAACGTCTGAATGACTTAGGGGCCAACCCGTACATCAATGCCGAAATGTTGTATCGCAATATGAAAGCGTTTGCCGCCGAGGGTTTGGTGTATTTAGAAACCATGGAAGGCACCCGCTTTTATAAACGTAAAGACGGCAGTCTTTATAGCGCCGACGAAGTCGCTGATTTTTATCGAACTCGGTTACAACAGCCCGATGCTCTGGCGACTGGCGTTACAGTCGGTATGCAATATTACTTACTGCGTTTTATCGACAATGCCGAGCAAGACCTGGAATGGATTTACCGTTTTGTGGATAAAAACCGCGACTTATTTGTGGGCCTGAATATGGTGGGCTCCGAAGATATTGATACGGGTTATCCACTGCGTTTTCTCGATACGTTACGCACCTTGCGCCGCGAAATTCCTACCCTGCCGATGTCGATTCATGCAGGTGAGCAAGATAAACCAAGCCGCAATGTACGCGACACCTTACTGCTTGGGGCCAACCGAATTGGTCATGGTATCAATCTGATTTCAGACCCCGACACCATGCTGTTAATGCGTAACAGCAACCATCTGATTGAAATCAATTTAATCAGCAACTTCATGCTGGGTTATGTCGACAGCTACCAACAGCATCCTTTCCCTGAGTATTTACGCTTTGGCATTCCCGTCACCCTGACAACGGATGATCGTGGTATGTGGGATTCCAACATGACCGATGAGTATTTTGTTGCCGTTAAATAATTCAATTTATCGTGGCAGGAAATCCGTTTGTTGCTTACTAACTCGGTGCGTTACGCCTTTATAGAAGAGGCAAGCAAACAACGGATGTTGCATCACGACTGGATCAATTTGAAACCGCCTTCAAAGCACAAGGCCTTAAAGCATTCAATTCTGTGCGCCCAGTTTCTTATAGGTTTACCTGTCAACAATATCAACTGTGTTTAGAGAACTCTTATGATTAAAACTGCACTCTGCTGTATCACAGCCACCTTATTGCTGCTAACGGGCTGCAACTCGCCTACGGATACAGCAAACCCGAAAAGCCAAGCCTCCGAAATACAGACACCTATCGAAGTAAAAGTGGTAGTGGTCACCATGTTCGAACTGGGTGAGGTCAGTGGTGATAAAGCGGGCGAATTTCAACGCTGGAAAGAACGCCATCAACTGAATCAGCGTTTTGCATTCCCACAATCCCATGCGGATCTGTACTTAAATCCTGAGTCAGGCGTATTAGGCATGATTACCGGAATGGGCACCAACCGTTCGTCATCGGCCATTATGGCACTGGGCCTCGACCCACGATTTGATTTAACCAATGCTTACTGGTTGGTGGCGGGTATTTCAGGCTTTGACCCTAACGACGCCCCCATTGGTTCAGCCGCTTGGGCAGAATGGCTGGTTGATGGCGACCTTGGCCACGAGATTGATGCCCGCGAAATACCAAGCGACTGGAAAACCGGGTTCTTCCCACTCTTTTCCGCAGGTCCCTACCCTGAAAAACGCCCACCGAATCAAGGGGAAGTCTTTCAGCTCAATGACCAACTGACGAACTGGGCTTATCAACTGACTAAACAGGTTGAATTAGCCGATGATGCGGTGATTGCTGAAGAAAGAAAGCTATACACCCAATACCCCAACGCACAAACAAAACCTGTGGTCATGAAAGGTGACCACATGGCAGCCATGACGTTTTGGCACGGTGAACAGTTTAACCAGTGGGCGAATGAATACGTGGACTACTGGAGCGAAGGGCAAGGCAAATTTGTCTCCTCAGCAATGGAAGATACCGGAACCGCACAATCGCTATTTTATCTTGACCGAGCTGGTAAAGCCGATTACCAACGCCTGATGGTAGTACGCACCGCGAGTAACTTTACCGTACCGGCTCCAGGCATGACGGCGGCCGAAAATCTACTGAACTCAGAAGGCCATACCTACGCGGGCATGGAGTTAGCATTAGAGAATGCCTGGCGTGTTGGCAGTAAGGTAGTGGATACCTTAGCGAAGAATTGGCACCACTATCGTGACCACCTTCCTTATGAAAAATGAGATTAAATAAATTGTGATATTACTCACTTATCTTAATTAATAAATTAATCAAAAAACTTAGCTAAGGCGGCGATTTATTATTCGGACAAATAGCCTAAGAGAATAAAAAAGCCGACTTTGTTACAAATTTTTTATTGTTTGATTATTCAATCAGATTAGCCATAGACAAATGAATTTATTCGTTTATCTTTCCCCGACTTTTTTATGAGTGGAGGTCAAATATCGCCCATTTGTATAGAACCTTATACGAAGTGGGCGATGAAAGGGGGTCATTCACTCACTCTAATTTTTAAAATTCAGGAGCTATATATCCATGAAGCAATACCTTTCTGGAGGACGTGGACTGATGACTCTGGCCATTGGTGCACTTACCTCTGCTCCGGCACTTTCTGTGGAGTTATTTGCTGATCCAACCAGCAATATCCAGGTTGAAATGTATGGCCGCATTGCACCCGCCGCTTTTGTCGGTACTGAAAAGGTTTATCGTAACTTTTACGACGATCAGTCAGTAATTGATGACACACGGGCAACAGTGGGTTTAAAAGGCACCGTACAACAAACCTTCTGGCAACTGGAGCTGGACTACGATCGCCTGAACTTCCCTGGTGGTAGTGGCGAGGTTGAGCTGCAATTTGATAAAGCGTTTGTAGGCCATCGCTTCAACGAACATCATGCCATTTCGGTGGGTTTGATGAACTCAGCACTGGATGACGTAGATCGTTATGGCCAGACCGCGGTAGAAACCATGGCAGAACTGCCAACCGCTCAAGACCAGGATCAAACCATCAAATACGAAGTCACTTACGGCCCGTTGCTCGCTGCCACCTCATTTAGCTACAAGGCAGAATCAGAAGCCGGCGAAGCCTTGGGTGATACCTGGAACGGCTATGTGGGCCTTGAGTATGATTTAGTGGGTGTACGTTTAGGCGCAGAAACACGTACCGGCTCAGAAGGTGACTCACGCTTCGGTAAAGGCCGTTTATACACCATTGGGGCGCGTCTGACTCCGGTGGAAGGCCTGACCTTCAAACTGAATGCCTACACCTTAAAAACCCACCTGGCACAACAACGCTTTTTAGCCGATGGCGTGACCCAGGTGGAATTATTTACCACCGATGAAGACCGCCAGGGTCGCTTGTATCGTTTCAACCAGTTTGAAGAGAACGAGTGGCAAGGCGGCGAGTTTGGTGTGACCTATCAAGTTAATGACCGCTTAACCCTATCCGCTTCAACCAACTACGAAGAACGCGATGAGTGGGATCGTGATAGTGAATTCTGGACTGGTAACCAGGAACAATACGATGAGTGGGGTGACAGTCGTGAATGGCAAACGCTGACACTGCGTTACCGCCTGAATTCCAATACCGAATTAGCCATTGAAGCAAGTCCAGGTGAAGCACCTCAGAGTGGTTATTCACGAATTACTGTTTTCTTCTGATTCAGTCTTCTTCTATTTACAGGATTCACTCTTATGCGTAACACATTAACAACAGCGATTCTGCTCGCGGCGGGTGTGACTGCACTGCCTGCTCAAGCAGATATCAATGACATTATTATTTCAGAGTATGTTGAAGGCTCAGGCAACAATAGAGCCATTGAAATTGCCAATATCGGTGATGAAGCCTACACCTTCGACGGCTCTTACTCTCTTTACTACTCCAGCTTCAACAATCTTATACAAAACGCAGCTGGCGACGATGTACTGCAGGGCTTAACTCTAAATCCTGGTGAAACAGCGGTTATTATTAACCCCTCTCAGGATCAGGGGATTGATACAGCAGCAACGGCAAACGCCGCAGCTGCGACAAAAACAACCCATGTTCGCTTCTCTGGCAGTTTCGATGATGTTCGCTTCAACGCCTTGAACTTCAACGGCGATGATATCGTCTACATCGGAACACAGGGCAGCCCGCTGGACGCTGTCGCAATGAATGTTGCAAGCGCTGATGGCGACCCATTTGCAGATCAAACCTTACGTCGTAACTCTGATGTATGTCAGAAAGCCTCTTATGACTCAGCTGAGTGGACCGAACTGGCATCAAACACTTTTGATGGTTTAGGTGTATACAACGCCGGTGGCGGTTGTACTACTCCTACACCAACGCCAACCGTATCCCAGCTGCTGATTGAAGCAAGCGATTATGACTGTGCAGACGATATTACTGATTGCGGCCCAACAAACGGTATTCTGGACTTTGAAAAAACTCTGGCTCGCTATGTTGGTCAAACAGTTGAACTGCCTCGCGACATTAACCCGTTAGTTGATGGCGAACAAAATATGCGTGTAACGCGCTCTTTTGGTTTCAACTTTTCTTCTTTCCGCAACAATATCGACCTGAGTTACGAACGCGTCAATCTGCATCCAAACCAGGCGCATGCTGCTGGAAGTGCAGCATCTGCTGAGCAAAACAGACAAAACAATACTCGTCGTTTAGTGTTGGAAAGTGCTTCTCCTGCTCCCGATGGCGAAATACCATACTTCCCTGACTTTAATGACAACCCTAATGCTAACCCGGTTCTGGTTAACGACAGTGTCGTGGGCCTGATAGGCCGAATCAGCTTCAGCGATGACGAATATCGCATTACCCCGACCCAAAATGTTACGTCAGCCAACTTCATTCAGAATATTGGCCGTACCGATGAACCTCAGTTAAACGTCACACTGGAAAGCGATGAGTTTGAGTTAAAGGTGGCTTCTGCCAACGTGCTGAACTACTTCAACTCGCCATTCGACGGTGACCGCAATAGCTTTGGTAACAACCGTGGTGCGGCTTCAGAAGTTGAATTTGAGCGCCAACGCGCCAAGCTGACCGAATCTCTGTATCGCTTAGATGCCGACATCATTGGTTTGATGGAAGTTGAAAACAACGGTTTCTCTCGCGATGGAGCTCTGGCACAAATTGTTGATGACATTAACCAACGTTATTTCCGTATCGACTACAGTGGCCGTAATCGTGACGATTCGGTAACCAACCGCTACAACATGGTGGGTTTTGATACCGATGGCAACTTCGAGATTAATGAATTAGACACCATTGGCACCGATGTAATTACCAATGCCCTGATTTATCGTCCAAGCCGCGTGAGCTTAAAGTCGGTGGATATCATCGAGATGCCAAGCCAGCAAGCCGAAAACATTGTTGACGAAGACACCGGAGAAGTTCTGACTGACAACGCAGGTCGTTTGTTAAGTAGCGGTAGCGCGCGTCAGCGCAACACTGTGGTGGCAACCTTTGTGGTAAATAACACCGGTAAACTATTAACGGTTGCGGTTAACCACTTTAAGTCGAAAGGTTCTAACTGTATCGACGATTGGGAAAACACGGCCAAAGAAGGTGAAGACGCCGACTACCAAGTGGTTGATAACGACTTCCAGGGTCAGTGTGAGCATTTCCGTAGCGCGACATCGTTGCACTTAGCTCAAGAGATGAATGACTACCCGGGCGATAAAATCATTCTGGGCGACCTGAACTCTTACGCCCTTGAAGAACCGATGCTGGTATTAACCGAAATCCCAGCGGGTAAAACCGTTCGTACCGCAGGCAACACCTTTATTGGTAACCGTCCGCAGTTTGCTAATGGCAACCGTGGTGTAGAGTTAACCCAGGGTTTTGGTTACATCAGCGCAGTGAAAAAGCAAGATGAGCAGAACAAACGCACCAGCTTCAGCTTCTCGTTTAACGATACCTTAGGTTCGCTGGATCACATTCTGGTATCACCAAGCCTGGAAGACCGTGTCAAAGATGCCATCGACTGGAACACCAACAGCATCGAATCCCCGCTGTTCGACTACACCGAGCAACGCCGTAGCACCAGCACTGGCAGGCTCAGCCCGAACAAGGGTAATGATCCGCTGAAGTTCCACCGTGATGCCGGTGGCAATCTAGAGCTGACTCACTACCGTACTTCCGACCACGATCCGGTGATCATGGCGCTGGGTTATAAGTATCTGGAAGCGGGCAGCGATCCACGTCGCTTTGTGATCAATAGCAGCCGTATTGAAGTGCCATATGTGGCCAATGCAGAAGCGTTATCCGGTGATGAAATCCAAATGTCAGTAACGCCACGCGATCATCAGGATATGACCGGGGTTAGCATTGCTTCGCCAGCGTTATCTCAAGATGGTGCGCAGTCGGTTATGGTGGAAGTAAATGGCTTAGAAAATGGCCGTTACGAGATCGCTCAACGTACGTTACGTAACGGTGAAGTGGTTGCAGATTCTGCAGTGACTTTCGAAGCGTTCGTATCTGGCACCGACAGCAACACCCCACAAATCGTAACCCCAGAATACGATGGTTCTGGTGGTGGCGGTCATATGACTTGGTGGACGCTGGTACTGGCCGGTCTGCTGCTGGGTCGTCGTCAAGTCAAAGCGTGATATTAAGCGCGAGAGCCTGCTTGCAGGCTCGTATTAAGGGGCTTCGGCCCCTTTCCTTTTTTAGCGGTTATTCCTTTCTTGCTTTAATGAAGTTGCCTTAATGGACACACACATGAAAAAAAGTAACACATTGATTCTTAGCGTAAGTTTGATACTCAGCGCCGGGTTATATGGTTGTAGTACTATTAAGAATGCCGAAGAAAATAAGAACATCAAAGAAAGCAAGAGCACCGAAAAAAGCCCCGCTTTTGAACTAACAATTGCCCATATTAACGACACACATTCGAGTTTTGATCCATTACCTTCCAGCTTTTTAATGCAGGAAGAAACCATATTTAATGAATTTGGCGGCCACCCACGATTATTAACCAAAGCCGAAGAATACAAACAATCTGCCCGTAACAATAATCAAAGCATGTTGTTTTTACATGGCGGTGATGCCTGGCAAGGCAGCGCCTACTTTAAGTTAAATGAAGGTCGCGCTAACGCCGATATTTTAAGTCAGCTCGGCTTAGATGCGATGGCATTAGGCAATCATGAATTTGATTTAAGTAATGCCCATCTAAACGAATTTTTAAATACCATTAATTTTCCTGTTGTTGCTGCCAACATCGACATCAGCAAAGACTCTGATTTAAAAGATCAAACTAACCTCTTGCCATATGTACTCTTTGAATTTAAAGGCAATCAAAAAACACGTTTATCTGCCAAAGATATTCAGCAACGCAGTCCTTTTTTAAGTAATAACAACATTGTTGCGGTGATCGGCATAGCCTTGGATAACATGCCCGATATTTCCACTGCAACCGGTAACGTTGAATTTTTTGATATGACGGAATCGGCACAAGCCACCGTTGATCAGTTACACCAACAAGGGGTTAATAAGGTTATTGCCCTTACTCATATTGGTACCTCACAAGATAAACAACTCGCCGCTCAAGTGAACGGCATTGATGTGATTGTTGGCGGCCACTCCCATACATTGCTGGGCGACTTTGTTGACCTTGGGCTGCAGAATGAAGGGAGTTACGCACAACACATTATTAATCCGAACCAAACATCCTACACCTGTATTGTACAAGCGGGTGCTTATGCGCAAGCCATAGGGCGTTTACAGGTCAGCTTTAACCACAACGGTGAGTTGCACCAGTGCCAAGGCGGTAACATGTTATTGAGTAACGATGATTTTTATTCGCACACTAAGCGAATTAATCAGCACCGCACTGCTAAACACCGAGTAAGCGACGAGAAAGCTCGTCAAATAAAACGTTTTATCGAATCGCGTGATGCCATCGACATTACGGCAGAACATGTTGAGCTGCGCCAATATATTAATGCCCACTATAAACCCACCGTTGATCGCGCCTACGGCCAACCCATCGCATACGTTCCCGATACCCTACAACATGGCCGCCGACCAGGAGAAAAAGGCACCCATCCCATACATGGCTCAGCGGTTGCGCAATTGGTAGGCGAAGGATTCTATTATTGGGCTTCAAAACCCGAGGTTATTGCGGTGTCTGGTTTAAAACCCGATTTTGCTTTGTTAGGTGCAGGCGGTGTCAGAACCCATATCAACCAAGGAAAACTGCGGGAAGGACATATTCGTTTAGAACTGTTGCCATTTGCCAACGCATTATCCATTGTGCCACTTAGCAAAGCGGAAATTACTGATTTGTTAGAAAGTGTTATTAACGCAACACTCGCCGAAGGCAGTCACGCCGGAAAATTTCCTTACAGTGGCCATTTACGTTACACCTTTATTGAAACTCAGCCCGGCCTTCGCGGAAGTATTACTCAATTAGAACGTAATATCGGTTCGCTAGAGCAACCTATTTGGCAACCCTTGCAAGACAACATCCGCTATAATGTCGTGATGTCGGCTTACAATGCCAGCGGTAATGATGGCTGGAGCGTGTTATACCATGCACAAAAAAAGCGCACAGACCGGGTTGATTTAGCCTATGTAAACGATACACTCAGCGCCTTTCCGGTTAGTCGTGTTGTGCGTCATGGTGATAAGTTAAAAACTCAATATCAAGTCACCGCTTTAAATTGTAAAGCGGCTGATATTCGTTGTGATACCGACGCACAAGCCGTGATTGATTTTATTAGTCAGGTGCGTACATCGTTACGCCCATTGCCTTATCCTTTGGTATACATCAAGCGTAAAAACACGACGGAATAATGGTGCGCAAACACCTAACTTAATCCCTTTTCAGTTAAACATCCTCGGAGCACCCTATGAGCCTGGTTATAAGCGTTATTGGAATATTGGTTCTGCTGGGCCTGGCATTTGCCCTGTCGGAAAAAAAGAAGTCTGTCAACTTTAAATTAGTCGCTTTAGCACTCGGCACTCAGGTATTTTTTGCAGCACTGGTGCTGTACATTCCCACCGGGCAAGCGGTACTTAACTCTGTAACATCGGCGGTATCCAGCGTTATTGGCTATGCCGAAGATGGCATGGTCTTTATGTTTGGAGGCTTAGCCACCAACAAAATGCACGAAGTTTTTCCCGGCAATGGTTTTGTATTTGCCTTTAAAGTATTACCGATTGTGGTGTTTTTCTCTGCCTTAGTCGCTGTGTTATACCACTACGGCATCATGCAAATGGTGGTACGTATATTAGGTGGCGGTTTGCAAAAGTTATTAGGCACAAGCCCGGCGGAGTCTTTATCCGCAACATCCAATATTTTTGTTGGTCAAACCGAAGCACCGCTGGTCGTCCGCCCTTATATTTCACGCATGACACGCTCCGAATTATTTGCCGTAATGGTGGGTGGTTTAGCTTCGATCGCAGGTTCGGTGATGGCAGGTTATACCGCGATGGGAGTAGAACTAAAATACCTGATTGCCGCCAGCTTTATGTCTGCTCCAGGCGGTATCCTAATGGCTAAAATTATTATCCCTGAGACCGAAAAAACAGCCCATGCCGGAGAGGTTGAAGACGTTGCTGCTCATGACAAACCGGCAAACGCGATTGATGCCGCAGCAACAGGCGCTGCAGATGGCTTAAAATTAGCAGCAAATATTGGTGGTATGTTAATCGCATTCATCAGTTTAATTGCGTTATTAAACGGAATGCTGGGTGGTATCGCTGCCTGGTTTGGTGCGGAGGGTCTCACCATCCAGGAAATTTTAGGCTACCTTTTCTCACCACTGGCTTGGGTAATTGGTGTACCTTCCACTGAAATTTCTGCCGTTGGCTCATTAATTGGTCAAAAACTGATTTTGAATGAATTTGTGGCGTACAGTGAATTCATTAATATTCGTGAGACGTTATCACCGAGTAGCCAAGTCATTGCTACCTTCGCATTGTGCGGTTTTGCCAACCTGTCTTCTATCGCTATTCTATTAGGTGGCTTGGGTACCATGGCTCCTAATCGCCGTCAGGAAATTGCGCGCCTGGGTCTTAAAGCGGTTGCTGCGGGTACATTAGCAAACCTAATGAGCGCTACCATTGCAGGCATGTTTTTTAACTTGGGCAGCCTTTAAGCTGCCAGCGTACGCTAAACTGCTATTTTTCAGTTAATTCCTTTTTATATTTTGAGTGGTAGTACTCCTTATGTCGTCTAAATCTCCCCTTTTGGTCGGTATTGCTGGCGCATCTGCATCGGGCAAAACTTTATTGGCAAAGACCATTCAGGAATGTCTACCCAGCGAGCAGATTCAACTGATTTGTGAAGACAGCTATTATCATGATCAGTCACACCTGAGTATTGAGGAGCGGGAGTTAACTAACTACGACCACCCACTCTCAACAGATCATGATTTATTACAAAACCACCTGGAAATGCTAAAGCGTGGTGAAACCATCGAAGCCCCCAGCTATGATTTTACGATTCATACCCGTGGCGAAGAAAAAAATATCATAAAACCCACACCGATTATCGTGGTAGAAGGCATCATGCTGTTTACCCACGAACAATTGCGCAACACAATGGACTTAAAAATCTTTGTGGATGCCCCGCTCGATATTTGTTTAATGCGCCGCATTCAGCGTGACCTGGTAGAACGTAATCGCACATTGGAATCTATTTTTGAGCAATACGAACGTACCGTGCGCCCGGGTTATCACAATTTTATTCGCCCAACGATGGAATATGCCGATATCATCGTGCCTCGGGGTGGCAAAAATAAAATTGCCATCGACCTGATTGAAACCAAATTGAAGTCGATGGTTTAGTGATCAACATTATGAATATACAATTATTACTACTAAGTCTGGCTGTGCTCACGCTCAGCGCTTGTGGTGGAGGAGGCGGAGGCAACTCTAGCTCCTCAGATGGCAATATTGAGACAACATCGCCAGGATCTGATAACTCGGGCTCTGACTCTGATAATCCAGACGTTGCGGTGGACAACGGCAACAGCTCTACCACACCTTCACAACCAACACCTTCGCAGCCAAAACCGTCGGAGCCTACACCTGCCGAACCGGACAGCATCAACCAGGCAACCTATTATGCCGATGCTATTGGCGAAACAGGCTACAGCCTCAAAACTGCTTTAAGTCGCATTATTAGCCTGGGTCATATTGATCGTGGCTATAACTGGGTATTTTTTAACGCCAACGATCGTGATTTATATTTTGAAAATGACGGTTCTATATTGGATATTTACTCCGAAAATCCAACCGCAGCTGACCCTTATCATTACGTTATTGCATCCGACCAATGCGGTAACTTTAATTCAGAGAACGATTGTTATAATCGCGAGCATGCTTTCCCACAAAGCTGGTTTGACCGTGATTATCCAATGCGTTCCGATGTTCATCACCTGTTTGCCACTGACGGCTTTGTTAATAGTCGTCGCAGCAATCATCCTTATGGCAATGTTAGTTCAGCCAGCTGGACATCACGCAATGGCTCGAAGTTGGGTAATGAAGCAAGTGCTCAGTTTAACGGCACCGTATTTGAACCGATTGACGAATTTAAAGGTGATCTTGCGCGCGCCTATTTTTATATTGCTACACGTTATGAAAACCGTATCGCTAACTGGCAGGGTAACGGCACAGCCGATAACGTATTAAATGGCACCGCCAACCAAGTATTTGATAGCTGGCACCTCAACCTGCTAAAAGCGTGGCACCAGCTCGACCCGGTGAGCCAAAAAGAGCGTGATCGAAATCAGGCTGCGTTTGCTTACCAAGGCAATCGCAACCCATTTGTAGATAACCCTCAATGGGTCAATGTGATTTGGGGCCAGTAATTTGGGGAGAGTGACTTAACCGCCGCCGCTATTCATCCAATCCAGCGTTGCCTGACGACTTTCATCGGTAACCGCCTTCACCACTGGATTGGCTAATGCTGCTGCGCGCCAGCGAGTCATATTCGGGCCGAGGGTTAGTTTGCGGCCGAATACCGGCAGTAGAATATCCGCCAGCTCAATGGTGCCGGGATAGGCACAATCGGCATAACCAAGCGTTTCTCCGGTCATAAACGGTTGGGCGGTGAATAACTCTTCCAGCTTTTGCAGGCGTTCTTCAAATTTATTCAGATGCTCATCCAGTTCCGCTTGGTTACGACCAGCCGGGTCAACATGAGCAAAAGTACGACGCAGATGTGGCTCCAGCCATAAGTCGTGATAACGCGCCAGAAAACGATGCTGCGCACGCTGCAAATGATCATCCCCCAATAAAGATGTCTGCGGATAAGCATCTTCCAGGAACTCCATAATCACATCCGACTCTGAGAAATACTGCTCCTCTACCCGCAACGCCGGAATGGTGCCCAGTGGTACCAGCTGCATATATTCAGATGTGCTGTAACCACCCGGAGGCGGTGAAATAATACAGTCGATGTTTTTCAGCCCCAACGCGATACGCACTTTGGCACTGTAAGTACTGACGGGCAGCGAAAAGAGTTCCATACTGATCCTTAAAATTGACTATCAGAAAATCATTTAACCCAGAGTAGACTATGAATTCCCGCAACAGTTTCCAGGACTGGCAAAGAATTGCACAACAGCTGACCTTTCCCCAACACGCCTTTATTCATGGTCAGGCACATCCGGCCGCCAGCGGTGCTGTTTTTGATGTGGTATCGCCACGTGATGGCCAGCGATTAACCCAACTCAGCGCCTGCGACGAGCAAGACGCCGATATCGCGGTGCAGTCTTCCCGTGCAGCCTTTGAACAAGGCGTCTGGAGCCAGATTTCAGCCAAACAGCGCAAGCACACCATGCTCGCCTGGGCCAACTTAGTGGAACAACACGCCGAAGAGCTGGCGCTTTTAGAAACCCTCGATATGGGCATGACCATCAGCGACAGCACACAAATGAACATTCCTGGTGCAATCGAGTGCATTCGCTGGTTTGCCGAGCTGGCCGACAAACAATACGACGAAATTGCCCCCACCGCCCCCAACGCCCTGACCCGCATTCACCGGGTGCCGGTGGGTGTGGTCGCCGCCGTAGTACCCTGGAATTACCCACTGATGATTGCCTGCTGGAAAGCCGCTCCGGCATTAGCGATAGGCAACTCGGTGATTTTAAAACCAGCCGAACAAGCGTCGCTGGCGACCATTCGTCTGGCCGAGTTAGCGTTTGAAGCGGGAATTCCTGCCGGTGTGTTAAACGTCTTAACCGGCCTCGGTGACCAGGCAGGCAAAGCGCTCGGTCTGCATATGGATGTCGATGCGCTGGCCTTTACAGGCTCAACCCGGGTTGGCGGCCTGTATATGCAATACGCCGGGCAATCCAACCTCAAACGTGTGTCGCTGGAGTGTGGCGGCAAAACGCCTAATATCGTGCTGGCTGACTGCCCGGATCTGGATAAAGCCGCCGCTGCCATTGTATTAGGCGCGTTTGGCAATTCCGGACAAATCTGTAATGCCGGATCACGGCTGATTGTTGAGCGCTCGGTACACGCCGAGCTGATGCAAAAAGTACGGGCTTTAACCGAGCAATTGGTGGTTGGTGATCCGCTTGATCCAACAACCCAAATGGCCTGCCTGGTCGATCAGCAGCATAGCCAGCGAGTGGTGCAATATATCCAGCAGGGCCAGCAAGAAGGCGCAGATTTATTGATCGGCGGAGAGCATCAAACTGGTAGCTGCTTTATACAACCAACTATTTTTGATCAGGTAAACGCGGGCATGAGCATTGCCCGGGAAGAGATTTTTGGCCCGGTATTATCCGTGATTCCGGTAGAAAATATTGATCAGGCCATCGAGGTTGCCAACTCCACCATTTACGGCTTAGGCAGTGCGATCTGGACCCATAATATGAAACAGATGGAACGTGCGGCGCGTGAAATTAAAGCCGGTGTAATCTGGGTAAACTGCCACGATCATGGTGATATTTCCTCACCGGTCGGCGGCTTCAAACAATCGGGCTTTGGCCGTGATAAATCCGTTCATGCACTGGATAAATACGTGGAATATAAAACCGTGTGGGTGGATCTGTCGGACTGACGACAAAGCTGACAATTAGCACTTGGCGGCTGAAGCCAACTGGTAAAGCCGCCGGAAACAGCGACAATACGCTTTCTTTTTCGCTGACGCATGAGCACTTATGAAATCGTTTTTCACCAAACTCTTCTCCCCTATCCTCAATCTGTTTGAAACCGAACAGCCTGCTGCCAACTACAAGCCTTCTCACCGGCTGATTCTCATTGTGGTGGGTTCCTTGTTCACGCTGTTATCCAGTGCTTTATGTGTAATCGCCATCAACTCAGGCATTCTGGGTGGCCTGTTCCCGGCTCTGATTTTCTTTGCCGTGGGCCTGGTCGCACTGGTGGTAGGCTCACTGGGATCAGATAACGCGGTGGCTAAAATCTGGGGTAATAAATCCTGAATGAGTACTTATCCATGCCTAGGTAATTACAAAACCATGCCTCAGTCATTACAAAGTCACGGTTTAGAAATTACAGAAATGTAATTCCCTTATTTGAGAATAACTAGCATTCTCACACTTATGATAGATTGCCGTCCTCGTTGCAATGCACGTGGGTTTGATCGGTGTGATAACCGCCAGACTCATGTGCTCAGTAGTCATTTGAGGATTTGTAATCATGAGACCCACCGCCTGCCCGCCTACCCATAAGCATCCGCTCAGTCGTGCTGTTTCCTTTGCACTGTTATCTCTGAGCCTCTCGACCACCGGATTCACGGTGCAGGCGGATGAAGACAACGAAACCGCTGCACTGGATACCATTGTTGTTACCGGACAAAAATTTGATCGCTCATTACAACAAACCAAGAACAGTGTTGCGGTTGTTACCAGTGACGATATTGAAAACTACACTATCGGTAATGTATCCGACGTGTTTGATACCATTCCAAATACCAATGGCACCTTGAGTGGCGGATTTAACATTCGTGGTATTGATGCCTTTAATGTTTCCGGCGGCGGTAACAGCTTTTTAGCCAGCATGTATTTTGATGGTGCTCCGATGCCTTACTGGGTCATCGCTAAGAATGCATTTTCGCTGTGGGATGTCTCTCAGGTTGAGGTATTTCGAGGTCCTCAATCAACCATTCAGGGGCGCAATGCGCTGGCCGGCGCAGTGATCATTCGATCGAATGATCCAAGCTATGAACCTTCAGCAAAATTGCAGGCCGTGGTCGGTGACAATGGCCAGGAAGAGTATGCGTTCGCCGGTGGCGGTGCATTAATTGAAGACCAGCTGGCTGTGCGTATTGCTGCCGAGACCAAAGATTTTGATGGTTATAATTACAATATAACGCGTAATGAGCATTCCGATTTCCGCAATAGCGACAATTATCGCGCCAAGGTCTTATTCGAGCCTGAAGCACTAGAGGGCTTCTCATCACTTTTCACTTACACACATAATGAAAATGAATTAGGCGCATTTTGGTCCAATACTGCAAAAGCTGGTGGCAGCCGTAATGTCAGCTTTAATTCTCCGTATGAAGAAACCACAACAACCGATATCTATACGCTGGAAATGAGCTATCCCATCAATGACATCTGGGCACTCGACAGCATCACCACCTATAACGAAACCGATTATAACTACCTGTCGGATACCGATTTCAGTGCCGAAGATCTGTCAGCCAATCATCTGAAGCAGGGCCACGATACCACCAGCCAGGAACTGCGATTAACGTTCGATCATGGCCCACTGACTGGAGTTACAGGACTATATTATTCCAACCTGGATGTCACTGAAGACTTATCCGGTCGCCGAGCGATGAGCTTAGAAGCATTGGGAGTCCCTGATCTCTTAGTTGCACCAACCGAATTCGGCGGCATTGGCTTACCTCAGGCACTTGCTGATCAGGTACTGGCAATTTACGCACCAGCCAACCCGGTTCTGTTGGGTACCAGTACCGACCTTAGCCAGAAAGTTGAATCCATGGCTTTCTTTACAGATATCACCTACGCCATTAACGAGCACTGGGATGTGCTTGCCGGAATCCGTTATGACAAAGAGAAACAGGAAAATGCCTCTAGTAGTCTGGTAACCATTAATAATGCTGATCAACTGCCAGATCCAAGCGACTACGCTCAGACTCTCCCTGCACTTGTGCCATTATTGACGGGACTTAACCAGAGTTTCATCGACCAGGCAGCAGCCGCGTCTGAAAATGCACCTGCTGTTGATAAAACCTTTCATGCCTGGTTACCCAAATTAGGAGCCACCTATAACTTTAATGACAATGCATCACTCACTGCGCTCTACCAGAAAGGTTATCGCTCTGGGGGTGTTGGAGTGAATATCGCCCGGTCTGATGTGTATAGCTACGATCAAGAGTATACCGATAATTACGAACTGGCCTTGCGCTCAGTTTGGTTAGACGGGTCACTGGTGGTTAACAGCAACCTGTTTTATCTGGATTGGGAAGATCAGCAAGTTTCGGTTCAGCTATCCGCCAATCAGTTCGATAGTGAGACGGTTAATTCAGGATCATCAACCGTTCGCGGGTTTGAAACTGAAGTCTTTTATTACCCAACACCAGCATTAACGATTACTGCAGGAGTTGGTTATGCTAAAAGTGAGTTTGATACCTTCCTCTACGCCTTCAGTGATCAGGTAAGGGATTTATCCGGTAGAAGTTTTGAAGATGCTCCTGAAAAAACCGCCAACCTAGCGGTTAATTATGACTTTGATTCGGGTGCATTTATCAACGTTAATGCAAACTATGCCAGCAGCTCACCTGCTTACCTTGACCCTGAGGTATTTCTGACAGACTTTGATCCGGTAACCGATTCAGACCCAGAGAACGATGCACGCACTCTGGTTAATCTGCAATTGGGTTATGAATATAAAAACTACAAAGCGTTTGTGAGCGTTCGCAATGCCTTCGACGAGGAATACATTGAACGCTATCGCAATGAAACCCGACCAGAAATGAATCTTGGCGAGCCACGCCAGACCAGCCTGACGTTACAGGCAAACTTCTGATTACGGTTAAAATAGGACGAGCATAAGTTTCGTCCTGTTTTTATTTTTCCGTCGTTTTATTTTCCTGTCGTTTTATTTTTCTGGTTTTCATTCTTTCTCTGGAAAAATAATTTCCCAGTTTAATCCTTGTTCGCCATTATTCTGGTGCAGCTGGCCTTTTAATTTACTCTCAACCAGATGTTTAATCAGAGTAAAGCCCAGTCCATTCTGATTACCTTGATCACTTTGTAGCCCACAACCATCATCACTAAAATAAAAACGAATCTGAGCGTGAGAAACCCGGGAAAACTGAACCCGGATATTGCCGGATGTCTGCTGAGCAAAGGCATATTTCAGACTATTACTCAGTAATTCATTCAGAATCTGGCCACAAGTCAGCAATTGCTCCAGTGATTGCTGCTCAATATCCACCGTTAACGACCAGTGAATACCCGGGGGTGGTGCATGTAATTGCCAGATCTCTTCAATTAATGCCTGATAATAGCCGCTGGGTTGAATATGACTGAGGTTATTGGCCTGATACAGCTGGTTATGAATTAATTCAATGGTATACACCCGGCTGCGTAAGTCTTTTAACAAGGCTTCGGTTGCTTTGCCTTTATAGCGTCGCTGTTGCAACTGGATAAAACCAATAATTACCGACAAGTTATTTTTTACCCGGTGATGTACTTCCCGCAATAATGTTTCTTTGTCGTTTAACGAAACAGACAACTCCTGATTCTGACGATCCAGCTCCGCCGTGCGTTGTTGTACCTGATGATCTAACCCGGCAATGGTTGAGGCTAACTGCGCCACCATCTTATTAAATTCGCGTGCCAGAATGCCCACTTCATCGTTTCGTTGTAACGGTGTTCTCAGACTAAGTTCCCCCTGCCCGACCCGCTCAGCATACGCACTTAGCTGTTGTATTGGCGACACCACCCGACGCACCAGCCACCAGGCACCGAACACCCCAATCAACAAACACACCAGCAGAGCCAAGGCAATTTCCATTAACACCTGATTGGTTTGATAATTTAAGTCATCGGCATAACTGACCGACACTAAATAAGCTGAACGGCTAGGCTCAAAAAATACATGAGCCGTCGCCGGGTAGATAAAGTTTTCCGGGTCATGGATATGATTCCAGAGAATCGCCAGCGGTTTTCCATCTCTGGCGGCGCGCTTAAAATCATCCAGGTAGCGATTGCCCGTTAACGGGTTATGGTTGTTTTTTAAAACCGGCGCCAAATCAATCTCCGGCAGCGAATACAGGGCGTTGAGGTTGGCTAAGATAAAAAAGCTCTGCCCGTATTCACCAAACCGTGTGCTTTGCAGCAGTTCTTCCAGTGTGTTTTTTAATGTGTAGTAACTCTCTTTGGGAGATTGCGGCAGCAAGCTGGCATCGACATCCATACCGACAATCACATCCAATACCTCGGAGTAACGCGCAATCAGCGGTTTGCTATCCACCAGATAATGAACATTCCACGGTACCGAAGCACTGGCTTCGCCCTGACGCTTTACTTTGTTGATAAAGTCGCTGAACTCACGGCGGTGATAGTCTGACACTTCACTGGGCTGACCATGCGGGTGATAAATCCAGCGGCCATCGCTCTGCGTAACCCAAAAATGATTACCGATCTTATGATCCAGTGGCTCAATCATCGCAACGATTGAATCAATGGCTTGAGAACGGCTTAACCCACCTGCCAGCACCTGCTGCTCTTGTTGCTGTAAGGTGGCTCGCATCGAGGCAAACAGTTGATTTAGTTCCGGTTGCTGACCTTCCACCACAAACCGGTCGATGGTTTTCGATAACTGAGCACTTGCCGACATCATCAGTTGCGCGTGGGTGAACTGGCTATCAAAGCGTTGCTGGTCCATATCACGCACTTGTTGCACCAGAGTTGGTGCCAGAATACTGCCCAGTAAAACCAGCAATAACAGCGTTAAACCGCTGACAAAGAAAAATAACTGACGCCCTAACGAACCCGATAGCATCACGATTCTCCGGCAAATTCAGAACTGACCAGGCAATACCCACTGTCGAGTATATTCTGAATCGCCCCGGCCCCTCCGGCTTTCTGACGCAGACGATGTAACAGTGTTCTCAGGCTGCTGAGTTTGATATCGGCGCTATTCCACACCGCCAGACCCAGCTGTTCAAATGACACCGGCTGGTCGGCATGTAACGCCAATGTATCGAGAAATTTCTGCTCTTTCGGGGTCAGTTTAACGCTGGCACCATCGCGGATTAATGCGCCACTGAATAACGGATATTGGGTCGAAGCCGAGAGCCAGAAAGTAGTCACGGTATCACTGGCGGGCAAGCGCTTCAGGCTTTCCAACTCGCGGCTTAGCTGCTGCTGGCGCTCATGTTGGGTTAATGCCAGCGCCAGTGTGGCTTTCAGCGTTTCCTGACGGAAAGGTTTCTGCAGGTAGCCATAAGAGGAAGCGGCCTGAGCCTCACGAATGCTGTCGTCATCAACATACGAAGTGAGAAAAACCACCGGAATATTCAACTCAAGGCTGATGACTTTGGCCGCCTCAGTGCCGGTTTTTTCACCCTCCAGCTTAATATCCATCAACACCAGCTGCGGGTTTAATACCCGGCACAAATCGATACTTTCTTGCGCACTACTGCACAACCCAACAATGGCATAACCCATTTCCTGCAGGGCTTCTTTCAGATCCAGCGCCAGAATGGGCTCATCTTCAACAATCAGAATTCTGGGCGGCATAACAATCTACTACTTGTGGTGGATTCGTCTCGGCCGTTAGTATAAATGATCTAATACGTGTGGATAGATCCATACTAACAATAAAATCAATAAGGTAACCCCATGAAAAACCAACAGATTGTTCTGAGCGTTCGCCCCGATGGTATACCGGGTCCGGAGCACTTTTCCGCCACCAGCAGCGAGCTGGATCTGACTCTCAGCGAAGGCCAGATTGCGGTTAAAAACCACTATCTGTCGATTGATCCGGCCATGCGCGGCTGGGTATCACTGGAGCCTAACTACCTGCCACCAGTACAAATTGATGAAGTGATGCGTTCTGCCGCGGTTGCCGAAGTCATCGACTCAAAACACCCGGACTACGCTGCGGGTGATTTTGTTTATGGCATGTTTGGCTGGCAGGAATATTGTGTGTGCGAGCCTAATCCGATGATGCGCAAAGTTGATCCGGCTCACGCACCGGTTTCCACCGCTCTGGGTGCGCTGGGTCTGAACGGCCTGACCGCTTATCTGGTGCTGAATGAACTGGCGCACATCAAAGAAGGTGACACGGTATTAATCTCAACCGCCGCCGGTGGTGTGGGCAGCATTGCGGGTCAGGTGGCGAAGCTGAAAGGCTGTCGTTGTATTGGTCTGACCGGTAGCGATGACAAAGTTGCTATGTGTGTGGATGAGTTTGGTTACGACCACGCCATTAACTACAAAACCAGCGATAATCTGGAACAGGCCATTCGTGACGTTGCGCCGGAAGGCATTAACGTGTTTTTTGATAACACCTCCGGTGCCATTGCCGATGCGGTGTACCCGAACTTAGCCATGAATGCCCGTGCCGTGCAGGTGGGTACCGCCGCCATCTCCAGCTGGGAGCCAGAAACGCCAACCGGCCCACGTCGTGACCGTCATATCCTGACCAAACGCCTGACCGTCATGGGTTTTGTCTTAATCGACCACGTGGCGCAAATGCCAGCCGCGTTGCAGCAATTAGGCAGCTGGTACAGCGAAGGCAAATTAAACTACCGCGAAAACGTCACTAAGGGGCTGGAAAATGCACCTCAGGCGCTGGCGGATTTATACAAGGGTACCAACACCGGTAAGCAGTTAATTCAGCTTTGATAGTTCGCTGATAACACTACTGTTAAATTCCTGCATAGCATCGGTCAGGGTATGCCATAAATAATCCGCTGAACTACGGTCACTGAGAATAAAAAAAGCCGGTGCCTGATTCAGCGAATGACGAATCACAATGGCATTAACCCGGGCCACGGAGGTTTGCGCAATACTGCCCGGTGGAAATACCGGCAGGCGAAAATCTACCGCGCAGAGTTTTGCCATTAATTCGGCAAGCACATCGCTGCTTTCACTGTTATCAACGCTATCATCGCTAATAAGCGCAAACCAGGCGTGGCTATGCTGGCAATATAACGGATAACAATCCGGGCTGGCATCGCTGGCCTGATCCAGCACCTCAGTTTCCAGTACCGGATTCAGTGGATCATCCAGCACCCAGCATTCACTGCGCCCTAAGCGAGCAACTAATTGGCCTTGCTGCGCAACCAGCAATTGATTCGGTTGTGGAGGAAAGGGTAATGACTGCGCGGCTAAAACGGACTGCGCTGCCTGACCACGCAAGCCGGTACGCCGCTGTGTGGATAAATCCACTAAGTGACAGGCCACTTGATTACCAGCCTCAGCATCATATTGAGAAATCATAACTTCAGAGCTCCTGCCGGGCGTTATCCGGATCATAAAAAGGTAAGGTCACCACTTCTGCGGCGACCAGCTGATCGTCCACCCGAATATAAATTTCAGAACCAGGATCGGCATCGTCGGCTGCAGCATACGCCAGGCCAATCACACAATTATTCACCGGGGAATATTCACACGAGGTGACGTTGCCCGCCACGTCTGAACCTTTAATCACCAGATGACCTTCTTGTGGTTTGGGCATCGCCGCCGGTAATTTAAAGCCCACTAATTTTCGCTTCAGCGGATGGGCCATCATAATGTCGACCGAACGGCAGCCAACAAAAAACGGTTTCTTACGATTAACCGCCCAACCCAGGTCAAGCTCACCGGGATGACTCATGCCATCGGTGTCCTGACTAACGATAATATGGCCTTTTTCCAGTCGCAGCAGACGCTGGGTTTCGACTCCAAAAGGCTGAATATCAAATTCAGAACCGGCCTCCAGCAAGGCATCCCACAAGGCTTCGCCATCACTGGCGGGCACATGAATTTCATAACCCAGCTCGCCAACAAATCCGACCCGTAATAAACGCGCAGTAATTCCGGCAACCTGACCTTCGCGATAGGCTAAATACGGAAAACCTGCCGGGCTGAGATCCAGCTCTGGGGTTAATTTTTGCAACACTTGCCGCGCTAATGGCCCGGCCAGATTAACGGCGGCATAAGCCGAAGTGACATTGTAGATATCCACATCCAGCCGCCATTGCGCATTCCAGCGGGTCATATCCCGGTACACCCGATCCACACCACTGGTGGTGGCGGTGACATAAAAATGATCGTCACCAAGGCGGCAGGCCACACCATCATCAATCACCACGCCGTGTTCATTGGTGAGCACCGCATAACGGATTTTGCCAACCGGCTGTTTCAGAAATCCAAAGGTATAAATGCGGTTAATAAATTCAGCCGCATCCGGGCCACGCAGCTCAATACCACCCAGCGTGCTGACATCAATCAGCCCAACTTTTTGGCGAACGTGTTGCGCTTCACGCCAGATATTCTGGTCGCGCTGATCCGCCGCGCCATAAAAAGCCGGACGCCGCCAGTTACCGGCCGGTATCATATGCGCACCGGCATCCAGATGACGTTGATGCATGGGCGTACGGCGATAAGGATCAAACATACGTCCGGCCATGTGCGCCAGCTTTTCCGGAGCAAACGGTGGCCGGGCGGTGGTGACTCCGGTTTCGGTGACATTACGTCCCGTGCTGTCGGCCACCAGTCTGGCCGTGGGTAACGCCGAATGACGCCCCTGAGATGGCCCCATGCCCACCGTGGAAAAACGCTTCACCAGTTGTACATCGCGATACCCCAGACGCGTGGCATTAATAATGTCTTTCGCCTGTAAGTCTTCATCAAAATCAACAAAGTCTTTGCCTTTTGGATGGCTGAAAATCGGCCAGGGAAAATTCACCGCCTGATCACAATAAATTGTCTCTGGTTGCTCGTCAGACAAGCCTAATTGCAGCAATGCCTGTTTGGCGGCACGCGCACCATCGGCAATCACTTTATCAAGCTGATGAATACCATTAACCGACCCGGCCATATGCAGATGTTGTGGTAAACCAGACAGAGAAAACTGCGCGCTATCATCGTCGTAACTCAGCTGCGCACCTGCCTGACACAACAACTGATACGCGGGCATATAACCGGCCGACATACACAACAGATCACAATCAATGATATCGCCCTGCTCGGCTACCTGGCCTTTTTCTATTTGTCCTGTACCTTCCCGACCCTTATCCACAATCCGGCGTACATCTACGGCACGAATATGTTTGTTTTTTCCTGGCAAGGCTTCATAAACGGTTGAACCTAATAACAGCTGTACCCCCTGATGCATCAGATTTTCTGCCCACTCGGGCCGGGCTGATTCTGGCCGCATATCCACAATGGCAGCGACCTTTACGCCCTGCTCCAATAACGATAGCGCGGCAAAATAGGCATCGTCATTGCCTGTTAATAACACCGCTTTGCTACCCGGTTTGACTGCGTACCAGTGCATTAACCGCAACGCAGCACTGGTCATCATCACTCCCGGTAAATCGTTATTACGAAACACTACGTGTTGCTCGAATGCACCGGAAGCAACAATGCATTCTTTCGCCCGGACTTTAAATAAACGCTTGCCTTGTACCACCGGCAAATAATTATCAGTAAACCAGGCATTACAAACGGCGTTGGTTAATACTCGAATACGCTCATGCTGGGCGACCCGGTACAATAATTCGGTACGTAACTGCTCGGCCTGTTCGCCAGCCTGATCAAAACGGTGATAACTCAGCGCCCCGCCGGATAACGGCTGCTGTTCCAGCAATAAAACATCGGCACCGGCATCGGCGGCAGTTAATGCGGCGGTTAACCCTGCCGGGCCGCTGCCAATAACCACCACATCAAAAAACAGATACTGTTTATCGTAATATTCCGGCTTAAAATTCAGGTCGAGTTTACCCAATCCGGCTTTTTTACGAATAATTTTTTCCCATTTATCCCAAACCCCTAACGGCCGGAAAAAAGAGCGATAATAAAAACCAACCGGCATAAAGCGCGAGAATTTCTCCAGCATGGCGTCGCGGTCAGAAGCCAGTGAGCCGGAATAATTCTGACCAAATGCCTGCATGTTATTTTCTAACGGCTGTTGATCGGCCAGTACATTGGGTTCACCACCCAGCTGAATTAAAGTATTGGAATCTTGCCCAGCCATGGTGAGCGGGGCTCGTGGACGATGATATTTAAACGAGCGCGACATCAGCCATTGCTGATTCGCAATTAAAGCGCTGGCAATGGTATCGCCCTGAAATCCCTGAAACGACTGACCTTCAAACTGAAAATTCAGCGGCTGGTCACGATTAATTAATAACCCCATCGGTGAGGGTAAACGATCGCTTGTCATACAACGGACTCCTTCGTCGTTTGTTGCTGGGCTGCAAACTCGATTCGTTGCCGAAAGATTTCCGCTGGATCATAAGTGCGTAAAATCTCATCGCTGTCGGTATGACGCTCGGCAATAAACCAGTAACCAGAAGGCGCGTGTAACCACCATTCTTGTACCACTTCGATAGCATTATTGTGATAAAACACATAATCGGCCCAGTCACTGTCGCTGCAATGATTCGGGTCTGGCATCTGACGCACGTCACCGCCATGAATAAATTCGCTGATATTACGTGGCCCATTAAGTGGGCAGTGCATTATTTTCATACTAGGTTCCGGTAACTGCCTTTTACTTGTAACCGCTCTTTAACGGTTAACCTGCTTTTTCAGTTAATGGCTGGCTGCTGTCGCGCCCATTTCATTAACTTGTTGGAACGACTGAAAACGCGCCATCGAAAATGGCTGGATTAATTCCGGCACCTGGCCACCGCTGGCCACCAGTTGTGCCATGGTTTTTCCACAAATCGGGGTTGATTTAAAACCCCAGGTACCCCAGCCGGCATCCAGGTAATAATTATCCACCGGGCTGAGTCCCATAATCGGGCTGTAATCCGAGGTCATATCGGTTAAGCCAGCCCACTGGCGTAATAGCCGCAGGTTGGCCATAAACGGAAAGAGCTCAATGGCGTGTGCCAACAGGCTTTCTTTTAAATCCAGTGTGGAGCGGGTGTTGTACAGTGGATAAGGGTCTGAGCCACCACCAAATACCAATTCGCCACGCCCGGTTTGCTGTACATAACAATGCAGTGCCGGAGAACTCACTAACGGATCAAGAAAAGGTTTTACCGGCTGAGTTACCATGGCTTGCAGCGGATACGATAACAGCGGCATTTTAAAACCCGCTTTGGCCGCTAATAATGAGCTGTGCCCGGCAACGGCTTGTACCACCGCCCCACACGTCACTGTGCCGCGATTGGTTTTAACACCCGTAACCCGGTTGTTTTCCACCAGCACATCCGTCACTTCGGTCAGCTGATGTAATTCCACCCCACGCTGGGTTGCCCCTTTGGCATATCCCCAGGCCACGGCATCATGGCGCGCGGTTGCACCGTCCATATGCCAGAGCCCGGCCAGTACCGGTAAATCAGCCGGATTCATATTTAAGCTGGGCACCAGCTCGCGGATTTGCTGCGGATCAACCAGTTCGGTTTTTCCGCCAAAATGTTTATTAATTTCTGCCCGTTGGCGAAAGCCACGTACCGCCGCATCGGTATGCGCCAGAGTCAGCTGCCCGCGTTTGGAGTACATGATGTTAAAATCGAATTCGTTGGCTAACCCTTCGAATAATTTCACCGACTGCGAATAAAATTTAACGCCTTCCGGAGTTAAATAATTAGAACGAATCACCGCGGTATTACGAGCAGTATTACCGCCGCCTAAATAGCCTTTTTCTAATATCGCCACATTGGTAATGCCATGATATTTTGCCAGGTAATACGCGGTGGCAACGCCATGGCCACCACCACCAATAATGACCACGTCATAGTTCGGCTTTAACTTTTTGGGCGGCGGTAAATCGGCGTCTTTTTCAAACGGATAATCGTTATGTAAACCGTACTTTAATAATGAGAAAGGCATCGCCTTCCCTCCTGCAGATAGAAATCAACTGGCCAGCTTATTGGGTTGACCGGCGTGTAACGCTTCAGCAGCGGTTAACGTGTTTTTCATTAAACAGGCAATGGTCATGGGGCCAACACCACCGGGAACCGGCGTAATCGCACTGGCAACAGGTTCGACATCAGCAAAATCCACATCACCAACCAGCTTGCGTGTTTGATCTTGCACAACGGCATTAATACCCACATCAATCACCACGGCTCCGGGTTTAATCCAGTGGCTTTTAATCAATTCGGGTCGTCCAACGGCGGCGATCACAATATCGGCCTGCTGGCATATCTGTTCGATATCGCGCGAGTGGGAATGCACTGTGGTAACGGTACAGTTTTCCTGGAGTAATAATGCTGCCATGGGTTTGCCAACAATATTGGAGCGCCCAATCACAACCGCGTGTTTACCACTCAGATCATCACACACCTGACGCAACATCATCAGGCACCCCAGCGGGGTACAGGGCACCAGGTTGGCCTCAGCGGTTACCAAAGCACCCACATTCAATGGGTGAAAGCTATCGACATCCTTTTCTGCGGCAATGGCGGCAATAATTTCTTTTTCATTAAGCTGTGCTGGCAATGGCAGTTGCACCAGAATGCCATGTACAGCCGGGTCGGCATTTAATTCTGCAATCAGCTGATTCAGAGTGTGTTGTGAACAATCGTCCGGCAATTGATGCTCAATTGATGTCATGCCCACTTCATGGGCGCGCTTAACTTTATTGCGCACATACACCTGACTGGCGGGATCATCCCCGACTAATACAACCGCTAAGCCGGGCACCGATCCATAACGCTGCGAAAACTCAGTAACTCCGCCTTTGACCTCATCGATCAGTTGTTGAGCCATTGCCTTACCATCAATTAATGCCGCCATCTTGCCCCCCGGCTTAAAAATCCCTGTCCAATACCGTTTAATGAAACCTGTTATTTAAAAACGACCGTTTTATTGCCATCTAAAAATACCCGGTGTTCAACGTGTAATTTCACCGCTCTGGCCAGTGCCACGGTTTCGGTGTCACGCCCTACGGCCACCAGAGCTTCCGGGCTGTAGGTGTGATCCACCGGCTGTACCGCTTGCTCAATAATCGGGCCTTCATCCAGATCCGAAGTGACGTAATGGGCGGTTGCCCCAATGAGTTTTACGCCGCGCTCATGGGCCTGATGATAGGGTTTTGCACCTTTAAAACCGGGTAAAAAAGAATGGTGAATATTAATCGCCCGGCCACTTAACTGGCGGCATAACTGGTCTGACAGAATCTGCATATAACGCGCAAGAACCACCAGCTCGGTACCGGTTTCTTTAATAATGTCTAATAAAGCCTGTTCCTGACTGGCTTTATTTTCTTTAGTAACCGGCAAATAAATAAAGCGAATACCTTCGCGCTCAACCATTGGCCGCAGGTCTTTATGGTTTGAAACCACTGCAGTAATATCAATATTAATTTCGCCTTTATGCAGACGATACATTAAGTCATCCAGGCAGTGGTCAAACTTACTGACCATTAACAGGGTTTTTACCGGCTCATTAGCCGATACCAGCGTCCAGTCCATCTGAAAGTCTGCCGCAACCTGAGAGAATTCACCTTTTAAATCCGCCAGCCCATAAGCACCGGATTCAACATGAAAGCGACAACGGGTAAAAAAGGTTGTGCTTTGAGGATCATCGTACTGGCTCATTTCACTGATATAACAGCCACGATCGGCTAAGAAGGTTGTGACGGCTGCGACAATGCCACTGCGGGCCGGACAGCTTACCTTGATAATATATTCTTTATTGTCTGTATTCATAACGCTCACCTGAATGGCCCCCTATAAATAGCGTCGTATGCTTACTCAGAGCATCAGTTTCCCGACGAGGTGATCACTCACCTCGCTGTTAATTGGATTTTTATCGAATTAAATCGGGTATTTTTTAATTACTTAAAAATAGTCAATTATCGACGTGTTTAATTACCGACGTGTTTAATTAATAGCCTTGCCCCGGAATCCAGCTGGTACCGGCTAATGGCACACCGGCCATCGCTGCCGATTCCACCGTCAGCGCAACTAAATCTTCCGGCTCCAGATTACGCAGATCGTTTTTGCCACAAGCCCGGGCCAGCGTCTGCGCTTCCAGTGTCAGTACATTTAAATAATTGGCTAATTTACGTCCCGCTTCGACCGGATCAAGGCGCTGCATTAATTCCGGGTCCTGGGTGGAAATACCGGCCGGGTCTTTGCCTTCGTGATAGTCGTCGTAAAAACCCGCCGCCGAGCCAATCTGCTGAAATTCTTTGTCGTATTTCGGGTGGTTACAACCCAGCGCCACCAGTGCTGCGGTACCAATCGCCACCGCGTCCGCTCCCAGAGCCATACACTTAGCAACATCGGCGCCGTTACGAATACCACCAGAAACAATCAGCTGCACTTTGCGGTGCATACCCATTTCCTGCAGTGCTTTTACCGCCTGAGGAATCGCCGCCAGCGTTGGAATACCCACGTGCTCAATAAATACATCCTGGGTCGCCGCAGTACCGCCCTGCATACCGTCTACTACAATTACGTCGGCTCCGGCTTTCACCGCCAGCTTAACGTCGTAATAAGTACGGGTGGCGCCAACCTTGATATAAATTGGTACCTGCCAATCAGTAATTTCACGCAATTCCAGAATTTTAATCGCCAGATCATCCGGCCCGGTCCAGTCTGGGTGACGACAGGCAGAGCGCTGATCCACGCCTTTGGGTAAGGTGCGCATCTGCGCTACCCGGTCGGTGATTTTCTGGCCCAGCAACATGCCGCCACCACCGGGTTTAGCACCCTGGCCCAGTACAATTTCAATCGCATCGGCTTTGCGTAAATCATCCGGATTCATGCCATAACGTGATGGCAAATACTGATACACCAGCTTGCTCGACTGACCACGTTCTTCCGGGGTCATACCGCCATCACCGGTGGTGGTTGAGGTACCCATTAACGAAGCACCACGCCCCAGCGCCTCTTTGGCATTTGCCGATAACGCACCAAAACTCATGCCCGCAATCGTGACCGGAATATCCAGCTGAATCGGCTTTTTGGCGTAGCGCGTACCTAAAGTCACCGAGGTATTACAGGTTTCGCGATACCCCTCTAACGGGTAGCGCGACATGCTGGCACCAAGAAATAATAAATCATCAAAATGGGGCAGTTTACGTTTGGCACCAAAGCCACGAATATCATAAATACCGGTTTCTGCCGCACGCCGGATTTCGGCCATGGTTGTGCGATCAAAGGTGGCGGATTCCCGCAGGCCGTCTTTTACGTGTTGCTCATCAGTCATAGTTATTTCCTCAAAAGGCCGCGCAAAACAATTTAAAAAACTTAAAACATTAAAAAATTAATAGGCCGATGCGTTATCGACTTTAAAGTTGTAGAGCTGTCGGGCGGAGCCGTAGCGTTTAAAATTGGCCGGATCTTCATCGACTCCGGCGCGATTGAGTAATTCGCTCAGCTCCTGCAGATGCTCTTGCCGCATTTCTTTTTCGATGCAATCCGCACCTAATGATTTAACGCTGCCTTTGACATAAATCTGAACTTCATACAGAGAATCACCCAAGGCATCACCGGCATCACCACATACCACCAGCTTGCCTGTCTGGCCCATAAAACAGCTCATATGACCAACATTACCCTGCACCACAATGTCGACCCCTTTCATGGAAATACCACAACGGGCACCGGCATTACCTTCGATCACCAATAGGCCGCCATGGGCCGTGGCACCAGCCGCCTGGGAAGCATCGCCTTTAACCCGCACCGTGCCAGACATCATGTTTTCGGCGACGCCCTGCCCTACATTGCCGTGTACCGTAACGTGCGCTTTTTTATTCATACCGGCGCAGAAATAACCGGCATGACCAATCACATCGACGGCTAAATTCTGATCCAGACCACAGGCGATATTGTGCTGACCTTTAGGCTCCAGTACCTGCCATTCACGTTCGCTGCACACCTCTACCTGATCGTGCAGCGCCTGATTTAAATCACGCACACTGGCCGTTGTTAAATCGATTGTTTTCATCGTTGTTCTACCTCTGTTGACCCAGACTGTTCACGCTCCCAGACATAAATCGTGGCCGGTTCCGGCTCCCAGACCTTGGCGTCTTCAATACCGGGCAAAGTGCTCAGCGCCTGATATTCCGATGCCATCGCAACATAATCGTCGGTCTCCGCCAGAACGGCGGGTTTGCAGGCAATAGGGTCGCGCACCACGGCAAAGCCATTGCGGGTACCGATGGTAAAAGTGAAAAATCCGTCTAAGTCATCCATGGCGTTTTCCAGCGCCTGATTCAGGCTGTCGCCTTGTTGCAGATGCAGGGTTAAATAACCGGCGGCAACTTCGGAATCGTTGTCAGTCTGAAACTGCACACCCTGGCGCTTCAGCTCTTCGCGTAAACGGTTGTGGTTCGACAGCGAGCCGTTATGTACCAGACATAAATCTTCGCCGGTCGAAAACGGGTGGCTGCCTTCCATGGTGACCGCCGATTCAGTAGCCATACGGGTATGACCAATAATGTGGCTGCCCTTCATCGTGGTTAATCCAAAGGTGTCGGCGATACTTTGCGGCAGGCCCACCTCTTTCAGAATTTCAATCGAACGACCAGCACTGAGAATCACCACCTCAGGTGCAAGTTGAGCAACAGCGGCTTGCGCGGCTAAAGCCTCAGACTGCACTTTAAAAACCGCGACCTTGCTGTTCTGGAACCATTCAACTCCGGTATCCAGCTGTTGCTGCAACGCCAGAGCCAGCCCCTGCCAATCGTAATCTTCAACGCTATGGCGCAGGGTCAGCTTAGTGGCAGCATCGCTGACTTCATCACCATAAATCGCAAACCCGGCACTGTCGGGGCCACGCTCGGTCATGGCAATCAGCATGGGGGTAAATAACGCCCCTAGCTGACTTTCCAGTGCCTTATTTTTTAAATACAGGCCAACAATTCCACACATAAAAACCTCGTATTAATAACCTTTTCTAGCGCGTTATATTCCGCTTTAAATTCTTTTTTAAAATCGTGTTTTAAAGCTATTTTTTAAGCTTTTTCTGAATGAATAACCTCAGAAGAACTCGGCATAACGCTGTACTTCCCAATCGGAAACATGACGGCTGTATTCAATCCACTCGGCACGTTTTACTTTCAGGAATTCCTCTACAATTTCACTGCCCAGACGTTCCTTCAGCACACTATTGGCTTCCAGTGCATCCAGAGCTTCATTAAGATTTTGCGGCAGAATATCGATGCCTTTTTGCTGTCGCTCGGCATCACTGATGGTGTAAAAGTTGATATTTTGTGGCTCGCCCGGATCCAGCTCGCGTTCAATTCCATCCAACCCGGCGGCAATCAGTGCAGCGTGTACTAAATACGGATTACAACCGGCATCCGGCAGGCGGAATTCCAGTCGTCCATAAGGAATACGCACCATGGCCGAACGATTATTGTCGCCATAAGCGATATATGCCGGAGCCCAGGTGGCACCGGAAGCCGAGCCGCCCACCACTAAGCGCTTGTAAGAATTCACCGTTGGTGCCGCAAAGGCACATAAGGCTTTGGCGTGATGCAATAAACCAGCGGTAAAGTGATAGGCCAGTTTGGATAAACCCATGCCGTTGGCATCACTGTCGTCATGGAACAGGTTATTGCCATCCTGATCGGCTATTGATAAATGGAAGTGCATACCGTTGCCGGTGCGATCAGACGCTGGCTTGGGCATAAAGGAGCAGACCATGCCTAAATCATTGGCGATTTCCCCCGCTGCCATGCGCACCATGGTGAACCGATCTGCGGATTCCAGCGCATCACCATAGGTGTAATTGATCTCGAACTGGCCGTTGGCGTCTTCGTGGTCAATCTGATACACGTCGAAATCCAGCTGCTGCAGCGATTCCACCAGTGTTTCCAGAAACTCACGTGAGCGTGATAAGCCTTTGTAGTCGTAGCAAGGTTTATCCAACACATCCGAGTCATCCACCATGGCCAGGCTGCCATCGCTATTGCGCTTAAACAGTGAGAATTCCGGCTCCAGCCCGGTATTCAGTGTCCAGCCTTTATCAGCCAGCAGCTTCACCTGTTTTTTCAGTACTACCCGGCTGTCGTAAGGGTGTGGTTTACCATTTACATGGCCATCACACACAATGCGGGCGTAACCCGGTTGCCACGGCACAATGGATAAGGTGTCGAGGTCGCCACGAGCCATAAAGTCCGGCCCATGTGGCTCCATGCCCAACCCCCAGACGGCAAAACCAGCGAACCCGGCGCCACTTTCCACCACGTCCATCAGGCAATGTGCCGGTACCGATTTGGTTTTGGCAACACCATGAATATCCACGAACTGAGCCAGGATATATTTGATCCCATTATCTTCGATAAAAGTGTCTATCTGATGTGACATATCCCACTCCATTTCCTTTCAGTAAATTTAATTACCTGTAGAGAAAGCACCGTTCGTGCCAACGACTTTCTTTTTGGGAATATTAATTTCCTATTAAGATAAACCCTTGAATTATAAGGATCTGGTAAACTTTTTTTCATTGTGGGAATATTTGTCGGCAGAACAGGCTGGTGAAATTAAGCCGCATCCGTGCACACCAATGGGATATGGCGCACCTTGATAAGGCACTCAGCGACTCAGTTACTAACCACTCTCATAGAGGATTTCGATATGGCGACACCGCTGGATAAGAAGTTCGATCTTGACCAGTACATCGGCATGAAGGTTAAGAAGGCACGAATGGATGAAGGCCTGAAGCTGGTCGACGTCGCCCGGATTTCCGGCATCAGTCAGGGCATGGTGAGTAAAATTGAAAACGCGCAGGTTTCTTCCAGCCTGGAAACCCTGAGCCGTTTATGCGATGCCATCGGTTTGCCGATCTCAAAGTTATTTAATGACTACGACCGCCCGGATGGTGGCGCTCAGTTCACCAAAGCCGGTGAAGGACTGGAAGTGGTTCGCCGTGGCACCGATAAAGGCCACACCTACCAACTGCTGACTTATCAGCGTGGCGGCAAAACCACCTTTGAACCCTTTATGGTCACCATGGATGATTTATCAGAAGTGTTCCCAACCTTTTCGCATCCCGGTGAAGAGTTTATTTATCTGGTATCCGGCAAGCTGGTGTATCGCCATGGTAATCACCTATATGAAATGGAAGCCGGTGACAGCCTGACCTTTGATGCTGAAATTCCCCACGGCCCGGAGCGCCTGCTGGAAGTACCCATTCAGTTACTGTCGATGATTAACTACTCCGATGATTAACGGCTCTGATGATTAACGGCTCCGACGGTTCACCGCCCTTATAATTAACAGCTCTGACGGCTAAGCGACTCAGGTCTGTTTACGCCATATCAAATGTTAACTTTGTCACAACCAGCAGTAGTAAATCACAAATCCATTCGTTTACCTTGGGGCTAACGGCTACACTCCCGCCATCGTTGTCTGACGAGCTCATTCATCCTCTGATTGTTAAAGGTAATATTGTGCTTAGATCACTTAGCTTTTTGTTTTTAAGTATTGCTTCCCTCTTTGCCAACGCGGCTCCCGGCTATATTGAGCCGGAACCCATGGCACAACAGATCAGAACCCCGGTGGGTGAGGTCGATACCGCCGGGCCAACTCAGGTACCGATTATTACCTGGGGTGGAGAACTGGTTTCCATCTTTGCCAATGGCAACAGCCTGACCACCCAGCCAAACAGCTTGATGGCACAGGCCGGATTAAATATTAATCTGGTTAAACAGGATGTATTTCAGGAGCAGGTAAAAGACTATATGTCTGGCCGTTCGCCTTATTTGCGTTGCACCATTGGTATGTGTAATCAGGCGCTGGATATTATTAACGCCGACCCACGCACCCGCCCGGTGATTATTCACCAGCTGACCTGGTCACGGGGTGGTGACACCCTGGTTGCCAAAGACGGCTCTATGCAAGTCAAAAACCTGAAAGGCAAAACCATTGCGGTACAGGCCTATGGCCCACACGTGGATTTTATGACCACCGTGCTGGAACAGTCCGGATTATCCACCAATGACGTTACCCTGAAATGGTTGCCAGAACTGACCATGCACCCGGACTCGCCACCACAGGCATTAACCGAGCCGGATATTGATGCTGCCTTTATGATTATTCCGGATGCTTACCCGATTACTTCCGGCCGTCAGGTGGGTACGGGTAAAAAAGACTCGATTAAAGGCGCACGTATGATTATCTCTACCATGTTCGCACGCCGTATTATTGCCGACGTCTATGTGGTGCGCTCTGATTATTTAGAACAATACCCACAGGAAGTGAAAAAGTTTGTTGGTGCACTGGTACGCGCCGGGCAGCAGGTTCCGAAATTGATGAAAAACCTATCGGATCCGGAAAAAATGAAACTGGCCAGCGCTGCCGGGGATATTTTATTAGGGGATAAAGAAGCAATTCCGGATATTGAAGAAATGTTCTACGACGCTCAGTTTGTTACCGTCGAAGATAATATTAATTTTCTGCAGAACCCGGATTATAAGCACAATGCGGATGTGCTGAATAAACGGGTACAAAAATCGTTTAATGAATTAGGGCTGATCTCTACTCAGGCTGAAATTCAGAAAGCCCAGTGGAATTATTCGGAGCTGTAACGCTCCGCATAATTCGTCTTTTTAAAGTGTCAGAACTTATCTTCTAACAACTCTTTGCCCGCCCGTAACGCTTCCTGGGCGGCGGGCGCGCCACAATACACTGCGGAGTGTAATAACACTTCGCGGATTTCCTCCGCCGTTGCACCATTGTTTAAAGCGCCCTGAATATGGCCTTTGATCTCAGTCGAGGCTTTTAACGCCGCCAGCATACCAACCGTGACTAACGAGCGGGTTTTGCGATCTAACCCGTCACGCTGCCATACCGAACTCCAGGCGTGTTCATTGATCCACTGCTGCGCAGGCTCCATATACGCGCTGGTGTTGCCCATGGCTTTATCGACGAATGCTTCGCCCATTACTTCTTTGCGAACCTTTAAGCCGTTATCGAAATCTTCTTTGCTCATGTTGTGTCTCTGTTGCTTTGTTTTAGCCTTGCTGTTGGTGGCTGGATAATAGCATTCTTACAAAGGCTGGGTATGCAGCCAGTATGATTTCAAATTTTCAAGGAGTGAAAGCAAACCTTACTTTCGTGCTTGCCCGCTTTCTCAGTAGGTGATAATTTAAACACTAGTAAATTCCATGGGTTACGGAAGTGGTTTACAAAATAGTAGGCATGCCGTGGCCGAAATAGTGTGCGCGCACGCTTTTCTGGAAGGGAGTTATCTTGCTAAGGAAGGTTTCAACGTGAAATCAATTAGTTGCTCGAAAAGTTCTCGCTAAGATATCAGGCGCGCACACGAATAAACTGTTAGGTGCCCTCAAGTTTGAAGCGGTAACGAATGCTACTTATAGTCTGTAGAGTCATAGTCATCATATTGGAACAATGTTTCCTTTTTAAACTGTTCTGAATGATGCCTAGATCCCCAAGTATTTCATTGCGCTCCACTCTCGCTGAGAATATCCGTGCTTTTAGAAAGTCGCATGGCATATCACAGGAAGAGTTAGCCGATATGTGCGAATTACATCGTACTTATATTGGTTCAATTGAACGAGAAGAGCGTAATGTTACTTTAAGTACTTTAGAAGTACTTGCTGAATCTCTTGGAGTAAGCGTCACGGAATTGCTTACAACGAGAACTAATAGTGACAATTAAAAATCCAATTGATTTTAAATTATCCATCGAAGCTTCTGGCTTTGACATTTATTCACCAATCGAAGTTGGCGATGCCAACCTATGGATTCCAACTTTACAACTAGAAGCCTTATTAAGAGATGGTTTAATTGGGCATAATTTAGCTGGCTTAGCGTTAAGAACTAGATCCAAGGTCGTTAAGCAGGCAGTTTGCTCAGCTCTTGGGTATCCAGTTCCTAATTCTTTTAAAAAAACTCAGCCACGTTTTTTTGGGCAGCAGCTAGACATCTACACACAAAAATCTAGGAATTTACAAATTTGGAATGAAGAGCTTTCAGCGACAAGAAGGTATGCTTTAATTCAAATATCTGAGCAGGATATTATTACCGAAGTTAGGGTGGTTAATGGTCAAGAGTTAGCAAACTTAGACACCACGGGAACAATAACTACAAAATATCAAGCAGGCCTCGTGATTGGCCCCGAAAGTCATGAGTTGATTTCAAATTTTGATACACCAGAGCTTTTTCCATTTTTGAACTCGAATGCAGTTCTTTCAGGTGCTATTAGCCCAATAAGTGAACCCCAGTCAAATTCATTGCTGCCAATTCAGGAAATATTCAATCGCTTATCTCCACTTGTAGGTTGTCAGTTTGCCGACCCAGGCATTGATCAGGAGCGCAATCGCGGTGAAGGACTGCACCGTCTGGTTTGTGAGTATTTAGGTTATAGTAGTTATGAAGATAAAGGTCAGTTTCCAGATATTCGCCATCAATTGCTAGAAGTGAAACTACAAACATCGCCCACAATAGATCTGGGGTTAGTTCTACCAAGTAGTTCAGAGAATGTAGATGTTCAGCAACTTGGAGGTTACCACCCAAAGCATCGCGACACTCGTTACGTTATTTTTTATGCAAATACTGATGGTAGGGTTGTTACGCTGACCCATGTGTATGTAAGTACAGGCGCTGACTTCTTTACTAGATTTAGGCAATTCGAAGGTAAGGTGAGTAATGGGAAGATTCAAATTCCATTACCTAGTAATTTCTTTTGAGTCAAAGCCGAATGCTTTCCAGATTAGGGCCTCAAGTTCAGAGGCTAGTTTGTCTGCTTCCGCTGATGGTGTTTTTTCGTAAATCAATTTTGCTAAGTCTATAATCGCTATAGACTCAGTTAAATCTGGATTGGGTAGCGGGAACTGATTTACATATTGTGTAATAAACCTTCTTTTTCCCGCGTAAAGCTTGTTGTTAAATTTATGGTCGTAAAAAACTTCGATGAATGATGAGTTTGCCACTGCAAGTGCCAGCCACATAAGGTCCTGTTCGCTTTCATTTTTACATTGAAGCCAATAGCATTCCCCGTTTACCACCCCGCCACTTGTGTCCATCCAAAACATAGGTTTTTCTGATATATCTGGAAATACTAGCTTTGGTAACGGCCATGCAGCGGGGTCATGAGGTACCCAAAGTTCATACCAGTTACGACCTGCATCGATGAGATACTTTCTGCTTTCTAGCTTTTCTTTATGCTGCTCTAAATAACGAGCTGATTTTGGATATAGACCTATATCCACCGCTGAGCGTCCGTTTGCGGTGGTTTCATGAGGATAAAGTATCTCTTTTCGATACTTTGGGTTTTCAGGGAGTTGTGCCTTAAAGCGTTGAGCACATTTTCTGGTAATAAGTGGTTTCAATAGCTCAGGCCTTCCAGTTGGCAGTTCGTTCCAGTCGCTACGTAAGAAAATTTTATCCGCTGTTGATTTCACGCCCACTCGTATCTTTCCAATACGGCTAAATGTGTCCCATGTGTGTGCTTTAACTGTATCAAGCCATTGATCAGTTTGCTCTGTAGCTATTCTCCAAACACTTTCTAGAGTTTCACCACTCGCTAATGTGCCTCTACGTACTCTGAAAAACCTACCATCAGGAACTTCTGTAACAGTATCGTCTTTCTCAGTTAAAGCATCTAGAGCATTAGGAGACTTAGTGGTGGGCTCATCTTTGGTTTCATAAATTGATGTAAACAAAATCTTATCGGCTGTGATGTCTTTACTGGTATTACTTGTTGCAACAAAAACAGACGGAAGAACAGCAGCATCAAATAGCTTTGTATCACCTAAATCCCAAATGTTTAATAAATTGAAGCGAGTAAGCATTTCTCTACGAACATCTTGACCTGATTTTGTTGTCATGAATCGGTTTGAAGTGATTACGCCAGTAACTCCATTGCTATCAAGGACTCTGGATATACCCAAAATAAAAGGGTAATAGAGGTCTACTCGCCCGCTAAGGTTAAAACTTTTAGCTATGTTTTTTGACTGTTCAGCACCCATTACTTGAGTTCGTACGTAAGGAGGGTTGGCTATGACTAAATTAAATGGTTCAGCCTGCTCGTTTAATGAAAAAAGATCATCACTGCCTTGTAGGTTAAGAGTGTGTTGGAGAAAATCCTTCTGTTCTAGCTGTATATCTAAATTAGGATATTTAGCGTGCAGCCTACTGATTGCATTTTTAATAGCATCAGGATCAGTGTCAAAGCCACGAACTACAAGCCGTTTTCTCAAGCGCGGCGCTACATTTAGTATTAAAGCATTAAGTAGTTCGCCATCACCACATGCAGGATCTAGCACCCTTATATCGCCTGTTTTTGGTATGTTAAATACACTTAACATTTGTTTGGCTACGAAATCTGCTAGTAATTTAGGAGTGTAAGTTGAACCATCTAATTTCTGCTTGTCAACATCAGTGTATCTTGCGATATTGGGTTTACTTACCATATTTGCGCCTACATAATTGATACTTATAGTCATCATTATACTGTTCATTAAAGAGTATTGAAAGCACCAAATGCACCTAACAAGCGACTGTGATTCAACCCTGATCTTTCCCCGATAAAACGGACACCGAAATCTAATTAAGATTGAGGTGTCCAATGCCAAAGTACAACAACCCTAGAAAGACCTGGCAATATTCCAACGAGTTTAAAGTAAAAGCCGTTCAGTTGAGTTTGATCTCAGGTATTCAGGTTCAAGAAGTAGCTAATACGCTCGACATTCATCCGTTCATGCTGTCACGATGGCGGAAAGAATATCGTGAAGGAAAGATCGTGGCAGACAAACGTAAAAAGTTGACAGATGCAGCAAGCCAGCAAGAAAAAGAGTTGTCGAAAGTGAAAAAGCTTGAAGCCGAGAATAAAAAGTTGAAGCAGGAGCTTGATCTGTTAAAAAAGTGGCAACGGTTTCTTGCGGAGGAACATCAGCAAGATATCGATTCATCAAGAAGTTCGGGAAAGAGCTAGGCATTAAACGAACCTGCGAATGGCTTGGTGTATCAAGGAGTGGCTATTACGACTGGTTAAATCGTAAGCCCTCTACGCGAGATCGAAGAGATGATCAGCTTAAAGGCTTAATCAGAAAAATATGGAATCAAAGCGAAGGCCGATATGGAAGCCCACGCATCTGGAAAGCACTGTATAAACAGGGCATCAGTGTTAGCAAGAAGCGTATAGCTCGGCTTATGAGCAATATGGGCCTCATTGCCAGAGTCACAAGGGTAACGTACCGAGCACCAGGTATGAGACGTTTTCTGGCTTCTGGAGGAAACCTCCGACCAGATGGTGAAGTTCCTGAGCGAAAAAATAAAGTGTGGGTTGCTGACGTAATGTATCTCAAGGTTAAAAATAATTGGCATTACTTGTCTGTGATCATGGACCTCTACTCACGAAGAATTATTGGCTGGAGCCTGGATACGAAGAGGACAACCGCCGTCACTCGAAGAACGCTGATCAATGCGATACGTAAGCGAAAACCATCAGAATCACTGATGCTGCATACTGATCGTGGTGTTGAATATAGAGGTGCAGAGTATCAAAAAGAGCTGAGACGGCATGGTATTGAACATAGTCTAAGCAGGCCTGGGAAATGTACGGACAACGCACATATGGAGTCATTTTTTCATTCATTGAAAGCCGAGTTGATACGCAAGACAGAATTTAAAACGACAGAAGAGTTAAAGTATTCTTTAGCTCGTTATATTAATGACTTTTACAACAGAAAACGGCTGCATTCGGGTATCAATTACTGTTCACCAATGGAATATGAACGAATAGCAGCATGAAAAGTAATGTGTCCGTTTTATCGGGGCAAGATCACCCGTAGCTAAAAATTAATTAATAAACCCACTCCAAGCCATCCCGAACCATAGCGTTCAGGATGATTAAAAACTTTCTCATAGCTGCTGTCAAAGCTACTTTCTTATGCTTTCCCTGTTTAACCAGGTGACGATAAAAACCACCAATAATCGGATTAACTTAATGTCGCCATATAAAGCGTTGTACGAACGCTGTGGCGGCCTTCTAATATCCTTCTCTTACCTTGTGACTTACCGCTGTCACGATTAATTGGAGCAAGACCAGCAAGCGCACTGATTTGTTTATGGTTCAGAGCACCAAATTCTGGCATCTCACTCAGCAACGTCCAGATTAAAGCGTTACCAACGCCGGGAACTGAGGACAAGATCTCTTTGCGGTCATTCCAGGTAGGCTCACCAAGCTTGGTCTCTACCCAATCAATGTCTTTATTCAGCTCTTTAACGATGCGAGTGCAGGAATGCTCCTTCTGCTTACCCATAACTTTGGCACGATTGGTTTCTTGCGTACGCATGGCAATCAACTGCCGGCGACTACTACCAAGTCCTTGATTAACTGCAGATTTTCACTACGTTGCTTAGTTAATCTCGGTTTCATTAAAGCGGCAAAGCGAGCAATGATAGCTGCATCGATCTTATCTGTTTTAGCGAGCTGATCCGCTGCTCTGGCAAACTGTCTAACTAAGATCGGTCGCACAATGGCAACAGGTAAGCCTTTCTCAAAAGCAGCCGTAGCAAAGGCCATTTCATAGCGACCCGTTGCTTCCATTACGATGCATTGAACCTTATATCGTTTCAAAATTTTAATCGCTTCACGAACACCTGAATCATTATTTTCTACCGTAAAATGACGATCTCGTTCCCAGATAAATATATCTAACTGGAATTTACCGACGTCAATTCCGACGTTTACACCCATATCCTGTTTATTCATTGTCATAGCATCCCGTACTTGCTAAATTCGGGCTTGAAGCCCATTCGACTGTTCGAGTTAAAATCGGGTCGGAGAAGCATCCAGGCTTGTTAACGATATCGAGTATCTGGCATGCATCGGATTACTTCTCCGGTAACTAGTTGCCGCTAGCTACGGGCTTCACCTTACTATTTAATCGGTAAAGGAAACAGCGGTTAACAATGGAAATTGAACCATACAAGTATAACCATCATCGTCCCAGTAAAAATACGCAGGGACTGGGTCTCGCTTCTCTCAGACGCTGCTAAAGGCATTAGGCATCAGTATGGAAAACTACGAATCTAAATTGCTATCAATTACTACAGGGGAAGAGCCATTAACTAAAGGTTATATTTCGTATGCTGATTTCTCTGCACTGCTATCAATTAAGACAGTGGATACATACGAACGGGAATTACGTAAGCTTGCTAAGAAGCTCCCATACAAAACGTCTTCCTGGCCTAGTTTTGGCCAATACAACGAAGACTGGTATAGGGTTGAGGTAGGTGAATTTAAGCGCGAATTGCAATATTGTGAGCGAGGAATTTGCCAGGTCAGAGAGAGCTGCGAAAATCTAATTGATTTGAGTTATCAAATTTTAAATATCGTATCTCCTAGTTTAACTCCTTCAGCATCAAAAATAGCAGAAAGTTTTGATCAAATAAAAGACCAACGATTACTCATTTGGTTACGTATGAGCTCGGAGATATTTCACATGTACCAAATTAATAGTTACTTTGGAATTCGTATGCTAAATGCAAATGTCACATGGATGTGCGAGGAGTTAGTTAGAATGGGAGTTTATAGCAATACCACTGATGCCTTTAAAAGCGAAAAGCACATTATTCAAGGCTTGGTATTGAGTGGCCTACCTAAAAACACGGCATCAACACTGTATCAGGAACTGAAAAATTCCTAATAAGCGTCTAAAAACAAGCTACCAAGCAGCCTGTGGAAGTGGTTTTATGAAAAATCGGAATGTAATGGATTTATATGAAAACATCAGAATTATTTAATCTATTTGGAAAAATCATTGATTCAGGTGAAGTAAATTATTTTTTCGAAGCTAATCCTTCATTCAAAATTGAAAGGCCAAGTTGTGGGTCTCAATATGCAATCTCTAATAACAATGGAGTAGATTTACTTTTTGAGCCTGATGATGGAGCACAAGGTGGTAAAACTAAAAACCTTAGAAAAATTCAAAGTATGTTCCTATATTCTGAAGGGAAAGATGGCCATGAAGAATACAAGGGAGATATTCCGCTAGGATTTAATTTTAGTGATACCAGAAAAGACTTGATAACAAAGAGTACCCCACAAAGAACTTGGAAAATTGGTCAAGGGGAGGTTGATGTGGATTTTCCTAACCCTAGTCATGATAGGTGGGAGTTCGAAGGATTTTTTATTTCAGCTCATTACTCTAGAAAAACAGGTCAAACTATGTATTTTATTATAACTAGAAGAAAGGCATAACAAGTGGCTAAAACCAACCGTGATCTTTCAGCACACCGGCCAAAACAGCACATTCAACCTATAATTGCTGTAGCAGCAGGATAACTGCTACAGCATGCCTTTTTAAATCAGATCCGATTAAACCAACCGTCCTTCAATCTCAGCCAGCAACCGCTGATACTCCGGACTTTTATCCACCGAATAATTAAGATTCTTCAGCAACCCCGTCAGCTGAGTATAAAAGTCACGCAGAGCGCCTTTACTTTCGATCGCAGGCTGGTGAGCAATCACCTTTTCTAACAAGTGTAATAACGCCTGCTGGCGTGCCATTGGCACTGACACATCCACATCGTCAAAGGCATCCTGTTGCAGATACACCATATCTAATAACGAAGCTTTCTGGCTAAGAATAAAGTCATCCCGGCTTACGCCCCCTTCACCCGTCACCTGCATCATGCGGTTAATTTCTTCACCACGCTCTAATAATTCGCGCAGCTGCATCACCCGATCGGTCCAGCCAATTTCCAGGTTTTTCTCAAACCAGGGTTTTAACTGTTGTAGATAACGCGACCAACTTAATAACGGGTCAACCGCCGGATAAAAACGCTTGTAAGCACGATCGGCCGATAAACCCAAAAAGGTTTTTACCGTACCCAAAGTCGACTGGGTTACCGGCTCTTCAAAGTTACCACCGGCCGGAGACACGGTGCCAATCATGGTAAACGTGCCAGGCTTATCTTCATCTTTGCGCTGTAATACCCCCGCCCGCTCATACACATTTTTAATTGACGAATCGAGATACGCCGGGAAGGCTTCTTCACCGGGAATTTCTTCCAACCGCCCGGAGGTTTCGCGCATCGCCTGCGCCCAGCGCGAGGTAGAATCGGCAATTAATAACACATCAAAGCCCATCGCCTGATAATACTCGGCCAGCGTGATGCCCATATAAATCGACGCTTCCCGAGCCGCCACCGGCATTGACGAGGTATTACAAATAATAATGGTACGATCCATCAGAGTACCGCCGGTTTTTGGATCTGGCATATTGGGGAATTCCTGAATGGTTTCCACCACTTCGCCCGCACGCTCACCACACGCTACCACAATCACAATATCGACATCGGAATAACGCGAAATTAACCCTTGAAGTACGGTTTTACCGGCACCAAACGGCCCGGGGATACAACCGGTTCCACCTTTGGCAATGGGGAAAAAGGTATCCACCAGTCGCATGGTGGTGGATAACGGTTGTTGTGGATATTCACGCTGAGCCACACCGCGCTCAGTTAGTGCTCGGGCAATGGGTTTACGAATTGGCCAGCGTTGTTGCAGCGACACTTTCCGTTCAACACCCTGACCGTTTGACAGCTGCGCAATAAACTCACGCACCTGTACATTGCCCTGCTGAATCCAGTCCAGATTCCAGTCACCGTTTAAATCAAACGGTGCCATAATTTTATGGGTAAAACGTCCTTCCGCCACGGTGCCTAACACTTGTGCCGCACGGACGGTATCACCCGAGCGTGCCAGGGGTTTAAATAACCATTTTTTATCCTGATCCAGCGCCTTAACCTCAACGCCGCGTGGCAAAAAGGTACCGAAGTCATTGGCCAATGCTTCCAGCGGGTTTTGCAGGCCGTCGTACACCATGCCCAATAAACCCGGCCCTAATTCAGCCGATAACATTTCGCCACTTTGTACCACGCCATCACCCACGCCCACACCCGTGGTGCTTTCGTATACCTGAGCATCGGCCTGTTTACCGTTAATGCGTAATACTTCGGCTTTTAACCATTCTTGTCGTCCTTCGCTAGCCTGACCATCATGCGCCAAACGCGACGGCAGAATATAAATCACTTCATTTTTAATCAGCGCTGCAACCTTGCCATCGTTATCAATGCTTTCAATGGTCACCAGATCATCCTGTACCGCTACCACCCGTGCGCTGATATCCTGATTAAATTGACTCATTAAAATTCTCCATGAAAGTCTTCGGGCAGACCACTGATGCTGCTATCGATTAATTGCTGAAAGCGCTGACTGGCCTGCTCGGCGTTATAACGGCTCCAGCGTTCAATAATGTCCCACTTCAATACGTATACCACGACGGCATAAAAGCTGAAGGTTTCGCCACCGGAAGTCACCGGTAAACCGGGGTGAGAACGTGATAAATGTTGCCAGGCTACCTGCAACAAGAGTTTTTCTAATAACAGAGGTTCGTCGTCATCCATTAATTGTTTGGCTTCTATCAGCCAGGGCCGAGCGTGTTCTAAACGAAAATACGGTTCTTGCCAGTTATTTTCGATGCTTTGTTTAAAGCGGCTAACTGTCCAGTCACCACTCAATGGCAAAGACGGTTCCTGATAGCGATGCCGCAACGCACCAACTAACGTGCGGAAATCCAGTTTATCGCGCACCAGTTGATTCAGCGCCGGATCGCTGATGGTATTCAGCACCTGTTTTATCACCGAAATAGGCAGTGAATTATGCCAATCGTGTTTGATTTGAGGTGATAAATATCCCCACTGCAATATGCCTTCGATATCTTCCAATAGGCTGCGATGTTGGGGCGTCAGCGCCGTAAGTTTTTTATCCAGTGCTAAGCGTGATATCGGCGCTTTTTTTGCAGAAAATAACGATAAGTGAGACGGTAAGCCAGTCAGCAAACTCAGGTACTGATCCTGATTGTGCCAGTCAACCTGCTCGCCGGATTCCGGACGATAGCCGCTTAGGTTAGCCATCAGTGGATCACGCCTTCTAACAAGGCACGAAAACGCGGTTGCAAATATTTCAGCAATAAATCGGCAATGGCTTTATCGCTGATATCCACCTGCATATCATGCCCTTTGAGTTTCATCACAATACCCGCTTGTTGCTCACCGGCGGCAAAGCTGATGCCTTCACTGAACATTTGTGCGGATAAGTGTGCGGCTAAATCCGTTAATGGCCCTTCACTGGCTTTCTCTGGGTTAGCGCGAATATCGTCTAATTGCATCATTTGTTGCGGAATTAATACTTCGGCTTCCGTCACTCCTGTATCCGCTTTAACACGCACATCCGAGCTGATCAGGCGTACTGCTTCCAGAATAATTTTTTCTAACAGTGGTACCGATGCCGCTTGCTGCGAAATCTCGCGCGAGAAGTCCTGAGATAAACGCTCTAACATGGCGTTTTTCATATCCAGCACCATGTCACGAAATGCCAGCTGTAACGCATCCTGAGCGGCTTGTTGCTCACGCTCAATTTGTTCGTGGCTTTCTTTTAATAACGCTGCGGATTTTTCCTTAGCTTGTTTTAGCATCAGGTCGGCGCGTTTTTCCGCTTCGGCAACAATATCCAGTGCCTGCTGTTGCCCGGCCTGAATGCCATCATTTTTTAAACGATCAACCAGTTCATCAATACCGGAGGAAATACGCTCGGGTGTATTTTTTTTCATAATATTCTCCCTGGCTCGCTGTGGTTATGGTTGTGGCTGTAGTTATGGCTAGGCATCCGGTAAACTGCCGGATAACACCAGAGCAAAAATAAAGACAAACACACCAAAACCTTCAACAATGGCCGCCGGGGCAATGGATAAGGCAAAAATTTCTGGTTTTTCTTTGGACGCATTAATGGCCGATGCACACGCCCGCCCCTGCCAGATGCCGGTAAATAACAACGCCAGCCCAGCCAACAAACCAATACCCATCAGACCACCACCATTTACGGCGCTAATATCACGTTGCAGGGTGAACATTAAAACAATGCCGTAAATAACAAAGGAGGACGGCAATACCGATAAACCAATAAAACGGCCATAACCGGATTCGGTATCCAGCATGGCACCAATAGCGGCTTGCCCGGCAATGGCACACCCCATAACACTGCCAATTGCTCCCAGTGCAACCGGAGCAAATAATCCTAACCAGCCCAGTGCAATCACCATTTCATTCATGTGTTGATTCCTCCATTCGTACATCGGTTTGCTGCAGTGAAAAACGCGAAAAGGCATAACCCTCTCCCGGTTCACCCCAGTTATAAAATTCAATAAAGTTCAGACGCAGGCCGTGCACCACACCACTCATAATGCCCAGTGCCAGATTGATGATATGCCCAGCCAGAAAAATTAACGTACCGGTAACCAGGCTTAAACCACTGTCGGACTGATAGGCACTGTGTGCCAGATTATTAAAGGTTAATGCCAGTGACGCACTGGCTAAGCCCAGTGCAAACAAACGCATATAACTAAGCACATCACCAAATAATTTACTGAGCCCGGTGAGTTTTAATAAACCATCGGTCAGGCGCAGAAGCGCAGACGGAATAGAATTGACCGGGCGCTCGCTGGCAAACCCTAATAACCCCATCACACTAACAGCCAATAAACTGTATACAGCCGCTGTTGGAATAACAGCAGGCTGCAACCAGATGGCACAACCACCTAAACAAATACCAATCCAGCCCAGCGCTGGTATATATTTTTGCCGCTCATGGCGGTAATTCCAGGCCATACTCAGGTTGGCAATCACGATATGACACACACCAATTAATACAGATAAAGTCATCATCGCGTCGTAGTTATTCAGGTCGATGATTTTTAACGATGCCAGAAAACTATCGTACGGCGCTTCGTAACCAAAATAGCTGCCCACCATCACGCCCCAAACCGCTGCACCATATAACATAAAGCGTAATAAACTGGCCATCGAAGCCGACAAGCGTTTCCAGCTCAGTGCAAGAAAACCACCTAACAACGCGGCATATCCGGCATCCGATAAAATCATGGCAAAGAACAGCGTAAAAGACAGATACAAATGCACCGATGGGTCCCAGCTGCGATAATCCGGCAACTGATATACCGAAGCCAGATCAGCACCGGCCCGGAATCCTTTCACTGGTTGTAATAAGGTTGGCGGCGAATCGTCGGCTTGTGGGTCTTCGGCTACAAAGGCAAACCCCTGCTGCTGACTTAATTGGGTTAGCGCCATCAGGTTTTTAACCGGCAGCCAGGCTTTTAATAAAAACAGAGAAGCGCTATTTAGCGTTAAAGCCGGGTCATTATCCGTGTCGATATCTTGCGTTTGCTGCAGAACGTATTGAAATAATGCCCGGTTATTAGCCTGATCGAGGTCCGTTTGTAATTGTGGTAAATAACGACACAACTGCTGGCGACGTACCTGTAATTCTTCCAGTCGTAATTCCGTTTGCTCGCGCTGCTCAAGTAAGGTGCTCAGCGGCAAGCTGCCCAGATGCTCCCGGGCAACCGGTAATATATGACTATCAGGTTCTTCCGCTGACACTAATACCACATACAGTTCATGATGCTGGTTGCCAACAATTTTCCACGGCAGTGATAACTGCTCTAATGCAGCGCGATGCTTAACCGGTAAGCGGTAAAACCAAAAGCGGAAGTGATCGACATAACTGTCGGGCGGGAAGTTAAAATCTCCCCAGGCTTTCATTGTGACAATACGGTCGTTTAATGCTTCCAACCGATCAGCCACATCCCGGATCTGATCTTTCAGGGCTAAGACTTCGGCTACCACCCGGTCAAAATCAAAATGACGTGCGTGTTTTAATGCTCGACGCGGGTTAGACGTTCGCTGCAAAAAGTGGATAGCCTGATAGGCTTTTTGTGCTTTCGCCGATAATTCCAAATCGTGTGCCGAGTTGGGTTTATCTTTATCGATAATATGTAATTCACCAAACCCCTGCAGGGCAGCAATGATGCTTTGCTTATCCTGATTGCGACCAACCAGCGAGATCTTTTTCAGCCGCACAATACTCATATCGACGCCTCACTCAGAGTCAGGTTCTCGCCATATGAATCTGCATTTGACTGAGCAGCGCGCTTACCTTTAGCAATTTTTGAAGTAATAACGGCTTCCCGATCTTTATCATCGAGATAAATCTGAATTTTACGAATATTTGCCAGCGTTTCTGGTATCAGCACTTTATCGAACAGGTTTACCCGCTGAGTCACTTTTAATAGTTCAGACTCTAAGCGCGCTAATATTTTTTGCTGTTGCAGACGCTTTATTTCTGTTTCCAACGCTTGTTTTAACAACCGCTGAATGCCATCAACCCAGTGAGGACGAGTCAGTATAGCGATAGGCGCGCAATCAAACTCAATCTGTTCAATCTCCTCAATCCAGACGCCAACAATATTAGCCTGACGCTTTTTGACCTCTCGAATGACTACCAGATCCTGCAGCTCAATGCGTTCGTTCGCCAGCATAGGATACTGTTCGCTGACACGCTGCTGAATACGCTGCAATGTTTGTTGTTGCTGCTGCAGGGTTTGCTGGCAGTCTTTCACCGTAACCATTAATTGCTGACGCTTCATTTCCAGCGACGGTAAAAAACGCCGGTAAGCGGCCAGCTGTTTACGCTGCGCGGTTAACGTCGCTTTCGACAATAACAAACGCGCCATCAGACAGTGGCTCCGGCTTCTTTATGTGGATTCGTTTTGTTATCCGTGGCCGTGGCCGTGCCTGTGCCTGTGCCTGTGCCTGTGCCTGTGCCTGTGGTATTGATGCGCGGAAAATATTTATTCACCAACTCCTGTTTCATCAATAGCTGATCGGCACTAAAACAGTCGGCCATAATTTTCCAGGCCAGATCAAGCGCATCTTCTAACTCCATCGACACTTCCAATTCCATAAAGTGTTCACGGAATAAAACACCAAATTTCAACAATTGCTGGTCATAATCACTGAGCTCAAATGCCATAGCCTGTTTCTGTTCGGCTTCAACCGCGGCGGAATAAAAACGGATCATAGTGTTCATCACTTGGCTGTGATCTTCACGGGTTTGTTTACCAATCACAAATTGCTTCAGGCGAGACAAAGAGCCGAATGGATCTAACACACCACTGTGCAAGTAGAACTGGCCTTCGGTGATATAACCGGTGTTATCCGGCACCGGATGGCTAACGTCGTTGCCTGGCATGGTGGTGACCGACAAAATGGTTACCGAACCACCTTTGGCATAATCGCAGGCTTTTTCGTATCGCCGTGCCAGCTGCGAATATAAATCGCCCATATAACCCCGGTTAGAAGGCACCCGTTCATTGGCAATGCCGACTTCTTTCAGAGCATCGGCATAGGCGGTCATATCGGTTAATAACACCAATACCCGTTTGCCCTCCTCCACGGCAAAACGCTCAGCCACTGCCAATGCCATATCCGGCACCAATAAACGTTCAACAATGGAATCAGAGGCCTGATTCACAAACATCACGGTACGTGCCAGTACCCCGGCATCTTCAAACGACTGGCGGAAGAAATAAAAATCATCAAATACCAATCCCATGCCACCAAAAACAATAATGTCGGCATCGGCCTGAATACCAATACGGGATAAAAAGCGGTTGTAGGGTTCGCCAGAGACGGAAAAGATCGGGATTTTCTGGCTTTCAACCAGGCAGTTAAACACATCAATCATCGGCACCTTGGTGCGGATCATTTGTGACGCCAACACCCGGCGCATTGGATTTACCGTTGGGCCACCAATCAGCACCTGGGCGTCGTAGCTAAGCTCCGGGCCATTGTCGATAACCTTACCTTTGCCATTAAAGGTTCGGCCGAGAATATTATCGGAGAAGGTCACCTGCATCGGGTGGCCGAGAAAAGTCACACTGGCATCGGTTGCCAAACCTTTAGTGCCATCCAGCACCTGCATAGTGACCCGATTGCCTTTGATATCGATCACCTGCGCCAGACGGCTGTCTTGCTGGCCATCTTGCTGACCAGAGACCAACGCCAGGTCGTTCAGGCGTACCAGAGGGGGCTCACCAACCGCAGGCACCGGAATCCTCAGCTTCAGCAGATCGCCAACAATTTCTTCAATCGATTGATACGAGGTTTGTTGTGATCCCATAACCATTCCCTTGTTTTGAAAAACTGATCTGACAAACATTAGCCTAGTCAGGCAGCGTGGATGCGTCCTTGATTCAAATCGTTTTTTATGACGTTTTTTGCATCGATATCAAAGATAATAGAGGGAGTAACCGAAGCTACCAGTGATATTGATCATTCTGTCAGTAAAAATGACCGGTCTGTTTCCAGGAGATAACGATATGCCAGAACTCATCGTTTTTTATGATGGACTTTGCCCACTATGCAGCAAAGAAATCAATCACCTAAGAAGCCTTGATAAGCCTGGGTTATTGAAGCTGGAAGACATTAATCAGGATGATTTTGAGTTCCGTTATCCACATATCAGTAAAGCAGAAGCCAACACTATCTTATTAAGTCAGCTGCCGGATGGCAGCTTGCTACGCGGTCTTGATACCACACATGCGGCGTGGTCATTGGTGGGCAAAGGATATTTAACCGCCTGGCTGCGCTGGCCACTGATTCGCTGGTTTGCCGATAAGGCTTATCTCTTTTTTGCTCGTCGGCGGCATACTATTTCGCGATTATTAACTGGCCAGGAACGTTGTGATTCTTGCCGGATCGATTAAAGGAAATAACCAGCGGCGTTAAGCCACTCCATCGCCTCTTGTTCTGTCGCAAACGACTGACGCCGAAAATCGCCTTGTTCAGTAATCATACCATGCAATTGAAGGCGCTTAAGTACAGAAGGGGGATAAACCAGAGCCGATCGTTTCATGCCGTTAGCCAGACACCAGGTGACCAGCTCTTCGATCACCGGGACAATCTCAAGAACGCCAAGATTCCATTCCTCAAGAAAGACGATGTGCCCCCAGTCTCCTGTTATCAGGGGTTGAGCGGCCGAGCGAAGATCCTCACTGTAAGCCAGTGCGGTTTCTTCATTCCAGCTACCACCTACCGTAGCAACCAGAATCCGGCCCGAGACGCTGATTTTGTATTCGCCATGCTGAAATGATGATAACTGCATAAAACCCAGTGACAATTTCAGTGTGAATAATGAGATTGGATCATCACCCATTGGCTGTCAAGAAACGGCCAGGAAATACTGCCGCTCAGTGTTTTTTAGCTTTGTTCTGTTGTTGTCGAAGGCTGATCCGGTTCACTAAAAAGATGATTGTCACTCCCGCCTTGTTGAGAGAAATCCTGTAATGGCAAACGTTTTGGCTGGTAATCAGAAGCCAGTAATAAGCCGATCACTTTCTGGCATAACTGACCAGGTCGGAACGGTTTAATCAGGTAGTCTGAAACCCCCAATTCAACCGCCTGCTGAACTTTTGTCATTTCTGATGACGAAGTCACCATCATAAATGGTAAATCACAAGTCTCTTCGTGTTTACGAATTACTTGCAGTACATCCAGTCCTGATAACTTGGGCATTGCCCAGTCACAAATAATCAGGTTAACCGCATGTTTTTCTAAAAAGTGAATACTGTCTTCACCGTCAATGGCACATAAAACATTATGAAAGCCAAGGTCTTTTAAAAAGGATTGAAAAACCGCCCGAATGGATCCTTGATCATCGACCACCAGAATCCGTTTATTTTTAATCGCAGTCGGAATATCAAGCTCCATGAATAACCTCAGCAGTAAACCAATAAATAACTACTACTCAGACTAGCACTACTTACTTAATCAGCAAGATTCTCAGCACCTTGCGAATGGTCAGACTGACGACTGATCGCCAGCTTTTCGCATAGCTCTTTTGTTCCAACCAGAAAACGGGACGTGGGACGCTGAAAAAACTCCGGATGAATATGGAACAAACTACCGGATTTCACCGATTTTAAATGTGGGTATTGCCGCCAGCCATCCAGCCATTCCGGGCGTGATTCTCCCATGCCACTGGCGACAATGGCATCCGGGTCAGACACCAGTACCGACTCTTTACTGATTTGTGGCGCACGAATCTCCAGTTCGGCATAAATGTTTTTTCCGCCACACAGTTCAATCGCTTTGGAAATAAAGGTTTGTCCATTTTGAGTCATTAATGGCTCATGCCAGACCTGATAAAACACGGATACCGGTGTTTGATGGCTATAAGTATCACGCAGGTGAGTGACTTCTTGCATAAATAAATCGGCTGCTTGATTTCCCTGACGTTCCAGCCCAGTCATTTTGCCAAACTTGCGCAGGTTGTCGGCAATTTCCTCATACGTCACCGGGTCGGATGCAAATAACGTAAACCCCAGTTGCTGCAAACGGTGCAGCTCCCGGGTGGTATTACCATCCGGCCAGGACAACACAACATCTGGCTGTAACGCAGCAATGGCTTCAATATTTAAACCACTGTAACCACCAATACGGGGGATTTTTTTTGCCGCTTCCGGATAGTCCGAATATTTCACAGCCCCGACAATTAAATCACCGGCGCCTACCTCAAACATCAGCTCAGTACCGTGTGGCATTAAACTAACAATTCGGGTGACGGGTTTATCAAAAGTGTGCTCCACACCGGCGTCGTCGGTTAGGATAAATTCGGCGTACGCATCCTGCCCCGACAAAAGCAGAAAAGTGTAAAGCAATAAATAAGGTAATTTCATAATAACCTGCCTGAACCTTCTGATAGATCAATCTGATCGCTTTATTTTTCTCCGTCGCGCCGAAGGGCCATCCATGGCCCTGCCGCGCGAACGCAACATCCTGTTGCTGCTCTGAAAAACAAACCAATCAGATTAATCCAGTGCTTATTTATATTTTGTAATATCCAGTTGTTTTAAAACTGTTCGTACTTTTTCGAACCGATTAAATTCTGGCATTCCAATTCGTAATCGTTTCTGCTCTTTAAAACAGCGCGTCCAGATTTTCTGCTGCACCATTTTTTGCTGCCATTGTTCCACATTCGGATGCTCCAGCGTGATAAATAAATCACTGCTACCAACCACCGGAAGTTCAGCACAGGCTTCCAACATCAGCCGATGAATACGCTGCAGCTTTTGCCGATTTTTCATCTGCCAACTTGTATCAGATAACGCTTGTGTTGCCAGCCATAATGATAAGCCAGACACCGGCCATGGCCCTAGTCGTTGCTTTAACACATCACAATATTGTTCACCAATAAAGGCCGCACCAATCCGTAATCCGGCCAACCCAAAAAATTTACCAACCGAGGTTAATACCAGCGTATTGTCGCGAAGTTGAAGTGGCTGATTATTGGAAACCTCGGCAAAAGCAGCATCCAATATCAGCCAACCATAATTGGCACTCAGCTTTTGTTGCAATAGAGCTATCTGTTGATGGCTCCAACACTGACCAGAAGGGTTATCCGGATTTATCAGAATTAAAATATCCGGCAGATCGACTGCTTCATTATACTTCAGCCGTAGCAGCAGATGGTTTAATTCATCCAGGCTTTTTTCTTTCACCTGCGCACCGGATTGCTGCCATTGGTAAACATGCTCACCGTAACTGCCCGCCAAAGTCCATACCTGTAAATCGGTTATAGAGCGCTGGAATATCTGCCCACTGAAAAACACCGGCAATTGCTGAATTAATGCCTGGCTGCCCGCCGATAAAACCACCTGTTCCGGTTTTAAATCAGCGATTAAAAATCGATAATAATCAGCCCATACGGCTGCGGATTGCTGCAAATATTCACGTTCAGGCAAATGATGCCAACAGGATTGTGGCACTTGAGAAAGATGCTGTTCTACTGGCCAGGCATATGGAGAAATACCGGTGGATAAATCCAGCCATTGTTCGCCACGGCCACCATATTGATCAATGGCGTCTTGCAGATTACCACCATGAAGCGGTTTGGAATGCGCCATCAGAAAATACACACCCAAGCGATGGATAGCCCCAATATCAGCCAAGCCGCCATAAACAAAAACACACTTTTATTTACCAGCGTTAATGCGGAGGCAATATCCCCCACCTCTGCCGGTTTGCCAATGCCCATCACCGGCTTGGTTTGCCATTGTCCATGGTAATACGCGCCCTCGGATAAGGTGCATTGCAGAGCTCCGGCACCAGCGGTCATCACCACTCCGCCGTTGGGGCTGGAACAGTGCTTAGCCTGAGTTTTCCAGCAATAACAGGCACTGTTTTGAGAGCGACCATTGACCAACCGCCGTGGGCTGAAGACACAAAAACAGCAAGCCGTGAGTCGTGCCGGAATATAATTCAGCACATCATCCAGATACGCGGCGATTCGGCCAAAGTATAAATTTTGTGGATTTTTATAGCCCCACATCGCATCCAGCGTATTCGACCAACGATGTAATAGCGCCAACGGTGCACCTCCCACCGCAAACCAGAATAACGACGCAAAAATAGCATCGGAGCTGTTTTCTAACGTGGTTTCAATACTGGCCTGAGCAATTTGTGGTGCATTCAGGGAATCTGTTTCACGGCTGACAATCCAGCTGAGTTTTTCCTGAGCCCGGGTTAAGTCCTGCGTAGCTAATTCTTGTTTAACCGCCAGCACATGTTGCTGCAAACTGCGCCCACCAATACACAAATACAACAATAAAGCTTCAAGAGCGTAGGCTACCCAGTGCGAAAAACTATGCAGCACTTTGAGTCCAACCCAGAAAAAAGAAAATAAAGGTATAACAACAATCATCACTGCCATTGCCCCCAGCATGATCTGCACTGCGGGTGACTGACAAGCGCGAATGAATTGAATAGTGGAAACCTGAGGATTCAGCTGTTTCTGCCAGAATCCGGCCCAATGACCAAAGCCAACCAGAGGATGAAAGCGTTTGGGTTCTGCCAGGAGATAATCCAGCAATAAAGCAATCGCTGCAAAAAATGCACTGATCAATAACGACATGCCGTAAACTACCTGCCCCTGAGTATCCAAACCAACAAAACCCGCAGTTTACCAGAAGGCACCCATCATGACCGTAACCGCTTCTTTCCCGCCCCAGCTGATGGTTCAGGGCACCACTTCCGATGCCGGGAAAAGCACACTGGTCTGCGCCTTGGGCCGTATCTTTGCACGTCGCGGCATTTTAGTGGCTCCGTTTAAACCACAAAATATGGCACTCAACAGCGCGGTAACGGCTGATGGTGGTGAAATTGGCCGGGCTCAGGCACTGCAAGCCATTGCCTGCAACGTGCCCGCCAGCACTGATATGAACCCGGTGCTGCTTAAGCCCACCTCAGATATGGGCAGTCAGGTGATTATTCAGGGGAAATCCATTGGCAATCAGCAAGCGTTGGATTATCACGCCTATAAAAAAACGGCGATGAACGCCGTGCTGGATTCTTATCAGCGCCTGCAACAGCAGCATCAGTGTGTACTGGTCGAAGGTGCGGGCAGTCCGGCGGAAGTGAATTTGCGCGCTAATGATATTGCCAATATGGGGTTTGCCGAAGCGGTAGATTGCCCGGTGATTCTGATTGCCGATATTGATCGTGGCGGCGTGTTTGCACACTTAGTGGGCACGTTAGATTGTTTAAGCGAATCCGAGCAAAACCGGGTGGTTGGTTTTGTGATTAATCGCTTTCGTGGCGATATTAAACTGCTGCAATCCGGGCTCGATTGGCTGGAACAAAAAACCGGCAAACCGGTATTAGCCGTACTGCCGTATTTACATGGTTTATATCTGGATGGCGAGGATGCATTAAACCTGCATCAGCATCTGGAAAATGCCAACAGCAGCCAACAAATACTAAAAGTGGTGGTGCCGGTGTACCCACGCATCAGCAACCACACCGATTTTGATGCGTTAAGAGTTCACCCGAATGTCGATTTACAACTGATTGGCCCGGATCAAACACCACCACCAGCCGATCTGGTGATTCTGCCGGGCTCCAAAAATACCCGCAAAGATCTGCAATGGCTTTTGAACCAACCCGGAAACTGGCAGGAATATTTAAATCATCACCTGCGTTATGGCGGTAAATTACTGGGCATTTGTGGCGGCTTACAAATGCTGGGCACCCGCGTTTGTGACCCACAAGGGGTTGAAGGTGAGGTTGGCGAAAGCCGTGGTTTAGGATATTTGCCTATCACCACCACTCTGGCGGCCGAAAAAACGTTAAAGCAGGTTGAGGGCATGTTAGCGCTACCTAACCAACCGGCCGTGCCAATTCAGGGGTATGAAATTCATGCAGGCATTTCTCTGAGCGATCAATCCGTTCATCGGGTAATTACCTCCGACGACAACCCCAGCGACAACACCAGCACCTGCGGTTATCTAAGTGAAGATCAGCAGATTTTAGGCACCTACTGGCACGGCTTATTTGATACTCCAGAAGCGTTACAACAATTATTAAGCTGGGCCGGATTAAATCGTCATGCCAATGCGTTATCGGATTTTAATCAGATCCGCGAACAGCAAATTGAACGTTTAGCCGACAGCACAGAAGAAGCCTTTGATTTCGATCGTCTGGCAGCTGCGCTGGAAAAATTCAGCAGTTCCAAATCGAACACAGAATCTGATTCATAATAACCACAAAAAATAAATGACTTTTCCGCAAAAATCATACTTTTTTTGCATTATGTGAATAATATCAGTAAATTGCGCGCCCGCAGAAAATCACAGATAAGGAAAAGCACATGGGTGACGCCGATTTAGTGTTTCAGAGTTATGGCCGGGCCTGTAATAACCCGTCTTTCTTTGAAGAGTTTTACTCAAACTTTATGAGTCAGTCTCCGGATATCCGTGCCATGTTTGTGAACACCAATATGGAAGCGCAACGCAGTTTATTGCGTGGTGGAGTGCTGTGGTTAATTATGCATGCCCGCGGTATGTCCGATGCCAAAATCCGGGCTCTGGGAGAAAGCCATAGCAAGAAAAACATGAACATTAACCCGATGTTTTATGGCTTATGGCTGGATGCATTAATCAGCACATTAAAAGTCTACGATCCGGAGTTTACTCCAGAGCTGGAAATCTGCTGGCGCTCAACCTTACGCCCCAGCATCGAAATGATTCAGGATATGTACGACAAATAACAGCAGACTGCGACACTCACAGGGTGAATGCAGCCAGCAATAAGGCTTCCTGAAGCGCAATGGTGGCACCAAGGGTGTCACCGCTGCAGCCACCAATCCGCTTGATCATCATTTGTCGCGCAAAAGCATTCACCGCCAGATACAACAATAAGACTAATATCGCTTTGTGCTGAAATATCACCACCGCCATTAAAGCCAATACAGTCCCAATCACTGCCAGCCTTGTTGGAGTCGCACCCTTTACCAGCGCAGTCGCCAGACCTTTGGCACGCACATACGGCGTGGTGGCTAATAACCCTAATGCGCTGGCACGGGCTAATGCCGGAATCAGCATTAAAGCCAGCAGATAAAAACAGTCGGAGGTCGCCTGCTCTAACAACACCTGCTCCAATAACACATATACCCCGGCAAACTGCACCAGCAATACCAGCATCACCGCCAAGGCACCAATTGGACCAACGCGCGGATCTTTCATAATCTCCAGCGTGCGTTCTTTATCACCCAAGCCACCCACCCAGGCATCGGCACTGTCGGCCAGCCCGTCCAGGTGTAAACCACCGGATAACAAAACCCAGATGGCCGTTGTTAATGCCGCAACTAATAACGGTGAGGCGTGTGGGTTATACCACCAGCAGATCAGGATAAAAGCGATTAACAGGGCACCAATAACAGCACCCACGACCGGGTAAAACAGCAGGGATTTTTGCGCGACTTCGTCATCAACTCGTTTCAGATACGGAGCTGGCAAGCGGGTGAGAAAAACAACGGCATACCAGAAAGCCCAGTAATAACTGCTCATACGTCTGGTGTCGCCAGAATACGGCTAACATCCGCCTGATTCAGCTCTTCGCCGTCCATCGCTAACAGCGATACCCAATGACGGGTTTTGCCTTGTTCTTCACTATGATCAATCTTAAAGCGTATTAAACCGGCATAAGGAATCGCCAGCCGGTTCATCGCCTGAGGGTCGAGTTTCAGCAGATATTGCACCAGCACCCGCATCACCCCACCATGATTAACCACCAGCACATGCTGCCCCTGATACTGTTCCAGCAGCGCTTTCCAGGCCGCGATAATACGTTGCTGAAAATCGGGCACGGATTCACCGTTCGGGGCACAGAATTCCAGCGGGTTCTGCCACATTTTCTGTGCCAGCTGAGGATGTTCCTCAAAAACCTCAGTGACGGGTTTATTTTCCCAATCGCCGTAAAAAATTTCCTGCCAGGATTCCACGATGGAACAAGGGATATTCTGCTGAGCTGACAACCACTGCGCACTTTCAGCACAACGCTGCAGCGGCGAGCTGATAATGTGTTGCCAACGCTGAGCGTGTTTGCTCACCCGCGCCTGAAACTGCTGCCGCCCTAAGTCGCTTAAAGCCAGATCCACCCGGCCACGGAACACATTGCCACCCACGGGCTCACCATGGCGGATTAAGTCGATGTAGGTACTTGTTAATGAGGTTGCGCTTGTTGATGAGCTCGCGTTTGTTGATGAAGCCATACTTAATGCTCTTCCAATCCGGATTCTGATACGCCCGCCTGAGCAAAGGTCGCCATTTGATTATGTAGTGCCAGTGCCTGACGCAACAGCGGCAGCGCCACCGCAGCACCCGAACCTTCGCCAAGACGCATGCTTAAATCCAACAATGGAGTGGCCTGTAATGAGGCCAATAACTGTTGATGCCCGGGTTCTGCCGAACCGTGGCTGAACAGCAGCCAGTCTCTCACTGACGGATTCAGATGCACCGCTAACAGCGCCGCGCTGGTGGTAATAAAACCATCCACCAGCACCGGAATGCCCAGCTGGGCGGCGCGGATATAAGCGCCGGCAATGGCACCAATCTCAAATCCGCCCAGCTGAATTAAGGCATCCAGCGGGATCTGAATATTCCCTTGGGCGCGTTGCACACTGTTCACCAGCACTTCCGTCTTATGGTCTAACGCCTTACCGTACACACCGGTACCCGGCCCGGTTAAGGTAGCCACATCACACTTCATCAACACTGCTGCGGTGGCACTGGCGGCTGATGTATTACCAATGCCCATATCACCAGCAAAAAACAGGTCACACCCAGCTTGCTGAACCCGTTGCAGCTGATCAAAGCCAACCTGTAACGCCTGCTCAGCTTGTTGTGGTGTCATGGCTGCATCACGTGAAAAATCTGCGGTACCCGCAGCAATGCTCTGATGAATCACCCCTTCCAGCTCGCCACAGTAGGTCGCCGTCCCGCAGTTCACCACCGATAACTCAAACTGGTTTTGGTTGGACAATACCGAAATCGCAGCACCACCACAGACGAAGTTTTTCAGCATCTCAACCGTCACCGCCTGCGGAAACGCCGACACACCCTGCGCCGTCACACCGTGATCGGCGGCAAACACAATACAATGAGCATGATTGATTTCGGGGTGAATCCGCCCCTGCATGGCAGCTAATTCCAGCGCCAGTGACTCTAGCTTGCCCAGCGCTCCCGGAGGTTTGGTCAGCTGACTCTGATACAGACTGGCCTGTTCGCGAATATCGTCATGAATATTGGCAGCTGGTTGCTGCCACCAGTGGTGAGTGCTCATAGCGATCAGTCTTTATGGCTCGATTATTATGAAGAATAGTATCAGTTAACCAGATCAACAGCCGGATAAACAGCCTGGCCATGACGTTTAAGCGCCAGTGGCAAACCTGCACTGACCAGAGTTACATGATCAACACGGCGAGCGATGGCCTGATGCAGCCACCCGGCTTCATCAACAAAGCGGCGACTCAGCTCCCCCATAGGAACAATGCCCTGACCCACTTCATTACTGATCAGCACCAGCGGCTGCTGCATCTGTTCCAGCTGTTTAAGAAAGGCGAGTTTTTGCTCAGGCCAGAAATCTGAATCCGGATATAATAAACAGTTGGTTAACCACAGCGTCAGGCAGTCCACCATAATGGCAGCGCTAGGCGACTGGTTTTGCAGATTCTTCAGGCAGCTAGCAAGATCTAATGGTTCTTCGATGGTTTGCCAGTGATCCGGACGCTGCTGTTGGTGCTTTTTAATGCGCTGTTGCATTTCTCCGTCCCGGTTTTCAGCCGTGGCAATATACACCACCTCAACACCCGAATTTTGTTGCACTTGCAACATTTGTTGTTCGCCATAGTGGCTTTTTCCACTACGGGCACCCCCTAAGATCAATTCGACGGCTGACATCTGAGCTATAATTCCTGATTCATCGCAACGGATTTAACCACAAAGGAGAAAGGTTTATGAGCGAAGAACAGAGAATTCATCCCCGCGCTATCCTCAAAAGCACCGTCAGTGTGTTTGAGCGCGGCAGCAAAGACTATCTGGGCTTACTGGTCGACTGCTCCGAAAGTGGCATCAAGATATCCAGCTATGAGGCCTTATCTCCCGGCACCCGGTTTGAACTGGATCTGGTCGATATTCCACCCAATATTGATGGCCGCCGTACCGGGCAATGCATCGCAGAGGTCGTCTGGAGCGATAAATTAACCCCTAGTTTGTATGGCAATGGTTGTGTGATCAGTGATGCTTCTGACATGCTGAAAACCATGATGAAGAGCTACAGCCAACTCTGATTACTCTCTCTCTGACTACTCTCTTGTTGAGAGTATTCCGCTGCTTTTATTATTCCCTATAATGCGCCTCATCGTGTTTATGCAGGCGCAGATATGACCTCTTCTCTTAACCCTGATTCTGACAGTATTCGTCTCGGGATCGACCTCGGTGGTACCAAAACCGAAATCATAGCTCTGGATCATCAGGGGCAAACCTTACTGCGCCAGCGTACCAGCACACCTTCACACTCCGAGCACGACACACCTGAGAAAAACTACCAGGCCATCATTAACAATATGGTTGCCATGGTGCAGCAGGTTCAACAGCAGCTAACTATTCAGGATTACACCCTAGGCATTGGCATTCCCGGGGCAATCAGCCTAGCGACCGGCCGGGTTAAAAATGCTAATACCACCTGCCTGATTGGTAATGATTTACAGGGAGATATCGAACATGCGCTGCAGCACAAGGTTGTGATTGCCAATGATGCCGACTGCTTTGCCTTATCAGAAGCGACCGATGGCGCGGCGGCAGGAAAGCCCTCAGTGTTTGCGGTGATCATCGGCACCGGCTGTGGTGGTGGCTGGGTGATTAATGGTGGACTGGTAAGTGGTCCAAACGCCATTGCCGGAGAATGGGGCCATAACCCGTTATTATGGCGCGATGAACAAGACACTCAGATTGATTGTTACTGCGGCCAACAGGGTTGCCTGGAAACCTTATTGTCCGGCCCCGGTATGCGCCAGCAGGCACGGTATGAAACCGGCGTTGATCAAGCGACGGAAGACTGGTTTGCCGCTTACCAACAAGGTGATACTCAGGCCCGGCAGGTGATTGAGCGCTATCACCGCCGGTTAGCCAAAGCGTTGGCCGGAGTGATTAATACGCTCGACCCACACGCGATTGTGCTGGGCGGCGGTGTATCCAATCTGGATTCAATTTATCAGCAGGTGCCACAATTGTGGGAAGAATACGTGTTCTCCGATACGGTGACGACACCATTACTAAAAGCCAAATATGGTGACTCCAGCGGCGTTCGTGGAGCGGCCTGGCTGGGGTCTGCGATCAAATAACACCACGTTGAGATATCTAAAAGCGTTAGCGAAGCCGATTGAACAAGGCGCAGTGTGTGATGTGTAGTTCACCTACATGAGCACACTGCAACACAGTTCAGGGAAAAATAGATCATCGTCACAGCAGCCAGCCGCCAATGGTTGCAACCGCGATCACCACCATCCAGATCGACATACTGCGCAAATGCAACGAATGCCACTCCTTCAGCTCTTGTGCCGCCATCTCCGCATTTTCGTCCACCCGATGCCATTGTTTGTCTTCACCATTACTCGCCAGCGAACGACAAGCAACCTGATACAGCACATCGGCGCTGGTGGTCTGAGCTTGCCATAAGAAGCTCTGCCAGACTGGCAGAGCCCGGACAAAGTTACCGGCCAGGCCAAAGGTTAAACCTAATAAACGGGCCGGAATCCACTCCAACCAGTGTAAGTAGCGCCAGCCTTTGGCATCGCATTCGCTCGAACGGGCATATTGCACACTGAACCAGGCCAGTAAAACGCCGGCCACATCGGCGACCATATACCAGAACACCATCAGGAAAAAGTATTCAAACCAGCGATGTAATATCACCCGGATTACCTGCAAATTCAGCGTGGCGGCGTCGTTTGCCAGCTCAATTTCGGGAATGGCTAAAAACCGTTCCGCACAGTGATAAGCGCCTTGGGTGTCGCCTCGTTCCAGGTCCTGCAGATACGATTTAAAATGCCGCTGGAAGCTGATATGCGATAGCACATACAGCAGCAGCGCCACTTCCAACACCACGGCAATTAAGCCCCAGGCCATTTGTTCAATAAAATAAAAGCCCGCTGCCACCAGCGCGGTTGGCATAATTACCATCCAGAGGTATTTAAGGTGGCGGGGTAAACGGTTAAATCGCGCACCTTTCAGCCAGAAGTTCATCCAACGAGCAAAACTGCGACTATGGGTACTGCGTTGCGGCAAGGGCAGATTGTTCTGTAGCAGCAGAGCAATAAAAACAATCAGAAACTTCATACAATATCCTTTTTAAAAGCTGACCAGTTAAACGCAGGTCCCGGGTCGGTTTTGCGCCCTGGCGCAATATGCTCATGGCCGGTGATACGCTCGGGCGTTATTTCAGGATAGGCCAACATCAGTGCTTGGGTTACCTCGGCTAACACCTGATACTGAACGTCTTCATAGGGCTGATCGTCACAACCTTCCAGCTCAATCCCAATAGAATAGTCGTTGCAATCCGGTCGGCCTGCAAATTCAGAGACCCCGGCATGCCAGGCACGATCGTTGAGATTCACAAACTGGATAACCTGACCACTTCGCTCGATAAACAGGTGGCTCGACACCTGAAGTTCGGCAATATCAGCAAAATACGGATGTTCATCCGCTGGCAAACGATTCTGAAAAAAGCGTTGCACATAACCACCACCATATTGGCCTGGCGGCAAACTGATGTTGTGGATCACCAGCAGTGACACTTCCTGCTGCGGCCGCTGGCCAAAGTTGGGGGATGGCAGCCATTCAGCGGCATCCAGAATTCCATTAACTATTTTCATAAAGTGGATTTAACCGCAAAAGCGCGACTGACTCTAGCGTCGTCATAACCAAGCATCGTCACAGTCAGCGCCGTCGCCGTAAACCTCTTTGTAGTCAATGACGGTAAATCAAGGTTTGCCGTAGTTTCCCTGATTGGCATCACCTGACCACGCCGATATAGTGACGAGTGACTTATTAACCATAAAAATTCTAAGGAGCTGTGTATGGAAGCGCTCAATAATCTGATTTCTCAGATTAATAATTTCGTTTGGGGACCACCAATGCTGGCCATGTTAGGTCTGACGGGCGTTATTCTCACCGTCGGCCTGATTTTTATGCCCTGGCGTAAAATCGGCTATGCCTTTAAACAACTGTTTAAAAACCAGCCAGATACAGAAGGTGATGTTAAGCCGTTTAATGCACTGATGACCGCCATGTCAGCGACAGTGGGTACCGGTAATATCGCTGGTGTCGCCACCGCCATTGCTCTGGGTGGCCCGGGTGCCATCTTTTATATGTGGGTGATTGCTCTGTTCGGCATGGCGACCAAATACGCCGAAGCCGTTTGTGCCGTCACCTACCGTGAAAAAGACGCCAACGGCAATTTTGTGGGTGGCCCAATGTACTACCTGAAGAACGGCGTTGGTGAAAACAACCCGGGGTTAGGTAAAACCTTAGGCGTTGCCTTTGCTATTTTTGGTGCTGTTGCCGCCTTTGGTATTGGTAATGCGGTTCAGGTGAACTCCATGGCCACGGTACTTAATAACAGCTTCAGCGTTCCCACCTGGTTAACCGGCGTTCTGGTGGCCGTACTGGTGGGCTTTGTGGTATTCGGTGGTATTAAACGCATTGGTGAAGTGGCCGGTAAAATTGTACCAACCATGATTGTGCTGTATGTCGGCGCATCATTAGTGATTCTGGCGATTAACGCAGCTGAAATTCCTCACGCCTTTGCCATTATTTTCCAGTATGCCTTTGAGCCCATTGCCGCCGCCGGTGGTTTTGCTGGTGCTGCAGTTGCTGCTGCGATTCGTTTTGGTGTCGCTCGTGGCGTGTTCTCCAACGAAGCTGGCCTGGGTTCGGCAGCCATTGCACACGCAGCGGCGAAAACCAACAATCCGGTTCAGCAAGGTCTGATCGCCATGCTGGGTACCTTTATCGACACAATTATCGTGTGCACCATGACAGCTCTGGTGATTCTGACGTCTGGCGCCTGGATGGCTGTTGGTGCCGATGGCGCAGGTTTAACCGGCGCTCTGTTAACCTCTGAGGCCTTTAACAGCTCGATCTCAGGTGGTAGTTATATCGTTACAGTTGCCCTAGCAGTCTTTGCTTTCACTACCATTTTGGGCTGGTCTTACTACGGCGAGCGCTGCTGGCAGTATCTGTTTACTGAGAAAACGCTGGTGATCTATCGTCTGATTTTTGTTGCAGCCATCGTGTACTTTGCCAACGCTAAAGTGGACTTCGTCTGGAACCTGTCGGATACCTTTAACGGCTTAATGGCTATCCCGAACCTTGTTGGCCTGCTGTTATTAGCACCGATGGTGTTTAAGGTGACACGCGACTATTTCCAAAACCAAGATGAGTTCCAGAAATAGGAAGCGCTTCAGAAGTAAAACCGGGTTACCCGGTTCCACAAAGCGTGAAGCCGCTTCAAAGGGTGTTCACACAATCAAGGGGTGCTAGAATGCACCCCTTTTTTATTTGTACTCGTTATTACGTACCAAGAGTTTACCCATGGACTTAAGCCTGCACCTATCTGATATTGCCACCGCGGTTGCTGCTGCCTTAAAAGAGGACGTTGGTAGCGGTGATATTACCGCCCAACTGATTCCAGCTGCCAATCAGGCTCATGCTCGTATTATCTCGCGCGAGCGTGCCGTGGTTGCCGGTTCGGCCTGGGTAAACGAAGTGTTTAACCAGCTCGATCCGGGCGTTGAGGTAATCTGGCATGTTGCCGATGGTGACTGGGCAGAACCAGACCAGACTTTATTTGAGTTAAAAGGCAGCGCCCGTTCGTTATTAACCGGCGAACGCTGTGCCCTGAATTTCTTACAAAGCCTGTCGGGAACCGCCACCTTGTGTCGTGCTTATGCCGATATGGTTGCTGGCACAGAGGTAAAATTACTCGATACCCGTAAGACCATTCCGGGTCTGCGCATCGCCCAGAAATATGCTGTCAGCGTTGGCGGCTGCTACAACCACCGTATTGGCTTGTACGATGCCTTTTTGATTAAAGAAAACCACATCATGGCCTGTGGCGGCATTCAGCAAGCGGTGCAACAGGCGCAGCAGATCGCACCCGGTAAGCCAATTGAGGTGGAAGTGGAAACCACTGAACAGCTGGATCAGGCGATCGACGCCGGTGCCAACATCATTATGCTGGACAACTTCAGCCCGGCAGAGATGACAGCCGCGGTACAACACACCCGACAAAAGACCCAGGGTGCCGTTAAACTTGAAGCCTCAGGTGGGATTACCAACGAAACCCTGCGCGCCTACGCCGAAACCGGGGTGGACTTTATCTCTATTGGCGCCTTAACCAAAGACTGTAAAGCCGTTGATCTTTCAATGCGGCTGGTGTGAATAGCAACGACTTAGTGATAGTGACAAATTTTGTCACTATCTTCCCCCAGCGATCACAACAAAACTTGAGCTGAATCGCAAAACACTGAAAAACCCTATTTTAAAGGCTTGTCAGCGCCGTTTTAGCTTGGCACACTCTTCGCTACGTCATAAGTGGATGACTTGTTCAGACTCCCTTTTAAGGGAGCTGGCAATAACTAAAACAACTTCTCGTTAGAGAGTGGAGATATACAATGAAAAAACAACAAGGCTTTAGCTTAATTGAATTAATGATCGTTATTGCGATTATCGGTATTCTGGCATCTGTGGCTGTACCCCAGTATCAGGATTACACACTGCGTACTGACGCAACTAACTCTTTAGCTGCAGGCCGCCCTATGCAGTTAGCCGTAAGTGAATACGCTGCTCGCTTCTCTGCGTTACCAGAAGCTGCTTCAAACCCGACCCTTTTTGACTACACTGGAGCAAGTAGTACTGCTGCAGATTATGCTGCAGGTAACGTCGCGTCTGTTGCGTACATTCCATCAAGTGCAACTAAAGCTTTTGTGACTTTAACTTTAGACTCAGCTGCGAATGGCGTGCCTGCAGATATCGCGGGTGAAACTATTGTACTGATGGCAACCATGGCTTCTGCAAGCTCTGCTGTAACCTGGACTGCCGTACCTTCTACATCAGCTGAAGCTCAGAAGAGTTCTATTGACACTAAATATCTGCCTCGTCTGGACTAATAGCATCAGAGATTGAAAAAGCCAGCGTAAGCTGGCTTTTTTTTGGACTGGAGTAAATAGCCCCTCTCTGGTATGTTCTGAGAAAACACAAATGAGATTCAGGCCACTATAATGAGCGTTATATCCGGCTTACCTAAACGATTAGTTGAACAAAATCACATTAGCCGGGAACAGGCACTTCAAATTCTGGAAAGCGCCCAAAAAGACAAAGTCAGTTTTGTGACAGCGGCTGTTCAATCAGGTCAAATTAAAGCCCAACCTATTGCCCTTCTTGCCTCCGAAGAATTCGGCCTTCCACTGCTGGACTTATCAGCTTTTGACTTTGATCTTGCACCACAAGATCTAGTGAGCCAGGATCTTATAGAGAAACACCGAGTACTACCGATCTTTACTCGTGGAACCCGGTTATACATTGCACAAAGTGACCCTTCTGCCATCCTGGCAATTGATGAGATCAAGTTCAATACTGGCTTAAATATAGAGCCCGTTCTTGTTGAAGAAGATAAACTGTCTAACGCGGTCGATAAGTTCTTAGCGGCTAATGATAATACATTTGACGACTTTGATGATGAACTGGATGATGTTGACTTAGAAGACCCGGAAGCAGAAGCGAAAAAACGCGAGGCCGACCAAGAATCCACAGGTGATGATGCACCCATTGTAAAATTCATCAATAAAATGCTGTTGGATGCTATCAAGATGGGGTCCTCTGACCTGCATTTTGAACCCTATGAAAAACGCTATCGGGTGCGCTACCGCACTGATGGCGTCTTGCACGAAGTTGCCAGCCCTCCGGTGAATTTAGCGGGCAAAATTGCAGCACGCCTGAAAGTTATGTCAAAAATGGATATTTCTGAACGCCGCATCCCACAGGATGGCCGGATTAAAATGAAAATATCCAAAAATAAGGCCATCGACTTCCGCGTGAATACCCTTCCAACCTTGTTTGGCGAAAAAATTGTATTACGAATTCTTGACCCGTCTTCTGCCCAATTGGGTATTGATATGCTGGGCTACGAGCCTGAACAAAAAGCTCTGTATATGGAGGCCTTAGGCAAACCACAAGGCATGATTCTGGTTACCGGACCAACAGGCTCAGGGAAAACTGTTTCCTTGTATACCGGCTTAAATATCCTCAATGTCGAAGGCACCAATATTTCTACCGCTGAAGATCCGGTCGAGATTAATCTGGAAGGTATTAATCAGGTGAACGTTAATGCCAAAGTCGGCCTGGACTTCGCTTCAGCTTTACGCTCCTTCCTTCGACAGGATCCGGATGTGGTAATGGTCGGAGAGATCCGGGATCTGGAAACCGCCTCCATTGCGATCAAAGCAGCGCAAACCGGCCATATGGTGATGTCGACCTTACATACCAACAGTGCACCAGAAACACTGACTCGTTTGGCGAATATGGGGGTGCCTAACTTCAGTATTGCAACATCGGTCAGCCTGATTATTGCCCAACGTCTGGCTCGAAGACTATGCTCAAGTTGCAAGGAGCCTGCCGACCTGCCTCAAGAGGTTCTAAGAGAAGCTGGCTTTACTGATGAACTCCTGACAGAGGCAGAAATCTATAAACCGGTGGGCTGTGATAATTGCAAAGAAGGTTTTAAAGGCCGTGTTGGAATATATGAAGTAGTTAAAATTACGGACCCTATCTCTCGTATTATCATGGAAGGCGGTAATGCTATTGAAATTGCCGATGCTGCCAATAGAGAAGGTTTTAATGACTTACGCACCTCAGCACTAATGAAGGTTGCCCAAGGTATTACCAGTTTAGAAGAAGCCAACCGAGTAACTACAGATTAATTATTAAGCGCTTTTTGTGCTTAACCAGGAAAAATAACTATGGCAAAACCCGCAAAAAACAGCAGCTTTGTCTGGGAAGGGACCAACAAGCGCGGCCAGACCGTTAAAGGTGAGATGCCAAACCAAAACGCGGCCATGGTCAAAGTCCAACTGCGTAAACAAGGCGTAACTCCACTCAAAGTCAAAAAGAAAACTGAGCCGTTATTTGGTATTGGTGGAGAACGTAAAAAGCCGATTAAATCAGCCGACATCACTTTTTTTGTACGCCAGATGGCAACCATGATTAAGGCCGGTGTACCACTGGTTCAATCCTTTGAAATTGTGGCCGACGGTGTCGATAACGCGTCGATGAAAGCATTGATTTTTGAACTGAGAGATACCGTATCCGCCGGTAATGATTTTGCCTCCGCTCTAAAGCAACACCCAATGCATTTTGATGAACTAACTTGTAACTTGGTTGAAGCCGGTGAGCAAGCCGGTGCTCTGGAAACCATGCTAGATAAGGTGGCTATCTACAAAGAAAAAACAGAAGCCCTACGCAGTAAAATCAAAAAAGCCACTATGTACCCGACGATAACTCTTGCCATTGCTGCAATTGTTACAGTTATTTTATTGGTTAAAGTGGTTCCCACATTTGAAGCTATGTTCAATAACTTTGGCTCTGAATTGCCTGCGCCGACTCAGTTTGTCGTAGCACTTTCGGAATATGCACAAGCTTATTATTTGGAATTCTTAGGCTTAGTGATCATCGCTATCACCGGGTTCACACAGGCAAAAAAACGCTCTCCTGCGTTTCGTGAAAGCGTTGAGAGATTGACTTTGAAACTGCCACTTTTCGGTGAACTGACTCGCAAAAGTGCCGTTGCTCGTTATGCCCGAGTATTATCAACCACTTTTGCGGCAGGTGTACCTCTAGTGGAAGCATTACAATCAGTCGCAGGTGCAGTCGGTAATGTCGTTTATAAAGATGCAGTGTTAAAAATTCGCGATGAGGTAGCAACAGGCCAACAAATGCATTTCGCAATGAAAACTACAGGAGTTTTCCCCAATATGGTGATTCAAATGACCAGCATTGGTGAAGAGTCAGGTGCCTTAGATGCCATGCTGGACAAAGCCGCTAGCTATTTTGAGCAAGAGGTCGATGACATGGTAGATGGACTTACATCAATGATGGAGCCTATGATTATGGCCTTTTTAGGTGTTGTAATCGGCGGCCTTGTTGTTGCTATGTACCTGCCAATCTTCCAGATGGGTGATGTTGTCTAAATGAGTTTATTTGAAGTATTAGCAGCTGACTCTGGCACTCTTTTAGTTGCAGTTATTATCTTCTCACTATTAATTGGCAGCTTCCTCAATGTGGTCATCCTGCGTTATCCCGTAATGATGTTCCGTAGCTGGAAGCAAGAGTGCCAGGATTTCAGTGAAAATATGCCGACGCACCCGGCACTGGATGATTTATCCAAACCTTACAACCTGATCAAACCCGATTCACACTGCCCCAAATGCCAGGCTCCGGTACGTGCCTGGCAGAATATTCCGGTTATCAGTTATCTGCTGTTAAAAGGCCAATGTGCAGGTTGTGCTACCCGTATTGGTGTTCGCTATCCGGCTGTTGAATTAGTGACGGCTCTGATGAGTGCCATGCTGTTACTGGTATATCCCTGGGGGTGGCAACTGGCGGCCATGCTGATTTTCACCTGGCTGTTGATCAGCATGTCGGTGATCGATATTGACCATCAGATCCTGCCAGACCCAATGACATTAGGTCTGATGTGGATAGGGCTGATTCTGAATTCCTCGCTATTAACCCCACAAGGTTTATTCACTGATCTGGAGAGTGCTGTACTGGGAGCCGTATTAGGGTACGGTTCGTTGTGGTCCGTGTTCTGGATATTTAAGCTGGTGACAGGTAAAGATGGCATGGGCTTTGGCGACTTCAAGTTACTGGCCGCGCTTGGTGCCTGGCTGGGTTATACCTCTCTGCCGTTGATCATTCTGCTGTCATCCGTTGTTGGTGCCGTCGTTGGTATTGCCGGAATTATGATTATGGGTCGGGATAAAAATCTGCCTATTCCGTTTGGCCCTTATCTGGCGATGGCGGGCTGGATTGCAGCGCTATGGGGTGACGATATCACTCACTGGTATTTAAACTCAGTTCTTTGATCCGGACATACAGCTGTGAATAACACATTAATTGTTGGTTTAACCGGTGGCATTGGCAGTGGTAAAACCGCCGCCAGTGATTATCTGGCAAGCAAAGGCATCACGGTAGTCGATGCCGATGTGGTTGCCCGTGAAGTGGTTGAGCCGGGCCAGCCGGCGTTGCTTGCTATCGAGCAACGCTATGGCCCTGAAGTGCTGTTGACTGATGGCACACTAAACCGCAGCTGGTTGCGGGAAAAGGTATTTGCCCAAGTGGATGAACGCCACTGGCTGGAACAACAGACCCACCCGCGTATTCGTGAAGCCATTATTCAGCAACTTACTGCAGCAACATCGTCATATGCGCTGTTGGTCTCGCCCTTGTTGTTTGAAAGCGGGCAAGCTCAGTTAACCCAGCGCACCTTGTTGATTGATGTACCGGAACAGACACAAGTACAACGGGCGGCCAATCGCGATCAGAATAATGAGGAACAGATTCGCCGCATTATCGCCGCTCAAATGCCCCGGGAAGACAAACGTGCGCAGGCCGATGATATCGTCGATAATAGTCAGGATCTGAGCCACTTATACCATCAGTTAGATAAGCTGCATCAGCAGTACCTGAAACATTCAAATCAAAAGAAGTCATCATGAAAGTACAATGCCCAACCTGCCAGAAAGACGTTGAGTGGAAGCCGGATAGTAAATACCGGCCTTTCTGCAGCGAGCGTTGTAAGCTGATTGATTTAGGTGAATGGGCCAGTGAACGCCATGCTATTCCGGGTAAGCCAGCAGAAGAAGTACTGATGTCAGAACAGCTGAGTGAGTTTAAGCACTAAGCTGTTCTGTGATTTACATCCAGCATCTAACAATCAGCGTAACGAACGCAGCTCGGCAGTAATGGTTTCACACGAGCCATCACTAAAACACAGGGTCAGCGGTAATTGATCCGCCAGCGGTAAACTCAGTTTAAACAGCATCAAGTGTAAGCCACCCGGTTGCAGCGATACCTTCTCTCCTGCAGGCAAAGGCAACTCCATCACCTGACGCATACGCATCACGCCGTTGTCATGAAGGTGGGTGTGAATTTCAATCAGACCCGCCCACTCCGCTTCAGCACGAACCAGCACTTTATCTTCATCTGACGTATTGTTCAGTGTCATAAACGCGGCACTCATATAGCGCCCGGGAATCGGCTCGCGCACATAAGCACCATCAACCTGAACCCCAGACTCTGCAACAGCAAGAGTAGCCGAACAAAACGCCATAACGACCATAAACACGCGAAATAGCAGTACACGCAACAACATAGTTTAATTCTCCATATTAATGGCATCATTTTAAATCACTCGGGCATCATAACCAGTGACCAAATGCCGCACATAAAAAACACGGCTGAGGCTATTTATTACAGAGGCTGCCAATTCAACGCCTGCGACAGGTCATTGATTGGGCGACTGAAATAAAAGCCACTCAGGCCATCAACACCCATTTGCCTCAGCACATCAATATCATCCTGATCTTCCAACCCTTCACTCAGTACCAATAAGTCCAGATTATGAGCAATTTGCACCATCGACTGAATAAAAAACCGCTGATCCTGGGCCTGATGCAAACCACGATTAAAGCTGCCATCAATACGCACATACTCCAGTGGCAAACGCTGTAAATAGGCAAACGCCAGATTGCCGGCCCCCAATTTATCGACCCCCAGAGTCACGCCATAGTGCTTGGTCGTTGCAAACAGTGCCAGTAAAGCGGGTTCAATTGCCATGATGGCAAACTCCGGAAATTCAAGGCAGAGACAGCCTGCAACGTCCTGATAGTGCTGTAGCAATTCAGATAATGATGGCACAAACGTTTCGTCCATCAGTGAAGCGGGGGAAATATTCAGGCATAGACGTCGTTCTGAGAGCTCTGCTGAATTCTGGCGCAGAGCAATCAGTACTTTTTCGACAATACATAAATCGAACGGAGCAGCCATCCGGTGCTGCTCCACCATGGGCCAGAAACGCGCAGCGGACAAACTCTCGCCTTGCCAGTGAATACGGCTGAACACTTCCAGTTGTGTGACAGCTGAATCTTTTATAGAAACCACGGGTAAATATTGCAGCTGAATACTCTGTTCATCCAATACCTGCTGCAGCAAGGTATGCCATTCAGATGCTCCCCATTCCTGCGAAATGGACTGCACTGCTGCGTTATCTGAGTGGTTATAAAGCTGATAAAACGATTGCGGCTGACGCTGTGCCTGGCGTAAAGCGGCATCGGCTTTGATCAGTATTGGCTGAATCGGCTCTTTCTGGCCTTGCGAATACACAGCGCCGATATGAAATGTCAGTGCCTTATCAGATACAGTTTGTCGTGCTGATAGCAGCCCGGCAGCCAGTTCAGAAAAGAGCTGCTGTACATACTGTTGCGCCTGATTGTCGTCACTACAAGGCAGGTACATAGAAAAATCGGCGCCGGAACGGCGACCAATCAACACCGAAGGCTGGCGGGTATGCCATTGATTTAACGTCTCGGCCAGTTGTTGTAAGCGCTCATCACCTTCACGGCGGCCATGCTGCTGATTAAATTCTGCAAAACCGTGAAGTTGCAATAACAACAAGACACCACTGTGTTCTTCACCGCTTTCCAGGCGGTGACTCAGGCGCTGATCAAAACCATAACGGTTCAGTAAACCCGTCACCTCATCCTGAAAGGAAGCTTCACGCAATTGTTCAGCCATCGCCGACTGCTCGTCAAAAATAGTCCGCAGCTTACGTACCATTTTATTCATCGCCAACACCATGCGCTGCAGTTCGCGAGGTTTGGGGATATCTTCCTGCTCTTGCCAGTCCCGCTCACAAATGGCCAGTGCCTGCTGCTCTACTTTTCTGAGTGGGCGAAACAGCCAGTGCAACAACAGTTGTAATGCCACCAAACTGATCACCAGTACCCAGGCAAACCAAATCAGTTCGGCACGCACCATGGCCCATAAATCGCGGTAAGCAAAATCGCTGTGCGAAGTCACGGTAATGGTACCCAGGCGCTGCCAACCAGAAGTTACGTCAGCCTCTGCCACAATCAGCTCCAGATCCACCCACTGGCGAAACCACAGCGGAGTTTGTTGCTGTAATGCCTGACGCGCACGGCGGTGCAAGGGATCACCACCCACCCGGATCAGCTCAATCGATTCAAAAAAACCACGATCAAATAAGGCGTCTATTAAGCGGGATAACTGAACATCATCATTCCCTTCGACCTGAGACATAGCCAGCGCCAGTGATGTCGCCGCATCATAAGCCCGGCTGTTCAACTGCTGCTGAAAGTAATCACGGCCATTCATCACCGTTACCCACAGATTGCCAAGCCACAGCACCATCACCAGCAAACCCGTCAGCCATGAGAATTGTTGTTTGAGTGTCATCAGCTGGCTTCCTTATAAATCCAGTCCTAAGTCATTCATACGGATACGCAGATTAGTCCATAAATCGAGCTTATTCGGATTGCCCATACGAATGCCCTCCCCTTTCAAGCGCTCCAGCCACATACCTTCACCATTAAAGCTGTATACCGGAGATAAGTCGCGTCGCTGAGATGCCGGGTGAATACTGCTGACCAGATTATCCAACACATACGGCACAGCATCGGCCGTGGGAAAATAACTTAACACCATATGCGCCTGGTTATAGCGCAGCGCTTTAACATAGGTAATGCGTAACTTTTGAGTATCCACGCCCAACTGGCGCAACGAATAATATTTGGCAATCACATAGTCTTCGCAATCAGCACCATTGCTGCCCAGTGCTTCATAGGGGGTAGCCCAATAATCCACCTCGCCCCAGTGCTGGTCATCATTCACAAAGCGAATATTCTGATTGAAGAAGTCATTAACAATGCGCAGTTGTTCACCTTCTTCCTTATCGGCCGCCTGACGCATCATTTGTTGCCAGTCTTTGATACGGCTGGCCGCTTCCTTGCCATATTCCTGCCCGGCTTTGCCGATCAGTGCATCCGGCACCCAGCGCTGCCAATCCGCGATTAAGCCAACCGATAGCAGTAGTAAGACCCATAACAGCAGTGAGCGAGATGAAATAAAAGGCCGATGCAATGAGCTATTCCTGACAAATACAAGTGACACTTCGGGGTTAATAAATCGCATTAACTAATAAATATAGTTGCTCTGCATCACTCGGCACGACTTTATGTGCGCCGCCGAATGATTTCTCAGCCCTGTCGCCGGCAATTACTGCTACGCTTTTTGTAGTTATTAAGAAGTCACTACTAATAAGAAGTCCTTATGACAGATGCCATTCAGACCTCAACCTCATTAAACAAAGCCCAACAAATGCGTCAGCTGTTTGCGCATCGGGTGATCAATCAGGTTCGTCAGGTTATTGATTTATGGCGCCAGCTGCCCGAGACCCACTGGTCGGTGGTAGCGATGTCAGACTTTACCCTGGCCGTTGAGAAACTCGCGGCCTCAGCCAAACGCTTTGAAGCTGAAAAGCATCTGATGCTAGCGAATAACCTGCTGGCTATTGTGAAGCCAATTAGCCGGGGCACTCCTCCCGATAGTGATCATCTGGAACAACTTAATCGTCTGGTGCGCCAGCTGAGCGAGACAGCCTTACGCCACAGTGATGATCAGCAAGCCGAGCATTTAATTCCCAGCAAAAAACCCGTCTACATCGCCATTGAAGAAACAGACATTGCCTTAACCTTTGCCGAGCAGATGCAGTATTTTGGTATACGCAGCGAAGTTCAGAAAAGCGGCCAGGACTTTTTACAAGCCCTGCAACGTCGCCACCCATCGGCGCTGGTGCTGGATATTAACTTTGGTGGCCCGGGGCACGGCTTATCATTGGCAGCACAAATCCAGTCTGAGCGTGAGCAAAATTTGCCCATTCTCTTTATTTACCAGGAAGAACAGCCGGACATTGAACATCATCTCAGTGCCATGCGTAATGGCGGTATTGGCTTATACCGGGATGTTGAAATTCAGTCCGTCATCAGTGAACTGGAAGACTTACTCGATACCACACCGGAAGATCCTTTCCGCATATTAATTGTCGATGACTCCAAAGCTCAGGCGATGCACAGCGCTCGGGTACTGAACAAGGCCGGTATGGTGACCGAAGCCGTCAATGATCCCTTGCAGGTATTACATGCGTTATCCGCCAACAACCCGGATCTGATTCTGATGGATATGTACATGCCGGGCTGTAATGGTATGGAACTGGCTAAAGTGATTCGCCAGCAGCGCGAATACCTGAACCTGCCGATTATTTACCTCTCCGGCGAAGAAGATCGCCAACGCCAGTTAGATGCCATGGCCGAAGGCGGCGATGACTTTTTAACCAAACCGGTTGAACCTCGTCATTTGCTGTCGACCATCAGAACCCGGGTACATCGCGCCCGGCAATTACACCAGCTGATTGCCCGCGACAGCCTGACCGGCTTACTGAACCACACCCATATTCTCGAAGCCTTGCAAGATCAGCTGCAAAAAAACGACGATGCCAGCATCAGCTTTGTCATGATCGACATTGATCACTTTAAAAATATTAACGATCAGCACGGTCATCCGGTGGGTGATATCGTGATTAAAAACCTGGCGTTATTTCTGAAACAGAGCCTGCGTAAATCGGATCCTATCGGACGCTACGGCGGTGAAGAATTCGCGGTGGTCTTGCCCGGTGCTAACCAACAACAAGCCTGTATGGTTATGGAAAAATTACGCACCAACTTCGCCAACCTGATTCACGGCGGCAATAAATCCCTGCAGGTAACCTTCTCCTGCGGACTGGCCCAGTGGCAGGGAGAAAGTCTCAGTGATCTGGTGGAACGTGCCGATCAGGCGCTGTATCAGGCCAAACACAACGGTCGTAATCAGGTTTCTGCTGCCAGCTGACACACGCACTGCCGCTTTTTTGTGAAACACAGCGGCTTCCCGATATGCCCAGCTTTACGGCAATCCGTGTTTGCGGCAGAATTCCGCTTTGATTTTCATCCTACCTATATAGAGGGAGCACATGGCAAATATCCTGGTACTCCAAGGCCCCAATTTGAATCTGCTCGGAACCCGGGAACCAGACGTTTATGGCGCCACGACCCTGAACGATGTCGAGGCGGCTTTAACCGCTCAGGCACAGGCACTGGGGCATCAGCTGGATCATGTGCAAAGCAATGCCGAACACATTCTGATTGACCGGATTCATGCCGCCCGTGAAGACGGTACAGATTTTATTATTATCAATCCGGCAGCCTTTACTCATACCAGTGTGGCCATCCGCGACGCCTTAGCTGGCGTGGCGATTCCCTTTATTGAAATTCATATCTCCAATGTGCATGCGCGCGAAACCTTCCGCCATCATTCTTACTTATCCGATATTGCGGTGGGTGTGATTTGTGGTCTGGGCGTTCAGGGTTATAACCTGGCGCTGCAAGCCGCCCATGCACAGTTAGCAAACTCAGACAAATCATCATAAGGCCAACCATGTCCTGGATTCAGATTCGCGTCCACGCACAGCGAAATCAAGTTAACAGTGTTGAAGACACTCTGATGGCGAACGGAGCGCTGTCGGTCACGTTGCAGGATGATGCTGACCAGCCCATTCTCGAACCTGAGTTGGGCACGACTCCAATCTGGGACGAAACCCAGATCATTGGTTTATTTGATGCCAACCAGAACAGCGAAGTGCTGCTGGAAAACCTGCGTACCTTTTATCACAACGCCAGCGGCCAGGATTTACCCAACCACAAACTGGAAATTCTGGAAGACAAAGACTGGATCCGTGCCTGGATGGAAGACTACCACCCGATGCAATTTGGTGAGCGCCTATGGGTTTGTCCAAGCTGGCAGAAGCCACCTCAGCCTGATGCCGTTAACCTGATGCTCGACCCGGGTCTGGCCTTTGGTACCGGCACCCACCCGACCACCGACCTGTGTCTGCAGTTCCTGGATCAGGAAGTTCAGGGCGGTGAATTAGTGGTCGACTATGGCTGTGGCAGCGGCATCTTAGGGATTGCCGCCTTATTGCTGGGTTCCAAAGAGATGGTTGGTGTCGATATTGACCCTCAGGCACTCACGGCCACTCGCGACAATGCTGGTCGCAACAACATCAGCGATGACTTGTACGATGTCTTCCTGCCGGAAAAAACACCTCAGGTTGAAGGTGATATTATGGTGGCCAATATCCTGGCCGGACCACTGCAATCATTAGCACCAGACATTGCTCGACTGACCCGCAGTGGTGGTAAGCTGGCACTATCGGGCTTATTAGCCGAACAGGCGGAAGAAGTATCACAATGCTATAGCCAGTGGTTTGATATGCAGCCCGCCAAACAACTGGGTGATTGGGTACTATTAACCGGCACGAAGCGCTAGGTTCAGGGATCAGAACAAGGATACGAAGGAAACACCATGGCCACACACGTTACACGCTGCCCCCATTGCCGTACCACATTCCGGGTACGAGATGAGCACCTCAAAGTTGCTGATGGTGCAGTACGGTGTGGCTCCTGTTTGCAGGTATTCAAAGCGGCCAGTCATTTTGTCACAGAACAGGAACTGAGCTCGGCTTCTTCCAAACCCGAAACAGAATCCACTGCGGCACCGAAACCCGAGTCAGTAGCAAAAGCCCAGCCAGACGATGATGACGACTTTCTGATTCATGATGATATGGACGATGATGCCCTGATCAGTGATGACGGTTTAATTCATGATGATATGACACCTGCGGATTCTGATACCGACGATGACTCCGATACCTTTAATGATGATCCGATGGTCGATTTTGGGATCGTCAAACCCGAAAACCTGGATCGCCCGGCACCACGTAATGACCTGGAAATCGATGCCTCTATCTTTGATCTGAAAGACGCCAGTGCCACCGGCCTGGAGTTAGTCGACAGCGACGCTAACTCCCTTGAGTTTGGCTCTGGTAAGGACCCGGATGAAGCCTGGGCCGATGCCTTACTGGATGATGACGATGATATTTCTGTTGGCGGCATTGAACTGAGTGACAACGGTGATTTTAATCTGCAGGCAACCACCGACGACGATGAATTCAGCCAGTTTAAAGCCGGAGCAGAGCAGGATGATTTTCAGGGCTTTGCCGAGGATGACGACAACCTGCATTTGGGTGAAGATGATCTGCACAGCCAGGTAACTGAAATTAATGTACCAGCCGACCTCAATAATCTGCAGGACGATCCACTGCAGTTATCCGAAAGCAAAGGCGGTCGCTCGTTCCCCTGGGGCTGGTCGCTGTTATCAGTGATTATGGTGCTGGTTGCCGCCGCCCAGACCTTTTATTTTAACTTTGACCAATGGTCGCGTACTCCCCAGTGGCGGCCGTGGTACGCACAAGCCTGTACACAGCTGGCTTGTCAGTTGCCACAGATTCAGAATGTGCAACAAATGAGCACACAACATCTGGTAGTTCGCAGCCATCCACAGCTGCAGAGCGCGCTGGTGGTGGATACTCTGATTCAGAATCAGGCAACGTATCAGCAACCTTTCCCGGATCTGCAACTGGTGTTCAGTGATCTCAACAACGGTGTCGTTGCCAGTCGCCGCTTTAAGCCTGGCGAATATTTATCCGGAGAATTAGCGGGCCAGCAACAGATGCCGGTCAATACGCCCATTCATATTGCGCTGGAAATTGCCGACCCAGGCCCGGAAGCGGTCAGTTATGCCGTTCAGTTGATTGCGAATCAGTAGAAAGACCGACGGTTAACATTTTTTTGCGACATCCCCCGCATTTCCCCCTTTATTCATAAGGGGGTTATGAGTATCATACCGCGACTTTTTCGTCGCACACTTTTTGATCAGTTTTAATTAGTTAATCATGCCGTCAATTGGCCCTTATACGCTACCCAACCCAGTAATTCTGGCACCAATGGCGGGTGTTACCGACCGTCCGTTTCGCCAGCTGTGCCGTCAGCTGGGCGCTGGTCTGGTGGTGGGCGAAATGGTGGCCGCCAACCCTGAGACACGTCATACACGTAAATCTCGGCTCAGGCTGGATCATACCGGTGAGCCAGAGCCGATCGCGGTTCAGATTGTTGGCGGTGATCCACAGATCATGGCCGACAGCGCTATTTTTAACGTCAATAACGGCGCTCAGATCATCGACATCAATATGGGTTGCCCGGCGAAAAAAGTCTGTAATAAGGCTGCCGGTTCGGCGTTACTGAAAGATGAAGGTCTGGTGAAAGAGATCTTACAAGCCGTGGTGGAAGCGGTGGATGTGCCGGTCAGTCTGAAAATCCGCACCGGCTGGGCACCGGAGCATCGCAATGGCGTGACCATTGCTCAGATCGCACAAGATGCGGGCATTGTGTCCTTAGCCGTACATGGCCGTACACGGGCTTGCGGTTATAAAAACACCGTGGAATACAGCACCATCCGTGACATCAAAGCCAACATTGATTTACCGGTGTTTGCCAATGGCGATATCACCAGCGCTGAAAAAGCAGCCGAAGTAATGCAGTTTACCGGTGCTGATGGTGTGTTAATTGGCCGTGCCGCTCAGGGGAAGCCCTGGATTTTCCGTGAAGTCAGTCATTATCTGGCCACCGGAGAACATCTGCCAGCAGCAGAGTTAAACGAGATAGAACAGATTTTATTAACCCATTTGGATGCGCTGCATGAGTTTTATGGCGACTTCCTCGGGGTACGGATTGCCCGTAAGCATGTTGGTTGGTATTTGCAGCATCAAACCAGCAATACGGCATTCCGTAAGCAATTTAATGGCCTGGAAACGACATCAGAACAACGCCAGGCGATTGAAACATTTTTTAAGGAATTTGATAGAGAAGGACAAGCAGCATGAACACCGAAGCACTATTAAGGAAGGTTGAACCAGTGACCGACTCATCCGAGCAACAAAACAACTTATTAGCACCCTCTGAATCCTCGCAAACTCTGCGTGACAGTGTCGAAAAAGCACTGCAAAACTATTTTGATCACCTCGATGGTCAGCCAGTTGTGGATATCTACGACATGGTATTGTCTGAAGTAGAAGCCCCATTACTGGAAACCGTGATGAAATATACCCGCGATAACCAGACCAAAGCCTCGATAGTACTTGGCTTAAACCGCGGTACTCTGCGTAAGAAGTTAAAGCAGTACGGTATGCTGTAACCCTTTTAAAATTTCATAAGCGGCCTTGGCCGCTTTTTCTTTTTTAATAGCCTTAGAAAACCTGACTATATGAGCAACTTCATCCCTGCAAACGAAACCCCAGCGGATATTACTCCGGTTCGCCGTGCCCTGATCAGCGTCTCTGACAAAAGCGGCATCGTAGAATTTGCCCAGGCCCTGCATGCTGCGGGTGTGGAAATTCTGTCGACTGGTGGTACCTATAAACTGCTGTTAGATAACCAGATTCCAGCGGTAGAAGTATCTGATTACACCGGCTTCCCGGAAATGATGGATGGCCGTGTGAAAACTCTGCACCCGAAAATTCATGGTGGCGTTCTGGGCCGTCGCGGTCAGGATGATGAGGTAATGGGTGAACACGGCATCAACCCGATTGATCTGGTAGTAGTGAACCTGTACCCGTTTGCCGCTACTGTTGCGAAAGACGATTGTCACCTGCCGTTAGCGATTGAAAACATCGATATCGGCGGCCCAACCATGGTTCGCTCAGCAGCAAAGAACCATGCGTATGTTGGCATTGTGGTGAACACTTCCGATTACAGCAAAGTGCTGGAAGACCTGAACAACCACAACGGCCTGCAATACAAAACCCGTTTTAATCTGGCATTAAAAGCGTTCGAGCATACGTCCAGCTACGACGGCATGATTGCTAACTATCTGGGTACCATTGATCAGGATGCTGAGACGTTAAGCACGGATAACCGCAAAGACTTCCCACAAACGTACAACAGCCAGTTCATCAAAGCGCAAGATATGCGTTACGGCGAAAACCCGCATCAGAAAGCGGCGTTTTATGTTGAAGCAGAACCTGCCGAAGCCTCCATCGCTACCGCCAAGCAGCTGCAGGGCAAAGAGCTGTCGTACAACAATGTGGCTGATACCGATGCCGCACTGGAATGTGTGAAATCCTTCGTTAAACCGGCTTGTGTGATCGTGAAGCACGCCAACCCATGTGGTGTGGCCGTGGTACCGGAAGATGAAGGTGGTATCCGTAAGGCTTACGACCTGGCGTTTGAAACCGATACCGAGTCTGCGTTTGGTGGCATCATCGCCTTTAACCGTGAACTGGATGCCGAAACGGCCAGCGCGATTGTTGAGCGTCAGTTTGTTGAAGTGATCATTGCCCCAAAAGTCAGCGCGGCAGCGGTTGAGATTGTGGCGGCGAAGAAAAACGTTCGTCTGCTGGAATGTGGCGAATGGCCTACTGAGCGCCCACAAGCGTTCGATTACAAGCGTGTGAATGGCGGCCTGCTGGTTCAGGATCGTGACAATGGCATGATCAGCACTGACGACTTAAAAGTCGTCACCAAACGTGCGCCAACCGAAGCCGAGTTACATGACCTGATCTTCAGCTGGAAAGTGGCTAAGTTCGTTAAGTCTAACGCCATTGTCTACGGTAAAAACCGTCAGACTGTGGGCGTGGGCGCAGGCCAGATGAGCCGCGTAAACTCAGCACGTATTGCCGCGATTAAAGCCGAGCATGCGGGTTTACAGGTGGAAGGTGCAGTGATGGCATCGGATGCGTTCTTCCCGTTCCGTGATGGTATTGATAACGCCGCCAAAGCAGGCATTAAAGCGATTATCCAGCCGGGTGGCTCAATCCGTGATGACGAAGTGATTGCCGCTGCGGATGAAGCGGGCATTGCGATGGTGTTCACCGGTATGCGTCACTTCCGTCACTAATACTTTACGTTGTTTGAGCTTTTGGCAGCACAACTATTCTCACAACACGCCGCAAGTACGTCCTTGTAGGCTCTCGCGCAACATCCATGTTGCCCAAGGTTGCTCTGAATAGTTCTGATACCAAAAGCTCTGTAAATCTCAAAACCGAGTTGTTGAATTTCAGAATGGTGCAATAGAAATACTTAAGACGTCCTTGGGCCGCAGCGAAGCGGCGCGAGAGCATACATGGATGTACTTGCTGCGTGACGACGTAGTATTTGTATTGTGACATTCAACGATTTTAAAAATTACAGGAAAATGAAATGAAGGTTCTGGTAATTGGTTCAGGTGGCCGCGAACATGCATTAGCTTGGAAAGCATTGCAATCTCCACTGGTTGAAAAAGTATTCGTTGCACCCGGTAACGCCGGTACTGCCCGCGAAGACAACATGGAAAACGTCGCCATCGACGTGATGGCATTTGATGAACTGGAAGCGTTCGCCAAAGCCAATGACATTGGCCTGACCATCGTTGGCCCGGAAGCACCGTTAGTCGACGGTCTGGTGGATCAGTTTGCCGCAGCTGGCCTGAAAGCTTTTGGCCCAAGCAAAGGTGCAGCGCAACTGGAAGGCTCAAAAGCCTTCACTAAAGATTTCCTGGCACGTCAGAACATACCAACGGCCGATTACCAGAACTTCACCGAAGTGGAGCCAGCCCTGGCTTATCTGCAAGAAAAAGGTGCTCCAATTGTGGTTAAGGCCGACGGTCTGGCTGCGGGTAAAGGTGTGATTGTTGCCGAGACGCTGGAGCAAGCCGAAGAAGCCGTCAAAGACATGCTGTCGGGTAACGCGTTTGGTGATGCCGGTTGTCGTGTGGTAATCGAAGAATTCCTGACCGGTGAAGAAGCCTCTTTCATCGTGATGGTGGATGGCAAAAACATCCTGCCAATGGCCACCAGCCAAGATCACAAACGTGTCGGTGACGGCGATACTGGCCCGAACACAGGCGGTATGGGTGCTTATTCTCCTGCGCCTGTCGTAACGCCAGAAATCCACGACCGCATCATGGCCGAAGTGATTCGCCCAACCGTGGACGGTATGGCTGCAGAAGGCAACGATTACACTGGCTTCCTGTACGCAGGCCTGATGATCAATGAATCCGGCGCACCCAAAGTGATTGAGTACAACTGCCGCTTCGGTGACCCGGAAACTCAACCAATCATGATGCGTATGCAATCAGATATGGTGGCTCACTGCTTAGCAGCACTGGAAGGCAAACTGGATCAGGAAACCACGCAATGGGACCCTCGGGCATCCATGGGTGTGGTACTGGCAGCGGGCGGTTACCCGGCCAGCTACAACAAAGGCGATGCGATCAGCCTGCCAACCAATGATGGCGCTGACCGTAAAGTGTTCCATGCCGGTACAAAACTGGATGGCGATGATGTTGTTACCGCCGGTGGCCGTGTATTATGTGCCACAGCACTGGGGAACAGTGTCAGTGACGCTCAGCAGCAAGCGTATGAGCTGGCGACACAAATCGACTGGAAAGACGTCTTCTACCGTAAAGACATCGGCTACCGTGCGATTGCCCGCGAGCAGAAGTAAGCCTGCCGGAGCTATCCGCTAACTTCTGCATTTGAAGATAAGCAGCAAAGCGATGGCTCTGCTGCTTGTTTTGTTTTTTGATGATCGTTTTTGACTTGTTTGGGTCATGGAAATTTGGGGAGATTCATGGATGAAGCGGTATGCTTTCAACCACCTTGTATGCCACATCAGCAAGCGCTTTATTGAGTTATACAGATTACTACCAGCCAGACTAACAACGAGCAGCCTGTTGCTGGCACTGATCTTTCAGGCAACATTGACATCGGCATCCACCAACCCACTACTGATCCCTAATGAATCTTTTGACTTTGTTGTTACCCCTTACGTCTCGGTTTATGAAGACAGCAGCGCTGAGCTGACCATTACCGACCTGCTGAGCAGAGAACAGCCTCTGCGCTTCACGCCCAGCCACTCAGATAAACTCAAGTTTGGCATCACACAATCTGCGTATTGGCTGCATATCAGCATTACCAACTTGTCGGATAATACCCGGCTGGCAATTTTAAATTTAACCAACCCGACACTCAAAAGTGTTGACCTCTACAACATCAGTAACCGCAACCAACCCGAAGCCCATAACCGACGTTATCAGATGGGCGGGTATTTACAGGCCGATCCATTTTTACTGGAAGTGCCAGCGGCCACCACCGAGAGCTATTTAATCCGTATTCACTCCAATAACAATGTGAATACCAGCCTGAAGCTGTCCAGCCTGGATAGTTTTGTCTTCAACGAGCAATGGGACTTTATTGTTCAGGGTCTGACACTGGGGTTTATCATCGCCAGCCTGCTGTACTTTGTAACCGCCTATTATCAGCATGGCGTTTTGATGGCCGCCTTTGCCGCGTCTTATACCACCTGCCTGCTAATCTATCTGCCAACCTGGTCAGGCCTGGCGGATGTGTTGTTTGATGTGCCGCCACAACACCTAGATACGCTGGGTTATCTGTTTGCTAATTTGGGAGTGATGTCTTATATCGGCGTTATTTACGCATTAGGCTGGAATAACCCCGGGATTCGTCGTGCATTACTGGCTTCTATCGCAGCCTACTCGCTGATTGCTTTAGGGTTTGTTGCCACCGTCGATGTTGGCCTCAAATTAGTGCTGTCTAGCAGCTACTTGCTGATCAGCATTCTGATCTGTGCCTTATTGTTTTCAACCGCCAGTCAGCACCCCAAAGCACAACGCTGGATTGCTTATGGCACCCTGACGTACGGTCTGGTGTTACTGATGACCTTAATGACCGTCGCAAACTTCCTGGCGCTGGAGTTTATTGCCGAATGGGCCATGCTGCTACTGCCTGGTTTTTTAATCACAGGGCTGCTGTTGGCTGTTGCCAGCGCTTCCGGACGTCGCTCCCAACCCAATGTTGCGCCGGAGCAAAACCTCGCAATCAGCTCCAAAATGTTGTCACACATCAGTCATGAACTGCGCTCACCCATTAACGGTGTAATTGGTATGGGTGAGTTATTAGCCGACACACCACTGAGTAATAATCAGCGCGATTTTCTTGATACCGTCAGTCAGGCCGGACGCGATATGCTGCACGTGGTCAATCAGGTTTCGGACCTGGGTAAAGTACGCAGCAATCAGCTGGAGCTGGAATATCAACCCGTCGAAGTGTTAGGGCTGCTGAACCAAACTATCCAGCACTTTCAGCAGGAAGCGGTACGTAAACAGATTGAATTATTGGTGGATGTAGACGATCAGACCCCCCAGCGGGTACTGGCCGATAAAGTTCATCTGCAATCTCTGCTGCACACTCTCATCAATAAGCTGATGGCGTATACCGAACAGGGTGAACTGGCGTTGATCTGTAAAGCTTATCAAACCCCCAGTACCGGCGGATTATCTATTCAGTTACGGGTCACTGGTCACATTACCCGTCCGGAAGAGTTAAAGCAGACGCTGATGATTTTGCAACACCAGCAAAATCTGCTGCCCCGCAATTACGATAAACTCTGGGATATGCTGGTGTTACGCCATGTACTGAAGACCATGCGCGGCAATCTGGAGATCGAAAGCTTTGCCTTACACGGAGCGTCGCTGGCGCTTTACTTACCATTGGAAGCCGACCAGAGTACCGAACCACAACAACATGATGACAGCCTCATTGGCAAACGCATTCTGATTGTTGATGATAACGCCTCAGTGCGTAACGTGATTGATAAACAGGTAAAACGCTGGGGCATGCGCACTGACAGTACGTACAGCGGTAAAGAGGCACTAGCCATGATGCGCAATCAAGCGACCCTTAAAGAGCCGTTTGACTACATCATCATTGATCACGATATGCCATTAATGAACGGTTTGCAGCTCTCTGAGCGCATTACCAGTGATAAGGATATCCAACAGAAACCCGCCCGCCTGATGCTGACCGGTATGAGCATCAGTCATGTGCGGGAAGAAGCACTCGAAGCAGGCATCGAAACCTTATTATCGAAACCGGCAGACCCGGAACAGCTGCGTCAGGCGCTGCTGAGCTTGCGCTGACTGAGGAGTGAGGAGTGGCGTGCGCTAATCCGCCATCACCGCGCGCCCTTGTGCCCACTGACGCAAGCTACCCAGCTGCTCAGCCATGGTGACCGATAACGGCTGCGTGCGCTGTATTTCGGTCATCAGCATTTCGGTATTAATCACCTCGTGATCTCCCAGGCTGCGCACCGAATGCCAGGCTGATACCACCACCTGCTCCAGCTCTGCGCCGGAGAATCCGTCACTGATCTGGGCCAGCAGGGTCAGGTCAAAACGCTCGGTATCTAACCCACGTTTTTCCATATGTAAGCGCAGAATCGCTTCCCGCACTGCAACTCCGGGCAAGTCAACAAAGAATAATTCATCCAACCGACCTTTACGCATTAGCTCCGGCGGCAAGGCATGAATATTATTGGCAGTCGCTACCACAAACACCTGCTCCTGATGTTCCGCCATCCAGGTTAATAAGGTGCCTAACAGTCGCTGACTGACTCCGGCATCGTTACTGTCCTGACCCAGGCCTTTTTCAACCTCATCCATCCACACCACACACGGTGACATCGTTTCTGCCAGCTTCAGGGATTCACGCAGGTTACGCTCGGTCTCACCAAAAAACTTGTTATACAAAGCACCAAAGTCCAGCCGTAATAACGGAACACCCCACGAGCCAGCAACAGCTTTGGCCGCCAGGCTTTTACCACTGCCCTGCACGCCAAATAACATCATGCCCCTTGGTCGCATTGAATCACCCGACTGCAAAAAAGCACTGCGCCGTGCTTCCAGCCAGGTTTTCATATTTTCCAGGCCAGCCACATCACCAAAACGGGCAGTGTCGTATTCAAAACTCATCACCCCTTCCATATCCAGCAATGCCATTTTGGCTTTACTGACTTCCGGTACATCGTCCTGAGTTAACGCACCGTCATCAACGATGGCACCACGTACCAGACGCTGTGCATCAGAGAAGGTTAAACCCCGCAGGTTACTGACGATCTGCTGCAAAGTGGCAGAATCGGTTTTAACCTTACGACCACTGTGTTTGGCGTAACGCTGCGCCTCTTCTTTCACCAGAGATAACAGCTGACCTTCATCCGGGAGCTGTAAATCAAAGCGCATGGATAAGCGTTGTACTTCTGCCGGGGCGTCAATCCGGTGGCTGAGCAACACCAGCGTCTTCCCCAAACGCTCGTGCTGTAGCGCGATGTCTTTGATCAGGCGAACAGTGAGCGGATCTTCGAGATACGGGTGTAAATCACACAAGACAAACAAGCCGCCCTGATCCCGGGCCTTGATGCGTTTTAACGCATCCACAGGCTGAAACGTCTCGTCGCCGCTAACTTCTTCGCCAAAACCCAGCCGTCGCAGGCCATCGCTCACGGTCCACTGCTGTAATGCCAGACCACGTTTCACCGCGATCCGGGTCAACAACTCAAGAACACGGGCTTCTTCGTGGGATTCGATCAGTAACAAGGGGGTGTTGCGATCCAGCATCAGGCCTAAATCGTGTAAATCCTGCATGGTAGTTTCCATTTCCATATTGATGAGAACACTATATCAATATCTGAGCGAAGGTATCAGTCATGGCACATTTGCCTTAAAATTACCCTCTCACTTCCAGAAGAGACTGCTATGACTCGTCATTATTCGTTGTTCGATAAACTGATTCACAATGCCGACCAGGCTCTGCGCACCCTGATTCCCGGTGCCGCCAATGAGGAACGCCCTTCCCCGGCACAATCCCGTGATTACAGTGAACTCTCGGAAGACGATAAAAAGCACGCCGCCGGCTTAATGCGTATTAACCATACCGGTGAAGTCTGCGCCCAGGCCTTGTATCAGGGGCAGGCACTGACGGCCAAGCTGCCGCAAGTGCGGGAATCCATGGAAGAAGCCGCCCGTGAAGAAGTGGATCATCTGGTGTGGTGTGAACAGCGCATTAACGAGCTGGGCGGTCATACCAGTTATCTGAACCCGTTGTTTTACGGCTTATCTTTTGGCATTGGCGCCGCTGCTGGCAAGGTGAGTGATAAGGTCAGCCTGGGGTTTGTTGCAGCGACAGAACAGCAGGTTTGCAAACACCTGACCGAACACTTAAGCAGCCTGCCGACTCAGGATGACAAGAGCAAAGCGGTGTTATTACAGATGCTCGATGATGAAGCCAGACATGCGAGCGCCGCACTGGACGCCGGTGGTTATCAGTTCCCGCTGCCGGTTCGTTTAGCCATGTCGGGCATGGCTAAAGTGATGACCAAGTCCACCTACCGGGTTTAGTTTTTTCTGGACTGCACTTTTTATACGCTGCACTAAAGCAGTTCAGACCTTCAGATTCTAACGCCAGCTCTGAATAGACAGATTCAGAGTTAACCCGGCGAATTCGCCCATTTCTTCATAAGCTATATCAGGTACTGCCTGAGAGAGGAATGGGCTGTGGATAAACCCAATTTAATTAACCGCATTCGCCGTTTTTATAATTTACCGGACGATCATCCGGATTTCCTGTGGACTGAGACAAGCCTCTACCGTAAGCGTCTGGAGCAGGTGAAAAGTGGCTGGATTATCGCCGGGCTACTGATGCTCAGTATTGGCACCACCCCAGCCGTGGTACTGATTTCAGCGTTTGCCGGGTTTATGTCATTGGCGTTTCTGGAGCGGGATGAATCGTGATATTTATCAACAAAAAGCCCGGTTACTTTTCAAAGCAGCAACAGGATGTTGCGTAAGCGTCGTGATCACAGGGACGTGGCTTCGACGCGGCGGCTGAAAAGTAACCGGGCTTTTTATATCTCAAATTTAAGCCTCAGAAATTAGAGACTTAATACCTTCTCACCACGGGAAATACCGGAAACACCAGTACGAACCGTTTCTAACACTGAGCCAGTACCCAGTGTTTCGATAAAGGCTTCCAGCTTGTCACTGGTGCCTGTCAGCTGAATGGTATAAACATTCGCGGTGACATCCACAATCTGACCACGGAAGATATCCGCGGTGCGCTTAATCTCAGCGCGCTGAGCACCCACCGCCTTAACCTTAACCAGCATCAGTTCACGTTCGATATGAGCGCCTTCAGACAGATCCACCAGCTTCACCACTTCAATCAGCTTATTCAGCTGCTTGGTGATTTGCTCAATCTTGCTGTCATCACCCACCGTGGTCATGGTCAGACGAGACAGGGTTTCGTCTTCCGTTGGAGCCACTGTTAAGGTTTCGATGTTGTAACCACGCTGGGCAAATAAACCAACAACACGCGCCAGAGCGCCGGGTTCGTTTTCCAGCAGGATAGAAATAATATGTCTCATATCAGGTACGCTCCGTCTTGGTCAGCCACATATCACGCATGGAACCAGTTGGTACCTGCATTGGGTAAACGTGTTCCGTTTCATCAACAGCAACGTCAAGGAACACAAGACGGTTTTTGTATTTACCAAATGTATCTTCCAGCGCCTGTGGCAGTTCATCACGGGTTTTCACCTGAATGCCCACATGACCATAAGACTCAGCCAGCTTCACAAAGTCAGGCAGAGACTCCATATAAGAATGGGAGTGACGACCTTCGTAGTTCATATCCTGCCACTGACGTACCATGCCCAGAGAGCCGTTGTTCAGACACAGAATTTTCACCGGAATGCCGTACTGTAAACAGGTCGACAGTTCCTGAATGTTCATCTGAATAGAACCTTCACCCGTCACACAAACAACCATTTCATCCTGGAAGTTCAGCTTGATGCCCATCGCCGCCGGGAAACCAAAACCCATGGTTCCCAGACCACCGGAGTTAATCCAGCGATTTGGCTTATCAAACTTGTAATACTGAGCGGCAAACATCTGGTGCTGACCCACATCAGAAGTCACATAGGCATCACCTTTGGTGGCTTCCCACATGGCTTCGATCACTTCCTGAGGCTTCATCAGGCCGTTATCGTTTTTCTCATAACGCATACCATGACGCTGACGCCATTCGTTCACTTGTGTCCACCAGGATTCCAGTGCCGCCTCATCCGGCGTTTCTTCACTTTCATCCAGCAGTGCCAGCATCTCGTCCAGTACGCTGCCTACCGGGCCAACAATCGGCACGTGTGCGTTGATGGTTTTGGAGATGGAAGACGGATCAATGTCGATATGAACAATGGTCGCTTCCGGGCAGAACTTGTTGGTTGCATTGGTTACACGGTCGTCAAAACGTGCGCCAACTGCCAGGATCACATCCGCATGGTGCATCGCCATATTAGCTTCGTACGTACCATGCATACCCAGCATACCGAGGAAACGCTCGCCAGTACCCGGATACGCACCCAGGCCCATCAGAGTATTGGTGCACGGGAAGTTCAGGCGATCAACCAGAGTACGCAATTTATCGGAGCTGCCATCAATGATCACACCACCACCGGCATAAATAACCGGACGCTTGGCCTTAACCAGCAGCTCAACGGCTTTTTTAATCTGACCCGCATGACCACGTTGTGGCGGCGTGTAAGAACGCAGCTTGATCTTCTTCGGATACGCATACTCATACCGTTCGTTCGGCATGGTCATGTCTTTCGGAATATCGATCAGAACCGGGCCAGGACGACCCGTGCTGGCAATATGAAACGCTTTGGCAACAATCTCAGGAATGTCTTCCGGACGACGTACCGCAAAGCTGTGTTTAACTACCGGGCGGGAAATGCCCAGCATGTCTGTTTCCTGGAAGGCGTCGTCGCCCACCAGATGACTCATCACCTGACCAGAAATGATGACCATAGGAATCGAATCGGTAAAAGCAGTTGCAATACCGGTAATGGTGTTGGTTGCGCCAGGACCAGAGGTCACCATTACAACACCTGGTTTGCCGGTCGCACGGGCATAACCATCAGCCATATGAGCAGCGGCTTGCTCGTGTCGGACCAGTACGTGTTTAACGGCGCTTTGTTTGTAGACTGCATCGTACACGTGTAGCAGAGAGCCACCCGGGTAACCATAAATGTATTCAACGCCTGACTCATGCAGCGCGCGAACTAACATATCTCCGCCGGAAAGTAATTCCACCGTACTTATCCTCATTCACAAGCTCTAAAAAGAGCGTGGGTAAAAATTTTAACTGTGCGATATTGAGCCTTACACAACTGAGGCTCGCTCAGGCTGGATGCGCAACTTTTAATTGTTCATCAGTAACTCGTTGCCTGGTCGAAGACGTCGAGGCTGAACTGGGCGGAGGATAGCCGCTCCAGAAGCTGTCATTGTGTGTCCGGGGTGCTGGTAACAGCAACGTCAGCAAAAGCGCGCTAATTCTAGCATTACCGCCAGCATTGTCCACCGCAAAAACCGCAGAAAACCTTGACAAATCATAAGGTTTAAATAACGTTTGAAGGGCTTTTTCTAATCGGTTTTAACAACTGTTTTTCCCTGAGGTTACTATGCGAATTCTTTCTGTCGTTCTGTTGCTTGTCGGCATACTGACACCGTTGTTAAGTCAGGCGGGGAAAGTCTATAAATGGACCGATGAAAACGGCCAGGTGCATTTCAGTTCACAACCGCCACGCGGGCTGAATCAGGATCAGTACAATTTGCGGGTTGATAAGGTAACACCTCCGCCAAAAAAGACGCCTGCCATCTCTGCTGACGTTACCCGCAAAGAGCAACAAACACTGGAAGCTGAAAAGCAAGAGATTAAGAGTACTGTCAGCAAAGAAAAAGCGGCCGAATATTGTGCTCAGGCCCGGGATATCAAAGCCAAGATAGCCGCTAACTTTAACCGCCGCTTTAAGCAGGATGATGGCTCTTACCGACCGCTAACCGATGCAGAACGCGCCAGTTGGAATCAACGTGCTGACAAATCCATTGCCGACTACTGTAAATAATTTGGCTACTTGTTTATCCAGATCAGGCTGGCCATACGGCCGGTCTGACCTTCACGCCGATACGAATAAAAAGTTTCGGCGTCGGTGACCGTGCAATACTCGCCACCGTAAATTTCATTCACACCCGCTGACATCAGAGTTTCACGCGCCAGCTGATAAATATTCGCCATCAGCCGATCACCACGCCCCGGCTGAAAACAGTCATCTGAAGCCCAGGCAAACGCTTGCCGCACATCAGGGCCAACTTCAAATTGCTGCGGGCCAATCGCCGGACCCAGATATACCGTCACATCCGCTGTAAACTGCGCCAGCGTATTCTGCACAATACCGGCCGCCAGTCCTCGCCAACCAGCATGTACCGCAGCCACCTGAGATCCATCCTTAGCCGCTATCAGAACCGGCAAACAATCCGCCGTCATCACACTGCAAACAAGACCGGGCTCACGGGTAAAGCAGGCATCAGCCTCCGGTGTTTGCTGTGGTGCTTGTTGTTGTGGTGTTTGTAGAGCATTGTCGTCTGCTTTGATCACCCGATCACTGTGAGTCTGATTAAGCCACTGGATCGTCTGTGCTCCTGCCAGTTGCTGCAATAACTGCTGGCGGTTTTGTTCAACAGAGGCCTGATTATCTCCGACATGGAGCGCCAGATTATTACTGCTGTAAGGCATTTCAGAGCAACCGCCGTTACGTGTGGTAATCCACGCAGAGACACCAGGTGGAAGCGGCCAGTCCGGTGTAAAACCGGCAGCAGCCTCAGAAGTCGACATTCTGCTCTTCTTCATCAAAAGCCAGCGCGTCCAGCAGTTGTTCAAAGTCTTCCGGTAACTCCACTTCCCACTCGCAGTATTCTTCGCTGGCCGGATGAATTAATCCTAATTGGCGCGCGTGCAGTGCCTGACGCGTAAACTGCTGCAGGGTATGGCGCAGCTCAGGCGTGATGCCTTTGGTTAACCGGGTACGCCCGGCATAAGCCGCATCACCCACCAACGGGTGTGCGATGTGTGCCATATGCACCCGGATCTGGTGAGTACGACCGGTTTCCAGCTTACAGCGAATGTAGGTATGGGTCGGGAATTTATGCAACACCCGATAATGCGTAATGGCATCTTTACCCAGCGGATTCACTGCCATCTTGGTGCGTTGTGTGCCATGACGACCAATCGGTTGATCAACCGTGCCACCACCGGTCATCACTCCCTGTACCACCGCTTCATACTCACGTCCCATGCTGCGATCCTGTAACTGGGCAACCAGATGCGCCTGAGCTTGCAGGGTTTTTGCCACCACCATCAAGCCTGTGGTGTCTTTATCGAGGCGATGCACAATTCCGGCCCGTGGGATATTGGCCAGCTCTGGGTCGTGGTGCAACAAGGCATTTAACAGGGTGCCGGTGTGATTGCCAGCGGCCGGGTGAACCACCAGCCCCGCCGGTTTATTAATCACCAGAATATGATCGTCTTCGTAAATGATATCCAGCGGGATATCTTCCGGCTGCCAGTCACCTTCGGCTTCCAGTTCAGTCACCAGAGCCAGTGTTTCACCACCAATCAGTTTGTCACGGCCGCGCCAGACATCACCATCCACCGTCAGCTGACCGCCTTTGATCCATTGCTGCAAACGGGAACGGGAAAAATCCGGGAATAACTGGGCAGCCACCTGATCCAGGCGTTTATTACCCAGTTCGTGGGGGACTTCGGCGGTTTGATTAATCTGATTGGACATAAGACTCGGAAGGTAATGATTGGGGGTGCGTGACGACTGTGCTTTAATACGGGGTTTAGTCGTTCAGTATATCGGTAATCAGGAACAGTCTCCATGAAGTTACCCGCCATTTCGCCGTTTGGAATGTTTTCAGTCGGCCGCCGGTCATTTGTTGTTGGTCTTTTTGTTTTATTAGCCGCCTGCTCCAGCCAACCTGAGAAAACTCAGGAGCAAACTGAGCGTGAGTATTATCAACAGGCTTCCGAAGCACTGGAGAATAATAACTATTTGGTTGCGGTAGAACGTTTGCGTGAACTGGAGTCGCGTTATCCTTTTGGTCAATACGCCGAGCAAGCACAACTGGAGCTGATTTACGCTCAGTATCAAACCGGTGATATGGAAGGTGTACTAGCCTCCAGTGAGCGCTTTATCCGTTTGCACCCGCTCCATTCTCAGGTGGATTATGCGTATTACATGCGCGGTTTAGCCACCTATGATCTCGGTTTCGCGTTTGTTGAACGTTACTTCTCCGACAGTCAGTCACGACGTGATCAGCAACCATTACAGGATTCGTTTAATTACTTTTCTGAATTATTAACCCGCTTCCCGGACAGCCCTTATAACGCTGATGCCCGCGCCCGTATGGTGTTCCTGAATGATCGCATGGCATCTTATGAGCTTGGGGTTGCGCAATATTATATGAAGCGTCACGCCTACGTTGCCGCGGCCAATCGTGCCCAACGTATTGTGATGAACTTCCAGCGAACGTCGTCCGTCGCCGATGCTTTGGCACTGCAAGTGGAAGCGTATCAGCTGCTGGAACTGCCATTGGAATCTAATAAAGCGCTGGCGTTACTGGAGCTGAACTTCCCGCAACATCCTCAATTGCAGGATGGAGAATTTGTCAGCAGTGGCCTGACCGAAGTGGATCGTCGTTCGTTGCTGAATGTGGTGAGTTTTGGTTTGTTTGACTAAGCTTTTTGCATCTCAAACCAGAAGTAAGATGTAACATGCTCAAACCCAAGCACACCCCGATTATTTTTGCCTTATTAATGTCGGGAACCATGGCTGGTATCGTTTCAGCCGTGGTGGTGATCATTAATACAGGCCTGGATGCAGGAACACCGCAACGCTGGCTTTCCAGCTATGTGATTGCCTGGCCAGTGGCCTTTGTGTCTTTGTATTCACTAAAGGATAAGGTTACTAAAGTCGCTGAGAAGCTGACTAATCCTCCCGGCTGAAAACATTCAGCCAGGAATTGATCTCTGAATATTAAACCCCCGCCTTCCAGCCATTGGTCACCGGATAACGACGGTCACGACCAAAACCACGCTGAGTGATACGAACACCAATCGGTGCCTGACGGCGTTTGTACTCGTTCACATCCACCAGCCGTAATACACGCAAAACATCTTCACGGGCAAAACCGTCTGCCATAATGCGATCGGCGCTCATATCCTGCTCGATATAACGTTCAAGAATGGCATCCAACACCTCATAAGGTGGCAGGCTGTCTTCATCTTTCTGATCGGGAGCCAATTCAGCGGAAGGTGGCCGGTCAATCACACGCTGCGGAATCACATAGCCCAGCGTGTTGCGGTATTCAGCTAACTGGAACACCGTGGTTTTGTACACATCTTTTAAGGCACTGTAGCCACCCACCATATCGCCATACAGGGTGGCATAGCCCACCGCCATCTCACTTTTATTACCGGTGGTCAGCACCATATAACCCGTTTTATTCGACACTGCCATCAGCAGTACTCCGCGGCAACGAGCCTGCAGGTTTTCTTCGGTGGTATCCCGCGGCAGTCCTTCAAACTGCGGTGCCAGCGCTTCAATAAAGGTGTTGTACATCGGCTCAATCGAAACCGACTCATAGGCAACACCCATGCGTTCGGCCTGCTCGGCGGCATCTTCTTTACTCATGCCCGAGGTATAAGCAAACGGCATCATAATGGCTTTAACGCGGTCTTTGCCGATGGCATCAGCGGCAATCGCCAATGTTAATGCCGAATCGATACCACCAGATAACCCCAGCACGATGCCTTTAAAGCCGTTTTTATTCACATAGTCACGCACCCCCAGCACCAACGCCTGGTACAAAGAAGCGAGCCCGGCATTATCACTTGCAGATACCGCTTGAGCAGACAGTTGCTGAGCATCCCATAACACTTCGGTCGCTGCTGACTCATAAGCCGGCAACTGAGTGATTAACTCACCGCTGGCCGACATCGCAAATGAACGGCCATCAAACACCAGCTCATCCTGACCGCCCACCTGATTCACATACAGCAGCGGTACATTAAGCTGCTGCACATGCTGGCGAATCAGCTCAATACGTTGTTGTTGTTTATCCACATGGAAGGGTGATGCATTCAGGTTCAGAATCATTTCCGCACCGGCCTCGACACTTTGCTCTGCCGGGCCAGGATGCCAGACATCTTCACACACCGTCAGGCCGAGCTTGTGCCCTTTGAGTTCGATTACACACGGTTGATCACCGGCGGAGAAATAACGCTTCTCGTCGAATACCTGATAATTCGGCAAGCACTGCTTGGCATAACGGCCCAAACATTGGCCTGCGTGATAAATGGCAGCGCAATTAAACAACTGCGTTTGCTGTTGCCATGGAAAACCCAGTGCAATGGCAATCTGATGAGATGACTCAGCAATTTTTGTTAACGCCGCTTCGACCCGCAGTTGCAAGCTTGGGCGTAGTAATAAATCTTCCGGCGGGTATCCGGTTAACGAAAGCTCACTGAAAACAATCAGGTCACTGCCCTGTTTGGCGGCCTCGTGGGCGGCCGCTATCATTTGCTCAGTATTGCCCAATATATCCCCAACCACATAGTTGAGCTGGCTCAGGGTGATACGCATGGGCGCTTTGGTAACAGGTGTGGTCATAGACGTTGCTCTTACAGAGTGTTTCGCTAGAGAAAATCGTTCAGGGCGCGTATTGTCTGGAAATTCCCCGTGCGACGCAAACCAAAGAAGGACGCTATGCGACTGATTTCCAGTGAATTTCTGGTCAAAGGACAACGCTTACTGCGGCTTTACAGCCATTATTCATTATTTCTGGCGTTATTCCTGACCGTTGTTGATGGCCTGGATCATGCTGATGCCATTATTGGTGGCCATGCTCCCACCACATTACTGATCACTGTTTCGGTGTATGTCATTGTTGCCGCTGCCTTTGTTGCCTTCGCTAATCGCAACCCTAACCCCCAGATTGCTATTGGTTATATCTTCCTCGAAGTTGTGCTGTTATCAGCCATGATGTACGCCAGTGGCGGCAGTGACTCGGGTTTTGCCAGCCTGATTCTGATTCCGGTGGTGATTGCTAATTTGCTGGCACCGGGTGTACTCGGCTTTGGTGTCGCGGCCTGGAGCAGTTTGGCATTATTTTATACCCAGCAGTTTTTGCTGGCCGACCTGGAGACTCAGAGTATTGTCAGCAGTGGTCTGCAGGGGATTTTATTCTTTACTCTGGCAGCCTTAACTCAGGCTTTATCGCAACGACTGCAAAGCACACTGACACTGGCCGATAAACAGGCAACCCATATTCGCCGCCTGCAGCATTTCAGCAAAAAAGCACTGTTAGGATTACCAAACGGTGTGATTGCCTGTGATCGACATCATAAAGTACTGCTGCTTAATCAGCAGGCCGCACAATGGTTTCAATTGCACGAAGAAGAAGATTTGCCTGCAGTATTAAAAAATGCACCGTCGAACTCCGTCATTCAGCAGCAACAAAGCAGTCTGATACTCAACCGGGTTGCGATTGACGGTGCCGAATCCGGCGACTATTTAATCTATCTGGAAGATAACAGCCGTATCGCCGCCGAAGCACAACAAATCAAGCTGGCTTCGCTCGGGCGCTTGACCGCCAGCATTGCTCATGAAATCCGCAACCCACTCAGTGCTTTACGCCAAGCGGCGCAATTACTCGCTGAAACCGACTACCTGCAAGCACCAGAACAAAAACTGACTCAGATTGTTGAGCAGCACTGCATGCGCATTAATCGCACCATTGAGGATATTTTACAGTTATCCCGCCGTACTCAGGCCTGTCGTGAAGATTTACCGCTCCGCCCTTGGTTGCAGCATTTTATTGAGCACTTCCACGGCCTACATCAGGACAAACATTTCAGCATCAAGCTGGCATGCGATGATGATTGGCTGATCACCTTCGACCCGGATCATCTACAGCAGATTTTGCATAACCTGTGCGCCAACGGGCTACGCCACGCACTGCAGCATAACCCCCAGCATGCTCGCCTGATGCTGGTTGCTAACGTCAGCAGCAACCAGGTCACGCTCGCCATTGTTGATAACGGCGCGGGCGTAGCAGAAGCACAACAGAAGCATCTTTTTGAACCGTTTCACACCACAGAACATGATGGAACCGGCTTGGGGTTATATCTTTGTCGCGAGTTGTGTGAAGCCAATCAGGCCACAATCCAGTATATTCGAAAACAAAAGCACACTTGTTTTCAGATACAGGCGCAACGCCCGACTGAACAGACAACAATATAATCAGTAATCATTTGAAGTAGTGACTTGAGAAACGGTATGAGCCAATACACCGCCCTCATCATTGATGATGAACCGGATATCCGCGATTTAATTGCCCTGACCCTGCAACGCATGGATATGGAATGCTATCAAGCAGGCAGCGTCAGCGAAGCATTGGCTTTGTTGCAACAGCGGCCATATCACTTTTGCATTACCGATATGAAGTTGCCGGATGGCAACGGGCTGGAAATCATCGAATTGTGTAATGCCAAATATCCGGACATGCCCATCGCTATGATTACCGCCTTTGGCAGCATGGACTTAGCAGTTAATGCTTTAAAAGCCGGAGCCTTTGACTTAGTTGCCAAGCCGATTGACATTGTGCGTCTGCGGGAGTTGGTACAGGCCGCACTGCGACTGACCAAAGTGCCGGCTAATCTCGATTCCGTACCTTCAAGCCAGGGGTTGCTGGGCAACTCGGCAGTGATGGCACAACTGAAAGATAAAATCCGCAAAGTCGCCCGCACCCAGGCACCGGTATTTATTCATGGCCAGTCCGGTACTGGTAAAGAGCTGGTCGCCCGTCTGATTCACCACCAGAGTGTGCGCGCTAATCAGCCGTTTATTGCAGTTAACTGTGGTGCCATCCCAAAAGACCTGATGGAAAGTGAATTTTTTGGCCATATTAAGGGGGCTTTCACAGGTGCCAGCGCAGATAAAGCTGGCTTCTTTAAAGCTGCTCAGGGAGGTACGTTATTTCTTGATGAAGTTGCCGAGCTGCCACTGGATATGCAGGCCAAACTGCTGCGGGTGATTCAGGAAAAAGCTGTGCGTGCCGTGGGTAGCGAGCACGAAGATGCCGTTGATGTACGCATTGTGTCTGCCAGCCACAAAGACCTTCAGGCGCTGGTCGACCAGGAAGCTTTCCGCCAGGATCTGTACTTCCGCTTAAATGTGATTCAGGTATGTGTGCCACGCCTGGCGGAACGGCCGGAAGATATCCCGCTGTTAACACGTCATTTTATCCGCAAGTACGCTCAGGAGTGGGGCATGCCAGAAGTGGATTTATCGCCGCGTGCGGCGGATGCGCTGCAACAATATAGCTTCCCCGGGAATGTCCGCGAACTGGAGAATATACTGCAACGCGCCTTTACCATGGCCGAAGGCGAGCTAATCAGCATTGATGACCTGAGCCTGTCAGAACAAAGTCCATCCATGACTCAATCGCACCACAACAGTGGTGAATTAACGATTGAAACCAACAACCTCGAAGCCTACCTGGAAAATATCGAGCGCCTGGCAATCACTCAGGCATTGGAGGCGACCCGCTGGAATAAAACTGCGGCGGCCGAAAAACTCGGAATCAGCTTTCGGGCACTGCGCTATCGCTGTAAGAAGCTGGCCATCGACTGAATTTCACACCATCCGCTGAGTGACCGCCTGGTAAAGGCAAGGATATATTGAACAGAAAATAGCCAAGGATGGTTTATGAAAGGTTCAATAAAAGCACTCACGCTGGTTGAGTTGTTGGTGACGCTCTCAGTTGTCGGGATCTTAATGACATCGGCCACTTCGTTTGGCAGCTATATTGAAAACACCAAGGCCCGTAGCGATATCAAACAACTGCGCCGGGTTTTGTCCTATGCGAGAAACATAGCAACTCTGGAAAAACAGAACATTGTTCTGTGCCCGCTGGATACAAACGGGTCGTGCCAACGAGCATGGAATCAGGAGCTTACGCTGTTCAGTGACACTAATAGGGACCAGAAACTCGATCCGCTCGAAGAGGTTCATACCCGAATCAAACCACTCCCGGCGACAATTGCCAGCCGGAACTTCCAGCGCTCGGCACTGATCTACTTTCCAACCGGATTCAGCACAACCGGAACGCTTTCATACTGTGCCAGCACCACACCACCTATTTCATATGCCTTTATTCTCTCCCGGGTTGGCCGTATTCGCCCAGGGGAAGACAACAACAATAATCACATCGCTGAAAACGCCTCAAATCAAGACATTCCCTGCCCTAAATAGCGCAAGCACCGTATTTCTGCCAGATAAAACCATTTATCCGGCAGTACTGGTACTTTGGAATCAGTGGCTTATGGTACAACTGAGGTAATCAGATATCTGAGGTCAGTGACTCAATGACATATTATTCTAAACTTCCCATTACTTCCCGGAAACAATCAGGGTCAGCCTTGATTGTCAGCCTGGTGATTCTGACGGCCATTACCATCGGTGCCGTTGTTGTTATGGAACGCTCATCCGGACAACTGCGTATGATCAGTAACATGCAGACGCAGCAGCAAACCTTTAAAACCACACACAGTCCGCTGATCAGCATTCGCCGCAATATCGAAGACCGCAGTCTGGTTGTAAGGGCTCTAGATCCGCTAGCAGTTCAATACAGAGCAGCTAGTCAAACTGGCGCCACTGACAGTGACCTTGCCAAAATCACCATGGATCCAACCTCAGGTGCTGATGGAACACGGCTTCTTAATCCACCATCATTAAATAAAGGCATTACTGTCGATAGTAATACATTACATATTGAGCAACTACCAGGTAGTACTGGCCAACCCGAGACTGGTAGCTCTGTCCATGTTAGCAACTCTAACCTGATTTTCATTAATACCACCACAGCCTCAACCTCCCGCTTAAGTTCAACACAAGCCATGGCGTATCGTCGCTTTACTACTTCAACTTCACAGGATAATTAATATGACTTCTAAATTATTGATTATACTAGTCTCAGCTTTTTTCAGCATAAACACATACGCTGAGCGCATTATGGGGCATAGTATTCCGGGACAAGATTTACTCTCTCTTGGGCAACAGAAAACTCAGTTCCGTTTATGCCCTGAGTGTGAAGCTAAATGGCATATCAATGCTAAAAATATTAAGTTGCGTGAATACGCTGATCAAATTACCAGGAAACAAGCCTTAACTCTATTATTAAATCGGAGTCATTCGACAACCTATTTAGGGCTAGGCGAAGAAACCGGAAAGGTCTATTACATTAATTTCGGCAATATTGAAGGCCCTTTTGATATTCAACCACCAAAAGCATCTGGAGGCAATAATGATGAATAAGTTAATAAAATTGGCAGCGCTTCTGATCGCTTTTAATACTTATGCGGACGATACCGATATATACACCGCACTTGATAGCGGCGTTGAAGCAACCAAACGTGCCGTGTTTTTAATGGATACATCGGGGTCTATGGCAATCAATGCTGACTGCAGTGTTTCACCGTGTAAAACAAGAATGGATGTCGTTCAAGAGGTTGCACGCGATGTTATCTCAGACCCACAATTCGATGATCTTGAAATTGCGTTAATGCGGTTTGACTCAATTTCAAATAATGGCGGTTATTTATTAACTGAATTTTTATCCCTAGATAACGATACAACACAACAAAGACTAATTAATGAGATTAACGCTTTACCTACATCAGGCGGTACTCCACTGAAAGAATCTATTTCAGAAGCTGTGCGTTTTCTGCGTGGCGACACCAGCTTATACAGTAAATTCCCAGATCCTTCAGTAGGGTGTAGCTCCTTCGCAAATGTTTTTAGTGACAGTCAAAGAATTTGGCTTCCTGGCTGTTTTACCCTTAGATCCGGCGCAACATGTACTCGCTTAGAACTTGCGTTCATTTCAGGCATAGGTTGGAGAAACGATGTTTGCACTGATTGGATTCCGATGCCTACTAATGAAAGAAGCACACCATCTACTTTTGCAGCCCCTGGTGTATACAAAACAGCATTTAAACAAACCTGCGATGCACCACATATTATTGCTTTTACCGATGGAGAATCCAGTGCAGATACAAATGAAGATGCAACGATTCTGGCAAATTACAACAACCTTGTGAATGCTGGCGTCACCCCCACATTGGCGATCAATAACCAAAACGACCCCCAACATCACCAAAAGCTCGCTTTCTGGATCAATAATACCGATCACAGCTCATCTCTTAATAATGAGCAAAACATAATTTTGAATACTATTGGTGGGTTCAACAGCAATTTGAATACTCTGCTCGAAAATATGGCAAAACAAGGGGGTGGCAGTTTCGGCTCCGGAGATGATTTTAATAGTTTAAAAACCGCATTAGGAGATGCTATTAATAACGTGTTAGAAAATGGTAGCACTTTCGTTTCACCACAGGTTGCAGTAAGCACGGATAATACTCTGGAAGTAGGTAATGATGTATATGTCTCTGTTTTTAAACCAACAAAAGGGGCTGCATGGTCGGGTAATGTAAAACGTTATGCCCGTGATAGTAGTGGCTTTATTATTGATAAAGCTAGAAAGCGGATTTTTGACAGCAATACGGGGTTCTTTAGTGATAAATCACATAGCTTTTGGAGTGAAGAGGTTGATGGCAATGATATTGAAGCCGGAGGAATAGCCAGTCGAATTAAAGACCGGACTCTTTATACGACTAGTACAGATAATAGCTCAATTGTTTTATTTGATAGCGCTAACGTTAAACAAAGAGAGTTTAAAAGCAGCAGTTCCTTGAGCAGTTTGAGTAATTACCTGAAAAACAAAGATTCTGAAGGTAATGAATTGAAAGCTATCGCTGACCCATTACATAGCAGGCCTCTGGTTGTTAATTATGCATCCGGTGAGCGGACGTTATTTATTACAACAAATGCCGGTTTTTTGCACGCATTCAACCCATCACTTGAAAACCCAGGCGAACGGTACGCATTTATTCCAAGAGACTTATTACCCAGTGCTGCGGCTTATCATGACGAAGGACCATCTAAAATTTATGGCCTCGACCTGACACCTTACTTATGGCACAAAGACACTAACGGCAACCTTAAAGTCGATAGTAATGAAAAAGCTTATCTCTACTTAGGAATGCGCCGTGGTGGTAGAGATTATTATGTTGTCGATATTTCTGATCCAAATAAACCCGTTATGGTTGATCATATTCAAGGGGGAGCTGGTGAGTTTGCAAACTTAGGCCAGACTTGGGCTTTACCATTACGAGCCAGAATTAAGTGGCGAGATGCGAATGGCAGCAGCAAAGATGTATTAGTTATCTCGGGCGGTTATGACACAGCGCCTGATACATCACGTACAACTCTGGAAGGCTCTCACTCTATAGGTAAAGATGTATATATTATCGATCCAGAAACCAACTCTGTTCTGTGGCAAGCATCTGATGTACTGAAGCTCGACCATGCTATTCCTAATCGACCGACTCTGATCGATGATAATCGCGATGGTTTCCACGATACAATGTATTTGACCGATCTTGCAGGGAAAATTTTACGCTTCGACTTTAACCCAGAAGCAACATCAAAGAGCAACTTTGCCAAAGGAGGCATTATTGCTGATTTGGCGGTAAGTTCTGGCATTACTCGTTTTTTCTCCCGCCCTGATATCGCCTATGTAAATTATGGCATCACACTATCGGACTCAACAGAGTTATATGAACCACGATACCAACTAGCTATTGGCTCCGGAAACCGTGCCATTCCTAATGGTAAAAACATCCAGAATCACTTTTTTGTCTTGTATGACTTTCTTGCCAAATCGAACCTTGGTGTTACCTGGGATAATATTAATTACACTAATACCTGTATCCCATCAGACAAAACACAATTGGAGAAAAATGAAGCTGATGGCAGCTATAAAATTCATACAGTATGCCGCAGTGACTTAGCAAAGAGCACGGTATCTGCAAATGCAGATGGTTTTACCAACTTCCAGATTAATCGCCAAGGTTTTTATTTTGAATTACCTGATGCCGGAGAAAAGGTTTTAGCGCGAGGCATAACTCTTAATAATAACATTACATTTTCATCATTCCAGCCTCGCTCTTCTAATGCTTCAACGTGTAGTCCATCAGGTGGCCAAACCCGTCGCTTTACCTTACTACTTGATGGAAACTTTACATTAACTTCACAAGATCAAAGCATTAACTCTATTGAAGATGAGCTTGAGATAGTAATCAGAGAGCCTCAAGAACCAACTTCACCAGATGGAGCTCAGATTCCTGGCGCCGTTGAAGTATCACAAGAAGGTGGCTTGAATGGTGGAGAATCCCTCGGTGGTGATTCAATAAGACCTTATGGTGTATTGCGATGGGAAGTTCAATGAGACAACAGGCGTTTACTTTAATTGAGTTAATGGTGGTACTTGCAGTAGCGGCAATATTAGTCGCTACTGCGGTTCCCTCTTTTTCAACTTATTTAACCAATAAACAAGCAGCTAGCCTGAAAAGTCGCCTGACTATGGATATTCGTAGCGCTCGAATAAAAGCAGATACACTGGATGAAACAATCACAATACTTCCAGTTAATGGTGACTGGGATAATGGCTGGCAAATCAGAGATTCCAACAATGTTATTATCAAAGAAACATTACTCGATGACTTGAAAGATGTATTTACATCAACCCACCCCCAGATTCAATTTGATCGTTATGGACGCTCAAGTAATGCCGTTACAATTGATATAAAAGTTCCCAAATGTAGTGGCAACAACGTTTATAAAATTATGACCACAACACTCGGACAGGTCAGCACAGGTGATTCGACATGCAGTTAAATCAGAAAGGTATTACTTTAATTGAGATTTTAGTCACACTGGCCATCAGTATCATTGGTATTGTTGGATTAAGCACCTTGCAAGTGCAAACACACAGAGCAGTTAATGACTCAGGAAATCGCTCCCAGGCTATCTGGTTACTGGAAGATTTAACCAATCGCATTCATTTAAATGCAGCAGCAGCAGCTAATTATGATGGAAATCAGGCTAATGTCTGCAATTCGGCTCCCACACGGGTTTGCTCCCCCTATCATAATGGAAACAGTGTAGTTAACGCAGTAAGTTGTAATGGCTCAGAGATGGCGACTTGGGATTTGTATGAATCATTGTGTGATATGAATTCAATCGTAGCCGGGAGTGATGTCACCAAGTCATCCCCTGCTACCGCTATTGCCAATCCAGAGTTAACTGTTGTAGTGGACTCCGCAAATAATAATGAAACCACACTCACACTGAAGTGGGATTCGCGTACAGAAGCCGAAAATGCCGACGGCACCAAAGTCTACATCACGGATGAAAACCTGACGGGTTCAAGCAACAACAGCACGATCACTTATAAAGCATCTCTAACGACGGTTTTTATACCATGAATATTAAACATCAGAACGGGCTATCACTTATTGAATTGATGATTGCACTTTCTTTAGGTGTCGTTATCTCCTTATTTTTGATTAATATCATGGCAAGTAGTAACCGCGCAGCTATCAACAGTGAAGGCAGCTCAGAGGCTACCGAGAATGGCCGTTTTATTGCTGGCTGGCTAACGGAGCGATTTCGCATTGGTGGCTACAGCAGTGAAGGAACTAATCTTGAAATACCTTACGCTGACACATGTGCGGCTGCTAATATTCTACCTCCGGCACCAAATGCTAACTGTTCTTTTGATGACGATAATTCAACCACTACTGGTGGTGATAAGGTGGTTACACTTAGAACAATCGACACATCAGCTTCTGACGCTACCTATTCAAGCGCCTGTGATGGCACAGATTTATCTGGCTTACCAGATGGTACAGTTGTCGCAGATATTTTTTGGGTAGAGCAAAACATTAACTCAATTAATGATGATGACTTTGATGATGTACTATATTGCTCAACCTATAACCATACAACTGGCATTCAGCTTAGTGCTGCTCAGGTCATCGCTAATGGGATCGAAGGGATGCAGGCTCTTTATCTCGAAGACAATCGTCCAAATGGTAATGAAACAGCCCCAACAATTGCTGGGTTAGAATACCGTAACGCCAGTAATGTCGTAAATTGGGAGCGTGTATCAGGGCTAAAATTTTCCATTCTAACTCGATCTTTTAATGACTCGACACAAAATGTCTTGCAACGGAGTTATATATTACTGGACGCAGCGCCTTATACTTACTCAGACAGAGTGGTTAGAAACATACAACAAACAGCAGTTTTCCCCACCAATATTGATAAATAGAGCTCTAGTATGAAAATAAAATATGGATTCAGTTTAGTTGAACTCATGGTTACATTAGCTATTATTGCAATATTAGCGAGCATAGCCGTTCCAGGTTATCAAAATTACTCTTTACGAGGCGACCGGACAGATGCAATTGACCCAATGCAAGCTATTTTAAATGCTCAGGAATTGTATTATGCCGACAACGATAGCTATACGTCTGATTTATCGGACTTAGGGTTAACCGTTAGTGGTGGCGCTTATACCACGCCCAAAGGCCGTTATAAAATCACTGCCGCACAATGTGGAGGCGACCCTCTGACGGTATGCGTAGAGCTGACTTCCACAGCTCAGGGGCCACAGGCTAAGGATGGCGACCTTATTTTTAATACTCGCAACAAGCGAGTTTTACGTCTTTCAGATGGTACAGAAAAAGAATTATAAATTAACCCACATCCACCATTCGTAGTTCTTTCGGCAACGAGAACACCACATTTTCTTCCTGGCCCTGCAGTTCTTGCGGGGCTTCGCCACCTAAACTCACCAGCTTATCCACTACCTGCTTTACCAGCACTTCCGGTGCTGATGCACCAGCGGTAATACCAACCGCTTTAATGCCAGCTAGCCAATCAGCTGAGATTTCATCGGCGTTATCAATCAGGTGTGCTTTTGCTCCCATGCGTTCTCCGAGCTCACGCAAACGGTTCGAGTTGGAGCTGTTAGGGGAGCCTACCACCAGCAATAAATCACAATCGGCTGCGAGTTGTTTAACCGCATCCTGACGATTTTGGGTGGCATAACAAATATCGTCTTTACGCGGGCCTTCAATATGCTCAAACTTCGCACGTAAGGCATCAATAACCACAGCGGTATCATCCATGGATAAAGTAGTTTGCGTGACGAAGTAGAGTTTTTCCGGATTGTGAACTTCCAGTGCGGCCACGTCAGCTTCATCTTCTACCAGATAAATATTGCCACCATTGGAGTAGTCGTATTGCCCCATGGTGCCTTCAACTTCCGGGTGGCCTTTGTGACCAATCAGAATACATTCGCTGCCATCAGCACTATAACGAGAAACTTCCAGATGAACTTTGGTTACAAGCGGGCAAGTAGCATCAAAAACTTTTAACCCCCGATCTGCGGCGTTTTTACGAACCGCCTGAGAGACACCGTGCGCTGAAAAAATCACAATATTATCGTCGGGTACTTCGTCCAGCTCATCGACAAAAATAGCGCCACGCTCACGGAGTCCATTCACAACAAATTTGTTATGAACCACTTCGTGGCGAACATAAATCGGTGGTTCAAACAGATCCAGGGCACGATTCACAATGTCGATAGCCCGATCAACACCGGCACAGAAACCACGAGGGTTAGCGAGTTTAATTTGCACGTCAGGCCTCCGTCACTTCCAGAATCTGCACTTCAAAAATCAGAGTTTTACCGGCTAACGGATGGTTAAAATCAACCGTTACCCAATCGCCTTCTACTTTATCAATGACACCGGGTAATTCCTGACCCTGAGCATCGGCAAACGACACCATCAAACCAGGAGCAACCGGCATATCAACCGGAAAGTCTTTGCGTTTAATCTCTTGCTGGTTTTGCGGGTTTGGCTGACCAAAGGCTTTTTCAGGTGGAACTTCAAACAGCTTTTTATCACCCGTGGTTAAACCAATCAGATATTCTTCAAAACCGGGCAATAAATTACCGTCTCCTAAAACAAAGGTCGCTGGTTCGCTTTCAAAGGTGGAATCCACCACCTGATCTTCTGCCAGTTTCAGGGCGAAGTGCATGGTGATTTGGCTGCCGTTTTGAATAGTCGCTACAGACATAATTTTTAGTACCTTTGAGGTTTAACAGCGATTTGCTGTTTAAAAATACGGTTTTGAATTTTTGCCAGGGCCTGTTAACACTATTTCGATCACGCTGTTATGACTGAAAATCTTTCAATCAAGGCTCGAAGAATGATGTTTAACGAGTTAAATGAATGATGAGCAACACAGAGTGAAGGATTTTCAGCCATAACCCGAAGGGCTGGCGTCAGTTTTTCCCTGAGCTGTGTTATTCGTTGCTTATTTAACTCGTTAAACAGCGCTCCTCATGCCTTGCTCATGAACAAACGACTGCCAGCAGCAAAGATCTAAATAGTGTTAACAGGCCCTAGAGAAAGTAAGCGGTGGATGGTTTTTCAAAGCAGCAACAGGATGTTGCGGTAGGATCGCCGGCACATGGATGTGCCGTCCGATCCGGCGGCTGAAAAACTATGCACCGGTTACTTTCTGAGATATCGAAAAATCAGGAAGCTTTCTGCTGAGCTTCCCGCTCGCCTTCTAAAAATATATCAATCGCCATCATAATGGCACCAACGGTAATAGCAGAATCCGCTAGGTTAAACGCTGGGAAATAAGACTTTTCCCAGTGGACTGAAATAAAGTCGATCACATGACCAAACAACACACGATCAAATAAATTACCCAGTGCACCACCTAAAATCAGCGCTAAAGCAATTGGCAGCCACAGCTGAGTGCGCGGTAATTTTTTTAACCAGGCGATCAGTACAATACTTACCGCCAGGGAAATTACCGTGAAAAACCAACGCTGCCAGCCACCTTCATTGGCTAAAAAACTAAAGGCAGCACCTTTGTTATACAGCAGCGTAAAATCCAGCACCGGTAATAAATACACCGGCTCGCCGTAATTCAGAAACGCTTCGGCAATTTGTTTAGTGGCGATATCCAGTACAAAGACCAACGCCGCTAACCACAGCCAGATAATGGCAGACGCTTGCTTAGGCATAATGGCGAACCTCACCGTCACCTTCGACGTTCTCTACACAGCGGCCACACAGTGTTGGGTGTTGCTCGTTATTACTCACATCATCGGTATGGTGCCAACAACGCTCACACTTCTCTTTCTCTGAAGCGGTCACGGCAACACGCAGGCCTTCCAGTTCCGTTTCTTCACCGGCATCCGCAGCAAAATCAGACACGACAGCACCGGAAGTAATCAGTACGAAACGCAGTTCGTTACCCAGCTTATCCAGTTGCGCTTTGATGCCTTCAGAAGCAAACAGTTCGACTTCGGCACTTAAACTGGCACCAATGGTTTTATCAGCACGTGCTTTTTCTAACACACCGTTTACTGCGGCTTTGGCAGCTAGGATATCTTTCCAGAAGCTGTCATCAAATTCACCCACAGATGTTGCAGGGAAATTGGTGTACCACTCGCTCAGCATTACCGATTCTTCACGTTCAGAACCTGCGGCAGCCAGGCATTCCCAGATTTCTTCTGCAGTAAACGACAGAATTGGCGCAATCCAGCGAGCCATGGCTTCCAGTACGTGGAACAGTGCGGTCTGAGCACTACGACGTGCCAGACCATCGGCTTTACAGGTATACTGACGGTCTTTGATCACATCCAGGTAGAAACCACCCAGCTCAGTCACACAGAAGTTCATCAGTGCCTTCGTCAGGCCTTTCAGGTCGTAATCGTGATAGTAGGCAATCACTTTTTCCTGCAATGCCTTGGTGTAGTTCACCATCCAGGCGTCTAGCGGCAGCAGGTCTTTGCCATCGACCATATCAGTTGAAGCGTTAAAGCCATTGATATTGGCCAACAGGAAACGACAGGTGTTACGCACACGACGATAAGCATCGGCGTTACGCTTCAGGATTTCATCCGAAACCGTCATCTCACCGCTGTAATCAGTATCCGCTACCCACCAGCGCAGGATGTCACCACCTAGCTTGTTCATCACAGCTTGCGGCTCAACCGTGTTGCCCAGAGACTTAGACATCTTGCGGCCATTCGCATCCACGGTGAAACCATGAGTCAGAACCGTTTTATACGGCGCCTGACCGTGTGCGGCGACTGACGTTAACAATGAGCTTTGGAACCAGCCACGGTGTTGGTCGGAGCCTTCCAGATAAAGATCCGCTGGGAATTGCAGCTGATCACGTTCTTTACATACCGCAGTGTGAGTCACACCGGAGTCAAACCATACGTCCAGCGTATCGGTCACTTTCACGTAGTCTGCAGCGTCAGCGCCTAATAACTCGCCAGCTTCCAGATCGAACCAGGCATCAATGCCCTTCTCTTCAACCTTCAGAGCCACTTTTTCAATCAGTTCTGCGCTGTTCGGGTGTAATTCGCTGGTGTCTTTATGCACGAACAGCGCAATCGGCACGCCCCAGGTACGCTGACGCGAGATACACCAATCCGGGCGATCAGTCATCATGCCTTCGATACGGGCCTTACCCCAACCCGGACGCCATTCGATGGTGTTATCCACTTCATGCATCGCGGTATCCAGCAAGCCTGCCTGATTCATGCTGATAAACCACTGTGGCGTAGCACGGAAGATGATCGGCGTTTTATGACGCCAGCAGTGTGGATAACTATGGGTGATCTTGGCTTTTTTCAGCAAGGCATCTTTTTCTGCCAGCAGACCTAATACCCGGAAAACGCCTTTATCGGCGGTACTTAAACCGCTCAGCTCCAGTGCATCCAGTGCTGGTGTCGCAATAAAGTTACCGTTGTTATCAACCAGCATTTGCTCAGCGGTCACACCAAACGCGTTCGCCACGTTGTAATCGTCTACACCGTGCATAGGTGCAGTGTGAACAGAACCGGTACCGGAATCAGCCGTTACATGGTCGCCGGTGATAATTGGCACGAACTTGTCGGCGGAACCATCTTTCTCTTCACCTGAAACACCAGGCACCTCTTTACCTGGCATAAACGGATGCTTAACGCTGAATGGTGCAGCATCTTGCTCAGCTAACTGACCAAACGCCGCACCTTTAGCGGTCGCCAGTACTTCGAATGCTTCGATGCCATAACGCTGCATCGCGTCCTCGACCAGATCCGCCGCCAGCAGCAGAATCTCATTCGCTTCTTTCAGCAGAACCAGCGAGTATTCCAGTGTTGGGTGAACCGATACCGCTTCGTTTGCCGGAATGGTCCATGGCGTGGTGGTCCAGATCACAATGCTTACGGTTTTATCAGCGTGAGTCGCACCCGCACCAAAGGCCGACAAAATCGCCGCACTATCCGGGAAGGCAAATTTCACATCAATGGAGATGGACTGCTTATCTTCGTATTCCACTTCCGCTTCGGCCAAAGCAGAACCACAATCGCTGCACCAGTTAACCGGCTTAAAGCCTTTGTGCAGGTGGCCTTTATCAATGATGGCACCCAGAGTGCGGATAATGTTGGCTTCGAATTTGAAGTCCATGGTCAGGTATGGGTTTTCCCAATCACCTAATACCATTAAGCGTTTGAAGTCCTGACGCTGGCCGTCTACCTGCTCAGCGGCGTATTCACGACAATGGGTACGGAATTCACTGGCAGTAACAACCTGGCCATCCGCATTAACAGCGCCGACTTTGCCAACTTTCTCTTCTACTTTCAGTTCAATTGGCAGGCCATGGCAATCCCAGCCAGGGATGTATGGCGCATCTTTACCGCTTAAGGTCTGAGACTTGATGATGACGTCTTTCAGAACCTTGTTAACCGCGTGACCAATATGAATCTTACCGTTCGCATATGGAGGGCCATCATGCAAAATAAACTTATCGCGACCTGCACGCGCTTCACGAATCTTCTGATACAGGCCAATCTCTTCCCAGCGCGCCAGCATTTCAGGCTCACGCTTGGCCAGGTTGCCACGCATCGGGAATTCCGTATCAGGCAGGTTCAGAGTCGACTTATATTGGCTTTCCACTGTCTCTTTTTTGGAGCGGTCGTTCATAGCAGGGTCACTTCACTTAATAAATTGAAGCGCCTAATGGCGGCAACTTCAGAAAAATAGGTTATTAAAACAGGTTCAGGCACTGCGAAATGAATTCGGCAGGGCCGCAAAATATTGTTTGGCTGCGCGTTTATCATTTTCGATGGCGTCTTTTAAGGCATCCAGGCCATCAAACTTCTGTTCATCACGAATCTTATGCAGAAATTCAACGGTTAAATGCTGGTAATACAGATCACCATTAAAACCAAACAGATGTACTTCTAACGATGGTTCAGGGGTACCGGAAATGGTCGGTTTAATGCCCACATTAGCCACGGCAAAATATTCGTTTGCACCTCGGTCAGCCTGTTGATCATCCAGCAGCACACGCACAGCGTACACGCCATTTAATGGCAACTTCTGTCGCTTGATCATGATATTGGCGGTTGGTGTATCAATGGTACGCCCTAACTGGCGACCATACGCAACCCGGCCGCTCATACGATAACCACGCCCCAGTAAACGGCTGACACGAGATAGATTATTACAGGCCAATTCACTGCGTACCCGGGTGCTGCTGACTCGTTCGCCATCCAGCTCCAGTGTTGGCGTATCCTGTACCGAAAAGCCTGATTGTGCTCCCGCCTGCTGCAACAGTTGGTAATCGCCTTTGCGGTCACAGCCAAAGCGGAAGTCATCTCCGACAATCAGGTGTTGGATTTTCAGCGCATCCACCAGAATGGTCTGAATAAAGTCGGCAGCAGACATTGAGCGCAGGTTCTGATTAAACGGCAGACACAGCACATAATCGACGCCGTATTCTTTCAGATCCTGAAACTTCTCCCGCATATTGGCTAATCGCGCAGGCGCGGCCTCAGGGGCAAAAAATTCTTTGGGCTGCGGTTCAAACATCATCACCAGCGTCGGTACGCCTTTGAGTGTGGCGACGTCTTTTAACGACTTCAGAATGGCCTGATGCCCGAGATGCACACCATCAAAATTCCCGATGGTGGCAACGCAGCCCGGGAAGTTGGTAGAAATGGTATGTAGTCCGCGTAAAACACGCATCTGAGCAAACCCGCGAAAAAACGAAAAGGCCGGATTATAGCCAACCCGCCGCTTGGGTGACAGTGATTTTATGGCTAGTTTTTACTCATTGAGAAAGATGGGTTGGAAGTACTGGGGAAATTGATCAGATAAAACTTCAAAGCAGTGACAGGATGTTGCGACTCTTCACTAAAAGCTTAGGCAGCAGGGCCAGGGACGGCCCTTCTGAGCGGCGGGCAAAATAATATCCGATCAGATTGCACCGACTGAATCAGGAAAGGAGTGACCCATGGTTTTAGTCACCGGATCGGACGGCACATCCATGTGCCGGCGATCCTACCGCAACATCCTGTTGCTGCTTTAAAACTATGGGTAACTCCTTTCTGAGAAACTAGAAAAGCTGCCCTTTCAGATGACGGGGGCGCAGGCCCGCAACAATCAAAATAGCGAAATACACCAACACCCCGGCAGTCACAATCAGTGCCATCCAGCTGCTACGCTCCAGCGTGCTCCACTCCAGCCACTGCTGAGGATTGCCCATAAGCCAGAACATCACCGCAAACAAAGCCACATTAGCAATCGCAGCCTTGGCAACAAACGACAACCAGCCTGGCTGCGCCGCATAAACACCCTGCTTACGCAAACCGCGATACAACATATAGGCATTAAAATACGCCGACAGCGAGGTCGCCAACGCCAACCCCACGTGCTGCAGCGGGAATACCAGCGCCAGATTCAGCACCATATTCACCGCCATCGCCTGAATGCCAATTTTCACCGGCGTTTTAGTATCCTGACGGGCGTAATAACCCGGCGCCAGCACCTTAATCATCATAAAGGCCAACAAGCCAGAACCGTACGCCTGCAAGCTCAGGGTCATCTTGCCAACATCGTAAGCAGTAATTTCACCATGATAGAAGATGGTTGCCATCAGCGGCGTAGCCAGCGTTACCAGTGCCAGAGCGGCGGGCAATGCCAGCAAAAACACCATACGAATCGCCCAATCCAGCGTCTTAGCAAAACCCTCCCCCTGCTCCGACGCATGCTTCTGCGACAGCGCAGGCAGAATCACCACACCAATGGCGATAGCAAAAATACCCAACGGCAGGTTGTTCAGGCGATCGGAGTAATACAACCAACTGACACTGCCACTCTCCAGGAAAGACGCCAGCAGAGTATCCAACAGCAGGTTTATCTGACTCACTGATACACCAAATAATGCCGGAATCATCAACTTACCAATGCGACGAACGCCTTCATCTTTTGGCTGATATTGCGGTCGAACCAGAAAACCTAGCTGAGCAATGAAGGGAAGTTGAAACAGCAACTGAACCGCTCCGGCCATAAACACACCCCAGGCCAGTGCAAACAGCGGCTCAACAAACCACTCCGTCATCACCACAACGGAGAAGATCAGACATAAATTCAGCAGCACCGGCGTAAAAGCCGGTACAGCGAAGCGCCCATAAGCATTCAGTACACTACTGGCAAACGCGGTTAGTGAGATAAATAACAAATACGGAAAGGTGATGCGCAGCAGGTCTGCGGTTAAGGCGAATTTTTCCGGATCTTCACGAAAGCCCGGGGCAAAGATCCAGGGAAGATAGTCCGCCCCCAGCAATGCCAACGCCGTAATGCCCAATAAAGCCATTCCCAGCACACCCGACACCCGGGCGATCAGCAGCTTTACTTCAATCAGGCCACGCTGGGTTTTGTATTCGGTTAACACCGGAACAAAGGCAACGGAAAACGCCCCTTCGGCAAATAAGCGACGGAAAAAGTTAGGGATCTTAAAGGCAACAAAGAAAGCATCCGCCCGAGCACCAAAGTACTGAGCCACCATCACGTCCCGTACCAAACCCAGCACACGGCTGAGCAGTGTCATCACACTGACAATGGAAGAAGACCTCAGCAGGCTGCTGCCACTGCCCTTTTCCCCACTCTCTTTTGGCGGTGTTTTATCTTCCATAACTATTCCAAGGTATCAACTATGGATATTTGAAGCTTTGATCCTGATTGTTTTTCATAGCAGCCGCAGGATGCGGCGGTAGCGCGGCAAGGCCAGGGATGGCCTTTCGGCGCGGCGGTTGAAAAATAATTAGGAGCGAAGCTGCTTAAAAACATTTCTAACAGGCATAAAAAAACCCGCAACTGCGGGTTTTTTGTCGAACTGAGCAGCAATTAGCCTTTCAGTGCGAATACCTTAGCGTTCAGACGGCTCTTGGTACGTGCAGCAGTATTCTTGTGCATGATACCTTTGTTAACCATCTTGTCGATGTAAGGCTGAGACTTAGTGAAAGCAGCTTGAGCTTGCTCATAGTCGCCAGAAGCAACAGCAGCTTGTACTTTCTTGATGTAAGTGCGAACCATAGAACGCAGTGCAACAGTGCGCGCGCGACGTTTGATAGCCTGACGGGCGCGTTTACGAGAACCAGCGGAATTTGCCACAGTCGGCTCCTCAAAATTGGTTGTTCAAGTCAAAGGGCTATCAAGGCGCCCCATATAAGAGGGCCGGAATTATCCTGATATCCCCCCCGGGTGTCAACTCCTAGCGAGCATCTATTACTCAACTAAGAGTTAATCGTTATCCGTTAATCAATAATCACTGGCTCGAACGACTTCACCAGCTCATCAACGGCTTTCATTTGTGCCAGGTATGGCTCCAATTTATCCAGCGGCAGAGCACAAGGACCGTCACATTTAGCTTCTGCTGGATTTGGATGTGCTTCCAGGAACAAGCCTGCTAAGCCTAATGCCATACCGGAGCGTGCCAGCTCAAATGCCTGAGCACGACGACCATCGGCGGAATCCGCACGACCACCCGGACGCTGCAGCGCGTGTGTGGCATCAAAGATAACCGGCGCCTGCTTCTTCATATCGTCCATACCCAGCATATCAACCACCAGGTTGTTATAACCAAAGCTGGAACCACGCTCACACAACATGACTTTTTCATTGCCCGCTTCTGCGAACTTTTTAATGATATGACGCATTTCGTGTGGAGCCAGGAACTGCGGCTTCTTCACGTTAATTGCGGCACCGGTTTCAGCCATTGCTACCACCAGATCAGTCTGACGCGCCAGGAAAGCTGGTAACTGAATCACATCCACCACCTCTGCAACCGGAGCCGCCTGGAATGGCTCGTGAACGTCGGTAATGATTGGCACATTAAAGGTCGATTTGATCTCTTCAAAGATCTTCAGACCTTCTTCCATACCCGGGCCACGGTAAGAATTAATGGAAGAACGGTTCGCCTTATCGAAAGACGCCTTAAATACATAAGGAATGCCGAGCTTTTCAGTCACTTTGACGTAGTGCTCACAAATCGCCATGGCCAGGTCGCGGCTTTCCAGCACATTCATACCCCCAAACAGTACGAATGGTTTGTCGTTGTTTACTTCAATACCAGCAACGCTTACTTGCTCAATCATTTCGCTCTCCTGAGAAATATACTGGAGTTATTGCTATTCAACCGTCTGCTGCAGGGAGCAGCAGCCGAGCCTACAGGGATGTATTTACGGCGTGTTGAATGGTGATAACTGCAGTGTATTTTTAACGTTAAAACTGCGAGATTCCACAGCATTATTTTTCAGCCACACCCATCGTAAGGCACATCCATGTGCCTTCGACGGGCCCGCAACATCCTGTTGCTGTTTTTGAAAAACAATCCTGCAGATCTCTTTAATTTGTTTATTACCGCTAGATAACCACTAAATTATCGCGATGAATCATTTCTGGTTCTGTCACAAAGCCAAGTGCTTCTTCGAGCATTGCACTTGGCGTCTTCAAAATTTTTAATGCTTCTGAGCGGCTATAGTTAACCAGTCCTTTCGCAACCAGCCTGCCCTGCTCATCTTTACAGGCAACCACTTGGCCACGTTCAAAACGACCATTAGCCGCAATCACCCCAATCGGCAATAAACTACGACCACGCTCACGAAGCGCCTTGATTGCCCCGGCATCCAATATCAGCTCACCGTGAGTTTGCAGATGCCCGGCAATCCACTGCTTACGTGCCGCAACCGGCTCCTTATCAGCCAACAACAAGGTACCCAGCAATTCGCCATCATACAAACGGGAAATGACCCGCTCGATACGACCACCAACAATCACCGTATCGGCACCCGAGCGTGCTGCCAGAGTTGCCGCACGTACTTTGGTCACCATACCGCCACGACCCAATACACCACCGCCACCAGCCATCGCTGCAAAGCGCTCGTCCGAGGCCTGACCCTGATGAATAATTTCAGCATCCGGGTTGGAACGTGGGTCAGCTGTGAATAGTCCATCTTGATCGGTCAGAATCACCAGCACGTCAGCTTCTACCAGATTCGCAACCAGAGCACCCAGAGTGTCGTTATCACCAAAGCAGATCTCATCGGTCACAACGGTATCGTTTTCATTAACGATCGGCACCACACCCAACTCAAGCAGGGTTTTTAGCGTGCTACGGGCATTAAGATAACGGGTACGATCACTCAGATCATCGTGAGTCAGCAGAATTTGTGCGGTGGATTTTTCAAAGCGAGCAAAGGAGGTTTCATACGCCTGCACCAACCCCATTTGACCAACGGCGGCAGCGGCTTGCAACTGATGCACATTATCCGGGCGTTTCTTCCAACCCAAACGAGTCATTCCCTCTGCAACCGAGCCCGAGGATACCAGCACCACCTCATGACCCAATTCCAGCAGCTGAGCAATCTGCTCGACCCAGCTGGCCATACCGTCACGATTCAACCCCTGACCATCATTGGTCAACAAGGCACTGCCAATCTTAATGACCCAGCGCTTTTGCCGGGCTAGTTTCTTCCTTTGACTCGTCAGTTCGGTGCTCATCTGCTCAGTGCTTATTCAGTGCCAATGACTTGTTCGTTGCTAAGGGGTTGTTTGTTGTTAAGACGTTACTCGTTGGTATAAACCACTTCAACATCGTAATCATCATCGTCGTCATCTTCAGCGGCAGCTTTACGGGCCATACGCTCTAAACGACGACGTTCTTCCAGCATTTCAACATGCTCGCGCGCTTCCTGCTCTACCATTTCACGTTCAGCCAGCAGTTGCTCAGCAAACTCTTCATCATCCTGAGCACGCTGACGACGCTCTTCCATATAATCCATAATGGCGCAGCTCAGCTGGAAGGTGCCTTCACGCTGCAGCGCAGAAATTTCAAACACCGGCCCTTGCCAATCCAGCTTTTCGAGCACGGCATCGATACGCGCCTGACGCTCATCCGCATCGACCATATCCAGTTTATTCAACACCAGCCAGCGATCACGCTGCGCCAGGCCCGGCGAGAACCGCTCCAGCTCCTGGCTAATCGCCATCACCCGATCAGCCGGATCGGATTCATCAAACGGTGCCATATCAACAATATGCAGCAACAACTGAGTACGTACCAGATGCTTCAGGAAACGGGTACCTAAACCTGCGCCTTCAGAAGCCCCTTCAATCAGACCCGGAACATCAGCAACAACAAAGGAGCGGTGATCTTCAATTTTCACCACACCTAAATTAGGCACCAGCGTGGTGAACGGGTAATCGGCGACTTTAGGCTTGGCCGCTGATACCGCACGAATAAAGGTCGACTTACCGGCATTCGGCAAGCCCAACAGGCCAACATCGGCCAATACTTTCAGTTCGAGCTTCAGGTTACGCGACTCACCCGGCTGACCCGGCTTGGTCTGACGCGGCGCCTGATTGGTAGACGACTTATAACGGGTATTGCCCAAACCGTGATAGCCACCACGAGCAACCATCAGACGCTCACCATCTTCGGTTAAGTCGCCCAGTGTTTCGCCGGTATCCACATCAATGGCGGTAGTACCCACCGGCACCTTCAGAATCAGATCTTCACCCTTGGCACCGGTACAGTTACGGCTGGTGCCATTGCCGCCATTCGGCGCACGGTAGCGACGGGTATAGCGGTAATCAATCAAGGTGTTAACGGCATCATCGGCTTCCAGAATGATGGAGCCACCATCGCCGCCATCACCGCCGTCCGGGCCGCCTTTCGGGATGTATTTTTCCCGACGAAAGCTCATACAGCCATTACCGCCTTTGCCTGCCTCAACGACAATTGGAGCTTCATCGACAAATTTCATCACGTACCTCGAACGAAGATAGATAGGGTTTTATAAACAAAAATGCCCCGACACTAACCATTAGCTGTCAGGGCAATTTTATCTGTTGTCGTTAAACGCTTAATTAAGCAGGGATAACGCTAACAGTTTTACGGTTCTTAGGACCTTTAACTTCGAACTTAACTGAACCTTCAGCAGTTGCGAACAGAGTGTGGTCACGACCGATACGAACGTTTTCACCCGCGTGGAACTTAGTACCACGTTGACGAACCAGGATGTTACCAGCTTTAGCAGCCTGACCACCGAACAGCTTGACGCCTAAGCGTTTACTTTCGGAATCGCGACCGTTACGGGTACTACCACCAGCCTTTTTGTGAGCCATAATATCTCTCCTTCAATGAAGCCGCTGCTACTCTGCGGAAGTGGTCGATGTGGCACATCGACACCGGGCCTCGGAAAATTAAATTGTCTACAGTTATTAGCCAGCGATGCTGGTGATTTTCAGCTCAGTGAACCACTGACGGTGGCCCATTTGCTTCATGTGGTGCTTACGACGCTTGAACTTCATGATCTTCACTTTTTTGTGACGACCGTGAGCAACTACTTCAGCAGTTACTTTTGCGCCTTCAACAACTGGCTGACCGATTTTTACGTCGTCGCCGTTGCCGATTAATAATACTTTTTCCAGTTCAACAGCTGAACCAGTTTCAACTTCCAGCTTCTCTACTTTCAGAGTCTGGCCTTCTTCAACACGGTATTGCTTACCGCCAGTTACCACTACTGCGTACATAGTACGATCTCCGCTTTTGCGCTATTTAAATACCCGGCTTAAACACCGCTTCTTACTTAGACTGCCTATCAGTCAGGTTCTACATCTATTGGCAACACTCTGGTTTCCATATCAGCAGAGAGCAGAATTTCGGGGCGCGAGACTATACCCCAGCACTTTTGCAAAAGCAATACATGAACGCGCGTAATTCTTGACAGAACCCCACCGGCTCCCTAGCATTTGCCGGGTTTCGATTCTCATTTACCAACCAGGCAGCCGCTGACTCATCCCCATGCAAATTCAAGACATCCTCGCCGTCACCCAGGACGAATTCCAGGCCGTTGATTCCCTGATCCATGAGCAGTTGGCTTCTCGCATCCCATTGGTAGAAAAAATTGCCGACTACATCGTCTCCAGCGGTGGAAAACGTATTCGCCCGCTATTGGTATTGATGAGTGCCAAAGCGTTTGATCGTTGTGATGCCGAAGCGATAAAACTGGCAACTGTGATTGAGTTCCTTCACACCGCTACCCTGTTACACGATGATGTGGTTGATACATCGGATATGCGCCGTGGCAATCCAACCGCCAATGCTAAATGGGGCAATGCACCCAGTGTTCTGGTGGGCGACTTTTTATACAGCCGCGCTTTCCAGATGATGGTGGAGCTGAAGTCGCTGGAAGTGATGGATATCTTATCCAGCGCCACCAGCGTGATTGCAGAAGGTGAAGTACTGCAGCTGACCAACGTAAAAAACCCGGACGTTGATGAAGCACGCTATATGGATGTGATTCATGGCAAAACCGCCATGTTATTTGAAGCATCGACCCATGCCGCAGCTCGTCTGCTGCAACTGGATTCAGACACCACTCTGGCGCTGAAAGAATATGGCAAAGAACTGGGGATGGCGTTCCAGCTGATTGATGACGTGCTGGATTACGAAGGCGATGCCGAAACGCTGGGGAAAAATGTTGGCGATGATCTGGCGGAAGGCAAACCAACGTTGCCACTGATTCATGCCATGGCCAATGCACCGGAAGCCGATGCCAAACTGATTCGTCAGGCGATCCGTAAAGGTGGCCTCGACAATATGGACGACGTATTACGCATCGTTCGTGATAATGGCTCGCTGGATTACACCCGCCAGAAAGCCGATGAATGTGCCGACAGAGCACAACAGCATCTGAAACTTTTACCAGATTCCGATGCCAAAGCAGCATTAGCCGCACTCGCTTTACTCGCCGTGAAACGCAATACCTGATGAGCCCATCGCCAGAACACGTTTCGTGATGGAGAACCGGGTTACTGGCGACCGTATTTGACCATGAGGACGTGTTATTTTGGTAAATGTTATTCTGAATTCTGCAAGCCAGCGCGCACTAAGTATCCAGGCGCTGTTTGCAACCTTGTTGCTGTTATTCAGCATTGGCTCAGCCCATGCCAGCCTGCTGGATGAACTGGTTGGCAACGACGAACCGGAGTTCCTGCCGGTTGATCAGGCCTTTCCGCTTACCACCGAAGTTGAAGACAATCGCCTGCATGTGCGTTTTTCCACCGCAGATGGCTACTACCTGTATAAAAGCCGCTTATACTTGAAACAAGGCGATACCAAGCTTTATCCCGATTACTACTCTCAAACGGGCAAAGAAAAACAGGACGAAGCTTTTGGTTTAGTCACAGCGTTTTATCACGAGTTAGATGTCAGCTTTGATCTGACGGCGTTACAAGCCGGTGATTACAAGCTGAATCATCAGGGCTGCGCCGATGCCGGTTTGTGTTATCCACCACAACGCCTGAAATTGAATTACACGCCGGTAGCAACTGCTGTCACGCCAACCCAGGCCCCAGCTACGTCCACTCAAGCGGCACCTAACCAGGCAACAGCAAGCTCAGACGATGACTGGTTCAGCAATCGTTCCTGGGGCGCCGTGGTTGGCTTGTTCTTCTTATTGGGCATTGGCCTGACCTTTACCCCCTGTGTATTACCCATGGTGCCAATTCTGACCACGGTTGTGCTGGGTCAGAACAATACCTCACCGGCCAAAGGTTTTGCCCTGTCGAGCATCTATGTACTGGGTATGGCGCTGACTTATGCCGCCGCAGGCTTAACCGTTGGCTTATTAGGCGCGGGGGCCAATATTCAGGCCTGGATGCAAACGCCGTGGGTACTGGTTATTTTCTCCGCCTTATTTGTTGCCCTGGCACTGGCGATGTTTGGTCTGTACGAATTGCAACTGCCATCGGGTCTGCGTAATCGGTTAAACGATTTAAATCAGAAACAGCAAGGCGGCCAGTGGTTCAGCGTCTTTATTATGGGCGTGCTGTCGGCATTGGTGGTGTCACCTTGTGTTTCAGCGCCACTGGCAGGTGCCCTGGTTTATCTCAGCACCACCGGAGATGCCTGGTTAGGCGGCAGTGCCTTATTGGCTCTGGGTCTGGGTATGGGCGCGCCATTGATTGTATTGGGCACCACCGGCGCTTCAATGCTGCCGAAAGCTGGCGGCTGGATGGATCAGATCAAAGCCTTCTTTGGCATTCTGCTGCTCGGCGTTGCCATCTGGTTATTATCGCGCTTTCTGCCGGGTTCAATTGCACTGCTGTTATGGGCTTTACTGGCGCTGGTTTATGGCGTGGTTCTTGGCGCTTTCGAACCGGCCGCTACAGGCAAACAGCGTTTGGTCAAAGGCATTGCCTGGGTGTTCTTCCTGTATGGTGCCGTTGCCTTTGTGGGTGTACTCCAAGGTCAGTCAGATCCGTTAAAACCGTTAGCCGTGCAATCCGTAACAACAGCTTCAGCGCCCGTAGCAGAAAAGCAAACCAGTCCGTTTTTTAAAACCGATTCGGTTGCCAAAGTAAAAGAAATGATCAGCAACAGTCAGCGCCCGATCATGCTGGATTTATACGCCGACTGGTGCATCAGCTGCAAAGTGATGGATGCGGAAATCTTTTCACACAGCGACGTCCAGCAACAGTTCAGTCATATGACCTGGATAAAACTGGACGTCACCGACAACCGCGAAGAGCATGTCGCCTTTATGCAGGATCACGCAGTGTTTGGCCCGCCGTCGCTGTTGTTTTTTAATAATGGCAATGAAGTGACTGACGCCCGGATTATTGGTGAGATTAAAAAAGCCGCGTTTGTGGATAAAATGGGTCGTCATTTTTCTAAATCTTAAGGCCCAAATTTTAAGGTCAAAACCTTAAGTCATAAGGCTTAAGTTATTAACCATCAAAGCCGCTGCTGTTGATCACAGAGCGGCTTTTTTGTTGAAACTTCTTTGTTGAAAGTTCGGGATTTGCCCACATAGTATGCTCAGCAACCGATGAGAGAACTTGATATGCACACCACCTGCCCTTCCTGCGGCGCGGTTAATCGCATCCCACCTGAACGAGCCCAAGAGCAGGGCCAGTGTGGCCGCTGCAAGCACGATTTATTTAATGGCTTTCCTGTCGATTTAACCGACACAGATTTCAGCCGTTTTGTGCAGAAAAATGATTTGCCGGTAGTAGTCGATTTCTGGGTCAGCTGGTGTGGCCCGTGCCAGATGATGGCACCCATCTTTAAAGAAGTCGCGGGAGATATGAAATTCAGTGCCCGCTTTGCCAAGGTGAATACCGAGCAGGCACAGCAGACCAGTGCGCAATTTGGTATTCGCTCTATTCCGACCCTGATTGTGTTTCATCAAGGCAAGGAGATTGATCGCTTCGCAGGCGCTCTGCCAGCCCCGCAATTAAAACAGTGGATTCAGCAGGCGCTGATTAAAGCCCGTTAATAAAAGTAAAGCAGGCTACTCAGCCTGAGGCATTCACAACCTGCTCCAGCCCACTCAGCACCGGCTGGAGTTCTTCCTGAACATCACAAGCATTGCGATAACAAAGGCTCAGCTTCTCAACATGACCACGCACCAACGCTTGTAGATGACGTTCCTGATCAGCATCCAGATTCAGCAACGTCACCTCTTCTTTCAGTTCTAACTCCAGATCATCCACCGTTTGTCCGGCTTCCTGCCAGCGGCCTTCCTGCTGCTGTTGTAAGGAATTCAGAGAGTCTCTTAACTCACCCACCACCTGCAGTAACAGAGTTTGCTGATGCAGCTTCTTCTCTTTCTGCAGCGCTACTAAGCGCTCATTCATAGCGCTCAGTAATACACACAAATGATCTTTCACCCGGCCATAACGCTCAGGCTCCTGCCAGGGGGTATTTTTGATCAACACTGACACCTGATCAAAATTCACGACCATGCGCCGTTCCATCTCGATAATACGACGGCCATAACGACAGTTTTGCAGCAGCTCGGCTTCCAGTGGCCGCGTCTCAGGCTGATGGGAAGCAAAGGTAGCAGAAGAACGCTTTGACCAATCGGCCACCACGCTGTTTAGGCCAAAATTCTTTAACGTACTGACCAACAATTCGAGCAGTGGTTGAGCATGGCTGCAACTGCCCGCCTGCTCAATAAAGCGTGTGATTTCACCTTGTTCAGCAGAATGTGTCATGGCCTCAAAGGCGGTTTGCCGGGCATTGTCGACAGCGCTTTCCAGACCGCTGTTATAGGCCTGATGGACAACCGCCCGGGACACCTTGGCCTGCAATTCATCAATATCAAAGGGTTTACAGACAAAATCATCCGCTCCAGCCGAGTAACCTTCCAGGCGACTGTCCAGCTCATCTTTGCCGGAAACAAAAATAATGGGGGTATATTGTGTTGCCGTGTTCTGTCGCAACTGGCGACACACATCATAGCCACTGATATCGGTACGACTGATATCAACGTCCAACAGAATGCACTGAGGCGAGCTGCCTACCAGATCGTCCATAAACGCTTCGTATGATGAAAACGGCCTGACCTGATAGTCAGACAAGGCATTTTCCAGCAACAGCAACACTTGCGCCTCATCATCGAGGCAGGCGATACGCGTTTGCGCTTTGTCTATCGAATCCAGCATCGTATATTCCCTGCACTTGCCATGGTTATTGACCTGAATCAAATATAGCAGAGAGTTTTATCAACGCGAGTACTGGGCTGATATACATCAAGAAGCCACTTTGCCACAGGCGTACTCTGAAGAGGTTATTTACAGGAGGCAAATTATGATTGAACACCACGATCTTCATCACGAATTCCCGGATATGGGCCCACAAATTCGTGAACTGAAAATGAAGGACCGCCACTTCGCCCGTCTGTTTGATGAGTACCACGACGTTGACCGCGAAGTTCGTAAGATTGAAGAGCAAGTTGAAGCCGCGTCGGATGAACGACTGGAAGAGTTGAAGCTACGTCGCCTGCATTTAAAAGACGAGCTGTACGGCATGCTGAAGCAGCTAGTTGCCGAAGCCTGATCAGACCAGCGCGCAGAAAACGTAACAAACAAAGCCTCTGATAAGAAATTATCAGAGGCTTTTTATTTCTGTCGCAATTTTAGGCCGTTAAGTGTTTCGCATGAAACGCTAAATGCTCTTCAATAAACGACGCAATAAAATAATAGCTATGGTCGTAACCTTCCTGCATACGAATGGTTGCCGGATAATCCACCTCAGCTACGACTTTTTTCAGGTTGTCAGTTTTCAGCTGCTCCGCCAGGAAGTTATCTCCCAGACCCTGATCGATTAAGATTTCAGGGCGCTGATTTTCCTGACTTTTCTGCATCAAGGCACAGGCATCATAATCAAGCCCGTCTGCTTTGTTATTACCCAAATAGGCACTGAACGCTTTTTGGCCCCAGGGACAATCCAGCGGATTCACAATCGGGCTGAAAGCCGAAACAGAGCGATAGCTGTTCGGGTTTTTCAGACCAATGGTTAACGCACCATGTCCACCCATGGAATGACCAGAAATCGCTTTTTTATCCGATACCGGAAAATTCGCTTCAATCAGCTTTGGTAATTCCTGCACAATATAATCGTACATATTGTAGTGCGGCGCCCAGGGCGATTGCGTGGCATTCAGATAAAAACCGGCACCCTGACCCAGGTCATAATTTTCATCATCGGCAATTGTATTACCATGAATATCTGTACCGCGAGGGCTGGTATCCGGCGCTACAATAGCGATGCCTAATTGTGCCGCCAGACGCTGAGCACCGGCTTTTTGCATAAAGTTTTCATCGGTGCAGGTTAACCCCGACAACCAATACAAAACCGGAACATTTTCGCTGGTTGCCTGCGGCGGCAAAAAAATCGCAAAACGCATGCTGCACTGAGTAGTCTCAGAGACATGCGAATATTGCTTATGCCAACCACCAAAACTTTTATTTTGAGCAATTAATTCGAGAGACATAATCATCCTTAGTACTATCTAAAAACGTTGGCAACGCAGGTAGTTTTTTAGTAATGAATTACAGAACGAATGCTCTTCCCTTCATGCATCAGATCAAACGCTTCGTTAATTTTCTCCAGCTCCATGGTGTGAGTAATAAAGTCGTTTAACTTAAACTCACCGGCCAGGTATTTTTCGACATAATCTGGCAGCTCGCTGCGGCCTTTAACACCACCAAAGGCAGTACCACGCCATACACGGCCAGTCACTAACTGGAACGGACGGGTTGAAATTTCCTGACCCGCACCGGCAACACCAATAATTACCGATTCGCCCCAGCCTTTATGGCAGCATTCCAGCGCAGAACGCATCACGTTGACATTGCCGATACACTCAAACGAGAAATCCACCCCGCCGTCGGTCATTTCAACAATCACTTCCTGAATTGGCTTGTCGAAGTTTTTCGGGTTAATGCAATCGGTTGCACCCAGCTTCTTGGCCAGCTCAAATTTGGATTCGTTAATATCAATGGCGATGATGCGTGAGGCTTTGGCCATCGTGGCGCCAATCACAGCACTTAAACCAATGCCGCCCATACCAAAAATAGCAACCGTGTCACCTTCCTGTACTTTGGCGGTATTCATCACCGCGCCCATACCCGTGGTCACACCACAGCCTAACAGGCACACTTCTTCTAACGGCGCGTCCGGGTTAACTTTGGCTAACGCAATTTCAGGCAGTACCGTGTATTCAGAGAAAGTCGAGCAACCCATGTAATGGAAAATTGGCTCACCATCAATGGAGAAACGGCTGGTGCCGTCCGGCATCAGGCCTTTGCCCTGAGTTTCACGAATTTGCTGACACAGGTTGGTTTTTCCTGAAGTACAGAACTTACACTCGCCACATTCCGGGGTGTACAGCGGAATCACATGGTCACCCACGGCAACACTGGTCACACCTTCGCCCACCGACTCCACAATACCGCCGCCTTCATGGCCCAGAATGGCCGGGAAAATACCCTCAGGATCTTCACCCGACAGAGTAAAAGCATCGGTATGACACACACCCGTGGCTTTAATTTTGATACGCACTTCGCCAGCTTTTGGCGGAGCCACTTGCACATTTTCGATTTTCAGCGGCTCGCCTGCTGCCCAGGCAACAGCGGCTTTACAGGTAATGGTTTCGGCACTCATCTTGTTTTCCTTCAATGCGTTCTATCAGATCGGTTTATCGTATATTAGCTACGCTAAGGTGATAATAGCCGATCATGATAATCACTATTACAAATATGTAATAATATAAGCATCCGCACCAAGAAAGAGAGCCATCATGACACCCATACCCGAGTGGTCAGGCATTGCCGAATTTGTTGCCGTGGTTGAAAGCGGCAGCTTTACCGCCGCCGCTGAGCGCCTGCTGGTTTCAACCGCTCAGGTCAGCCGGCAGGTGAATGCACTGGAGCAACGCCTTGGATTACAGCTGCTGCACCGTACCACCCGTAAAGTCACGGTGACGGATACCGGCAAACATTACTATCAGACCTGCCAGCGGTTACTCGAAGGCTTTGAATCAGCCGAACACGAGCTGCTGGAACAACAAACCCAGCCCAAAGGCAAACTGCGTTTAACCGCACCCATTACCTATGGTGAACGGGTATTGATGCCGTTACTCAATGACTTCCTGTTGCTGTACCCACAAATGTCGTTAGAAGTGGAACTGTCGAATACCAAGCTGGATATCACTGATGCCGGTTTTGATCTTGCCATTCGCCTCGGACAATTACAGGACAGTCGCCTCAGAGCGCGTAAGCTGTCGAGCCGCCAGATTTTTACCTGCGCTGCACCGGCTTATATCAATCGTATGGGCCAGCCGAATACCCTGTCGGAATTAAAACACCACAATTGTTTGGTTGGCTCCGTCAGCCACTGGCGCTTTGCCGAACAAAACCAGCTGGCAACGCCTCAAGAAAGAAGCCTGAATGTATCTGGCAGCTTGCGCTGCAACAGCGGCATCTCCCTGGTGGACTCGGTATTAAAAGGCATTGGCATTGCGCAATTACCGGCTGAGTACGTCAGCCATCATATTGCCACCGGCAAACTGGTGAAATTGCTGGAACACCTGCAACCCAAAGAAGAAGGCATCTGGGGACTTTACCCAGCCAGCCGCTGGTCTTCTACCAAAACCAGCTTGCTGCTGGATTTTCTGGCGGAGCGATTAAAAGATGATGAATTCCGGTAATTGATCAAGATAAAAGCTTATAGAATTGGTTACTATGCTTGATGCAAAACCATAAAGATTTTTGTTTTTGGAGTAACAAATGAAGTTATATGGATTTTCCTTAATTCTGCTATTTTCAGCGCTAATACTAGGCTGTAATGATCAGCAAGCAGCCGAAGAAAAAAAGGCAATTGAAGAACCTGCTCCGGTTAGCTTTGAAGGCCTCCCCAATGGCACATATAGAATTTCGTTAAAACAGACCAATACAAGAACTATATCTTATTATCCACCTAAACCGGCGTATGGGAAAAAACCGATTATAGTAGAGAGCTATAGTGAGTGGCTTCTTCACCATCAGGATGATGCCTATCATTTTGAACTGACAGACCTTCGCTACTCATATGATATTGCACTTTTATCTATAGTATTCGACACCCGTTGGGATGAAGTTATTACCGAAAGCAAGATACAAGGTTACTATGTTGAAAATAAAAACGAGAACTTTCCTCCTGCTCTTGAAAAGTTAAAAACAATCAAAGGGTTTTCTTTCTCGCTAGGAAAAACCTCTGACTCGACAGAAACCTTGCTAAACCTTACTTCCAGTTATCAGATACCTTTAGAGTCGTTAACGATTCCAGATAATAAATTTTCCCCGCATGATGAGATTAAAATTCATTTGAGTGAGAAAAATATTGTGCCGATATTCTCTATGATGATGGCTCACCCAGCAAAACCTCTGACAGCCAATGAAACCTATACATCAACCACTGGAACCTGGGAATTATCAAACCGTGCAGATAAGTTAACTTACAATACCAACAAGGATAATGCTTCGCTGCTAGTTAAAAATCACTTTGATCACAATAATATTTTGAGAGTTAGTTATTACAGTCGAACTCATAAAAAGCCCGTCAGAACAATAAAATATCGAGAAACTGAAATAGACGTCTTTCATAATTACAACCACAAAGCCAAAGTAGAGATCAGAGCAGCCGACGACGCTATTGACTTAGGAACAATGGTGATCCCTGATCAAAATAATCCGTGATTTATAACCGGCAATAAGGCTTATACATGAATGAATTTGAAGTATTTTTAATTGGTGGTGATGAAGATGAAACAGCAGTAGTTTCTAAAGAATCTATTGATGGTAAGTGTAAAATCACCTTTTTCTACAGAGATAAGAGTTTATTTGCCTTAGACTTTGATTACTTTGCTGCGCTTTGCTGCGCTTTGCTCCATCAGAGAACAATTAGAAGCCGACAACCTGATTCCATTTTGTTATGGAGCCAGTCTTAATGTATATCCATCTGGTATGTGCCGGGATATGGGGTCAGGAATGATCGCCTATAAAACTGAGATCGGTCAGGTAGCCAGCAGAGATAATCTGGTTAATATTTTTGATCAGGGAAATGATGTCATTCCATCATCCGTATCTCAACAAAAAGCCCATTTTGAGCAGTGGCGACAGTCAGCAAAGAAAGCCTGATAGGGTTATTGATATGAAGGAAATAAATTACGACAACCTCAGGATGACTGCCACCGCGTCAGACGGCATACATACCATGGAACTGTATATAGATAGCGGGTTTGCAAGCTTTACCGTTTCCTTCTCTATCAGCCAAAGAGATTTTAATGTACTTGAGCAGAATGAAGAGCGCGCCGCACTCTTATGCGCAGCCTTGCACCATCCATTTCAACTCCGTAAAACTCATCTGAGCCTGGAGATGCAAAGGTATTATTTGGATAAAATTCTTCATTCTCCAGCCCGGGAAGCTGAAGAATTTTTAACGGAAAAAGACCATGGCTCTGCAAATGGAGCCATATCAAACTTTATTCGGCTTATATATGGTCGTGAGCAGTCGCTCATGAGGCAGGGGAAATGGTTCAACTGATCTGCTAATTTGCTTGATTCATCCACCACCAATCCAGAGAATTAATCAGGGACTCTTCTATAAATGAGCAATGAATTAATACAAGCAGTCAAAAATGACAGCATTAAAGACATCAATAATTTGCTCTCAAAAGGCTTCGATATTGATAGCTCTGATGCTGACGGCATGACGCCTTTATTACATGCCTGTGAGATTCAGAATTTTGACATCATGAAGCTACTTGTCGATTTCGGAGCTGATGTTAACCATAAAAACAAACTGGGTCACAAAGCCGTTGATATCGCGTACTGGTATGGGGAATTCCGTATGGGATGTTATACCGCCGTCAGCCAGAAGATGGTTAAGTACCTGACAAATCATGGTGCAACGTCATCCGTGAATACATGACCACCCCCATCAATGGATAGATGATCACCTCAACCCGCACTGCGGCGAAATTCTTTCGGGCTTTTGCCAGTCCAGTTTTTAAACGCCCGACAGAAGTTGGCAGACTCGCCATACCCTAATAAACAAGCAATCTCATAAACTGTATAACGAGCCTGCTGTAACAGCAGGGTCGCGATCAGCAGCCTTTCCTGCTGAACAATTTGCAGATACGAGGTGTTGTGTTGTTTGAGTTTGCGAATCAGACTGCGGCGGCTCAAATGCAAGCGGTCGCAGATTTGCTCTAACGATGGTAAAGCAACCGCCGCCGAGCCATTCGCCACGTTGTCTTCCAGACATTGCCGAATCAGCTGTCGCACCTGAACATGCAGCTGGGTTTTGCTTTGCTGCGCCGCTAAAAGTTGTTCACATTTTTGCAGATTGGCTTCAAAAGCAGCCTGATCGTGCAATGGAGATGCCTGCTGCCACAACACCTTAGGCACCCGCAACTTATTTTCTGCCTGAGCAAAATGCAGCTTGGCATCAAACGATTCCTGATCTCCCGTGCTGCGGCTATCGTGATGGGTAAAGTACAGTTCAATATCGGTGTTTCGTGGCGCACCACTGATTTGTTTAATCAGGATCTCGTTCGTGCGCATATACGTCATAAAGAAAAACTGCGCAAAAACCGGATCTCCCGTAGTGTCGTGCAGCACAATATCGACATGCTCAGCGTGATGCCGGATTTCATGTTGGTAAATATCGCAGCGGATACGAAACCAGCGCACAAAGGTTTCCAACGCCTGGCCAATGGTGGGCGCGCTCAGCGTGGCATAACCAACCGGGCCATGACTCACCATCCCCAGATGACGGCCATACTCCATCGCTATATCCGAACGCTTGTTGTGTTGGAGCAGGTTGTGCACCAGCTGAATACAGTCCGCCAGCGGCACACTATCGGTTTCACTCAGGGTTTCCAGATTGATCTGAGTGGCAGCAAACAGCTGCCGGGTGGGCACCAGCTCCAGCAGCATGGCGATCAGCACATAACTTTTGTGAATATGGCCCGGCTTCATCCAGCCCCCTCTCGTATCAGTCGCGAATCGGTCGCCCGCTTTGGCACTTAATAACAATGATAATGTCATCGAGTGAAAAGGCGGGCAAGCCAAAGCTGCGTTAAGGTATTTCAGTCGCCTCAAAATAATTCAAATAAGTGGGTACACAATCATGGATAAAACAATTCATTATGATGCGTTATGGCAGGATCACGCCCCCGCGATTGCCTGGGGCAATATCGCGTTATTTCTCGGTATTATCGTTGGCTATGGTGTGGCCATTGGCGGTGCCTTACTGGGCCATCTGCCCTACTGGCTGGCCTGCTTGATGTGTGCTTATCTGGCATTTGCCAGCTTCTCGGTGGCACACGAAGCCTGCCATGGTTCCATTATTCAGATGGGGGCCGGGCCACAGTGGATTGCCGACGGCATCGGCTGGATCAGCACCCTTCCGTTCTTGTTATTACCTTATCGTTTGCTACAACGAATGCACGAACGCCATCATGCCTATACCAATGATCCGGCGCGCGACCCAGATTATTTTCCATCCGGACAACGCTGGTATCAGACACTACTGCGCATTTATCTGGTGCCGTTTAAATATCACTGGATGGCGCTGTCGCCCTTGCGTCATAACCCACATTATCGTCAGACCTATGTCAGCAGCGCTCTGTATATGCTGTTCACCAACACAACTGTCGTGCTGTTGTTGGCATCCGGTTATGGCCGTGAAGTGCTGTTTTTTGCCATTATTCCGGCTTTTATTTCCATGTTTGCGCTGGTGTTCTTTTACGACTTTTTGCCGCACCATCCGCATAAATCGCTGGATCGTCATCATAATTCCCGGGTGATTTTAGGTACGGTAACCAAATGGCTGACACTGGCACAAAGCTACCATCTGGTGCATCACTTATACCCACGTGTGCCCTGGTATCGTTACGAGGATTTATACCATCGTATTGTGCCGGATCTGGATGCCAAACAATCTCCGATTGAGTCTTTGTATGGTGCATCGCGGCCGCGTTTATTGCAGTCTGAATTTGCTCATACCCTGAATGATCAACAAAACTCGGTACATGCCTCGCTGACCGTCACAGCGGTTCATCGTTTGTGCCCCGATGCGGTTGAAGTGGTGCTGGCATTGCCGAATAACGAGCGTCTGAATTATCGCGCCGGGCAATATGTACTGGTGAGCAAATGGCTGAACCAGCAACAGGTTAGCCGGGCTTATTCGTTATGCAGCGCCCCTCATACAGGTGAATTACGTATTGCCGTGCGGGAAGTCAGCGACGGAACATTATCGCGCTATATCAACCAGACACTAAAAGCGGGCGATGAGCTGATTGTGCAAGGGCCTTATGGTGAGTTTCAGTATCCGCCGCTACAGGACGAGCCGCTACAGACTGAGTCAGCCAGCCCGGCGTCTGACTTGGTATTATTCGCCGCTGGTAGTGGTATCACTCCTATGATGGCGATTTGTGAAGCAGCACTGCAACAGCCAAATGCTCCCCAAATTAAACTGATTTATTGCAACCGTACTCCAGAGCGTGCGATGTTATTAACACGCCTTCAGCAGCTGCAAAAATTGTATCCAAAACAGCTGACATTACAGCTGCTTTTTTCACAAAGCATCGACCAAAACAGCGCCCCAGACACAGCCGATACAGACTCTCAGCGGCTAACACCTGAGATGATTGCTGACGTTGTAAAACAGCAAAATTCCGATAGCGATTATTATATTTGTGGCCCATCTGACTTTAACGATATGACGCAAACAGCGCTGCAACAATCGGGCATTCAACCACAACGAATTCATAGCGAGCTGTTCCGCAGTCGTATTACTCCGGCGAAAGGGTTCACCCATGCGGTGCATATTTTTTTAAACGATGGTGCACAACACACACTGAAGGTAGCGGCGAATCAGACGATTCTGGAAGTTGCTAATGATCAGGGCATTGAATTACCCCAGGGCTGTGGTTCAGGTTCATGTGGCAGCTGTAAAATGAAGATACAACAGGGTGATACTCAGGCATTACCGGTGGGTATTGCCGGGCTTTCGCAACGGGAGCAAGCGGCAGGTTATACCCTGGCTTGCCAGTGCCGCCCTGATAGTGCGTTGCTTTTGCAGGAGGCTAATCCGTAATTGAAGCGCCCGGCACTGTTTCTTGTTGTGCTTGCCCACCTTGATTCTTGGTGATAGCTTAAACACCAATAGAATCAGAACAATGCTATCAACCATCATCCACGAAAAATTGGGACACCCACCCTAACACTTTTTCCCGATTGTGCAATAAACCACCATTCCATTACTCTCAGCTGATCCGAACTCATGGAGTGAGATAATGACTAAGCCCAGAAGCCATCATATCTCAACCGAAGCAACGCCATATTATCATTGCATCTCGCGCTGCGTTCGTCGTGCATTTTTATGTGGTACTGATCATTCAACCGGACAATGTTACGAGCATCGCAGGAACTGGTTAGAAGATAAACTTCTCTCTTTGCCCCGGGTTTTTGCGATTGATATCGCCGCATATGCCATCATGAGTAATCATTACCATGTAGTGCTGTTTATTGACTCTCAACAGGCTAAAAGTTGGACAGACACTGAAGTGGTTGAACGCTGGCATACCCTGTTTAAAGGAAATTTATTTTCTCAGCGTTTTCTCAAAGGTGAAACACTGGATAACGCCCAACGTGCTCGCTTACAAATTTATATCGAAGAATGGCGCTCACGCTTATCCAGCATCAGCTGGTTTATGCGGATTTTAAATGAGGCAATTGCACGCGAAGCGAATGCTGAAGATGAATGTACAGGCCGATTTTGGGAGGGTCGTTTCAAATCTCAAGCACTATTAGACGAGGCCGCGTTGGCGGCGTGTATGGCTTATGTCGATTTAAATCCAGTGCGAGCCAAAATGGCTAACACACCAGAATCCTCAGATCACACGTCGGTTAAACGTCGTGCTGAAAAAGCGCAAACAGTTAAGCAACCCAACCATTCGAATCAACAGGCTGACTTTTTATTACCCTTTGTTGGTAATCCCAGACAGAACATACCCAAGGGTATTCAAATGCGATTGACTGATTACCTGGAACTGGTTGACTGGACTGGACGAGTTTTACGCCACGATAAGCGCGGCGCTATTGCAAAAAGCTCAGAAAACATCCTCGCCCGCTTAGGCATTGACGATTCTCAATGGTTAACGATGACTGAACATTTTGAGCAATGCTTCAAGACCTTTGCTGGCGGCGAACAAAGCCTTCGTTTGGCCTGTGAGACTCTGAATTATCAACGACCGCCCGGGCTAAGCCGATGTAAAGCCGCTATTGGCTGATTCTGGCTGGTAAACGGTTAAAACAATAGCAATCGAAGCACTTCGATTTTTCGTCATGTCTGATATTCATCATTTTTAACTAAAATCGTATCCCTTCAATAACAACCACCCCGAAATTTCATAATTGAGCGTATCGCTGAGGCCTGCCAATGATTGGCAGAAAAACTTAACCAATTAAAAGTTAAGATGGATATCCTTGTAATTCTGTTGAGGCTTGTCAATGATTGGCAGAAAAACTTAACCAATTAAAAGTTAAGATGGATGTCCTTGTAATTTGAAGATGGATGTCCTTGTAATTTGCTTGTAAGGAATTTTGAAGGCGCTGGGATTCAGGAAGACAAAAGGCTAACGGATAAAAGAAAGCCCGCATCGTGCGGGCTTATAGTTTATTGTGCTTTAAGAGATTCAACCCATTGATTGGGAACACCTTCATAATGATCTCTCAACCTGTCTTCAACATGCTCAGGATCCCAAACAGCCGCACGTTCTAGCTCTTGGCATTCCTCTTTAGTTGAAGGAGTTTCTACTCCCTGATAATAAATAGAGAACTTTTTATTTAATGGGCTTTGTTTGAAAAACTTAGGTATCTCCTCAAGCCCTTGATCTAAAGGCTCATTACCCAAAACTTCCCAGCGCCCCGACTCAACAGCACTATTCATTACCCAAACTTTGAAGATAATTGGCTTAGAAACTATCTCTTCTAAGCTCAATTTATCAACCGACTTACAATCATAAAACGCAATTAAAGGCTCTTCCAAAACTCGTCCAAAAGAAAAGCTTCCATCCTCTAATTTGATTACCAGAACGTCTCCAACTTTTCGCTTTATTTTCTTTGCTCTTGCCATTATTCATCAAACTCTCGAAATGCTTCTAGACGGTATTTCGGCCCTCGAGGATTAAGCGGAGAGACACCATTAATCGCATTACCTGATGTTCCTCCCATCGACTTAGCTCCGCCATTTGCTTGAATTAGTTGTTGCTCTCGTCCCCTTACGGCATGACGATTTGCTGAAGACTTATCCAATACAGCAGGACCAAACCCTTTATCATTCATATGATGATTCGCATCACGTCGAGCTATATTTTGTTCAGGGGTTCCGGTACCACTAGTTCGACCAGTGTAGACTTCTCCTGTTTTAGGATTTGTCTTGGTATACGTCTGATAGGTCTTTGCATTGTTTGTAACATCATCAACTTCGGGCTTAGATTTAGTTCTAGCTATATCCTTATTTGCTTTCTGTACACCATCACTGAGCTTATTTTTAGCAAACTTTGCAGCTTTAGTTCCCAATCGACGAACAGAAAGAAAATCTGTAGCACCACCTGTAGCTTGGCTCGCCGCCTCAGCCGCTAATTCTTTTACCACAAAAACAGCAAGTGGGTATAAGAAAAATGCCTCACCTGTTGGATCAACATAATTCACCGGATTATTCCCGGTGTACTGATACAAATTACACTCAATCACCGAGCTCAGGCACTTATCCATCTGCTCGCCAAACAGCGGGTCTGGTGAGATAAAGCGCCCGCTCAGCGGATCGTAATACCGTGCTTCAAAATACAGCAGCCCGGAGTCATCACGTTCTTTCCCGCTAAAGCCATACGGCTGAAGGGCTGATAATTGCAGGTTGGCGGCATCACCATACGGTTGATAGTGGCTGTGCTGCAGTACCTGATTATCGCCGTTCAGGGTTAATGTCACCGACCCTAAATGGTCGTTATGCAGAGCAAACTGTTGGCCTTGCAGGCTAGCGCCTGGGTCGCGGAGAGTGAGTCGGCGCTAATTTCAGAACAACGATGTACTGGGCTAACTTATCTATAGGTTATAACTTGAGCACCAAAAATGAGTCCGCGCACTTTTTTGAAAAGAATTAATCCTAACAAAATCAATTGGTTACATATTAAAAGCCAAATAATTCTTACCCAGATATCAGGTTGGTACAGGAGTAGACTATGAGCAGTCACTAACTATAAAGCTCATTCACAAGAATGAAATATCATTTGAGTTCCTCTCATCAGAAACGAATTCTTAGTACTAAAAATTAACGAATCAATGACAAGATTGGGAGGCAAAAATAATGAGCATCATAGAAAGGCAGTATAAAATGTCTGCCAGGTTCGGCAGTATAGGTCGGATCAAAATGAAAATAAGGAAGATTGATGCTTAGACGAGCTTTCCTTGGATGTTAACTATAAATTAAACGGAAGTAACTATGGAAGAAGTCGTGAAAACAGAAGAAACAACGGAATTAGCATGGAGAGGTACAAGGCTCGGGGCATTAATATTAGACTGTATAATACTGTTTACACTAATGGGGCCTATAAGCTACTTTTTAGGAATCTTTGATTACGTTCAAAATGGTCAAAAACCACCATTTATTTTAACATTAACAAATTTCACCATTAGCTTTACCTTATACTTTGCCATTAATTGGAAATATCTGAAAAACAACGCTCAAACCATTGGTAAATACGTTCTTAATATTCGAATTATCAAATTGGATGGCAGCAAGCCAACAATCAAAGAACTGTTATTAAAGCGCTACCTTGTATTATGGGGATTCCCCTATATTCCATTTATTGGCGGCATACTTAATGTCATCAACATTTTGTTTATCTTCCGGAAAGACCACAGGTGTATCCATGACCTTGTAGCAGGTACCAAAGTTGTAGAGAGTCATGCTGAATATTGAAATTCTAGGCATATGAGACAGAAGGGAAGTTCTCCTCTAATAGACTGTTATTTTTCCCAGGAGAGGTTAAATATTAGTTTAGAATGGAAGTATCAAGATTAAAATATAGATTGGACTATGATTTGAATCCACTCCCTAAAAAATCGCCCAGCTCGTTTGCAACAATATTTGCGATGGCTCTATTCGCCCCCCTGGCACGGATAAATCAGGCTTAGGGGCATAGTAAAAGCCCGCCTCAATATTCCAACGGCCATGGTTAAATCCTAGTCCAGCCTGATAAAAAAAAGCTTTATCCGATTCCGGGGAAGAAAAGCGATTGGCCTGTGCCTGCCAGTACCATTGGTCGTTAAATGCGCGAGTGATACCAGTGTGTAATAACAGTGCCGATGTGCTCAGGTGGTAAAAATCAGGCGCATATTCCGCCCGTAACACCACACCCGATGGGTGCCAGAGCTGTGCGCCCCATTCGTGATAATTCCAGTTTTGTCCGGCATTTAAAAACCAGCGTTGTTTAATGCTGCCGCCGACATAAAGGCGTCCATCCAGAATCGGATAATCCGCTGCCAGAAAGCCATTAATATTGCGATGTCGCTGCCGCTGGCCATCGGCTTGTGCTTCATTAATATCTGCACCAATGTAGCTGTAGCGTGACAGTTCGTAGCGGGAATACAGATTCAGAGAGGGATTATTCTGAGTTTCGGTCTGACCATAATACAGGCGGTTTTTCTGCCACTGAGCACCCAGGCTTAAACGACTAAAATCCAGCTCAGTGGCTGATGACTGGCTGGATAAAAACACGTTAAGAATGATTAATAAAACGACAGGATGGCTATTTCTCATCGCTGTACCTTTTATGCGTTAAAGTTTTATCAGGCGGCTCTTGCTCAGAAAAATACCTCCCCGACCAGCGCCGTATTTTTTCGACCACCTGATTGCGATTTAATTCCGGATGAAGGCTCATAACACGCGCCGCCACGGCACTGATATGTGGCGTGGCGATAGAATGACCGCTGATAACATCGTAGCCCTGATCCGGAGCCAGACTAAGGGCCGATCTGGGCGCGGTAATCACATTAGGATGTTGCCGGGATAATTCCGACAGGTCAGTTGAAACCCCTGAGATATAAAGCACTCCATTCCCCGGAGTGGGAAACCGCTGCTGCGCTGAGCGGTGTTCATCATATGCTGAAATAATCAGAGTGCCCTGTTGCTGTAAATGCTGGCTTAATTCGGTGAGCACCCGATCTTCCGGGCCAGTTAAACTGAGGTTAAGGATATCCGGCTGTAATTCAGCGGCTTTATCCAGTGCTAGTGCCAGCGTTAAGGTATTACAACGGCCGCCACCATCCGACACCTGCCAGCAGCCACGTAAATGATAAAAATCAGCCTGATAAATCAGTCCGGTAACTAAACCTGCAACAGCCCCAGACTGATTATTTGTTGGCTTAGCAGGCTGTGCCGCCATCAGGCCAGTGACTGCCAGCCCGTGTTTTTCCTGATGTGATGGCATATCGCTGCGTTCACCCACAAAGTCGAAATAACTCAGTTCACTGCCCTGCAATGCCGGGTGTTCACGATCCAGTCCGGTATCAATTACGGCCACACTCACATCCGTTACGTCCTGATGTGAATGATCAAAGTAGCGTTTTATTTCATCGTACTGCGGGTATTTTTTGCTGCTTTGTACGCTGTACTCATTAAACGGTTGTACCCATAAAACGTCCGGATCGTTTTCTAATTGTTTTAACGTTTCCGCCTGGGGTGGTGCAATTAAAAAACAATGCAGTCGTAATGAGCGAATTGGCCATTGCTGAAATACCGTCAGCTGATAATGACGTGCTATTTTTTCGGTCAGGCGCGCCAGTGCCGGATCATTCTGGTACGCCATGGTTGGCTGATACCCCGGGCCGGGAATGGCATGACGCTTTTGTTCTCCGCGTGAATCTTTAATCACCACCAGCAGTGGCTGTACATCGGAGGGAATGGCCGCTTTTTCTGTGGTCGCCATACTGCTACAGGCACTCATCATCAGGCTCAGTCCTGCCAGCACCAGCCATCGCTGCAACAGTCTCATGGGTTAGCCTGCTGCTGGTGCGGTAAATGTTTTACCTGAATAATACGTGGGTCTGCCTGAACCTGATCCAGCAGCGTCAGGGCATTAGGTGTCGCACTAACATCCACAGCAGGTGTGCCCGGATAATCGTTAATCACCTGCAATTGGTATTCACCAATCAGCTGTTCCAGCGCTGCCTGATTAGCCGCAATTAAACGCACGGTATCCGCCTCGTGCTGTTGCGGCTGCGACAGGGTAATGTATTCCGCAGCTGATTCCTTATGCGGTAAAGAGTTCGGATATAAAAACACCACCAGCAAAAAACAGGCAGTTAATGCAGGCAGCGCCGGTTTTAACCAGATACTGCGTTCACGTTTATCCAGCTGCTGTTCAAATTTGGCAAAGTCCGGCTGCACCAAGGGTTCTGTCGATGGCACATCACGACGCATTTTCTGCTCTTGCAACAGCAGAGTATTTAACGCTTTGTCTTGCTGTAACTGAGCTTCAAACCAGGCCTGGTCTTCGGCATTTAAATGGCCGTTCAGATAATCACTGATCATGTCATAGGGAGATGGTGTCGGCATAATCGGAAGCCCCCTGCTGCGTGGTTAAATACTGCCCCAGTTTTTTTCTGGCATGAAATAAACGGGTTTTTACACTGTTGACCGGACAATCGGCGATATCAGCAATTTCGCTCACGGAGTAACCTTCAAAATAAGCCAGCTCCACCACAATACGCTGTTTGTCAGGCAAGGTTTTTAACGCTTTGGCCACCAGATCTCCAGACTCTAACTGAGACGCTTCATTGTGCGCCAGTTCTTCCTGCTGCTCTGATGTAAAGCTCAGAAAATCTTTTAATTTCTGATACACACTATGGCGTTTCAACCGTTTTAAACAGGCGCGATAAGCAATTGAGAAGACCCAGCTGGAGACCCGCGACTCCCCTTTAAAGGAGTCCGCTTTATCCCATACGGTCAACATCACATCGTTATACACTTCTTCTGTTAAAGCAGTGTCCGGCGTCATACGTTGCAAAAAAGGCAACAAGCGAGACTGATAGCGCTGATAAAACTGCTGCATCGCAACCCGGCTACGGGACTCGGCAATGGCTTGCAGCATCTGCTTATCAATACGGTCGGCCAGGTCACGCTGTTGCTGATCGCTGGCAGAATCCGGCACTGGCTGTTGTGCTGTATAAGTGTCTGACTGATTCATCATAATGGCGTTCATGTCCGTAAGAGCCCGTTGGACAGCAAAAGGGTTCAAATCTTTCCGATTTTTTTTGCCAGATATTTTCTATTACAACGATAGATTATTTTAATCACATCATTTGAACCGGATTCTTTATCGCCGTCCTCTTACCGGGTACACAAACCTTGTAGCGGAGACGCACCCATGAATAACCCTAATAAGAACCTGTTGGCGATGACGGTTTTATCCACCATGTTACTGACCGCTTGTGGCGGTGGTAGCAGCAGTAGTAATAACGATACTGCCGATAACGCGATTGATAACGATAATAACGACACCCCAACGCAGCAGCAGCCACCGGTACAACCTGCACCAAGCTGCCCGGCTGTGGGTAACCTGCAACCGGTTTATAGCGCCAATAACCGCTGTGATATCGACGGCGTATTAACCGAAAACGCAACACTGAGCTCAAATTATTCATGGTTTTTAAGCGGTGGATTACAGGTGGGTAGCCAGGGCGCAGATGCGACCTTAACTGTTGAAGCAGGCACCCGTGTTTATGGTGGTGGCAGCGATTATCTGCTGGTTTACCCGGGCTCTTCATTACAGGCTGTTGGCAGCCGTGCTAACCCGATCTATTTTATTTCTGATGACACAGGTGTTGATGGCTACGGTGAATGGGGCGGCTTGTACCTGCGTGGTAGCGATGCCGCTCAGGGCAACAATCGTCTGAACTATGTGGTTGTGGCCGAAGGTGGTGCTGAAGTACAGCTGGATTTAAACGGCCAGCAGGTTACCTACAGCGATAACATCGTATTAAACGGCGTTGACGACAACACAGTGCTGTCGTTTGTGCAATCGCATAACTCCGCTCGTGATGCTTTCCATATTGTGAACAGTGAAGCACGTATGTCCTGGATTCTGGCAACCGGCGCTAAGCGTGACGGTATCTGGTACCGCGATTACAACGGTCTGATTAAAGACCTGATGGTGATTCATAACCGTGATGTGGATGGTTCAAGCGGTCGCTCCGGTATTTATGCCAGCCGTACCGATTCCGGCACGTCTAACCCACGTATCGTGAATGCCACGCTGGTTGGCCGCGATAACAGCAGCGAATCAGCCGCCGGTGATGACAGCGCTCGTGAATTCGGTATTTTGTTTGCCGATAACTCCAATCAGGTACGTATGGGTAATATCTTAATTGCCAACTTCCGAAATGGTTGTATCGAATTAGAACCAACGGCCGATTTAAGCCAGATTGATACCGGTGTACCGGGCCCGAACTACCTGGATGGCATTCACTGCGCCAACGAAGCCGGTCCGAATGGAACCTTTATTGTTAACCGTACTGGTGCAACCGCATTGCCTGCTGCCAGTGTTGCCAGTAACAACAGCAATGGTAATGGCGTGGTGTATTACAACGGTGCTGGCGGTGAGTTAGCCATTGCCGATACCGCGTTTGCCAGCAATGCCGGTGGTATTCAGTTTACCGGTGAGTTAGCTGACCGCAGCAGTAACTTTACCGCCAGCTGGTACCTGAACAATATTCGTGGCATCAGCAATGGTCTGGTTGCCAGCAGCAGCGCATTAAATGCCTTCCTGGATGGTGATACCAACCGTGACGGTAGCGTTGACGCCGGTGATACCAACTCTGCCTTTATTGTTAGCGATGACGGTGTTGATGGCTTTAACCAGGACGTAGCAACCAACACCGGTGGTTATGACTTAACCCACATTGGTGCAGTACGTGGCGGTGCGGTTTCTAATCAGCAGTTTGATGGCTGGACAGTGGCTACCGATGCAGCCGATGGTTTTGTGGTAATGCAGCCGCAGCCATAAATCACTGGTAATTCTGCATTGATACAAACCGTACGACATCACTGTCGTACGGTTTTTTTGATATTTAAGTTACTAATGAATTTTTTATTGCACGGTAAACTATCAACAAAAGCAGTTCTTTACGCTTAGAGAATAGCTTCTACACTACAGCAGGAATGCTGCTTAAAACGGCAGTGAAATTATTTTGAAGGATATTCGAATGAAGCTTTCTCACATTAAATATTGTGTGCCCATCGTTTTATTATCTCTGACCGCCTGCTCAGCCAAACTGGCCAGCATTAAAGTCCCCGACAATCTGGCAAATCAGCCAGCTCAAGCGTTAACCACCGACGGTGAGTTCTGGGGACTGGGCATGGACGGAACCTTTGATCTGGCAGGCCTGTATCAGGGCAAGTACGATCGCGAAGCGTCAGGTTCCTCTTACTTCGGAGACTTTATCAGCAATAACGAAGGTTCCATGGTTGCTGAAGTTATCAACAACCAAACCCAGAAGCGTTGGTTATTACAGTGTGCCGGAGAAAACTCCAGCGTTAACTTTGGTGGCTTATCCTTTGGTGGCGACTCACCGTACGAGTGCACAATCACCACCACCAATAACCGCCAGCTGGGTAAATTCTCTCTGAAGAAAAGTGCCGGACTGATTGATTTTGGTCCTACCGGCAAAGTGGCAGGTTCGCTAAGACTGGGTGGTAACCGCTATGAGGTTGAATCCATCCACGATATCGATGGCAGCTTTATTCCGTCGGATCAGCCATTAGGCTATTACATCCGTAAAGACGGTAAAACCGTAGCAGCCATTCAGGTGAATGGCCGTATCACACTGCAATCCGATGGCGCGGATATGGATGCTTATGCACTGGCGACCGTTGCCAGCTCACTGAGCGTGCGCCCGGAAGAATAATTCGCCAGGCCTTTGCGTGAAGGATTTTCAGGGCCGTCAGGCTCTGAACATCCCCGCCATAATCAAACGCGACACTAACACCTGACTCTGCCAGTAACTGCAAGCCGTAGGCATATCATCATGGGCTGGCTGGTCGGCAAAAATACGCCCCTGAGGTGCTGGCAGCGCCTTCTGATCCAGATAGTTGCGCCCCGGAACAAACGCCAACAGCCCCATTAACGTGCCAATCACCGGCTCATTACAGTGCTTACAGGTACCGCGCCGTACCGCCGGAAAAGAACGGTATTTGTCGTAATGAATATCGGCATCGGCTGAAATATCAATGGCAGACGCTGACACCGCTACAACATCGGCATAATCACTCTGATACAGCTTACGGCAGATTGAGCAGTGGCAATGAAACCGCGCGAGCGGTGGTTGTTCAATTCTGACTTCACATTTACCGCAAGAGCAGCGGCTAAGCTGGGTAGCTTCGGACACAAGCGCCTCTCTGATTCATTATTGTTATCGACTTACTGATAAAATAATCGTTTTTGTTGCTGGGTTCCAGTCAACATTCTACCCAAAGGCAAAAACTATTCGTGCCCGGTTATGCTATGATTTTGCTTTGCTGTTCGTTTCTTTGGGCCAGCTGCCCAGTCAGAGGAATTTCATGAGTCACGAGTCCGGTTCGGGCACACCGAAAAACACCCGCAGTGGTGAAAAGTTTGTTAGTGAACATGGCTTTAATGCCATTAAAGACGGTATTAAAGCGACATCCGGTAACGCTGAAAAAGCACCAATAGGCCGTAAACCCAAGTGGTTACGGGCCAAAATTCCCGGCGGCCAGCGCTTTGAAGCCGTTAAAGCCAATGTTCGCAGTCATAAGCTCAGCACCGTTTGTGAAGAATCTCACTGTCCGAATATGGGCGAATGCTGGGCCAATGGCACCGCCACCATTATGGTGATGGGCTCGGTATGTACCCGCGCTTGCCGCTTTTGTGCGGTCGACACCGGCAATCCCAAAGGCTGGCTGGATCATGATGAACCCGCCAATACCGCCGAGTCGGTTGAGCTGATGGGCCTGCGTTATATCGTATTAACCTCAGTTGATCGTGACGATTTAGACGACGGCGGCGCCGCCCATTATGCCGCCTGCATCAGTTCCATTAAGACACGCACTCCAGAGGTAAAAGTAGAAGCCTTAACACCAGATTTTAATGGCGTTGAAGAGCACGTTGCTCTGGTGGTGGATTCCGGCCTGGACGTGTTTGCCCAAAATGTGGAAACGGTTGAACGCTTAACCCATGTGGTGCGTGATCCACGGGCGGGTTATCAACAAACATTAGACGTGTTGGCCTTTGCCAAGCGTCATAACCCGAATGTACTGGTAAAAACCAGTTTGATGGTTGGCATTGGTGAAACCGATGACGAGATTTATCAGACCATGGATGAATTACGCGCCATTGGTGTGGATATCCTGACGTTGGGCCAGTATTTACGACCAACCAAAAACCACCTGCCGGTGGATCGTTACGTGACGCCAGAACAGTTTAATCACTTTCGGGATGTCGGCTTAGAGAAAGGCTTTATGGAAGTGGCTTCTGGCCCAATGGTGCGTTCCAGTTACCGTGCCGATCAGGTGTTTGAGAAAAATAACCTTGGCATTGAGCTGCCTTCCGTACCGGGCGCGCCTGCTGCCGAGGCGCTGATCCCGATTAAAGCGGTTTAATCAACTGACTGCTGTCATAGCCAAAAGTAGTGACGAGCTGCTGTTGTAGCTCCGCCATCACCACATCAAAAGCCGGTGCGTCGTCCAGCTCATCGGCAATTCGCGTCATTTGGATATCCGAATAGCCACACGGGTTAATCCGCTGAAATGGCTCCAGATTCAGATCAATATTCAGCGCCAGGCCATGAAACGAACGGCCTTGTTTGATTCTCAGCCCCAATGAGGCAATTTTGCGGCCCTTGGTGTAGACCCCGGGTGCATCTGCACGCGGCGCTGAGTCAATGCCAAACGTCTTTAACGTCGCCACCAGCGCCTCTTCAATATGAGAGACCAGCTGACGTGGCCCCAGCCCTTTACGCTGAATATCAATCATCAGGTACACCATCAACTGGCCCGGGCCGTGATAAGTGACCTGTCCGCCACGGTTGCTCTGAATCACCGGAATATCACCCGGCATCAATACGTGTTCTGCTTTACCCGCCTGCCCTTGGGTAAAAACCCGCTCATGCTGCAGAAACCACAATTCATCGACACTGTCAGCATCTCGTGACTCAGTAAAATCCACCATACGCTGGTAGGTTGGCTGATAGTCCTGCAAGCCGCTAAAATGGCGGATAACAACCGAGTTCATCAGATCACCATATGCACGTAATCGTGGGCACTGAGGTCGGTATGAATCTTCTGCAACTGGTCAATGCCGGTAGCGGTAATATAAACCGTCACTGCCCGGAAGCGGCCATTTTTGCTATCGCGGGCGGTAATCCGGGCAAAGTCACAGCCGGGGGCATGACTTTCGATAATATCGAAAATCACACGGTCATAATCCTCTTTGCCTTTACCCACCACTTTGATTGGATAGTTCGGACAAGGGAATTCAATTTTAGGAGCTTCTGGCTGACTCACAACGCGCCTCTCTTGGTTTGCCAGTGGTATTCAACCGGGTGAAAAAATAGATGGCCCGGTTAAGCATCTGGCTTATATGGTTTTAGCTTAGATCAATTTCAAGGCTATCAGGCCTTAGCCAACCTGACCCCGGATATTATTTCAGCCGCCGCGCCGAAGCGCCATCCATGGCTATTCCGCGCTTGCGCGACATCCTGTCGCTGCTGTGAAACAATAATCCGGAGTCGGGTTGTGATAACTCAGATACAAAAATGGCTGCCAGAAAGCAGCCATTTTCTATGGTTTACAGGGCCTGTTAACAGGTCATGGGGAACAGTCAGGCAAATAATTTAGCAAAGAACAATTTAATTTTGCCAATCAGGCTGCCAAAGAAACCTGCTTCCTCAATATCTTCCAGTGCTACCAGTGGCAATTCAGCCTGAGTTTCATCGCCCATGGTAATGGTCAGTGAACCAACCGTTTGACCTTTTTTAATCGGCGCTTCAATAAACTCGTCGGTTAACATATCCACCTGCAGTTCACCTTTGGCACCACGTGGCAAGGTCAGGAACAACTCGTCAGCAACGCCCAGTTTGACTTCATCCTGCTCACCCAGCCAGATTTTCTGCGTTTGCAGCTGTTGTTCGGCACTGTACAACTTGTGGGTTTCAAAATAACGGAAGCCATAGGCTAATAATTTTTGTGTTTCACGGGCCCGGGCTTCTTCACTGCGCGTACCCATCACCACGGCAATAAAACGAGTGCCATCTTTCAGCGCTGATGCGGCTAAACAGTAACCGGCTTCATCAGTGTGGCCGGTTTTTAAACCATCAACTGTTGGGTCACGCCACAACAGTTTGTTGCGGTTAGGCTGGCGAATACTGTTGTACTCGTAATATTTCTCAGCGTACAGCGGGTAATAGGTTGGGTGATCTTTGATGATGCGCAACGACAGCAGCGCCATATCGCGTGCTGATGAGAAGTGCCCTTCGGCTGGCCAGCCCGTGGCATTTTTAAACTGAGTGTTCACCATGCCAAAGCGCTCGGCATACTGATTCATCCAATCGGCGTAAGCGTCTTCCGAACCAGAAAAGTATTCCGCAACGGCGACTGATGCATCGTTACCCGACTGAATAATAATGCCACGTAATAAATCAATCAGCGATACCTGAGTGCCTTCACGCACAAACATACGCGAGCCTTTTTTGCGCCAGGCTTTGACGCTGATCGGCACCAGTACATCTTCTGCCACATTGCCCAGCTCCAGTTCATGGGCGGCCACATAGCTGGTCATCATCTTGGTTAAACTGGCCGGAGGGAGTTTCTGGTCGGCATTTTTTTCCACCAGAATTTTGCCGCTATCGGCATCCATCAGTACATAAGCGGTTGCATCCAGTTGCGGTGCAGAAGGAACAATCACGGCAGCGTGAGCAACAGAGGCTAATGCTAACGATAAACACAAAGTAATTTTGCTGAAAATCGACATAATATTCTTGAAGTAAATAATTAAAATAAAACGGTTGAAACAATGCCCGGCATTGTAACACGCTCAACTTCTTTTGCAGTTAGATATAGACTCACCGCAATTGTGTTTACAGGACTTTGCATATGAATGCCTTACGCGGCACATTTCTGAGTATTTTGTGCTTATTGCCACTCTCTGGATACAGTACCCAAGCGGACTTTGAACAGGGCCAGCAATGGCTGAAGCAACGGCTCGATCAACGCCATCAACAAAACCAGCAACATCTCCAAAAACAGAGCCCGCAAGCGGCACGTAATCTGATTCTGTTTCTGGGCGATGGTATGAGTGTGACCACACTAACCGCGGCCCGAATTTTTGAAGGCCAGCAGCGTGGCGAAAGTGGTGAAGAAAATCAGCTCTACTTTGAAAATTTCCCCTACTCATCGCTGGTCAAAACCTACAACACCAATCAGCAAACCGCCGACTCCGCCGGCACCATGAGTGCTATCACTACCGGGGTTAAAACCCGGGCAGGCCTGATTGCCGTTGGCCCGGAACAAGATCGGGCCATTTGTGCAGGCTCACGGCAATATCATCAGCAAACCCTGTTGCAGTGGGCCAGCCAGCAAGGCTATGCCACCGGCATTGTCACCAGCGCGCGTATTACCCATGCAACCCCGGCTGCCGCCTATGCTCATTCCCCCGAACGTGACTGGGAAGCTGATAGCGACTTAACGGCTGAAGCACAACAACATGGCTGTAAAGACATCGCCTGGCAGCTGATCAACAAGGCTTACGATAAAGAGAGAGGAGTGGATATCGTGCTGGGCGGTGGCAAAGCTAATTTCACCAAAGCCAGCTGGTACACCCGGTTATTCACCCAATATTTGTCGGTGCCGTTTTATGCCCTGCCAGACTTTCTGAAATCCGGCGGCAAACGTTACGACACCGATCTGATTCAACAATGGCAGCAGCGGTTTCCCAATGGCCACTATCTGGAAAACCGTCAGCAATTGGCACAGTTTTCACAGTCGAGCCAGCAAACCGGCCCGGTGCTTGGTTTATTTGCCAACAGTCACCTGCCTTATCAATACGATTCCCAGAAGAAGGGCAATGAATCTCAGCAGCCAACCCTGGAGCAGATGACACAAACTGCGGTGAATTATCTGGCCCAACGGGTGCAACAACAGGATTTAACAGGCTATGTGTTAATTGTTGAAGGAGCCCGGATTGATCACGCTCACCACTTAGGTAATGCATATCGCGCTCTGGATGAAACCGTTGCGATGGCGAAGGCGGTTAAAACCGCCGACCAGTTAAGCGATGATAAGAGTCTGATTATTGTAACAGCCGATCACAGCCATACCCTGTCGATGGCTGGTTATCCACAGCGGGGCAACGCGATTCTTGGGTTTGTCGACAATAACGGCCAGACACTGGCACTGGATAATCACCCTTACACCACCCTAGGTTATGCCAATGGTTTTGGTGCTCATCCGCTGCATGACGATGACCACACCCACAAGAGCAAGCACGATCACACTCAACGCCAGCCAGGGCGGGTGTTGTGGAATGATGCGAAAGAGGTTCCGGCTAACCCGGAAGAGGCTGACTTTTATCAAGCCGCACTGGCTGGCAGTTATTACGAAACCCACAGTTCTGATGATGTGGCATTACATGCCAAAGGGCCGGGGGCGCAATTCTTTCATGGCCTGATCGATCAGCATGAAATTTACCACCGTATTCGTCGTGCCTTACACCCGGCCTTAAGCAAGCAGCAGGAGCGCTAATATGAGGAACTTTAAAAGCAAGTCGTCTGTTGTATTGCTGCTGGCGCTTACCACATTAACAGCGTGCCATTCAGAACTGCAAAAGCCACTGACTCAGGCACCGGCAGTCAAAGACACCACCAGCTCAGCGCAGTGGTTTAACCAAGGTAAACAACTCGCCCAGAATGCAGCACCAGTCGCCAACACCCAAACTGCCAAAAACCTGATTCTGATTGTGGGTGACGGCATGGGTATCACCACTCATACCGCAGCACGGATTTTTGCCGGACAGCAACAAGGCTTATTGGGTGAAGAATACACGCTGAGTTTTGAAACCCTGCCCTATTCGGCGCTGATCAAAACCTACAATACGGATCAACAAACGCCGGATTCCGCCGGCACCATGACCGCACTGGTTAGTGGTGTAAAAACACGGGCTGGCATGTTATCGGTTAGTTCGGATGCTGAGCGTGGTCATTGTGGCTCCAGCCAAGGCAAGTCGTTAGCCACTGTATTTGATCTGGCCGAGCAACAAAACAAAGCCACCGGAATTGTCACCACCGCCCGCATTACCCACGCCACCCCGGCCGCCTTGTACGCACATTCTCCGGAACGCAATTGGGAAAGTGACAATATGCTGCCTGAAGAAGCGCGCAAAAACGGCTGCCTGGATATCGCCCAGCAACTGATCAATCACCAGCAAGGCAAACAACGACTTGAGGTGATTTTTGGTGGTGGTCAACGTCACTTTTTGCCAACCAGCGAGCCAGCAGGAAAACGCACAGACCAACAAAATCTGACCGCCCAATGGCAATCACTGCCCGACCATCACCTGCTGACCAACAAACAGCAATTACAAGATGCGGACCTCACGCACGGCCATTGGTTAGGCCTGTTTGCCAACTCACATTTACCCTATGTCGATCAGCGCGATAAACACACTCCGGGGCTGCTGGATATGACACAAGCGGCGTTATCCCGACTGAAACATCAGCCACAGGGTTATGCCCTGATGATTGAAGCCGGACGTATTGATCACGGCCACCACGCGGGCAGCGGTTATAAAGCCTTACGGGAAGCCGAAGAGCTGGATCAGACCGTTAACTGGTTGTTAAACACCATAGACCTGAGCGAAACCCTGCTGATTGTTACCGCCGACCACAGCCACACTCTCACGCTCGCGGGATACCCGACGCGCGGTAATCCAATGCTGGGGGTAGTATTCAGTAATGATGATCAGGGCAGACCGGAAACCAAACCTTACAAGCTGACTGACGGTGGTTATTACACCTCAATCAACTACCGCAATGGCCCGGGTGCTGTTGCATTACAGCGCCCTTCGGTTGATCCGCAACAGGCACTACAACCTGAGTATTTACAACAAGCCTTGGTGCCATTGGAAAGTGAAACCCACGGCGGAGAAGATGTGGCTTTATATGCCGCAGGCCCGTGGGCTCATTTGTTTGGCGGCACCATGGAGCAACACTGGGTTTATCATGTAATGCGCCATGCCTTGCTGGCTGAATAATCTTTAGCTCAGCCAAACAAAAAGCCCCGTTGATGGTTATCAACAGGGCCTTTTGTATGAGACTAGCGAAGCTTTTATAAGTGTCGCAAAGCTTAGCGCTCGACTTTACGTACCAGCGAAACACCTCGTGACGGATGCAGGCTCACCGACGGTGTATCGGCTGAAGCCAGATAGCTGTGACGTAAGCGGAACGATTTATCCAGGCGACGCAAACATAACGTCAGTCGTACTGTCAGCCAGCGATAATCGGCTTTATCAGCGGTATGTACGACCACCGAAGCATCGTTATCCAGAATGGCCTGACAAACCGGCTCCAGGTCACCAGCAATGTTTCGATCCCGGTTGGCAACCATATCAGCAGATACCGGATAACTGGCGATGGAGACTGAATCTTCTTTAGCGGATTGCCATAAAGCCGTTGCGGCGCCCAACTCTGCTGCTGTTGCTTGCTTAGCAATTGGTACTGGTGCAACAACTGGGGCTGGCACTGATTTTTTGGCGACAGAGGTTTTAGGTGAAGAGGTTTTGGCAACGGAAGCTTTGCTTGCCGCAGCAGCGGCTGCCGCTTTTTTCGCTTTCGCTGCGGCTTCTTTTTCTGCCTTAGCTGCAGCTAAACGACGTTGACGCTCAACTTCTTCTTTGCGCTTTTTCTCCGCCTGCATACGCTTTTTCTCAGCCAGCGCTTCTTTTTTGGCCAGTTCCTGCTTGCGCTTAAGCTCGGCTTCTAAGCGGGCTTTTTCTTTTGCCAGCTCCTGTTCCAATTTTTTCTGACGAGCCAGTTCTTCTTTACTTGGGCCCGAGGCTTTTTTCGCAGGTTTAACGACTTTTTTACCACTTTTCGCCGCGCTATCCAGCTTCGCTTGAGCTTCTTCCAGACCCGGAGTCAGCGCAGCCACATACCAGACTTTGTCCAGGTATCCCTGAGCCTTACTTAACTGACCAGCATCCGTCGCTTTATTAGCAAGCGCAACGTACGCCTCCCCCCACTCATAGGTCAGTGGTACAACCCGGAAATCAAAAGGAGCCTGTTCGCGGAATGAGGTAATGCGCTCAAGTGCATTGTTACCAGCAGGACTGGAGAGACGCTGATTCTGAATATCAGCACGAATGGAAGTCAGCAGCTGATCAAGATCTTCGGTGGCAGCCTGACTTTGAAACCCTATCAGCAGGGCAGGCATCAACAGAATACGTTTTATAGCATGTATCATAATATAGGCGGCTTCAGTTATTATCGTTTTTAAATTTTCCCCATGGCTAAGCTGAAAACATTAGCCTTTATATGTCAAGTTTGATTGACCATTTACTGTCATTATTTCGGAGAAATCTTATGTGGTTGCGTTATGGCTCACTGTTGTTTGCCGTTCCCGGGCTGTTGTTGCTGGTGTTATACGGCCTGGAAATGTCAGCGGTGACCGATTGCCTGCAGCAGAGTGGCTCGTACAACTTTGAAACTCAAACCTGCTCGGAGCAACCCCAACCTCAGTCCACCTTTTATGCCCGCAACACGCTGATGGTCAACCTGATGCTGTTGCTATCATTGCTGGGCGCTCTGGCAATGACCTGGGGCATGCTGCTGAAAGGGATGACTCGTGCGGAATAGACCGAACCCATCAGCCACAACACTTTTTGAATTTTTTGCCGCTACCGCATAAGCAGGGGTCATTACGGCCTGGCTTAAGGGGTTCAAATTGTGCATTACCATCAAGGTAGTACCAAAGGCCATTCTCGCGAACGAAGTTGGACTCTTCCGCCAACTGCAGATATTCCCCCTGCTCCTGAAACGTCGCCACAAAACTGACCTTACCCTGTTCAGCGTTATCGGAGCTGGTCAAAACGTCCAGCTTTAACCATTGGGTATCCGGTTCTAACGTCAGGGTTTGCGGCCGGGTTTGCGGGTGCCAGGTGTGCTTGAGGTAATCCGCCAGCTCCAGTGCAAAAGCACTGTAGCGCGAACGCATCAATGCTTCTGGCGTGGGGGCAGCCTTACCCTGATGAAAAACCTGACAACATTGAGCGTACTGCGCTCCCGAGCAACACGGGCAAGGCATTGTTGAGGAATCAGCCCGCGCCATCACTTCACCGTCTGATCCGCATTAGCAACCAGTGACATTAACTCACCAATCGCACGGCTGAGTTTGTCGCTGCGCTCTGGGGTGCGGAACGCCTGAAGAATCTGTTCCCGCATGCCCGGTAAGGTCATCAGATCCGCTACCAGCGCACAGAAAACCTGTGCTCCCTGACCTTTTTCTGACTCTTCATTGTCGGCCAGCACTTCCAGGTATGCGAGTAATCGCTCACCGCTCAGATCTTGCCAACAACGACTTCCCAGTGCCGCCAGCACTTCAACCGAACGGCTCACCGGGTGCGCCAGAATCGCTTGCAGCAACAACTGGCGCTGCTGAATATTCACACTGCACGACAACGCCCGGGCAAAGGCGGCCAGGTCTCCGGCTTCCGGCCCAGAGGCCACCACCTGAGACAAGCAGTCATTCACGGCGACCGTCAGCTCATGGCCGGGTTGAACATTCTCCAGATAGCCAAGAATCACATTACGTGGCACCGCAGGCATCTGACCAATCGCCTGCGCCAATAGCGCTTCGTTGTTATCCTGACCGATGCGGGCAATCACTTCTGCCAACCCCTGCAACCCAAGCTGTTGCCAGTTGTCCCAACCCAGATCACCACTGAGGTAAGCACGGGTAGTGGAATAATACTGAGTCGCCGGCTGGCCTAAGGTCATCAGCGCAATTGCATGGAAGTAAGCCATACGACTCTGATCGGGTTTAAACGAGCAAGGCGCTTCACCATGCTCTTTATCCGGATCGGCAACCACCCGTAACCAATGCTCTAAGAAGGCATCACGCGGGCCCGGCTGCAGGATATTCTGTTCATCCAGTGGTAATTTCAGAAACCAGATATTGTGTTGTCCGGCCTGCTTAGGGTTCCAGCTGAGTACCCCAACCCAGGCGTGTTTCAGGTAAGGCACCGGATACGGTTTAGCCAGCTGTTCAAAATCAGCAAAGTCTTTTCTGGAGATTTTCTCAATGCGGCGACCGAGGTCAAAAATACGGATCTGTGCACCACTTTTTTCTACGAGCTGGCTAATTGTCACAAGCTTGCCTTTCTGTCATTCGCGAATTCAGGCAGCGATTCTATCAGACTCCTGCTACGGCGGGCAGGTTTCGAGCCTTCTGTCACCAATTACATAAGGTTACAGCCAGAATCAACCAAAGGCTTCTCGAACACCCCAGTCTTTCGATTTAATAAACCGAACACCCACCGGGTTATGCTGTAATATTTCATCAACAATGGTTTTATGCATATAAACCAGAGAAGTTTTTTCTTCCATTAAAAATATCAAACGCTCTTTCAAAGGAATTGAGCCCAACACTTCCTCATCCAATACAATTTTTTTGATTTGATATCGTCGTTACCCACGAACTTTATAATCAGATTTATTTTTATCCAAACATTTAATTTCCTTATAAGCATGCATAATTACATAATCATTATAACGCTGACCGTCATGATGAATATAAGCCGGAAACCACTGAACACCAGGCATATCTCGGCGTTGGGCAACGTCTTTAATCACTCGATAAGAGAATGTATATGGCAGACGATGAAAATCTACAATTTCAGGATTTTTGGGAACTGGTTGTCCTAAACGAATGGGAAATACATAACCATCTTGAATCAATGACCAGGGAGACGAAAACATCCCCGAACCTTTATTATCGCTGAGTATTTCCCAATCAACATCAATTAATGGATGATTTTCACTACCCTCACCACCGCGAGAAACAATATAATATTCGTCATCGTATTGACTGTGTTCAGTGGTCATATTTACTCCTAGCGTTCGATTTTTGAATCGAAACTTCACCCCTGAAAAAATTCACAATACAACAATCAACCAAAGGCTTCCCGAACACCCCAATCTTTCGATTTAATAAACCGAACACCCACCGGGTTATGCTGTAATATTTCATCAACAATGGTTTTATGCATATAAACCAGAGAAGTGCTTTCTTCCATTAAAAATATTAAACGCTCTTCTAAGGGAATGGCATCCAGTACTTTTTTATCCAGTACAATCTTTTTGATTTGATACCAATCTTCCCCACTAATTTTATAATCAGATTTTTCTTTATCCAAACACTCTATCTCCTTATAAGCATGCATAATCACATAGTCATTATAGCGCTGACCGTTATGATGAATATAAGCCGGAAACCATTGTACGCCTGGCATATCTCGACGTTGAGCAACGTCTTTAACAACCCGATAGGAGAATGTACGAGGAAGATCGTGATAATCCACAATTTCAATTTTTTTAGGCAAAGGTTCTCCTAATGAAATCGGGTATACATAGCCATCCTGAATTAACGGCCAGGATGCAGCAAACATTCCATCTCTTTTTGTTTCATTCAATATCTCATCATCAATATCGATCATGGCATATTTTCCATCTGCATATAGCAGGTAATATTCCTCATCGTATTGACTATATTCAATCGCCCGACCTTCCGGCTTTAGTCGATCCGAGATGGCATTAACGATATTTTTAATCATAAATATCTTCCTGAAAGACTCCAACAGTCAACATACAGCCTATGTCCTGAATACAAAAATCAACCAAAGGCTTCTCGAACACCCCAATCTTTCGACCTAATAAACCGAACACCCACCGGGTTATGCTGTAATATTTCATCAACAATGGTTTTATGCATATAAATTAAAGACGTTTTTTCCTTAAGCTTAAAAATCAAACGATTTTCCAAAGGTATAGCATCCAAAGACTCTTTATCTAAAATTATTTTTTTAAGCTGATATCGCTCCCCACGAAGTTTATACTCTGATTTTTCTTTGTCTAAGCACTCTATTTTGTTAAAAACATGCATAATCACATAATCATTATAACGCTGGCCGTCATGATGAATATAAGCCGGAAACCACTGAACACCAGGCATATCTCGACGCTGAGCAACATCTTTAATCACCCGATAAGAAAAGGTATAAGGACGACGATGAAAATCAGCCATTACAATTTTTTTAGGTAAAGGTTTTCCTAAACGAATGGGAAATACATAACCATCTTGAATCAATGGCCAGGGAGATGAAAACATCCCCGAACCTTTATTATCGCTGAGTATTTCCCAATCAACATCAATCAATGGATGGTTTTCACTACCTTCACCCCCGCGAGAAACAATATAATATTCGTCATCATATTGACTGTATTCAATGGTCATATGTAATCCTAGCGTTCGATTTTTGAATCGAAACTTCATCCCTGAAAAAATTCACAATACAACATTCAACCAAAGGCTTCTCGAACACCCCAGTCTTTCGATTTAATAAACCGAACACCCACTGGGTTATGCTGTAATATCTCATCAACAATGGTTTTATGCATATAGATCAGAGACGTTTTTTCCTTAAGCTTAAAGATCAACCGATGCTCCAAAGGAATAGCATCTAAAGATTTTTTATCTAAAATTATTTTTTTAAGCTGATATCGTTTACCCCGAAGTTTATATTCTGATTTTTCTTTATCTAAGCATTCTAATTTTTTAAAAACATGCATAATCACATAATTATTATAACGCTGGCCATTGTGATGAATATAAGCCGAAAACCACTGAACACCAGGCATATCACGGCGTTGGGCAACGTCTTTAATAACCCGGTAGGAGAATGTACGAGGAAGATCGTGATAATCCACAATTTCAATTTTTTTCGGCAATGGCTTTCCTAATGAAATCGGGTATACATAGCCATCCTGAATTAACGGCCAGGATGCAGCAAACATTCCATCCCTTTTTGTTTCACTCAATATCTCATCATCAATATCGATCATGGCATAATTTCCATCTGCATATAGCAGGTAATATTCCTCATCATATTGGCTATATTCAATGGTCATAATTACTCCTAGCGTTCGATTTTTTGAATCGAAATTTCATCCCTGAAAAAATTCACAATACAACAATCAACCAAAGGCTTCTCGAACACCCCAATCTTTCGACTTAATAAACCGAACACCCACCGGGTTATGCTGTAATATCTCATCAACAATGGTTTTATGCATATAAACCAGAGAAGTTTTTTCTGCCATTAAAAATATTAAGCGTTCTTCTAAGGGAATAGCATCAAGTACATTCTTATTGAGAACAATGCTTCTTAAATCAATGCTTCTTTTGGTCATTTGATCGAAGTTAGACTGACTTCTATCTAGGCACTCAATTTCTTTATAAACATGCATAATGACATAATCATTATAACGCTGTCCGTTATGATGAATATAAGCCGGAAACCACTGCACACCAGGCATGCCGTGACGCTGAGCAACATCTTTAATAACCCGATAAGAGAATGTACAGGGGAGGTCATGATAGTCTACTATTTCAATTTTCTCAGGTAGTGGTTCACTTAAAATAACTGGAAAGACATAACCATCTTGAATCAATTCCCAAGGGGAGGTAAACATTCCATCATTTTTTGTATCACTTAAAATATCATCATCCAAGTCTATCATTGGATAATCATCATCCGCATACACCAGGTAATATTCGTCATCATACTTACTATATTCAATGGTCATACTTACTCCTATTGTCCGATTTTTAATGTATTAAAGTTATTATAAAAAATATAATTATGCTTTCGTCCTCTGGAACATTCACTGTCTTTCAAGGCTGGCAAAGTATATTGATTCCCACAGCCTGAAGTGCTTTTTTTATCATAATCTCGGCCATCTTTAGTTAGCGTCCAATCAAAACCTGATAAGTATTTTAAAATAAGTTTGCTTCTTTTGTTTATTTCATCCAATATCTCATCAGGATCATCACAATATTCATTCTTTTTAATATTTTTTTCTATTTCCTCAAGTAACTTACGACATCCTTTGGTATACGCTATTTTTTTATTTTTATAATTAGCTTCTCCTTCATCATGATTTCCCAGATGTAAAGGAACTCCTAGCTGACACGCCATATCCATTCGACTGGGTAACATCACACCATTTTCTTTGCAGTTAATATCGTAACCACACATATTAAAGTAATCCGCCCAGCGTTTTTTCTGTACAGCCTCACTGGCAATAATATGATGTGCCGCCAGGGTGCTGTCTCCCTGAAACCAGGGGTGATAACTTTTGTGGTTCTTCTTCTTGCTGATATCTTCAGCATACAGCTCTTCTCCCAGAGCATTAACCACCCGATTACTGGGCCGAGCCAGTTTTTTACGCTGTAAATTGGCCATAATACGATTGCTTAACAATCCACTGTCGCCTTTATTGGGGCCTCCTTTGCGGCGGGTAGCGCGCTTCTCGGCATCGGCATGACATAACGGGCAGCGGCGGTTATAAGGTTTACCACAGGCAGGTCCACTGCTGTTAAACTGATAAGCACAGGTTTTCTGCTCTTTTTCTTCAACCTTTTCGTTTTTGGGCTTTTTAAACTGATGTTCAACCGTATTATTACCAGGCTTGGTAACAGCTCCGGTTTTATTCTCAAGCGTCAGTATTTTTTTATTTAACAGCTCTTCAACTTCTTTGAATTTTTTAGCAATTTTCGCCACTTTACCTGCTTGGCTGGCAATAACAGCCGTTCCTGCTGCGGCGCCCCCACCCGGCCCGGCGACTAAACCAACAGCGATAACAAAGCCCATACCACCACCACGGGCAACATCCACTTGTGGCATTGCATCATAATAACGTTGCGGTAAGTCGCGCAGCAGTTGTTTTATTTCCGGGTCGCGGGAGAGAGTTTCTATCCGGGTAAAAACCGTTTGTAGTTCTTCAAAATTTTCCAGCCCGTAAACATAGGCGTCGGTAATATTGGTATGTCCGTAGGCGTACAGCTCTTCGAGCTTTTCTTTCACCCGATTGATACGGCCACGCTTAATTACGTCTTCCGCTATCTCAAGTGCTTCATCAACCTCGGCAATAAACTGAACATACGATACAACTTGTTGTTGTACTTGTTCCCGAATGGCCTCTTTAATATCTTCTTCGGTAATGCCTTTCCATTCATCCAGCGCTACACGGGCATGATTAATCAAATCACCAGCCAGTTCACCAACATCCTGTGCCGTTGAGAAAAGCCCATCAAGAAAAGCGCCGGTCAGAATCAATCCCTGGGTGGCAAAATCTTCATCGGCTAAAGCCTGGTCAAGTTGCTGGCCTCGTTGTTCCAGTTCAGCAATATATTCATCAACCAGTGTTATCAGAGCTTGCTTAGCCGTTGCCAGTTCGGCATCCACTTCCGGATAGCCAAAAGTTATCTCTACTGGCCCGGGGGTCACGTCTGCAATAAACAGGTAGCCATCGTTTAACGTGCCGGTTTGCTCTTTTTTATCGGCGAACAGCACACTAAACGGTAAGTTCTTGATGCTGCTCACAGGGTCGTTCTTATACGCCACCTGAAGGCTCAGGTCATAACGTGGCGATGGCTGATTCACCGCAGGATCAGTGGCTTTAGGTGATGGCGCAGGTGTCAGACGATCATCAAACTCAATACCTCCTGACAAAAAGGTCCAGCTGATTTCATCGTAGATAAAGCTGAGCTTTTCCAGTGGCGACTGCTGATATTCCAGTCTTTCCGAAGCCGTGAAAGAATAAGTATCCACATCAAAAGAAAGCGATGTCAGCTGTACATTTTTCAGGGTTATCCGAAAGTACATCTCCGGGTCGCCGGTTTCCGGGCGAATCCGGTACCAATCAATCTGAGCTTGCTCAAACCGTTTCCCACAACATAAATGTTGATACAAAACCGGGCTGGAAACATCGAGCTGCTTAACAAATTCGATAGGGTGATGTATTCGCTTGCCACTGGGCAAGCCTTGAGGATTGGTGGGCAGCTTAACTGAATGAGCACTGCCCCAGATGCGAATCCATTCTTCATGTCCTTCAACATCGCATTCACCACGAACCAGATTACCTTGTTGATCCGTTAGCTTTAAATACCCGCACAATGCCATGCCTGTACTGTTCCCTCAGAGGCGAAAAAAAGGGGAGCCTATCAACAAATCCGGGGCAGTTCAATTTTTACCACACGCGTACAGACACCCTTTCCGGAGGCGATCTGATCACTCAGTACAAGATAAAAAATCAATGGAGTCTGATACACTGCGCTCAAGCAAGCTTACATACGAATAACCCACATACAAACATACGGGAGAAAGCTTATGGCGATTGTTTTTGCCATTTTGGCGGGCATGATTATTGGTGGCGGCCTGGTTGGCTGGCAATTAAGCCAACGCTGGAAAAGTCAGGTAGAAAGTGCCAAAGCCGATATGCAGCAGGTACTGGCTCAGCATCAGCAGGAACAGGAGGCAGCACAGGATCTGAAGCAAAAAGTTGCGGATCTGGAATATCAGTTAAATGAAGCCAACAAAGATCTGAATTTCTATCGTAATCAATAAATCGGCGCGCTATGCTGCTCTCATATAGCAACACCAAATATAACAACAATAACTCACCAAAGAGCATCTCATGACTACCGATACGTCTCGTATCAGCATCAGCGCCCACTATACGGGCTATGTCTGGTACAAACATGGTTTATCGGCACCGCCCTTCGCCACCCGCACCGGCCGGATCGCCAATGCAACGTTAACCCCTGTGAATGCGTTTTTACGCCGCGTTGCCGGGGCTGATATCGATGTTTTTTTATTACAGCGCCACTCGGTGATTGATTATCAACTGGAGCAACTGATTCAGAAAGAAGGGGTTGAACAGGTGCTGGAACTGGCCTGTGGCTTGTCGCCGCGTGGCTATCGTCTGAAACAAAAGTACCCGCAGCTGCATTATATCGAAGGGGATTTACCCGGTATGGCGCAGCGCAAACACAAACTGCTGCGTACTTTAGGCGTAGGGGCTGAGTCGCAGCATCAGGTGCTGGCCTGCAATATTCTTGAGCAACATGGCAGTCAGTCGATTCAGTCGCTGTTGCAACAATTTGATCCGGCGAAAAAAACCGCCATCGTGACCGAAGGGCTGGTGAATTACTTCGATCTGAACACCATCAAACAGGTGTGGGCCACCATGGCACAGGGGTTAAAACAGTTTCCTCGGGGCTATTACGTCACCGATTTATACCCGGATTTTGTTGAACATCCGTCCTATCGCTACGTTCAGCTGGCCCAGAAACTGGTGGGTTTTTTCACCCGTGGCCAATGGCCGCTGCACTATCGCAGCGATAGCGCCATTCAACAGGGCTTTCAACAGGATGGTTTTGCGCAGGTAGAAGTGCACGATCCGGCTTCGTTTTATCAGACACTGAATATGCCACGCGCCAAAACCCAGACACTGGTGCGGATTATCCGGGCTGCGGTTTAAGGCCAGGCTCGTTACTCATCAAAAGCGGCCAGCTGCAGGCTGGCGCGCTTTTGTTTCTTCAGTTTCATTTCCAGACGTTTTTCCAGATCACCACTATCTTCACCGGCCTGCCAGCTGACGGCTGCCGTTGCCAACTCAATTTCATTGACCGGCTTCCAGCTGTGGGTCTGCATATTGCGGCTGATACGTTCCATCAGCACGATCGCACCGTCTTCAGGACAATGGGGCAGAATTAATACAAACTTATCCTTCTCCAGACGAAACACTTCATCCGCGGCGCGAATCTGTTGTTGGGCACGTACCACAAAATTGGGTAACAGCTGCTGCATCACCCACTTTCCATGTAAATCGATCAGCTGCTGATAATCTTCAATCACCAGCCCAATTAACGACACACTCTGGCGTGTGGTTTCGCTGCGGGCAATCTCACGCTCCAGCGCATGTTGAAAATGCCGGGCATTGTAAGCACCACTTTCCGGATCGGTCAGCGCCATGCGCTTCAACGATTCCGACTTCAGTTGTGTCAGGTAAGCAAAACACCAGGCTGATACCACCAATAACAGATAATTGGTGCCGGTACGTAAACCAACCGCCGTTCCGGCATCCGTCCAGACGGTAATAATCACCGCCAGTGCCACCAGAAAGTTAAATAACGTCGCATGAATAATGGGTAAACAAAAATAACTGAATAATGGCACCGCATAGAGCGAGTGAATAATCAGCTGTGGATAATCCGGCAGCTGATACAAGGCAAGCAGAACCAATAATGAAATCAGTGGGTAATTAACCCAGGCATAGGTCTCACGATCGCGATTGATGTAAATAAAAATTGCACTGAATAATAACGCCGGGATCGCAATGGCGTTACTCAATACCAGCGGATATACCCCCTGATAATACTGATCGTACATCAGAATACTGACCGCCAGCGCGGCCAGAATATAGACAATAATCTGCAGTCGCGGCTGCAGTTGTTCCTGAGGAATATTATTCAGCATGAAGTGTCTCCATCACGCGCGCGACTAAGCTTTGGCTGTCATCATCCGGGCGATAATGCTCCTGATGCATCTGCATATCGTGCAACTCCTGATAGCGTGTGCTTTGCATCACCTGCTGAATCAGCGCCTGCAATTGCAAGGCTTCGTCCGCGCCACTGTGAGGCATCAGAATAATAAAATCATCGGTATTAAGACGATAACAGGAATCGTAGTTACGCAGGCTGTGACGCAGCTTTTTCCCCAGATAACTGAGGCGCTGTTCATAATCTTCTACTTTTAATTTGCGCCAGCTGACCGGGGTGGCAATGGCCAGCAACATCAGCTGGCTGCGCTGCCGGTCGGCGCGGGTCATTTCTTTATTTAAATCCAGAAATAGCTGATGTTCGTTATACACCTGAGTTAATGGATCGGTGTTGACGATCTCGGTCAGCCCCTGATTATTGCGTTCGTTGATCAGGGCATACATCACCGAGAACACGCAACAGGCAGAATACGTAAATAACATCTGCAAACGAATGTAGTTGTCGAACTGATGCAGCACCATCAGCACCAATACCAGGCTATAAATCAGGGCAATATAGTTCGCCACCCGGAACGGGAATAAAAAGTAGGTATAAATCGGAACAAAATAAATCCAGTGCACCACCTGGGAACTCAGCTTCATACCAAACAAAGTAAACAGCGTCAGCAGCCCAACCAGCACCCATTCCGGATACGGTGACGACCGCTTCTTGCGACGTACCAATAAGAAGCCGGCATAACTCACCAGCAGTAACGAGAACCCTCCGGCCACGGCGGCAAAAAACAGCTGCCCTTCGTACCAATCCAAAACCGTAATGACGGCTAAGCCAACCGCCGCCAGCAGGCAATAAACCACTTTTACCTGCTGCGCCATCAGGTCGTGAAACTGCGCTTTTTCCATAAACCCCGGATCCGTTTGTTATTCATTATCAGAACGATGCGTCGTAAGTGTAGTACAGACCCCAGTTAGTATATACTGCGCCCTTTTCTGCAACTGTCTGCTATTTGGTGTGATCGATGGATGTAACTGACTATATGAAATCTCTGGGTGAGCGTGCGCGCAAAGCATCACGCGCCATTGCCCGTGCTTCCAGCCAAGACAAAAACGCCGCCCTGCTGGCCATTGCCGATGCTATCAGCCAGCAACGAGAAACACTAAAAGCCGCCAACCAGCGCGATATGCAACGCGGCGAAGCGAATGGTCTGGACGCTGCCTTACTGGATCGTTTGCAGCTGAGCGACGCCACCATCGATACCATGATCGAAGGATTACAGCAGGTCGCGGCTCTGGCAGATCCCGTGGGTGAAATCACCGATCTGAAATACCGCCCAAGCGGTATTCAGGTGGGCAAAATGCGTGTACCTCTGGGTGTGATTGGCATCATTTATGAGAGCCGCCCGAACGTTACGATTGAAGCCGCCAGCCTGTGTTTAAAATCAGGCAATGCCGCCATCCTGCGTGGCGGCTCTGAAGCGATTGAAGCCAATCAGGCTCTGGCCAAATGCATCGCAGAAGGCCTGGCCGCCGCGGGCCTGCCAGCCGAAACCGTACAAGTGGTTGAAACCACCGACCGTGCCGCAGTGGGTGAATTAATCACCATGCCGGAATACGTCGATGTGATTGTGCCACGCGGTGGTAAAGGTCTGATCGAACGAATCAGCCGCGATGCCAAAGTTACGGTGATCAAACACCTGGACGGCATCTGTCATGTCTATATCGATCAGTTTGCTGACAAAACCAAAGCGGTGAACATTGCCATTAACGCCAAGACCCACCGTTATGGCACCTGCAACACCATGGAAACCCTGTTGGTACACAAAGCCATGGCGGCTGACGTGTTACCAGAACTGGCCAGCGCTTATGCTGAAATTGGTGTTGAACTGCGTGGTTGTGACGCCACCCGTGCCATTCTGACCGATGCCGTTGAAGCCACAGAAGAAGACTGGCACACCGAATATCTTGCCCCGATTCTGTCGATCAAGCTGGTCGATGATATGGATCAGGCGATTGATCACATCAATCATTACGGCTCGCACCATACCGACAGCATTATCAGCGAAAACTACACTTTAGCGCGTCGTTTTCTGACCGAAGTGGATTCCAGCTCAGTGATGATTAATGCCTCAACCCGGTTTGCGGATGGCTTTGAATACGGTTTAGGGGCTGAAATTGGTATCTCCACCGATAAGATTCATGCCCGTGGCCCGGTGGGTCTGGATGGTCTTACCTCGCAAAAGTACGTGGTACTTGGCAACGGTGAAGTGCGCAGTTAATGACGGCTACCAATCAGGAAGCGCTGGCCGTTTCTGAAGCGACTGGCCGCTGGGCGTTGTTCGGCGGCACCTTTGACCCGATTCATATTGGTCATTTACGTATTGCTGCACGGCTACGCGACTTGGGGTTTGATAAGGTTCTGCTGATTCCCAACCGTATCCCACCCCATCGGCCGCAACCTCAGGCCAGTGGTGAACAGCGATTACAGATGTTGTCATTAGCGTGCCGTGAACTGGATGGTGTCGAAGCCTGTGATATTGAACTGCTGCGCGATGATTACAGCTACAGTGCCATTACTGTGGCCGCCCTGAAAGCGCAGTTCCCAAAGGTCAGTTTTACCTGGGTGATGGGGCAGGACGCCTGGCAAGGCTTTGAACACTGGCACCAGCCACTGGAATTATTGGAGCAGGCTAACTTATTGGTCGTTAGCCGCCCGGGGCTGCAAAACACCAGTCATTGGCAGGAACAACAACTGGAATTACGCCAGCGTAGCATCAGCCAGTTGTTAGCCTCTGAATCCGGCACTATCTGCCTGCAAACCTTGCCAGAACTGGATATCTCGGCCTCTTACTTGCGTCGTGCTATCAAGCAGGGTCACAATATTCACTTTCTGGTGCCTGACGCGGTGCTGGATTTTCTTAATCAACAACAACTCTACCGATAGAGCCTTTACTGAAAAACAATGCAAACAGAGCAAATTAAATCGCTGGTGGTGGATGCACTGGACGACATGAAAGCCCAAAACATCACCGAACTGGATGTTCGTGGCCGTACTTCCGTCACCGACTGGATGATCATCGCGACCGGCACCTCAAATCGCCATGTCGCGGCAGTAGCCGGTAACGTTGAAGAAAAATCCAAACACGCTGGCCTGCGCCCCAATGGCACCGAAGGCCGCGCCGCTTCCGACTGGGTTCTGATCGACTTAGGTGATGTGGTTGTCCACGTTATGACCGATCAGTCACGTCACTTCTACGATCTGGAACGTCTGTGGGGCGAGCCAGAAGAAGATAACGAATAACACATGAAGCTAAGATTGCTGGCGGTAGGCACGAAGATGCCAGCCTGGGTGGAGCAGGGTTATCAGGAATACGCCAAACGTTTACCCAACGATTGTGCGCTGGAACTGGTGGAACTGGCTCCCGGCCACCGGGCAAAAAACACCTCCAAAGAAAAAGCCATGCAACAAGAGGCTGAAGCGCTGAAAAAGGCGATTCGCCCACAGGATCATGTGGTGGCACTGGACGTTAAAGGCAAGCCCTGGAGTACTGAGCAACTCGCCACCCAACTCAGCGACTGGCGCATGCAGGGCGGTGATGTCGCACTGCTGATTGGTGGCCCGGATGGTATGACACCGGAAGTGTTAGCGCTGGCTAAACAACGCTGGTCACTATCGAATCTGACCCTGCCCCACCCGCTGGTTCGGGTGCTGATGGCGGAACAACTTTACCGTGCCTGGAGTATTCTTCAGGGTCACCCTTACCATAAATAGCTAAGGCCGGTATATGTGGGAGCAGTCGTTCAGGGATAAATCAGCAGAAAGGTCATTATTCCGCTTCCGCGCCATCATTCTTGGCCTGGTGATTCTGCTGATGCTTGGTGGACTGGCCTGGCGTATGGCCTATCTGCAAATCGACCTGCACGAAAAATACCGCGACCTGTCCGAAAACAACCGCATTCAGTTGCGTCCAATCGCGCCCAACCGGGGGCTGATTTATGATCGCAATGGTGTCTTACTGGCAGAGAATATCCCCAGCTACAGCCTGACCCTGGTGCCCGAACGGGTTAAGGATCTGGAACAAACACTGGCTTTTCTTGATCAACTGATTGGTGTTTCAGAACGTCATCGGGAGCAGTTTGAGAAGCGACGTAAATTCCGCCGCCGCCCGTTTGAACCGGTGGTACTGCGACATAAATTAAGCGAAGCAGAAATTGCTCAGGTGCTGGTCAACCGTGCTTACCTGCCGGGGGTGGATGTTGAGGCTCAGCTGGTACGCCATTACCCACAGGGAGAGTCGTTTGCTCACGTGTTAGGTTACGTCGCCCGTATCAACCAGAAAGAGCAAAACAAACTGGATGCCGACCCGGATAAAAAACGCCAGTACAGCGCCACCCGCTTTATTGGCAAGCTGGGGGTCGAAAAACAATACGAGCAGGATTTACACGGTCAGGTGGGTTATCAAAAAGTTGAGACCAACGCCCGTGGCCGTATTTTGCGCATCATTGAACAAACCGACCCCATCCCGGGTGACGATATCACCCTGCACCTTGATGCCCGTTTACAGAAACTGGCCGAAAAAGAGCTGCAAGGTCGCCGCGGGGCGCTGGTTGCCATCGACGTTGCCAGTGGCGGTATTCTCAGCCTGTACAGTAACCCCAGCTTTGATCCGAACCTGTTTGTCACTGGTATTTCCCACAAAGATTATTCCGCTCTGCGTGATAACCCGGATCTGCCACTATTTGACCGTACCCGTCGTGGCCAATACCCACCCGCTTCCACCTTAAAACCGTTTCTCGGTCTGGCGATGTTAAATGCCGGTACTACCAACTGGAGCGAAGAAATCAACGATCCCGGCTGGTATCAGCTACCAAACGACGAGCGCGTCTACCGCGACTGGAAGCGTAAAGGTCACGGCATGGTTGATATGCAGGATGCCATTATTGAATCCTGTGATACCTACTTCTATGAAATTGCGGTGCGCACCGGGGTTGATGCTATTTCACCGTTTTTGGGTCAGTTTGGCTTTGGCAATAACGCCACGCTGGATGTGAATAACGCGCTGCGCGGTATTCTGCCCAGCCGTGAGTGGAAGAAAAAGCGCGCCAAAACGTTCTGGTACGCTGGCGACACCGTTAACCTTGGCATTGGTCAGGGCTATATGCTGGCAACCCCGATTCAGTTAGCGACGGCCACCTCGGTATTAGCCAACCGCGGCAAGTGGGTCACTCCACGACTGATTTATGCCCACAATGATACGCTCGATCAGGTGCCCCACCCGGACACCCCCGATATTGAACTGAAAAACCCACAAGACTGGGACAAGATGTTTACCGCCATGCAAAAGGTGATCACCGGCACCCACGGTACCGCACGACGCCTGTTGAGCAATCTGAAATACCCGATTGCCGGTAAAACCGGTACCGCTCAGGTGGTTGGTATCAAGCAGAATGAAGAATATGACTCCGAAGCGCTGAAAGAACGCCTGCGCGATCACGCTCTGTTTATTGCGTTTGCCCCCATCGAGCAGCCCGCCATTGCCGTCGCGGTGGTGGTTGAAAATGGCGAGTCAGCCGGTAAAACCGCAGCACCGATTGCACAGCGTATTATCAACGAATATCTGGGAGGCGCAGAAGGCTGATGGCCGGTACCGATTTTTCCCGCACCATGTCTGAAGCCAACCCACAACATGGTTTCAGTCGCAGCCGTGCCTGGTTTGCCAGTATTCACGTTGATTTGATTTTATTGCTGCTGTTGCTGGCACTGACAGCTGCTGGCTTATTGCTGCTGTACAGCGCCAGTGGTCAGCACTGGGGCATGATCAAACGTCAGGCCATTCATTATGGTATTGGTTTTGTTGCCCTGTTTGTTGCGGCCCAGATTCCCCCCCGCATTTATCAACGCCTGGCTCCCTGGGCTTATACCGCCGGCTTGGTTGCCCTGATTGGGGTACTGGTGGCGGGCGTTGGTGCTAAAGGGGCACAACGCTGGCTGGAGCTGCCGGGGTTACCCCGCTTTCAGCCATCGGAACTGGTTAAACTGGCGCTGCCCTTAACCGTTGCCTGGTATATGGCAAAACGCCCGGTTCCACCGAAGTTTATCGACCTGATCAAAGCGCTGGCGATTGTTGCCTTACCGACGGTATTAATTCTGAAACAACCCGATTTAGGCACCTCGATCCTGATCAGTGCCTCGGGCTTACTGGTACTGTTTTTTGCCGGTATGCCTTGGTGGCTGATTTTCTCAATGGTCGGTCTGGTCGCCGCTTGTGCACCGCTGATGTGGTTCTTTGTGATGCGTGAATACCAGAAACAACGGGTACTGACGTTTCTGAATCCGGAGAGTGACCCACTGGGATCGGGCTGGAATATCATCCAATCGAAAACCGCCATTGGTTCCGGCGGCATTGATGGCAAAGGTTTTATGCAGGGCACTCAGTCACAGCTGGAGTTCCTGCCGGAAAGTCATACCGATTTTATTATTGCCGTATTGGCAGAAGAATTAGGCCTGATTGGGGTACTGGCCCTGCTCACCCTGTATTTCTTAATAATTATGCGCTGTCTGATGTTGTCGGTACGTTGCGAAACCTTATTCGGGCGTTTGTTATCCGGCAGTCTGGCGGTCACCTTTTTTATCTATGTGTTCGTAAATATTGGTATGGTCAGTGGCATCTTGCCAGTCGTCGGCGTACCCTTGCCTTTAATCAGTTATGGCGGCACGTCGGTTGTCAGTTTATTAGCCGCCTTCGGTATTCTGATGTCGATGAGTACCCACAGCAAAAAATAAGGATCCGTTTTTTATGATGCGTTTGTCACGCCTCGCAGGAATTGCCAGCAGTGTTTTAACTTTATGGGGATTAGCCACCAGCCCGGTTCTGGCGGCTTATGATCAGCATCCCCGTTTTAATGAATTCAGTCAGGAGCTGGAAGCGGAATATCAGATTCCTGCCAGCGAAGCACAAAAGTGGTTATCCCAGTCGAAAAAACTGGATTCGGTATTAGAAACCATTCAGCGTCCGGCCGAAAAAAGCAAAGAGTGGCATGAGTACCGCCAGATATTTCTCACCAGCAAGCGTATTGAGCAAGGCAAAGACTTCCTTAAGAAATACGATGACCTGCTGACCGAAGCACAACAAAAGTACGGCGTTAAAAAAGAAATCATCGCCGCCATTATTGGTGTGGAAACCTTTTATGGTCAGCGTCAGGGCCGTTACCGGGTACTGGATTCACTGGCGACACTGGCCTTTGATTACCCCAAACGACCATTATTCTGGCGTGAATTAAAAGCTTTCTTTGCGTTAGCTGAAAAAGAGCAACTCGACCCTGCTGTGATTAAAGGTTCGTATGCCGGTGCCATGGGTTATGGCCAGTTTATTCCCACCAGTTACCTTAGCTATGCCGTTGATGGTGATGGTGATGGCAAACGCGATTTATGGAACAACCCGGCGGATGCCATTCACAGCGTTGCCAACTACTTTAAACGCCACGGCTGGCGTGACGGCGAGCCGGTGACTCAGCGTGTGCGGGTTGGTGGAGATCAATACCAACAAGCGGTTAATGACCGCCGTAAGCCAAAGTGGACAGCCGGTGAACTGAAAGCGTTAGGCGTCACGCCGACCCAAGCAATCAGCGACGACAAGCCCGCGACCCTGATCCGGTTAGAAGGAAAACACGGAGCTGAATTCTGGCTTGGTGAATACAACTTCTATGTGATCACCCGTTATAACCACAGCCGTATGTACGCGATGGCGGTGTATCAGCTCAGTGAAGAACTGGCAAAATAATATGCGCGACCGTAGTATTTTTTCCCGGTCGGTCATTTCGGTACCGACCTTTTTTCTGATAGCCAGCGCTCTGCTGGCTGGTTGTACCCCATCCCGTTATCAACACGCTCAGGATTTCACACCGGCTCCCATCGCTGATATTGAGAAATTACAGGAGCCTGTTCCCAGAGCCGAAGCCAAAAGTGTGATGGGGAATCCAAAACGCTATACCGTGCTGGGTAAAGAATATCAGGTAATGAGCAGCGCTGATGGTTATCGCGCCCGGGGGATTGCCTCCTGGTATGGCATGAAGTTTCATGGTCATCAGACCTCAAACGGTGAAATCTACGATGTGTATCAGTTCACCGCAGCTCACAAAACCCTGCCATTACCCAGCTATGTGCGCGTTACCCGGCTCGACAATCAAAAATCGGTCGTGGTACGGGTTAATGATCGTGGTCCTTTTCACGAAGGACGAATCATCGACTTATCGTACGCCGCCGCAGTTAAGCTCGGTATTCAGAAACAAGGCACGGCTGAAGTTCAGGTGGATGTGATTCATCCGCCGATCAATAAGTCCGAGCGCTGGGTTCAGGTTGGCGCGCTGTCCGACCCTTCCGCCGCGCAAAAGCTGCAGCAACAGTTATCTGCAGAGCTGGGAGCAAGCACTAAGGTCAGCATCAAAACGGTTCAGCAGTCGCAACAATTAACACTGCATAAGGTACGGATTGGCCCGGTTGAAGAAGGTGAACCGTTACAGACATTATTGCAACAGTTACAAGCACTGAACATCAATCAGCCGTTACTGCTGGGCCGTCATCAGCTCTGAAGCCATACCAAAACGAACAAAAAAAGGGGCCATAACCACAAGGATTAGGCCCAGAGGCAAGGTACTCACTCAGAGAGTAAGATGCTCAGCGCAGAAAAGGAAACTCATCACCTGGGATATAACCACCTCAGATATCACAGCCCCAGATGTCACATCTGCAGGAAGACATCTGGTTTTAACAGCGTTCGTTATTCGCCAGTGCCGTGCTTTTTAATGTCGTTTTTTACCGCCATATAAAAGCCAACAAAAAAGGTACAGGTCAGACCAACAATGGCTAAACCAGCAAATACCACTTCATCCATAAACATAATGCTCACCTCTCTCATGTATTTTGTGTACTGACCAGACGCCAGCTCAGTTGCTATGTATGCAATGTAGCAATGGCAGGCGGGAGTAACTTGATGCACATCAAGGGATTTTTGTCGAAAAAGCGCGTCTGAACACAAGCTTGATGCAGGTCAAATACCCACAAAAAAGAAAAGGTGAACGGTATATTACTTGCTGAATGGTAAATTCAGATCAGAAGTGATCGATAACAGAATGTTCAGAGATTGGGCAAATGCAACAGGACTGCACCATCCTATTGCATTGATTAGCGGAAAAGCGCGTCAGGCCATCACCACCTGACCACGGTAAATTTTCTGGGTACGCTGAGCGGTTCTGGCGGCATCATCCACCACATACGCTGCGCCACGATACATTCTTGGCTCGTTTGTGAACGCAGGCGACGGCTCCTGGGATGGTAAAAATGTCTCAATAAGTGCCAATAACTCTGGGCTCACGCCACTTTGTACCAGTGTCCTCAGGTCATGCTCCAGCGTTGGTGAATCATAGTGAATAACACATCCCTGTTCGTCTTTAGCCAGACGCTTAATCTTTTGCAGAGTAGCAATACTTTGGCGATTAAATTCCACAGTCCTGTCTCCTGATCATAAGTTCATTATTACAAGAGCAATCCTCATACCATGGTTTGCACACTGGCGGAAACCGGCTCTGACACCTGTCGTAGTGCCTGTTTTATCTGCTGGTCAAATAAGGCAGCAACGGCAGTCCAGCTGGCCTGCTCAGCACACGTACGCGCTGCTTGCCCGGTGGTCAGTAAATCAAGCTGTAATAACTGCTGAAACGCTTCAGTAAAGGCATCGGGGCTTTCGGATGCTGCCAGACAACCATGAATACCCGAGGTGACGTATTGCCCGGCAGCCGCCAGCGGATAAGCCACTACCGGCAAAGCACTGGCCATGGCTTCCAATGTCACCAGACCAAAGGTTTCGGTGGTGCTGGCAAACACAAAACAATCTGCTGAGGCATAATGGCGGGCCAGCATTTCACCGGTTTGTACACCGGCGAAAATAATATCCGGGTGTTGTTGTTCCAGTTCGGCGCGCATTGGGCCATCACCAACCATTACCAGACGCAAGTCCGGGTGTTGTTTCTGGCAGTGACGAAAGCTGGCAATCACCTGTGGAATATTCTTTTCAGCCGCGATGCGTCCGACATACAAGGCAACCGGCTGATCAGCACGAACCTGCCACTGCTCACGCAGCTGGGTTGAACGGCGCTTAGGGTGAAATAACTCACAATCAACACCATGTGGTAATACCTTCACATTATTAAACTTCGCTCGCTGCAGAAAATCAGCACTGTCGCGTGAAGGTACCAGTGTCGCCAGCGTGCGGTTATGGAAGCGGCGTAACCAGTTTAAGGTCAGGCTTCTGATCCAGCCAAAGCCGTAATAACTGCTGTAGCGGTGAAAGTTGGTATGAAATGCACTGAGCACCGGTAAATCCCGGCGTTGTGCTTCTTTTAAGGCGGAATACCCCAACGGGCCTTCGGTGGCAATAAAGATAAGATCCGGCTGAAATTGCTGCCAGGCCGCTGCAATTGTTTGCCTGGCGGGCAGCCCCAGCTGTAAATCCGGATACATTGGTATCGTCACCCCCGTTGTCCAGATTTCTTCCTCTTGTGGCAACCAGTGCTGCTTCGGAGAAGTACGGATAATCTGAATCCGGTAAGCATCGCGATCCAGCGACTGAATCAGATGACGCAGAGAATTAGCAACGCCGTTAACATCCGGAACATAAGTTTCAGTGACGATGCTGATACGAGTGGCTGTCATAACAGGGGCCTGTGGTTATCATTTAACCAGTGTGCCCCAGTGGTGATGACAGTTTAATGAATCCTTATTTACGACGCCTGTGGATTGATCAGGCTTCTGACAGCTTGGCCAGACGATAACGTAATTGACGTGGGGTTAAGCCCAGCACCTTCGCTGCCATGGTTTTGTTACCGTTACACTTTTCGATGGCTTCACGAATATCCGTCAGCTCATCCCCGGTAACACGCTGATACGGACGGGCATAAAGGGTTTTGAAGTTCGGCACCACCTGAGTTGCCAGCATCTGAGCAATCTGTGCCCCTAAGAAGCTCAGCAGCGATAAGTCCAGTGCTGCACTGCTGCTGTTGCGCAGATCAATCACCAGTACCGCCAGTACCGATTGACGTAATACCAATGGCATCAGCAAACAGCGATCCTGACCCGTCAGTTTGCTGTGTGTTGGTACAAACACGTCAGCACGCTCCCGACCATCCTTAATCACCAACCACTCACGTGATTCAAACTGGCGACATAACGCATGCTGTACCGCAAAGCTATAAACTCCGTTACTCACACCAGTAGAACAGAATTGTGCTTTAAAGCGGCTCGGTGAATCCGGTACTGCGACCGAAATATTCTGTAAACCAGTGGTGTCACACGCCAGAGATAGAATACGCTGAATGCTGTCTTCGTCCTGATAGCGTTCCTGCAGAATGGCCGCCAGGGAATCAAAAAGATCGGCGCTAAACGCAGCAGAGAACGATCCACTATGGTTAACAGAGCGGTAATCCTGAATATCAGCAACTTGGTACATAAGTAATTCCTTTAAAATCTGGCGGCATCGGTTATTACCGGTTTCGCAAACTCTGTACCAAACTGTCTCAAATGGCCCAATAAAAACATAAGCCTTTGATTTAAAAGGAATTTAATGAATATTACTCAAATTTCATACATAAAAAATGGCGCCTTTGTCATGCGCCATTATTAAGCATTTTCAAATTTATCAGGTACCATTTGAGTGCACGTTCAATGTGTACTGCCGTATCAGAGCTTGCTAACTGGCATTCCCTAGCAGGCTGTTGAAAAATGTTTCTGAGGCAGCCAGAGCAAGGCAAAAATCAGCGAAAACGCGCAGTTTATAAGTAATAAATGAGCATTTTGAGCTGATTTTTAACGAAGTTATGGCAACGTAAGTAGTTTTTCAGCAACCTGCTAAAGTCGCTTCAAGCGATGCTAGGGTCACTATCCGGCAGATATTCTTTTTTCAGCCAGTGAGCAAAACCCCGGCAAGCATCCTGACTGGTCAGAATACCCGCCAGACGATCCTGCTTTAACACCAACACGGCATTGACCCCCAACTCAGCCATGCCCTCCAGCACAACATCCAGCCGCGTGTGTAAATCCACCTCTTTAATTTGTTGCTGGCACATATCACCGGCGGTCAACTCAGTCAGCTCCGAAGCGTGATGACCTGGCTGCAACGCCAGTTTGATATCTTCATTACTCAGCAGACCCATGACCTTATGGCCCGCCATAACCGGCAGGTGATGACATTCATGCTCTTCCATCAGTTGCGCTGCATCGGCAAGCGACATCGCTTCATCCACATGAACCGGAAAAGCCGTCATCATTTCACCAAGGGTTGGCATATGGCGCATATCCATTCTCCTGCAACAAGTAAGGTAGCAATTAAGATAACAGACGTTACACGCCGATACGATTGAGGGTATCGAGAATCTGTTTCAGAACTTCCGATAACGCCGGGTGTTGCTGTTCAAAACGAATGGCTTGTTGCTGCACCTGATCATTGAGGTCATGGGCGGAGGCCTGATCAGTGGGCTGATTGGCAATGTCGGTAGCAATGGATTGCAGCAGTTCGCGGCTTTCCTCATCCAGATCCGGATGTTGCTGAAGGGTGTGATGAAGTTGCTGTAGCTGTTGTTTTAATGTTTCCTGAGGCATATCACTTCTCCTGACCTTTGCGTTTCAGTGTAGCAACTTAATCTTCAGGAGCACTAACCTATATCAGTATTGGGCATGAAAAAAGAAGGTCATATCACAGGTTGAGCTGATCGCCTGTAACGGGTTGCGGTTGGCCTGATCACCAATATAAAACAGGCTGACATCTTCCAGCTGCATCTGCTGAGCACAGGGAACAACCTGACGCAGGGTATGAAAGATCATGCTGTGGTTGGAGGAAAGTGGCACCAGAATATGATTACTGCCCTGCAGCGCCTGTAATAACTTCAGCAACTTCTGGGTATTGTGCACCAGGCTTTCACGCGGGTTGGCATAAAACAGCTGCACCACACGATGCTCCAGCTGATGACGTTCAGCCATATGAGCCACCAACGGCATAACATCATCAATCAACTCGCGGACCTGTGGGGTATAACCATAAAGACCGGATGCTGACGACGAGTCGGGGGCATTGTTCAGAAAAACATTCGCTTGTCCCGCGATTGGGGAAGGCAGCAGCATCCCACCTGCCAGAGGCTGGTAGCTGGCCAGTTGAATTACTGCGCTCATAGATCATCCTTGTTCTGTTTATGATTAGTTGCACGCCATAACAGCAGAGCCACAGCCTTCATCCTGAAGGTGAGGTAAGCAATATCAGTTCGTTCGCCAAAAGGCAAACCGGCAGTTTGCTGAACCATCAGACTGTCCTCCTCCTGTTCTGATAAAGAAGGTATAGACAACAAACTCCAATGGCGCGAATTATCCTTTCAGACTATCAGGACAAGTGACCGGCTTTAGCAACAAACTGGCCAGTTCAGGTGGGGTCGGTCAGATGGATTCGTTCAGCATCAACTCCAGCACAATCTTAATCAGAAAGCCGGCCACACCCACAAACAGACCAATAAACAACACAAACATACCAAACTTGCCCGAGTTTGAGCGCCGGCCAAGGTCATAAATAATAAACGCCATAAACCCGATCAGCAGTGTTAGGCCAATGCGTAATGCCCAGGTTTCAAACTGCTCAGCATTCATAAATAGGTTCCTGATCAATGAAAAGCGGCCTAGTGTAACCGGGAGCAGGCTTTGGCAACAGAATTTCTGGCTTTGTTATCAGGCTGGTACTGCCGTATCATTCTATGCATCAATAATAACAATACCCAGGAAGGATACCGGCATGTCACTGCGAACCTGTATAACGACTCTTTTGCTTAGCGCTGATCGCCTGTTATTCACCGCTGCCAGCCTGTTTCTCATTGCAGTTAGTAGCCTGTTTATGGCCAGCGCCGTCGCGGCCGATTCTGAGCAACAGGTTTTCTGCATTTTTGACCCGGTAGGCACGCGTGGGCCGATTTATTCCGCCATGCTCGATTACCAGACTCAGGCATTAACCTGGGGGGCGGATCTGCAACTGAAGGCTTATACCAATGAAGCGGTTGCGATTGCCGACTTTCAGGCAGGTCATTGTGATGCCATGGGAGTGACCGGAACCCGGGTGCGGCCTTACAACCGTTTTACCGCCAGCATTGAAGCGTTAGGTGGGCTGGATGACTATCAGCAGATGCAACAGTTGCTCAGCATGCTGAGCCAACCCAAAGCCCAACGTTATCTGCAACAAGGTGAATACGAAGTGGCTGCCATTATGCCCGGCGGTGCGGTGTTTATTTTTGTTCGCGATAAACGCATAGACTCGGTTGAAGCGGCTGCAGGTAAGCGTATTGCCACACTGGATTACGATCAGGCTTCGGTACATGTTGTAGATCATGTCGGCGCAACGATGGTGCCGTCATCCGTTGCGACCTTCGCACCACGCTTTAATAACGGCGATGTTGATATTGCTTATGCACCCGCCGTCGCTTATCAGCCGTTTGAAATGTACAAAGGCCTGGGCGCACAAGGCGGTATCTATCGCTTTCCATTGGCACAGATGAACTTCCAGATGATTATCCGCCATGAGCGCTTTCCCGAAGGATTCGGCCAGAAGAGCCGTGAGTTTACTCATCAGCAGTTTGATCAGGCGCTGCAGCATATTCGTCTGGCAGAAGCGGATATCCCGGCCGATTACTGGGTCGATTTACCTGTTGAACAAGAAAGTGAATACAAAGAGATGCTGCGTCAGATCCGCATCAGCCTGACCAAAAATCAGGTTTATGATGCGATGATGATGAAGCTGATGTTTAAACTGCGCTGTCGCAGCAACCCGGCCCATTATGAATGTGCCGAGCGCCTGGAAGGCTAAAAGGGTAAAACGTTAAAGCGGTCCTAATGGAATGCCCAACAGCATCCAGATTCCGAGAAAGGTACTCCAGCTGATTAACATCACCAGCGAGAACGGCATCATCATCGCCAGCAAGGTACCCACACCAGCATCGTGACGGTATTTCTGCACCAGAGCCAACACCAGTGGAAAATATGGCATCAGTGGCGTGATGATATTGGTGCTGGAGTCACCGATACGATACGCCACCTGAGTCAGCTCCGGAGCAATGCCCGCCAGCATTAACATGGGTACCAGCACCGGAGCCAGCAAGGTCCACTTGGCCGACGCACTGCCCACCAACAGATTAATCACACTGACCAGCACAATTAACAGAATCAGTGTCACTCCTTCTGGCAGCGCCAAGGCCTGCAGAATTCCGGCGCCCTGAATGGCCACCAATAAGCCCAGATTACTCCAGCCAAACGCACTGACAAACTGGGCCGCAAAAAACATCAGCACCAGATACGGCGCCAGCGTTTTAATCGTTGCCTCCAGATCATCAACCAACGCATGACTGGTGTGATAACGACCACTTAAGCGGCCATAAAACCAACCGCTGACAGCAAACAATAATCCAATTAACACACTCAGATTACGCATAAACGGCGATTTTAAAAAATCGCCATCACCATATAACCAGCCGCCCGGCAGTAAGGCTGCTGACAAACCCAGTAGGGTTAACAATAAGGCTAACCCGGCGGCGTATTTTCCAGCCTGGATCTGACCAGCAGAACCCGCATCAGCGGATGTTAATGCGCTATCAGGCAGTTCCTTGTTAGATTCGGCTGAACCCGATTGCAACAGCGGCTCCACCCAACGGTGCAGAACCAGGGTAATCACCAGCGTCATAAAAACCGTCGAAGCGGCCATAAAATAATAGTTCGCCAACAGAGAGACGTCGGCATCCGGTTGGATTAAACGCGCACTTTCACTTGAGATACCGGATAAAATGGCATCCACCGGGCCAACCAGAAAATTAGCACTGTAACCGCCGGAAACCGCAGCAAATGAAGCAGCAATACCAGCCAACGGAGAACGCCCGGCCAACTGAAACAACACCGCACTCAGCGGAATCACCACCACATAACCGGCATCAAACGCCAGACTGGATAAAATTCCCACCAGTACCACACCCAGAGTTAACCCCACCCCCGGCAGATAACGCATCACATGTTGCAGCCAGGTGCTTAATAAACCGCTGCGCTCGGCAATACCCAATCCCAGCATCACCACAATCACCGGCCCTACCGGAGCAAAGCCGGTGAAATTACTCACCGCGGAGGACAACATCCATACCAGACCGGTTTCACTGATCAGTGCTTTGGGCACCACCGCTTCGTTCGTCACCGGGTGTTGTGCCTGCCACCCCAGCCAGGTCGCCAGCGATGAAACCAGCACAACCACCAGCCATAACCCCATAAACAATACCGCCGGAGCGGGTAAACGGTTGCCCCAGCGCTCAATTGCTGCTGAAAAATTCAGCCAGAAGCCAGTTTGATTCATTGGTTATCGGTTCCTGTACAATGTGTCATCAATAACTGAACAGTAACGATTTGACGGATAAAACGAAAGATGAGCGCAGATTTTGACTACTGCATAATCGGTGGCGGCGCGGTTGGTTTGGCCATTGCCCGCCAGCTCAGTCCGCTGGGCAGCGTTTTATTAGTGGAGCGTCATGCTCTGTTTGGCTCAGAAACCAGCAGCCGCAACAGCGAAGTGATTCACGCCGGATTATATTATGCCGACAACTCACTCAAACAGCGGTTGTGCCTGCGGGGTAAAGAGTTGCTGTACGCCTTTTGTGAGCAATTCGACGTTCCTCACCAGCGCCTGGGAAAACTGATTGTGGCTCAGCAAGCCGGTGATCCGAAGCTGGCGGAACTGGAGCATAAAGCTCAACGTCTGGGTATCCCATTACAGCGCTGGAACCAGCAACAATTGCAACAACAAGAACCGGCAGTACGGGCAGCCGAAGCCCTGTTCTCGCCCTCAACCGGCATTATCGACAGTCATCAATATATGCAGACTCTGGCGCAGCAAGCCGAACAACAGGGAGCGTTGCTGATGTGTCAGACGGAGTTTTTAACGGCCAACCGACAAGCGGAGAACTGGCACATCACCCTCAACACCAGTGATGGCCTTTACGATGTTAAAGCCAGCACATTGATCAACAGCGCCGGACTACAAGCTCAAAGCGTTGCCCGCCATTGTGGTCAGTCCGAACAACAGATTCCGGCTTTGTACCCTTGCCGGGGCCATTATTTCAGTTATTCGGGAAGCTCACCGTTTCATCATCTGATATACCCATTGCCGGAAGCGAACCTGGCCGGGTTGGGTATTCATGCCACACTGGATCTGGGTGGGCAGCTCAGGTTTGGTCCGGATACCCAGTATCTTATCCCTAATGGTGTCTTAAGCTATGAGGTAGACCCTCAGCTAAAAGGAAAATTTGCCTCTGCTATTCAACGTTATTTCCCGGAACTTGATCCTGAGAAACTACACGCCGATTATGCCGGCATCCGGCCTAAGCTCCATCCGGCGCACCAGAAAGCTGCTGATTTTGTTATACAACATGACACCAAAACAGCCATCCTTCACTTATTCGGTATAGAGAGTCCGGGACTGACGGCATCACTGGCGATTGCAGAAAGCGTGCAGAAAGCGGTTAACTGAACATCAGCTTAATCAACTCAGAACCATACAAATTGTTATAGCAGTCAGAAACTTATAACAATTTATCAATATCTCCCGACACGCCTGTACACATTCGTTACAGTCGGACTACACTGTAAGCTGATTAATCACTCATCAAGCCAGAAGGTTATACAAAAGTTCACAAGAAGGCCGGGATACGACACAAGTATTAGGCCAGTGCCTGCTAGGCTAAGAACAGTTGTTAAATAAACTTTCTGAGTTAAAGGGAAACCTATGAGCCACGCACTGAGTGCTGAACAGGATCAGGATACCCCCACTGTCAGCACGATTTTATCCGATCAGGTCACGATTCCGGTAAGCTGCGATAAATGCCGCTGTGATACCGATGTCAGCCTGGCGCAGATTAAGCAACAGATACCGGTAATGTGTGAACATTGCTATGAAGTGAAAGCATTCAGCGATGCCGAACTGAAATTGACCCGCCTGTTTCTGGCCCAGACGGGTTATCATTTTTTTCTGTAGAACGACTAACTTCTTGCAGAACGACTATCAGCGGCGTTGCAGTAAGTCTGGTACCAGCAACGACAAATGACGTCTCAGGGTTGAACTGACATAGTCAAAATCAATGTCATCCTGAGCGGTTAACAAACCGGTGTACTCCATCGAATGGAACAAGCCTAACAGTAATTCGGCGTCTTCTTTGGGCGCCGGAGACTTCATCACCGCCATAAATTCTTCGATCTTGCCGAATAAAGCCCGACGGTGCATCAGCGACAGTTCACGAATACGATCGTTGACGATGGCTTCATAACGAAAAGCCTGCTCTGCAATCAACATATCGCGCTCACTGCTCACCTGCTCACGCACGTAACCGGTTAACTGTTCCACCAGATAATCCAGCATGGTGTGAACGGCTTCATCACTGATCACACCCGAATTAAATAATTCAGGGTTAGCAGCGGCTAATTGCTGCAGCGGCTGATAAAACTGATCCGCAAAACTATTCACCACACTCAGTGCTTTTTCGGTATACAGGGTGAAGGTATCAACAATCAGCTCCTGAATGTCCTTAAAATAATAGGTGGTAGCTGCCAATGGCACTTCCGCCTCTTTAGCAACGGCGCGATGGCGAATGCCACGCACACCTTCACGGATAACAATGCGTAATGCCGCTTCAAGAATCAGCCGACGACGGTGCTCACTTTTGGCACGACTGGCCTTACGTCCCTGATAAGATAAAGACTTCTCAGTGCCCGAGTCTGAGCTCCCTGACGTCATAACGTATCTCCGCTGGTTGTTATCAAAGTGTTATAAAAGGTGCAATTATGCCGATACCCCATCAGATTAAAACGGCATTTATATGTACCTTGGTACCATATTTAGCGTTTTTGCAATTCCTGACACTATCGTTATCAATAGCTATCCTTATCAACAACTGTCTTTATCACTATGAATAATTTGGCAGGCCAATCGCAGCGGCAATAATTCCACATCCTCGTGGCAAGCCTTTACCCGCTACTTCCGGCTGAAAACAAGTAAATCCCCTCCGCTCAGTGGTTTTCAGATGAATTTACGGAGTTTTCGGTGCGAAAAACGCAGCTGGCACAACTCGTGCAAATCTCAGGTATTCCGATTAAAACCTGACTGCCGGACCGTTATTATGCAGCTCAACGCACTCTCTAATTATTTACAGAATCAACCTCTGGGAACCAAATCCACTGCCGATACGCAGGGAGTTGACGGGGTAAATACGGGTGAAGAAAAGCCACTGGAAATTGGGGCATACAGTCCTTCCCAACGCGCTATTCTGATCAGCGCTGTCGCCGCTGAGTTTGATGTACAGCAACTGGATCAGGAACAGGTTGACCAGTTGCAACTGAAACTGCAGCAATTCGGATTATTGCAGGGAAATGACATCAGCGGCTTTGCCCTGCTGCATAACGCGCGTGGGCAGTTACCCGAAGGAGAAACACTCGATGCACTGCAATTGCTGGATGTCAGCCGCCAGCGTTTTGACGTTGATCAGGTAGGTTACAGTCAGCGCCAGCAGATTAATCAGATGCACACGCTGGTCGAAAATCTGGCCTCGGCCCGCTCTCTGAGCCAGCGTCAGATTGCTTAAGCGAAAAACAGAATAGGGTTTAGAAAAGAATCCAGGAAAACAATAGGAACTAAGAGAAGTAAGCTTTTAAGGATGGAACACTTTGGCCAGCTGCTGTTCCGCCGCTGCCGTATCATTGAGCATGGTACGTAAACGCTTATCCAGTTCGCGCTGATTCCACACCGATAAACTGCCATGTGCCCGACATAACTGCCGGGTTTCTTCGGCAATAGAACGCAGCGTTTCACGAATTTCACAAGCCGACATGGTACGTAACAAGTCTTCGAGGACATCCGTCCAATCACGTTCGGCCAGATGATCCGCATCCATTCCCTGACAAATCAGCCATTCATCCACCAGCGAATCAAATAATGGCAGAGGCTCACGCTCAACCTGAGTGTCGGCCAGACCAGACTGAGCAAGCGCATCATCAATACGTGCCATAATTTCCAAAGGAGACGGAATAGTAGGAGTAAAAGAGGATTGATTGGCCATAAAACTCTCGTGTTCAGTTGTCGCTGGTTCAGCCGATAAGCTAATCAGGTACTTGTTCAAACGGTACTGCATGCTTAACTAAGCATAGTCGGCAATTTAATTTTTGAGAGCTTTCGCAGGCAGAAACTTAAACACGGTTATAAAGACATCAGTCCATGGCAGAAACTCCACAATCTCCTAAAGCATCCGAAGCTCATAAACCAGAGGTTCATCAACCAGAGACTCATAAAGTAGAAGTTCATAAAGGTGCCAGCTCGCTGACCGCCTTTGATCTTGAAGCTTTTCTGAACAATCTGGTTCAGCGGCTTTTTCCGGTCTGGTACGCCGCTCAGGCCGTTAAAGAATTGCCGCTGGGTAACATGGGCCCGCTAAACCCAAACAGTTTCCTGAGCCATCGCTGGCTCAGTCTGCACAGTATTATTCAGGCAATGCAGTCATCTCTGGAAAATGCCGATGCCCAATGGAAAGAGCTGTCGCCATTACTGGGCAAGTTAATTGTTGAACAGGATTATCAACGTCCGTTGTCGGTTACGGCTATTCAAGGGCTGGAATATTCATCCCATGAAACACACTACCCCAACCTGCTCACCTACGCCGAGCACGCCATGGGCTCGCTCCCCTGGGAGAGTGCCGAAGAGTTTGAACATAACCTGAAAACCGCCTTTGCCGACGATAAAAAGCCACACCGCATCGTCTATCGTGAATGGGATGGCCGCTATTATTGGGTCAACCATGAAGAAGCCACACACTTTGCTGCCGCGCTGATGCACTGCCACCACAAGCAACGGGACGCCACCATTAGTGCTTTGATTAACGTCGAAAGCCTGAATATGACTACATTGGACAGCCTGCGCAGTAAGTTCTGGCTGCTGATTATGCGCCGCGACGATGCATATCAGGTGATCGACCTGCTGAATAAGGCCAGCTTGCCGGTGTTTCCCTGTGAGTTTGAGTGGCGTCGCAGTGACCTGTTGATCCTCGCTTGTCCGAAAAACCTCAGTAAACTCAATACTATTTTGCTGAATCTGCAGAATAATCGCTCCAATCAACAGATCACCGACCTGGGACGTTTCCTGACCCGCTATCACCGCCCATTCCGCAATCAATAACCTCATAGCCATGTGCCCGCGTGACACTGTCAACAGATTTTGGCAAGGCTTGATTTAGCCAAAAAGCCTGTCATGCTTGTGTCGTTATAAATAAAACAATAAACGGTAAGTGCATGATCAGAGGAACCTGGAGTCTGAGTGAGCCTTTAATTCCCATTAATATTCCGGCCACTATGGTACGGGTGGGGTTAGAACAGGGTTTACAACATGCAGATATCCTGCACAACACCAGCATCAGTACCAGCATGCTGGATGACCCGACCACTCGCCTGAACTATCAACAGTTGCTGACCCTGGTTAGTAATCTGATTCAGCATTATCCCAGCCAGACATTAGGACTGGATATCGGTGGGTCACTGAATATTAACCAATACGGCATGTTGGGGTACGCCATGTTGAGTTGCGCTGATATGCGCAGCGCTCTGCATCTCGGCTTAAAGTACCATTCTCTGGTCGACCCGGCCTTTACCTTTGAAATTATTGAGCAGGAACAACACTGCGCAATTCGTTTAACCAGCCATATCCCGGTTGATGCCATCTACCGCATGTTATGTGATGTGTTTGTAGTGAACTTTACCTCGCTGGGTCGTTTTCTCACTGGCCAGGCAGATATGCAACCGATTGAGGTTCGCCTGAATCATCCCAAACCGGATTATGCCGACCAATATCAGCGTTACTTTGATTGCCCGGTACTGTTTGATCAGCCCAGAACCGAATTAATTCTCAACCCTTCCTTGCTTGATATGCCGCTGATTATGGCCGATCAGGCAACCGCTAATATGGCCGAAAGTCAGTGTGCCGAGATTCTCAATCGCCTTGGCCCGAAAGAAGGCATTGCAGCCAAAGTACGCCGTATTCTGTTGCAGAATCCGGGGCAATTTCCGGCTGTCGACATCGTTGCCAGCCACCTGGCAACGTCAACCCGTACCCTGAGCCGCAGCCTGCAGGAATTGGGCACGTCCTATCAGCGTATTCTGGATGAAGTACGCAAAGAGATGGCCATTGAATACCTGCGTAATTCCGGCTTACCGATTGAAGAAGTGGCGGCACTGGTGGGTTATTCCGATCCGTCGAACTTCCGCAAAGCCTTCCGTCGCTGGACCGGTCATGCGCCATCGTACTATCGTTAAAATCTTGAAAGCCTTTGTCTGATACAAAAGACAGAGGCTTTTTTCTGATATTCCCTGACTTCACCAGACTGTCACGCAGTTGCAAGAGAAGTGTCACATTCTGATTTCAAAGTAGAACTCAACATCCGTCAAAGTATGAGCAACCAAGCCCATCATGAGTTCTCCGTTAACACGCATCACACTGATCACCGAAACCTTTGCCCCCGAAATTAATGGCGTCGCCAATACACTCGGGCATCTGGTACGCGGCTTATTAGCCCGCGGAGTCGCGGTGCAGGTGATTCGTCCACGGCAGCACAAACAAGACCTGGGCCAGAAAGACAATCAGCAAGAGCCGGGCTTAACCACGGTGACGTTACCGGGCTTACCCATTCCCGGTTATAACGAGCTGAAATTTGGCCTGCCGTTAAAACAAACCATACGCCGGGCGCTGGATGAGTTTCAGCCTCAGGCCATTTACGTCGCTACCGAAGGGCCAATGGGTTGGGCGGCGGTTAAAGCTGCCAAACAACTTGGCTTACCTGTGTTAAGTGGCTTCCATACTAATTTTCATCAATATATTGAACATTATCATCTCGGCTGGCTGGAAAAGCTGGCCTACGGTTACCTGCGTCATTTCCACAACCAAACAGCCGGTACGCTGGTGCCCACTAACGTTCAGTGTGACGAATTGCAGTCCCATGGTTTTGATCATGTTCGTGTGCTGGCCCGTGGCGTCGATAGTCAGCTGTTCCACCCGCAAAAACGCAGCGCGGTATTACGTAAACAGTGGGGCGTTAAAGACGACGATTTAGTGCTGTTGTATGTCGGCCGCATTGCCGGTGAAAAAAATATGGAGCTGGCATTAGCCACCTACCAGCAACTGCTGCATTCAGATGAACGTGTGCGTTTGGTATTGGTTGGTGATGGCCCGGAGTTACCGCGCATCCGCGAGCATTACCCGGAAGTGATCTGCTGCGGCATGCAACGTGGTGAAGAACTGGCGACACATTATGCCAGCGGTGATGTGTTTTTATTCCCCAGTAAAACCGACACCTTTGGCAATGTGGTTACCGAAGCCATGGCCAGTGGTTTGGCCGTTGTCAGCTTTGATTACGCTGCAGGTCATGAACATATTCAGTCTGGCCAGAACGGCATGCTGGCGCCCTTTGCACACGACGCCAGTTTTATTAACTGTGCGATCACCCTGCTCGACAGCCCGAATTTATTAAAAAAACTGCGTGAACAAGCCCGGAAAACAGCGCTGACCATCTCCTGGAGCAGCATTGTTGAAGAATTCCAGTGCCGCCTGCAAGGCGCTCAAACAAAGGATACAAGCTATGATGGTAACAAAACCGCTGGCCGCAAAAACCGCGCTACTGTTTCATAAAGCCGACCATTTTGAACTGACCTTATGTCAGCGAATGAACCGCATGGGCTATTACAGTGCCATCCGCTTGTTTTTTAAAGGCATCAGCCGCCTTGGCGATGGTGTGTTCTGGTACAGCCTGGCATTACTGATGCCACTGCTTTATGGCATGGATGCGTTATATGCGCTGGCTCATATCACCGTGACTTCATTACTGTGTGTGGCGATTTACAGCCAGTTAAAAAAACGTCTGGTACGCCAGCGCCCGTTTATTTCTTTTGCTGATATTACCGCACATACCGCACCACTGGATCTGTACAGTTTTCCTTCCGGCCATACGATGAACGCGGTCAACTTTGCCATTTTATTCAGTGCTTTTTTTCCGGTATTAATCTGGCTGGTGGTTCCTTTTGCCATTCTGGTTGCACTGTCTCGTGTGATTCTTGGCATGCACTACCCAACCGATGTTCTGGTTGGTGCCGCCTTAGGTATGTTGATCAGTTTCGGCTCGCTAGCCATCTTTCCGGTTGGTGCGTTTGCCTGAGCAAATTGACATTTATCCCAACAATCAGTAGAACAACGCCCGATGCCAAGTGGAACACCGGTGAAAATCCGGGGCTGTACCCGCAACTGTAACGCCGGCTGTTTATCCCGCCGACGAAGCCAGATACACAAGCATCCATCACTTTATTAAAATGCACCGGGCGGGAATACTCGGTACTGGCGTTTCCTGCGTTTTAAAATACAGCCGGAATCTGTACGGTACGTTTTCTCTCCCTCAAGCCCTGCTGACTTGAGGTTTCTATGCGGTATTTATCGATACTCGTTCTTTTCACCCTGCTCCTGCCCTGGCAGGTTCAGGCGGCCGATGACTATTTATTGGTTTTAACGTCACAACGAAATGCTGAAACCGTGGCAGAAGCCGCGCGTTTATTAAAACAGCAACATCCAGATCTAACGGTGAAAGCCCGTACTGATGGTCAAATTTATGAAGCCGATACCGAACAGCGGGCGCAACTTATTCTGAATGCCAGCGCCATTGTTGGTGCCGGTTTATTTGGCCCGGCGGTTGCCGAACTCACGCCGCTGCTAAAAGCCTATCACCAGCAAAAAAAGCCATTATTTATTTTTAACAGTGATCACCGCCTGGTGGGCATGAGTGAAATACAGGGTCAGCGTTTTTTCAGCAGCCAGCAGCAGGTGCGGGAACTGGGCAAACAACGCGCTGAAGACAATTTTTCACAATGGCTCACTCGTATTCAACAACAAAACCCTGATCAGGCCTTATGGCTACAGGCGCGTGCTTATTGGCAAGCCGGTGGTGCCGATAACAGCAAAGCATTATTTAACTGGGTATTTCAGCAATTAGGAGAGCCGGTAGCAGCTGCGGCACCGTTACCTCAACCGCGCCTGCGCTGGTTTGCTAACGGTGAAATCCAGACGCAGTTTCCTGCTATTAACAACCAGCCTATTGTCGCCATTCTCGATCATGCTGGCGGTGGCCGCCCAGCGGATGCGGCGTTATTGCGTCACCTATGTCAGCAAATTGAAGCGCAAAAGCAGCAATGTATTGGTTCCCTGGCGTATTGGGGCGAAGCCGGTGTGAAAGCGGTTGAGCAATTAATCCCTTATCAACAGCAGCTAAGCGCCATTGTAATGCTGCAGGATTTTGTCATTGGTGGCGGTGAAGGCCGTGAGCAAGTAAATGCTCTGCTACAACAACTGAATGTACCGCTATTAAAAGCGATTAAATTACGCGACCGCAGCGCGGTGGAACATCAGTTATCGGCGGATGGCCTGGCCGCTGAGAAAGTGTATTATCAGGTAGCGATGCCCGAGCTTCAGGGCGCATCTCAGCCTCTGATTGTTGCCACTGCCGGAGAGCCTCATAACGACGCCATCAGTGGTATTCGTATTCAGGCCATTGAAGCCAAACAAGAAGGCTTAAATACCTTAACTGCTCGCCTGAATCGTTGGCATATCCTGCAACAAAAAACCAATGCCGAAAAACGCATAGCCATTGTGTATTACAACCACCCGCCGGGTCGCCATAATATTGGTGCTGATAATCTCGACGTACCCGCTTCGTTATGGCAAATCCTTAATCAGTTAAAAGCTCAGGGCTATAACGTTGGCGAATTGCCGGAGTCACAAGACGCCCTGTTGGATTTATTACAACAAAAAGGCGTTAACCTGCCACGCGATGCCAATGCGTTACAACAAATGGCCAGCCGTATTCAGACCATGACAGCGGAAAATTACCAGGGCTGGTTTAGTACCTTGCCCGCCAGCGTTAAAAACGAAATGGTGAATGGCCCGTTTGGTTTATTACATGAACAATTAAGAGCCACCATTGTGGCGAAAAAACCTGAGCTGGCTGATGGCTTGCTGCATCATACCTTTGAAGAAATGCACCACCTGCTGGAAGGTGTTGATCACAAAGGCCGTGAAAGAGCATTGGCCTTAATTGAACAGTTAGAAGTGTGTTATTTACACACGGTTGAAACGGCGCAAAAAATTAACAACGGCCAATACCCGGCTTGTCTGGATAAAGAAGCGCCACAACTGATTAAAGCGTTACAGAAAACCGGCATTGAAGGCTTAGGCGGCTGGGGTGAAGCCCCCGGGAACGTTATGACCTTAAATGGTCAGTTGTTATTACCTGGCCTGCAATTTGGTAATGTGTTTCTTGGCCCACAACCGCCGCGTGGCTGGGAAATTAACGAAGAATTATTACACGCAAATTTAGCCTTCCCGCCACCGCATCAGTACCTGGCGTTTTATCACTTCTTACGCAACGAATTTAAAGCCGATGCTTATGTGCATTTAGGCCGTCACTCCACTTATGAATTTTTACCACGCCGTAGCGTGGGTTTAGGTGAAGACGATTATTCACGCATTATTGGCGCCGATATTCCGGGTATTTATCCGTATATTGTGGATGGCGTAGGTGAAGGTATTCAGGCCAAACGTCGTGGTTTAGCCGTGATGGTTGACCACCTGACGCCACCGCTGGAAAGCACACCACTGTACGATGAGTTATTACAACTGCGTCAGTTAATCGAAAGTTTTGAAGCCAGCCATGGCAGTGGTAACGAAGCCGTTGCCGAGCGTTTGGTGCAACAGATTGTTGAAAAAGTCGACCAGCTCGAATTACGCGATGAACTGGCACAAGCCATGTCGGCAGAATTAGCGGTGATGGGCATCAGTTTTGAAGAAGTCGACGACGATATGCTGGTGCATGAAGTCGGCCATTACCTGACGGATCTGCAAGAACGCTTTATGCCACTGGGTTTGCATATCTTTGGTAAAAACTGGGATGACAATGCCGTCGAGATGATGTTGCAATCCATGCTCGGACGTCATAAAGGTTCCGACAGCTCACCGTTAAGCGCTGATGATAAAGAAAAACAAAGCGGCTGGAAGCAATTGCTGCAACAATCGCCGGATGCCGAGATGGCAGCATTAATCAATGGTTTGAATGGTCGCTATGTGGCGCCGGGTCAAGGCAATGACCCAATTCGCAGCCCCGACAGCTTACCGACCGGACGTAATTTTTATGCGCTGGACTCCAGTTTAATTCCATCCAAAATTGCCTGGCAGTTAGGCAAAGAAATGGCTGCCGATGCGCGTAAAAATAATCCACAAAGTGCTGATAAAAACGAAGCGGTGATTTTATGGGCATCGGACGTGGTACGTGATGAAGGCGTGATGATCGCTTTTGGTCTGGATATGCTCGGCTTAGAGCCGGTATGGAACAGCCGTGGTTTAGTGAAAGGATTAAAACGCCAAACATTAGAATCAGGCCGTAGCCGCCGCGATATGGTTTTCACCAGCTCGGGGTTATTCCGTGATTTATACAGCCAGCAAATGTCGTTATTAAATCGCGCTTCATTAATGGCGTTGGATGCTTCTGCTGATGTGATTCGTACGGATTATCCGGCGTTAACACTGGCGTTATCAGAAGCGCTGAGTTTATTAGGAAAGGATGCAAAAGGCGGCAGCGAATCATTAGACTTTAATCAGGTCGCTAAACACTGGGTTGATCAGGCGCGTGTGTTATTACGCGATGGCGTTGATGAAAAACAAGCCGGTGTGATTGCCAGTATGCGGGTATTCGGTGATGCACCAGGCAGTTATGGTGCCGGTGTTAATCGTATGGTTGAACGCTCTGGCGCGTGGGAAAACCGCAGCGAGCTGGCTGATGTTTATATTCGCCGTATTGGCCATAGCTATGGCTTAAAAGACTTTGGTGCCCCCGCTCAAAAAGCCTTTAAAACCTTATTAAAAGACGTTGAAAATACCTACTTCGGTCGCTCCAGTAACCTGTATGGCTTAATTGATAATAACGACGCTTTTGATTACCTCGGCGGTTTAAGTCTGGCAGTTGAATCCGTTAGTGGTCAGGCACCGAATAACTTTGTACTCGACCACAGTGATCCACAAAACTTTAAAGCGCGGCCGTTAGGCTTAGCCTTGCGTCAGGAATTACGGGGCCGTTTCTTAAATCCTGAATGGTTAAAAAGCCTGATGGAACATGGCTATGCCGGTGCCCGTACCATGGGTAATGAATTCCTCGAATATTTATGGGGCTGGCAGGTCACCAATCCTACATTGGTTGGCGACTGGGCCTGGGAAGAAGTGAAATCGGTTTATATCGACGATAAACATCAGCTGCAGCTAGATGAGTTTTTGAGCCAAGGTCATAACGCCCATGTTAAAGCCAATATGCTGGCCATTATGCTGGTCGCTATTCAGAAAGAATTCTGGAATGCCGATGAGCAAACCATTCAGCAATTGGCCGCAGAGTTTGCTGAATTAGTTGCTAAAAATAGTTTACCAGGCAGCGGTCATACCGACCCGGATAATCCGATGCTGAGTTGGCTGGAGCAACACGTCAGCGCTGAGCAGTGGCAGGCGTTAAAACAGCAGATTGATCTGGCGCGGCCTGTTGTGGATGAAACAGCCGAGCAGACGACTGAATACAGCCGGATTGCCGAGCTGGAGTTAAAAGCTGAAACCGTTGAGAAACTGGAGCAGCTGCAACAGAAAAATGCTGCGGATGATTCTGCTTCAGAGCAAACAGAAACCTCTACGGAAGAGTCTGACAACCAGACCAGCGATGATTATGCCATGCTGCAAATCGCCGCTATCTTGTTTGCTCTGCTGGCGATGTTGGTTGGCTTCCTGCGCAGCCGCCGCTTGTAGCACAGGAACTGAGTAATCAAGCCCCAGTGCTGCTCCCTGAGTGGCACTGGGGCTTTTTTGTATTACTTCATCTAGCGTAAAGAAAACCGTTCGTTTTCGTACCGGCCTTACCAACGGGCGGCAAGAAGCTGTATCACTGAAAAATTCTGCTAAAACGGTATATTTTATGTACTCTATAAAAATTGGAATCCAATCATGATTAAAGAATCAATTAAAAAATTTCTAGAGAAGAGTGATGAAGTAGGACAAGTCTTAAATAAAGATGGCTTGGAATCCCTTAATTCAAAATTGGATGGTTTAATTCCTGAGTGGTATATCGAGATAGTCTGCTCTATGCCATTAGCAGGGCTAAATGTCGGGTGGCAGGCATTCCCGCCAGAAGATGATTTCAATGGAGTTGAAGAAATTACTATACTGGACACATCACTTCTAAATGATTGTAATATTGAATCATATCCTGGCAAGTATTTATTAAAAATTGGTTACTTTACTTTTGGATATGGTTCAAACTGGTCCAGGAACTGTTTTGTATTCAACCCACTGGAAGGAAGTAATCCGCCAGTATATGAAGTCTGGCATGATGTCGCTCAAAGCCCGAAGGATATGTTACTGGCAATTAAAGAGAAAAAAGGGGTTAGCATTGTAGCTACCAAATTTAGCGAGTTATTTGATAGTGCAGTGTTCGAATCCAGTACGTAACAAGCCACAATATTCCATAAACAGTCCATCTGACTCGGTTATCAACGTTAATCATTTAGGTAGCCCATGAGAGAATTCCCAATAGAAAAATTGATATTCACTGGAGCAAAGATACAAGGAAGTGATAAAAGCATGTCTATTGAAGTTGCTATTGAACCTTTTGAATTAGAATTAGATGGATACTCTGAGGTTGTAGATACGGTACTTCGATTGGATGGAATATGTATTCCTGCCAACCCAGCAGAACTTGAACAGAAGGAGTTTAACTTCCCGACAAATCCCTCAGACGGATATATTGACGGCTCTATTTACTTTTTCTCAGCGCACAGTCCCGTAGATGTTACCTGCATAAACTTTGGTAGCATAGAGTCAGGAAAGTTACCTGTAGTCTTTGAAACCCTATGGGTACTTGAGTACGAAAATACTGGCTTCAGGAACTTAACTAAAACGGTGGCAACAAATATTGAACTCGAAGGCACCCCTGCTATAGGGATTATGTATAGAGAAAATCAGTAAGTGATAATTATGCAGAATCAACTAGTCAAACATTGGTTTGGAGATAAATTCCGTGAACTTCACCCTTTGCTACAAAAGCTACACACCAGAGGTGGTAAGCTAAGCGGCGAAGTAAAGCTTCACTATGGCAATGGTCTATCCGGTGTAATTGGAAAGCGCCTTGCCAGGAAAATGAACTTACCGAAGGCAGGTGTTCACCAGCTACAGGTCGATATTTCACATAGCGATGATAGCCTGCATTGGGGACGTTGTTTCAATAAGCAAGAATCTGTTGTGTCGCTGTTTAGACCCATAGGAAATATCGATACCGGTTACTGGGTTGAAACAACAGGTCCTCTAACCATGAATTTAACGGTGGATATCTATGACGGTGGATGGCACTGGAAATGTCTAAAGGTAAGTTTTATGGGTTTCCCATTACCACTCTGGTTAATTCCTAAAACTGTAGCCTACAAAACAATAGAGAATGATCAATATCAATTCTGCGTTCATTTTTCATTGCCTTTATTAGGCGTTTTAGTTTCTTATCAAGGTTTACTGCAAGCAGAATATAACTGATTTACGTTTATGCATTTATTAAATGCCTTATTTTTCCTGCCTCTCTCTTTTTCATACTCTTATGATATAGAAGGCAGTGGTGACGTTGAACCTGAAGCATGGGAGCAATATCATGGTGAGCGATAAAATATCTTTACTCACAACTGATAATGATTTTATAGAGTTTGTCCACAACTGGGTAAAGCTATGTGCTGCAGGAGAAATAAATCACGCATTCTCCTTACTTGACGAACCACTCGATAAATCACGTCATACCTGGACTCCGGATGATATCAATGAGATTACATATGATCATTTTGGCGACAAAAAGTATTCAGTGATTACTAACCCAGATACAGTAGAAGGTAATATTCGTACAGATATCTACAAGTACAATGATGGTTCAGGCTGGGTAGTTGAATATGACCTTCCTCTGAATGGCGTAGTCAGTGATTTTACTTTGATATTCGAGTTTATTGAGCACAACGGCAAGTTAAGAGTAGTTCTGGATGATTGCCATGTCATGTAATTCAGCACACAAGAATTACTATCATCTGTATTTGATAATTTTACAGCGCACCTAAGTAGGCACTAATATGGACTTCCCCAGATTCAAGTATCACCCAAACCCAATTTCAACGGGCGCTATTAAAAAGAGTAATGAAGTATGTGAGTGCTGTGAACAATCCCGAGGATACGTATACACCGCAAGCTTTTACTCACAAGACGAAGTTAACTCCATATGTCCGTGGTGTATTGCGGATGGTAGCGCGGCAAAAAAATTCGATGGAACTTTTTCTGATGACTACCCTTTGCAAGAATCAGGAATTCCTGATGAAGTAATCGAAGAAGTTTGTGAACGAACACCTGGTTACAGCTCTTGGCAGCAGGAAGTTTGGCAATCTCACTGTGGCATGGCGTGTGAGTTTCATGGTGACGCAGAGAAAGAGGAGCTATCTAATCTAAGTGGTGAACCACTGAAAATATTTTTAAGAAATGAAATGATAGAGCCAGATATATGGAAGGCTATTCTTAATAACTATGAGATGGGTGGTAATCCTGCAGTATATAAATTCAAGTGTTCGGAATGTTCCGAAATTTTATATACGATGGATTTCACATAGTTATTTCTTGCATAGTAGATTCACCGAATAAAACATCAGGTTGCCAGATGGAAATATACGAACATACCAGACAAGGAATTAAGCAAGCTGGATTTAACCCCGAGATTATTGAACAGCTAGCTGCCGATATTGTTGGCTCTGAAACTATTGCACAGGCCGAGAAACGTTATTTGACCTTCGAAACAGAAGCTGAGAAATTGCCCTGGCTTTGGGATCGCGACTTCGGCGCTCTTGTGTTACAAAAACAAGCTACTGGTGCTTCTGATGAGATAGCAAAATTTATGCTTTCACACGCAATAAAACGAGCTCAGTGGTGTGCTGCTTGTGCCACTTCTGGTGGCGAAGGTTTGGCTCGTGCATCGCATATAAAGGAGCTAGAAGCTGAATTGGCCAAATACAACAAATAAAAAATTCAAACCAACCTCTTACGCTAAACATTCGCTCATCCGAAACAGGAGTTTATTGATGTATCTGGAACAGCTTGAAGAGTTGATTGCACTACTAAGAAAAACAGATTCATTAGCCAGTAATTGGGTGCAATACTTTGAAAAATCCAAAGACCTATATCTTGCTGGTAAAGTTAATGATTCATACTGGCACACATTAGGTTCGTCAGGAGGCATGGGCAGTTTTGATGATGACTATTGGTCATACAGTCTGTCTAAAGCCGACCAGGAAAGGCACGATTATTTAAAAAGCAATCTCAGGAAGTTAGCCAAATCAAATTTAAATAATAAGTAGATCAAACGGTAGTCGCACATAAAATCATCTTCAAGAACAAAAAAACACGGAATACTCGATAGAAAACATTGAGCAGTTGTTAGAAGAAAAACTCTAATAAGCTTTATCTGAACAATATGATAAGTTACCACTCAAAGCTATTTAGTATTAGCCACCATAAGGAACACAGCCTTGAATCCCGTTTACTCAAGCTCAGAAACTCTGGAATTTATCAATCAGCTCAACTTTGTTGCGTATCAGATTTACCCGGTTATCGTCTTTATTTCAGCCGCTATCTGGTTATTTAAAAGCCGCAGTAAAACAGCCGTAATCGCGCTTATCGGAGCGATTCTGGTGTTATCGGCAAAAACTCTGCACGTTGAGTTCACAGAGTTTCAGTTCGATCAAATACCGGCAAGCGGCCAGGATTTCTTAATCTGGTTTATCTTTATGACCGGCACCAATATTGGCATGCTGTTATACAGCAGCGCTATTACCTGGCACTTTATCTATAAAAGCTTTGCTGATAAAAAATCACGCGATTAATGGATCAAGCCCTGAGCAGGGCTTGTTAACACTCAATCACATTCACCGCTAAACCACCGCGTGACGTTTCCTTGTATTTATCCAACATGTCGCGGCCAGTGTCGCGCATGGTTCGGATCACTTTATCAAGCGACACAAAATGCTCGCCATCACCACGCAGCGCCATGGTCGCGGCGTTAATGGCTTTCATTGCTGCCATGGCATTCCGTTCAATACAGGGCACCTGAACCAGGCCGCCAATCGGATCGCAGGTTAATCCCAGGTTATGTTCCATGCCAATTTCTGCGGCGTTTTCGATTTGTTGTGGTGTGCCTCCGGTGGCTTCTGCCAGCCCGGCCGCCGCCATGGCACACGCTGAGCCAACCTCCCCCTGACAGCCGACTTCAGCGCCAGAAATCGAGGCGTTTTCTTTAAACAAGATGCCAATAGCAGCAGCGGTTAACAGAAAACGAATCACCCCCTCCTCGTTCGAGTTCGGGCAAAAATTAATGTAGTAATGCAGCACCGCCGGGATAATTCCCGCAGCACCATTGGTGGGTGCGGTTACCATACGGCCACCGGCAGCGTTTTCTTCATTCACTGCCAGGGCGTACAGGTTAACCCAATCCATCGCGCCCAGCGACGGCGTGATCATATCCATCCGCATGCGGTTATTCAGGCTCTGATACAGGCTGGCGGCACGGCGTTTCACTTTAAGCCCGCCGGGTAAAATACCCTCACTATGCATACCTTTCTGCACACAATCTTTCATCACCTGCCAGAGTTCCAGAATTCCGGCGCGGATCTCAGCTTCGCTGCGCCAGGACTGCTCGTTAGCCATCATCACTTCGGCAATCGACAGCCCTTTGCGCTGGCAGATGGCGAGTAATTCTTCACCGGTTTTAAACGGGTAACGTACATTGGTGGCGTCTTCAACAATTTCGACGATCTGATCACTGGCATGAACGCTGTCATCCACCACAAAACCACCGCCTACCGAGTAATAGGTGGCAAACAGCAGCTCATTACCGGCCTCATCCCAGGCACAAAAGGTCATGCCGTTGGCGTGAAAATCGAGGGATTTAACCCGGTGATAAATCAGATCCTGATCCGGATCAAAAGGAATGGTTTTCGCCTCAACTGGCGTCTCGCTATCCACATAGCGGGGGTTGGCCAACAGCGTCAGTTCTCCGCTGTTATGGATCTCAGCCGTACGTGGATTAACCACGTCCGGATCAATATGCTCCGGCAATTCCCCTTCCAGCCCCAGCAACACCGCCGGACCAGAGCCGTGACCCTTACCAGTGGCCCCCAATGAGCCGTAGAGCTGCGCCTGAACCCGGTTTACCCGTGCTAACACACCCTCGGCCGCCAGCCGGGAAGCAAACATCCAGGCAGCTTTCATGGGGCCCACCGTATGCGAGCTGGATGGCCCGATGCCAATTTTCAACATATCAAACAAGCTGATAGCCATTGCTGGAACTCCTCTGCTGCGACCACCGGACTACTACTGTAATCACTGAATTACTGAGAGCAGCGGCCGCAGCTCACATCAAATGGACAATATTTACTCAGCGTACGCTGGGAACTTCTGACACAACTCCTGAACTTTTTCTTTCACCATTCCTATAATGCGCGCTTCTTCCGGCGTACCCAAGACCGACAGAATATCGGTAATCCAGCCAGCCAGTTCCCGGCACTCTTCTTCACCAAAGCCACGCGTGGTCACTACTGGTGTACCAATGCGTAAACCCGAGGTGACAAACGGTGATTGTGGGTCATTCGGTACCGCATTCTTGTTCACCGTGATTGACGCTGCACCTAAAGCTGCATCCGCATCTTTACCAGTCAGCCCCTGCTTAATCAGACTCAACAGGAACAGGTGGTTCTGAGTGCCGCCCGATACCACATCAAAGCCACGCTCAACAAACACTTCGGCCATGGCCTGAGCGTTTTTCACCACCTGCTGCTGGTACGCTTTAAACTCCGGTGCCAGCGCTTCTTTGAAAGCCACCGCTTTAGCAGCAATCACGTGCATCAGTGGGCCGCCCTGACCACCCGGGAATACCGCTGAATTCAGTTTCTTCTCCAGATCCGCATTCGAGCGCGCCATAATCAGACCACCACGCGGGCCACGCAGAGTCTTGTGAGTCGTCGTCGTCACCACGTCAGCAAACGGCATTGGGTTCGGATAAACACCCGCTGCAACCAAGCCAGCCACGTGGGCCATATCAACAAACAGGTAAGCACCAACTGAGTCGGCAATCTCACGCATCCGCGCCCAGTCAACAATTTGAGAATAAGCCGAGAAGCCACCGATGATCATTTTTGGCTGATGCTCTTGAGCCAGCGCCGCCATCTCGTCGTAATCAATTTCGCCAGTGTCGGCATTCAGGCCGTACTGCACGGCGTTGTACATTTTGCCGGAGAAGCTGACTTTGGCACCGTGAGTCAGGTGACCACCGTGCGCCAGGCTCATACCTAAAACGGTATCACCCGGATTTAACAGCGCCATAAACACCGCCGCATTTGCCTGAGAACCGGAGTGTGGCTGAACGTTGGCATAGTCCGCCCCAAACAGCTCTTTAGCACGATCAATCGCCAGTTGCTCAACCACGTCAACGTGCTCACAACCGCCGTAATAACGCTTACCCGGATAACCTTCGGCGTATTTATTGGTCAGCTGCGATCCTTGCGCCTGCATCACCAGCGGGCTGGTGTAGTTTTCCGAAGCAATCAGCTCGATGTGGTTTTCCTGACGCACCACTTCTTGCTGCATGGCTTGCCACAGCGCCGGATCAAAGTCTGAAATACGATCTTTTTTAGTAAACATAGGGATGCCCTGAAAAGAGAATAAGGGTCTGGATGACCAGAGTGATTAATAACCTGAAGGGATACTAAGGTTCAGACTCTGGCGCGGTATGCCCGCTTACGGCCAGCGTTTGACAAAAAGCGACTGCCGCCAGAGCCTGAAAAGAAATGACTGAAACGCGTTATTTTTCAATCACCACATGACCGGTTGGTACCGAGCAACACGACAAGATATAACCGTCGGCCACGTCTTCATCGGTAATACCACCATTGTGATTCATTTCCACCTCACCGGCGGTTTTCTTCACTTTACAGGTACCACAAATACCCATACCGCAAGCTTTAGGAATATGCATACCGAGGTTGGCAGCCGCGGTGTGTACAGTTTCGCCCGGTAAAATCTGAATGCTCTTGCCCGCTTCGGTAAATTCCACGGTGAGCATGTCAGCACTGTTGACGGCGTCGAGGGTTTCTTCGGCTTCTTCAGCCTGATCAATCGCGTCCTGTTCAACACTGTCGGGAGTCGAACCAAACGACTCTTCGTGGTAGTGCTCCATATTAAAGTTGTTGGCTTTCAGCAGTGCTTTAACCGCATCCATATAAGGTTCCGGGCCGCAGCAGAACACTTCACGCTCGTGCAGATCGGGCACCATCATATCTAGCTTGGCCTGATCGAAATAACCGCGATAACCACTCCACGGCACGCCCCGGGCCTCGCGCTCACTGATCAGATGCAGATGAAAATTCGGCACCCGTGAGCACATATTGGTCAGCTCGCCGTGATACACCACATCCATCGGTGTACGAGCACTATGAATAAACACCATATCGACATCACTGCTGGTGTCGTAATACCAGCGAGCCATCGACATCACCGGCGTAATACCCACACCACCGGATAACAGCAGCACTTTTTTGGCCGGAAAATCAATGCAGTTAAAGTTACCCACCGGGCCATGAACCGGTAACAAATCGCCTTCATTTAAATTGTCGTGCAACCAGTTGGACACCAGGCCGCCGCCCACCCGTTTAATCGTCAGGCTAAAGCTGTACGGCGTCGAGGGGGAGCTGGAAATAGTGTACGAGCGCATCACTGGCTGGCCGTTAATTTCCAGCTCCAGCGTCACAAACTGGCCCGGTTTAAAAAAGAACAGCACCGGTTGTTCGGTTAAAAAACAAAAGGTTTTTACATCGTGAGTTTCATCAATCACGCGTGCACAACGCACCATATGACGACCGTTCGTCCAGGTATTGGTATTTACTTCAGTAACGCTTTGCGTTGGCAATGCAGAACCAGAGACATCAATCATTGCGGATTACCTCTTCTTAAGCCGTGATGAATCAATTTATAAGATCAGCGTGCAGTCTCCCGCGTTTTCAGATCACAGAATTACCTGTTAGCGACATACAGTTGTTCAAGCACCATTGACGCAGATCAAACCGGCAAATTCCGGTCGATTTTTTATCTTGCTCAAGTCGTTATCAGACAAATCTGTTAACGGCTTTTAGCCGAGCATAGCGCTGATGATTTTTTACCTGTAACCGTGAGCGAAGCACAATCAAAAGTGCGCGCTACTTTATGAGGACGTTCGGATGAACGAATTTGACCTGCTCAATATCACCAGCAACAGCTATCAGGAATCCTGCGAGCAAATGCGTAACGAATTAGAAAAGCGCCCTGAGAATCAGTCGCTGGCTCAACCTTTATATAACGACCCGAATATGTTCCGTGCCGATCTGGAGCAGGTGTTTTATAAAGAATGGATTTTTGTTGGCATGACCAGCGAAGTGCCAACCAAGGGTGACTACTTCACCGTTGAGATTGGCCAGAACCCGGTATTAATTGTGCGCGATGGTGATGGTGGTATTCAGGCGTTCCATAATGTTTGTCGTCACCGTGGCTCCACTATTTGTACCAAGCACCGCGGCAAAGTGGCCAATCTAGTTTGCCCTTACCACCAGTGGACTTACGACCTGAAAGGCAACCTGCTGTATGCCGGTACCGAAATGGGTGACAGTTTTGAAACCAGCCAGCACGGCCTGAAAAAAGCACACTGCAAAACCGCAGGTGGATTTATTTTTATTTCTCTCGCTAAAGAAGCACCAGACGACTTTGATGCCTACCTGGCAACGCTTGAGGAATATATGGAACCCTACGATATGGAAAACACCAAGGTCGCGGTGGAATCCAATATTGTCGAACAAGCCAACTGGAAGCTGGTGATTGAAAATAACCGCGAGTGTTATCACTGCGCCGGTTCTCACCCGGAATTACTCAATACCCTGCTGGAATGGGACGACACCAACGATCCACGGGCAACACCAGAGTTTCTTGAGCAGTATGAACGCCAGGCAGCCGAATGGGACGCCGAAGGCATTCCACATCAGCATCAGGATTTTGATGGCCTGCGCAACCGTATTGTGCGTATGCCATTAAAAGAAGGCGTAGAAGTCATGACGCTGGATGGCCAACAAGGCTGCAGCAAATTATTAGGCCGGATTAAAAACCGCCAGCTGGGTTCAATGCGTATTCTGCATTTACCAAACTCGTGGAACCATATGCAAAGCGATCACTGCATTGTATTCCGGGTATTGCCAATTTCTGCCCAGAAAACCCTGGTGACAACAAAATGGCTGGTGCATAAAGATGCGGTTGAAGGTGTGGATTATGATCCGGAGCGTTTACGCCTGGTTTGGGATGCCACTAACGATCAGGACCGCATTCTGGCAGAACAAAACCAACAGGGCATTAATTCACTGGGCTATCAGCCCGGGCCTTATTCTGAGACCTATGAATTTGGTGTGATTAATTTTATTAACTGGTACAGCGAGACTGTTCGTAAAAATATGAAATAATTGTTATATAGCCATTATTATTTGACTAAAAAGCCAGCATTAATGCTGGCTTTTTTATGCTTTTAATTAGGTTTTAAAAAGATTTCATCTGTTAACATTTTTGCCATAGCCATACCCAATACGACACAGAAAAGCCTGAACCCGCCAACCTTGTTCAGATGCGACAGTGGCTTTTGACAGCCAGCCTGCAACACCGGAAGGTAGTCATCACCAAGTCATTTGAGGATTGAAATAAGATGGTTTCTGTAAAAAAAGCATTTGGAAAAACCGCTATCGCACTGGCTCTATCGGCTGCTGCAAGCGCTCACGCTGATTTGTCTTCAACCGTAACAGTTGTATCCGATTATATGTTCAACGGTGTCAGCCAAACGGATAATGGCCCAGCCCTGCAAGCCAGCCTGGACTACGGTTTTGATAACGGTGCTTACATTGGTACCTGGGCTTCTAATGTCGATTTTGGTGATGCCGACGATACCAGCCTTGAGTGGGATTACTACGCTGGTTATTACACCGAATTAACTGACTCTGTTAGCCTGGATACCGGTTTAGCTTATTACACCTACCACGGTGATTCTGACGTAGGTAACGATCTGGATTATGCTGAAGCGTATGCCAAATTTGGTTTTGCTTCTGGCCTGGGTACTACCGAAGCAAACTTCTGGTACAGCTGGGATTACTTTGGTCTGGCTGTAGGTCACTACATTGTGCAACTGGCACATACCTTTGAAATTGCCGAAGGCCACAACCTGTATATTGGCTTTGACCAGTCAACCTCTGAAGATGAAGATAAGTGGGCGTGGGAAACCGATGCAGAAGGTAACCCACTCGATGATTCCTATGCCCACTATAAAATCGCATATCAGACCTCTTACAAAGGTTTTGACTTTGAACTGTCTTACGAGGATACCGATATCGAAGATGGTTTCTATGCCGATGAAGACTTAGCAGATGGCCGCTTTGTAGCTGGCGTATCGCGTACCTTTGGTTTTTAAGGTATGGGGGTTCTAATAAATCGATCTTCTAAAGTATCGGTTTATTAATAAACCATTTTTTAATGATCTTTTTTAACAAGTCCTTAATTTATCGAACGCTGATAAATTAAGGCAACTCCGGGTTAATTGCTTTAACCCGAACATTTTCCTTGTCGCAAGTTTTCTGCGGTGCTCACCCACCGCAGCTTTTTCCTCCTGATCCACTTCTGTTATCAACAAGGATTAAATATGGAATATGGCTACCTGGCATTAGCAATTATCTCTGAAGTGTTCGCCACACTGGCATTAAAGAAATCCGATGGCTTCTCTGAGTTAAACTTTAGTGTGCTTTGCGTAATTGGTTATATCGCTGCATTTTATTTTCTGTCGTTGGTGCTTAAAACCATACCGGTTGGTATTGCCTATGCGATATGGGCAGGCATGGGTATCTTTTTAATCACACTGTTGGGCGCTGTCTTCTTCAAACAGGTATTGGATACACCCGCTGTTATTGGTAGTCTGCTGATATTATCCGGCGTGGTGGTAATCAAACTCTTCTCCAAAAGTGTTTGAGCCAGAGCCTGCCGATATCCGTTAACGGCCTCAAATCAATACTATGACACAAACATTCTCAGGTTCATGCCTTTGTGGCGGCGTTGCTTATGAAGTTACCGGCAACGCCAGTGAGTTCTTTTTATGCCACTGCAGTCGCTGCCAGAATGCGTGTGGCTCGGCTCATACATCGAATCTGCTGATTGAGTCTGCAACTCTGAGCTGGGTTAAAGGTGAAGAGAATATAACGTCATTTACTCTGCCCGAAACCCTGTTTACACGTACCTTCTGCACAAACTGCGGCTCGCCATTGCCTTCCTTTGAAGCGGATTTACTGATAGTACCGGCAGGTTCTCTAAGCGATGATCCGGATCTCAGGCCAACAGCCCATATCTATATGGGCAGCCGGGCTGGCTGGGATAATCACTTAGAGCAAGTAGACGCTTACGATGAGCTGCCTGAGGTTCTTTGAGGCATTAACTCTCACATTGCGTATGCCTGCCTAATTTTTCTCTATTTCTTCAGCTTGAAGCACCACTATTGATACTTTATTCAAAAATACGGTTCGCTTAGAATGAAATTTCATTCAACAAGGAGAACATAGAATGATTATATGGAGAGGTTTTGGTTGGCTGGTTCCAGTCATTGTATTTGTAGCTTTTCTTGCTACACAAATGTCGTTAAATTCCGCAACGGGAGACGCTTACTACAAGCAGTATGATTGGCCTAAGGCCGCTGCGATAGCACTAAGCTCAATTCTGATTGCAGCATTGGGTTACTACCTGAATTATAAGAAGCGAGAGATTTTTACCGATCCTGAAACAGGCAAAACTAAAAAATCAAATTCGCATACGCTGTTCTTTATCCCTGTTGAATTCTGGGCCGTCATCATCCCTGTTTTTTCAGTTTATCTGCATAATCATAACCTGGAGACCAGTGCTCAGGAGGTTGCCTACATTCAAACTCCGGTTGTCAACGACATATATGCGCTGGACTTAGCTGCCGTATTTAATGGCATTGATAAAGAATACAAATACGGCACAATGAAAGTTATCGCGGTATACGATACTCATGTTGACGTTCAGACCAGTGATTCAGCTTATAACGCTCGATCTGGAGTCCGAAAAGATATTCGTAAGGGAAAAGCATCTGAGGACAACTATTACTCAGATGGTGTTGATACCATGACCAGAGACGAACTTTTAGAGCTACAAGCTTCTGGTGATCTGTTTCAGGTTCACCGATAACGTCTGATAACTGTTTCACCGAGGCGTATTTAGTTAAGCCTCTGTGAAACAGGTGACTTTCAACGAAAAAGTCAGCAGTGCCATCTCTTTAATGTCATCAATGTATAAACTGTTAGGAGGTAGTGAGATCATGCAAGACTCGCATGATTATGAAGAGCAAGTGAGATCAGCAGTAAAACAATTTGCTACTTCAATTAACGCAAAGAGCAAAGTTTTCTCTGATATGTCTTTGCTTGTTAATGCCACTAATAAAATTCCTTTATCTGGACTGGATCATTGGGAGAGGCTTATTCGGTCAGAGTTTCACAATGCCCTAGACTCTTCAGCTAAAGCAAACTGGAAGTTCTGGGAGAAACCATCTCAGATTCTGACATGGTTGGATCTGATAAGTTGGGATGGCTATAAAAGAGAGAAAACACTAAGAACCCTGTCAGGGGCTGCTCCAAATAGTTTTTTTTTCGCTCTAGCGTTCCGTAGGTTTAACGATTGGGTCCCTCAAGTGCGAGAAGCTGCTAGAGAGAAGCTTCCGTTAATCGTAGAGGCAACTGATCCAAAGTATGTAGTTGATGCGCTGTGCGCTACATTATCAAACTGGAACTCCTGGGGAAGAATCGAGCAAAAAGATAAGGATGTTTTGCTAGAAATAATTTCTAAGGAAAAAATCGGAAATGCACTGAAAGCTAAAATCATTTCATCAAGCTCTGGGCCAATGCAATCATTAATGTCTCAAGTTGGGCGTACGCCAGTACTTGACTGCTATCTAAACGAAATCGCAGAAAATGCTATACAGCCTTCTGTCAGGGCAAAAGCTTATCGAAGCCAGTTTGAAAAACGAATGGTGTGGCTTGAAGGCCGAAAATTCGAGTGGACTGATATCAGGTACTGCAAAGGCAGGGTAAAGCCTGTAATTGGCGAGAGGGAAGTTTCAGTCTACGTTGAATTTAACGAGCTGTTAGAAAAATCGTCAACCGATACCTCTTCTATAGTTAGGCGTGTGGCTGCTGAAATGCTAATTCGAGAGCTTGATAATATAGACGAAGAATGTGTCCGATTGGCGAATCTGTTCGCTTCTGATAAATCTTCTACTGTAGCGGAAAGAGGTAGATTCGCACTTAAAAAACTAGATGAGTCTAAAACTCAAGGAGTCTAAATACCTCCATCTGATTTTCCCCGTTAAAACGTAAAAAATCAAAAAAACGTCTTGAACACTGCTAAATACCCAACAGCGTTCAAGCCATTTTTAATATCAGATCGCCATCTCTTCAGTACAGGTGAAGTGCTTACCCAATATCACATGGAAGAAGTTATGATCGGAAAAAAACCCAACCAGCTGACCGCTATTCATCAGCAAAACCGCTGCTCAGCGGCATACTTGGGTCAGCTTGCCTATATCACTAGCCAGTGATAAGTTAATAAGCAATTAAATCAACAGTGTACGTTCCTGCTTTGGATGGAAGCGTTCTTGCTAGGGAAGTTTTCAGAATTGAAATTTAAAGAAGTTCACTCTCGAATTAGTATAGATTCGGCCACATTTACTTTTGGTGTTCCTGAAGATGCAACAGAAAGCTTTGGCTATAGAATTTTTTGTGCGGGTTCTGACTCTTACTCGATAGAAAAGTATAACCCCTGTTCTACGGAACAATTGATAAACATCATTGATCAGCTTGAAAAGCTCAGTCCAGAAAAATCCAAAGCGACTATAAAATTCCAGATTCATCGTTTTATGAGTGTACGCCTGAGTTTTAAAAAATATGATGAGGTAAAGGGTTTTAAAGTCAAAGCTTATATACTTGGCTTCTTATACTTTGGTAATTCCGGGTTTTTCAGCGATTATTGTTCTGCTCAAAAAATTCAAAATTTAATTGCAAATCTCAAAAAATGTATAGAAGTACAACACAACAATAAGGCTTAAATAGGACTGGTTAACTGAAATTTGAAAAACAAAACAGCTTGAACGCTACTAAATACCCAGCAGCGTTCAAGCCGTTTTTAGTATCAGCTTGCCATCTCTTCAGTACAGGTAAAGTGCTTACCTAACATCGCATGATAGAAGTTATGATCAGACAGAACCCCAACCAGCTGACCGTTATCCATCAGCATAACCGGCTGCTCGGTGGCATAACGAATCTCAATAGCGCGACGCATCGACACCTGAGCATCCGTCACGGCAACGGTTCCGGTTGGCGGTAACGGTGCATCCAGAATCGGGCTGCAGTTCTGAACCCGCAAACTTTTACCCTGGCATTCGGCACTGATCTCAGCATCAGCATTAATCCAGACACCTTTTTCTTTATCCGCCAGTAATTTGCCATCACGACGAGTCATTTCTGCTACTGGTGTCATCAACGAGCGGCCCATTAAGACATTTAATGGGTTGGTATGCGCAACAAAGTCTTGCACATAGGCGTTGGTTGGATTCAGCACAATATCTTCCGGTGCACCGTACTGAATAATTTTTGCCGATTCCATAATCGCAATATTCGTACCGATTTTCAGAGCTTCATCAAGGTCGTGCGATACAAATAAAATGGTTTTATTAAGGTTACGCTGCAGCTCGATTAATTCATCCTGAAGCTGGGCACGAATCAGTGGATCGAGTGCTGAAAATGGTTCGTCCATCAGCAGAATATCACTGTCCATGGTAAACGCCCGGGCCAGTCCTACCCGCTGTTGCATACCACCCGACAACTCGTGTGGCAGTACGTCTTTCCACTCTGCCAGGCCAACCATTTCCAGTTTTTCCATGGCTTGTTTTTTACGTTCTGCCTTGCTCATGCCCATTAATTCAAGGCCATAGGCTACGTTGTCAATCACGCTCAGCCATGGCATCAGAGCAAATTTCTGAAAAACCATTGACACACGTTCGGCACGGATACGGCGTAATGTATTGGCATCGCAGGTGCCGATATTTACCTGTCCGTCGCCATCGCGTACCAGCACATCACCACGAGAAATCGGGTTAAGACCATTCACCGCCCGTAATAAGCTGGATTTACCCGAGCCGGACAATCCCATTAATACACAAATTTCACCCTGGGCAACATCAATGCTGGCATTGTGAACACCAACGACACTGCCAGTCGCGTCAATAATTTCTTGTCGGGTCATGCCCTTATCTAATAAATCCAGCGCCGGGCCAGTGTTATCACCAAACACAACATCCAGATTTTTAATACTGATTGCAGCCGTCATCTTAATACTCCTCTTTGCCTGGTGCTTTGAAAATACGGTCGAGAATAATAGCCACCAGAACAATGGCGATACCGGCTTCAAAACCCTGAGAAATGTTAACCGTATTCAATGCCCGAACCACGGGCTTACCTAAGCCGTCGGCCCCTACCAGCGCAGCAATCACCACCATGGATAACGACAGCATGATGCACTGCGTTACGCCTGCCATAATGCTCGACATTGCGGCCGGTAATTCCACTTTAAATAATAACTGTGCCGGTGTTGCACCAAAGGCTTTGCCCGCTTCAATTAATTCTTCCGGCACTTTACGAATACCCAGATAGGTCAGACGAATCGGCGCGGCAATCGCAAAAATAATGGTTGAAATTAACCCCGGAACCACCCCTAAACCAAACAGAACCAAAGTCGGAATCAGATAAACAAAGGTAGGAACGGTCTGCATTAAATCCAGAATCGGACGCAGGTAACCATAAATCCAGGGCTTATGTGCCGCCAGAATACCCAGTGGTACGCCGACTAAAATACAAATCGCGGTGGCCGTCACCACCAATACAAAGGTTTCGATCATCTCCGTCCAGTAACCGAGATTCACAATCAGCAGCATCGCTGCCACAACAAATACCACCAGTGCCGTGCTGCGGTGTAAAAACCAGGCCAGAGCGGCCGTCGCCAGAATTGGTACCGATGGGTGAAACCATTGAAACAGGCTCACCAGATTGATAATGACCCATTCCAGGGAATACGCGATGAAATCGAAAAAGCCCGCTCCGTGCGTGGTCAACCAATCGACAATAGTCCCCATCCATTCACCGAGTGGGATTTTATTTTCTGTAAGCCAGTTCATAAGGTTCTCTCAAAAGCTTTAATAAAAAACATCGTGAGTGAGGGCATAAATACAGCCGCCCTCACTCCGCTCAGCAATCAGATATCCAGATGCTTTTTCACCGCTGCCAGTGCCGGAGCACCGTCTTTGGTGGTCACACCTGCCAGCCAGCTGTCGAGTACTGCCGGGTTATCTTTCAGCCAGTTAGTTGCCGCTGCATTTGGCTTAGTGCCATCGTTGAGGATGGCCCCCATCACTTCGTTTTCCATTTCCAGAGAGAACTTCAGGTTAGTCAGCAGTTGGCCAACGTTGGTACATTTTTCCAGGTAACCGGCGCGCACATTGGTGTGTACATCAGCACCGCCATAGTTCGGGCCAAAGAAATCATCGCCACCGTCCAGATAAGCCATTTCAATATTGGCGTTCATCGGGTGTGGTGCCCAACCTAAAAAGACCACCCAGTTTTCACGTTTTGCCGCACGCTGAACCTGAGACAACATGCCTGCTTCTGAGGATTCCACCAGATCGAATTTTTTCAGACCAAACGCATCTTTTTCAATCATATCCAGAATCAGACGGTTACCGTCATTACCCGGCTCAATGCCATAAATGCGGTTGTCGAATTTGTCTGCGAATTTAGCAATATCAGCAAAGCTTTTTACGCCAGCGTCATACACGTATTTAGGAACGGCCAGAGTGTATTTTGCACCCGTCAGATTCGGGCCCAAATCGTCGACGGTTTTATCGGCCAGGTAGGGTGCAATATCGGCCTGCATGGTTGGCATCCAGTTACCCAGGAAAACATCCAGGTCGTTGTTTGCCAGTGATTTGTAGGTCACGGGTACCGACAGAAGCTGAGTTTTTGGAGTGTATCCCATGCCTTCCAGTACCACGGATGCAACAGCGGTAGTCGCGGTAATATCAGTCCAGCCAACATCGGCAAAACGAACGGTATCGCAGCTACCGGCAACGGCCGTGCTGGTGTGAATTGCAGCAGCCAGTGTTGCAGCTACCAGGAGTTTTTGGCTCTTTTTCTCGATTACAGCGTTCATAGTTTCAGTTCCCCTGAAGGTGTTCAAAAATGAAAGTTTAAAAATAGGTAATCATTCTGGTCGTACAAATTCGCGCTCACACGTTTTTTGTTGCATCGCTCTGTTATTATTAATAACAGAGCGATGCGTTTTTATTCAGACGACTGCTGTTTGCGCTCCGGCGCTTGCAGTCGCTGTCGTGTTTGCCATTGTGGATCAATCCAGACCGGCACATCGGCCGCGGTTAATAATGGTTTATTTAAAATCAGATCCGCCGCCCGCTCGGCCACCATAATGGTGGGTGCGTTCAGGTTGCCGTTGGTAATGGTTGGGAAAATCGACGAATCAACCACTCGCAGTTTTTCCGCACCGCGCACCCGGCATTCATTATCCAGCACCGCCATCGGATCATTATCTGCGCCCATTTTGCAGGAGCAGGATGGGTGATAAGCACTTTCAACATTGGCCCGTACCCAGGCGTCGATATCTGCGTCGGATTGAATATCAGCACCCGGCTGAATTTCGTCACCGCGATAGTGATCCATCGACGGCTGATTAATAATTTCCCGGGTCAGTCGAATCACATCACGCCAGTCCTGTTTATCCTGTTCGGTGCTGATGTAATTAAACACAATGGATGGGTCGGCTTTCGGGTCGGCGGAGGTAATCCGCACATGGCCGCGACTTTCCGGTTTATTCGGGCCAACATGCACCTGAAAACCATGGCCATCAAATGCCGCCTGGCCGTCATAACGCATGGCTGCCGGTAAAAAGTGATATTGAATATTCGGGAATTCCAGCCCTTCACGAGAGCGGATAAAAGCACAAGACTCAAAATGATTGGTCGCCCCCAAACCGGATTTAAACAACAACCAGCGGCTGCCAATCATGCCCATGCTGAGGTAATCGAGTTTGGAATTCAGGGTGATGGGCTCTTTGCAATAAAACTGAAAATACACTTCCAGATGATCCTGCAGGTTTTCGCCCACTCCCGGCAGATCAATCAGCGGCGTTACACCCGCCTGTTGCAACACTTCCGTCGGGCCAATACCCGATAATTGCAGCAGCTTAGGCGAACCGATGGAACCCGCGGATAAAATCACTTCCTGACTGGCGCTTGCCTGCTGTACTTTGCCAGCTTTTTCATAACGCACACCCACGGCGGTATTGCCTTCCATCAGCACCTTGTGCACCAGTACACCGGTAATTAACGTCAGATTCGGGCGCTTCATCGCTTCACGTAAATAGGCGTTGGAGGTTGAGGCACGTACGCCCTTATCCACCGTCATATGCATCGGGCCAAAGCCTTCCTGCTGATAACCGTTATAATCATCCGTCACCGGATAACCGGCATCTTTACCGGCATCAATAAAGGCCTGATACAGCGGGTTTAACGTCATATCATTGCCGTTACAGGTTGCCAACGGGCCACTGGCACCACGGTATTCATCACCACCGCCGCTCCAGTTTTCGGCGCGTTTAAAATACGGCAAACAATGTTGATAATCCCAGCCTGTGGCACCTTCAGCGGCCCACTCATCAAAGTCCCGGGCATGACCACGAACATACACCATGCCATTAATCGACGAGCTGCCACCCATCACTTTGCCACGCGGGCAATGCAATACACGCTGATCAATACCGTCTTCTTTTTCGGTTTCAAACTGCCAGGTGTATTTGGCGTTGTTCATCGGATACGACAGCGCGGTGGGCATCTGAATAAAAATACTGCGATCCGAACCACCGGCTTCCAGCAGCAATACCTTATGTTCGCCACTCTCCGTCAGGCGATTTGCCAGTACACACCCGGCGGAACCGGCCCCCACAATAATGTAATCAAATGTCGTCATCGTGCTCATGGCTAATTACTCAAAAATTTTTACCGAACAGGGGCCTGCGCCTGACCTGTCACATCAATAAATTTCAATTAAATATCAATTAATTCTGAATCAGATCCGATTTAAAAAAATCCATTAAAACCGGATCAGGATTTTGTTTTACAACATCATGGATAGGGTGAATCAACATCCCCTAATTCAACGTAAACACTTTTGACCTGGGTATAGTGTTTAATGGTATCAACGCCATTTTCACGACCAATGCCCGATAATTTATAACCACCCACCGGCATTTCCGCAGGCGAAGCACCCCAGTTATTAATCCAGCAGATTCCGGCTTCCATCTTGGCAATCACCCGGTGGGCGCGAGAAAAATCTTTGGTAAAGACACCAGCTGCCAAGCCGTATTCAGTATTATTGGCACGCTCGATAACTTCGGCTTCGTCGCTGAATTTTAATACCGACATCACCGGGCCAAAGATTTCATCGGTAACATTAGGCATCTCATCATGACAGTCGGCAAATACCGTTGGCTGCACAAAATAACCACGCTCCAGACCTGCAACAGCAGCACGCTCACCACCGGTAACCAAGCGCGCACCGGCTTGTTTGCCAAGCTCAATATAATTCAGCACCTTGCCCATATGTTCTTCTGAGGCCAGTGCGCCAACCTGAGTATTAATATCCGCCGGATCACCAATCACCAGCTGTTCGGTACGCTCTTTTAATTGCTCCAGAAAAGCGTCATAAATGCTGTCGTGCACAAATACACGGGTGCCATTGGTACAGACTTCACCCTGGGTGTAAAAGTTAGCCAGCATCGCACCAGAAACCGCGTTACGCAGATCGGCATCGTCAAAAATAATTAACGGCGATTTACCACCCAGTTCCATGGTGATGTCTTTGAGTGTACCGGCGGCATCGGCCATAATTTTGCGCCCGGTGCCGGATTCACCGGTGAAGGAAATTTTGTCGATTCCGGCATGACGAGTCAGTGCCTGACCCACGCGGTAATCCCCCTGTACCACATTAAACACACCGTCAGGCACACCGGCTTCGGTATAAATTTCTGCCAGTTTCAGCGCCGTCAGCGGAGTCACTTCGGACGGTTTAAAAATCATGGCATTACCGGCGGCTAATGCCGGGCCGGATTTCCACATAGCAATCTGAATCGGATAATTCCAGGCACCAATACCCGCTACCACACCCAGTGGTTCACGTCGGGTATAGAAAAAATTAGTGCCGCCAAGATCTTGTTGGTCGCCCTGAATCGCCGGAGCTAAACCAGCAAAATATTCAATCACGTCAGCGCCGGTAACAATATCCACGCAATTGGCTTCCTGCAGCGGCTTGCCGGTATCCAGCACTTCCAGCATGGCTAATTCGTCATTACGCTCACGCAGAATCTCCACCGCGCGGCGCAGGATACGGCTGCGCTCGGTCCCCGTCATGGCCGACCAGACTTTAAAGCCCGCTTGTGCTGAGGCAACCGCGGCATCCACATCGGCCAGCGCCGCCTGTTGTACCCGGGCTAAAGGCTCACCCGTTGCCGGGTTGATGGTGGTAAACGTTTCTTCGGAGCTGGCCTGCTGATAACGGCCGTGAATATAAAGTGAATAGGTTTCTAACGGGTGAGATTGCATGGTACTACTTTCCTGCTGCTTCAAAGGTTGGCGCAACATCCAGACGAACAATGTCGTAACGGTCGGCCAGCTTGACCGGTAACTGCTCGATGATGTAACCATCAATCAGCTGCCGGGCTTCAATCACATCAATGCCTTCCGGACTTAACGCACCCCGTAACCAGATACCATCAATTAAGGCGGCAATGGTTTGTGATACCTGACGCGCTCGTGTCCGTGGCATCACTTGTTTCAGTTCGTACATCAGATAAGACAACAGGCGTTTTTGGTTAACGCGCTGCAAACGAAACAGATCGTCACGGTGCATCGACTGCGACCAGAAGGTCAGCCAGGTTTTTACCACCCGGCCATCGACCTGATTGGTATCAAAGTTGGCGCGCACAATGGCGTCCAGACGAGCCACCACGTTATCAGTCGGTACTTCTGCCAGACGCTGACGAATGTTATCCGCCAGCTCTTTTAATACGTGGCGCATGGTTGCTTCCAGCAACTTATCCTTACCGCCAAAGTGGTGGTTGATAATGGCTGGGGAAACCCCGGCATAACCACTGATCATCACCACATTGGCTTTTTGTAAGCCCACCTCGTTAATCGCTTCCATAGTGGCGTCAATTAACTGAGGTTTTCGTATTTCAGCTACTCCGAGCTTGGGCATGAGTCGTCTCTGTTTCTGATTTCTGTGTAAGGCACATCTAATAAACAAAAGCGCCGATTTATCGTCAACATTCGAGGTCGTGTATGAAACAGGATTGGCGAGGAAAGATAATCGCCGTCGTAATTGGTTAATTGATTCAGGTAATTACTTGAGCTAGGGAGCGTCAATAACAAAAATCAGAAAAGATAAAAACGCAGAAAAATTCTATAAAAAAGCCCGGGAAAACCCGGGCAAAAAACTGAAAAAATGAAGAAATAATGCAAAAAAAGCGCTTAAAATAACGCGATACCCGCAGCAATATCCTGCTGCCGCGCCGGGCGCCCATCAACAAAATGAACCCCTTTTAACCAGCGATCCACCTGATCCGGATTCTCTTTCAACCATAAACGCACCGCCCGATCGACTGGCGCAAAGCCATTGATAACGTAATCCATCACCTGCTCCAGCATATCGATATCAAACAGCATATTAGCCAATAACGCCGACACGTTATGGCATTCATTACCAAAGCCCTGACGCACAATGGTACGCACCTTAGACGCCCCTTTATTCAGGCCAAAATAGTCGTCGGCACCACCCAAATAGGCAATATCAAAACTGCGGTTCATCGGGTGTGGTTTCCAGCCCAGAAAAGCAATCCACTGGCCACGCCGTATTTTGCCTTTTACCTGGGCCAGCATCAGAAATTCGGAGGTTTCGATCAGTTTAAAATCTTTCAGACCAAAGGCATTTTTATCAATCATCGACTGAATCAACACATTGCCGTCGTTGCCTTTTTCAAGGCCATAAATACGCTGATTAAACCGATCCGCATGAGCCACCAGATCCGCTACCGTAGTTACTCCCTGATCGTACACATAGCGAGGAACGGCCAGGGTATATAACGCGCCGGTAAGATTGGTTTGTAAAACATCAATCTCGCGTTTATCCAGGTAGGGGCCAATCAGGCTGGCACTGGCTGGCATCCAGTTACCGAGAAACACATCCATTTTGTCGTCTGCCAGTTGTGCATAAACATCGCCCACGCTGGCGACCGAGGTACTGACCTGATAGCCCAACGACTCAAGTAGCACCTGAGCCACGCCAGTGGTCACTTCCAGGTCAGTCCACTCCAGATAACCAAAGCGAATGGCCTGACAGCTGTCCGGCTCTTTCGCTTGCGCCACTGAGCCGAACAAACACCAGCTAGCCAAGCTCCAAGCTAACAACCTGCTGAATACGGTAAACCTCATCGTTCCTGACTCCTTGTTTCCTGATTATGATCAGCGCTGGTTTGAGGGCTGAGCTTTCGAGAGCTGGGCTACTTCACCACACCCTGACTAACCAGCATGTCGTAGATCGCTGCCGCTTTGTCGCTGGCACTTTCGTTCACCATCACCGCGCCGCCTTTACTGGCGGTTTTGGCGGTGGCCGCTTTAAACCGATCAGCGGCGGTTTTGGCTTTTTTCGCCGGTGCAATACGCTTCGGACGCTTACGGGCTGGTTCGATGCTGGCATCCGCCATCACGGTATCCGGCAACGCGCTTGTATCCATCTCTACCGACTCCAACTGGCCACGCTGGCCCGCCGCCCAGGCGGTTTGGCGAGCTGGAGTCGCGGCGACATCTACCGATGCCACAAACGGTGCCCGTACTTTCAACAACCGCCGCTGGCCTCTTGGCAGGGCTTGTAACACTTCAAATTCACCGTCTGCTAACGCGGTAATATCGACCGCTGCCGGTAATATCGGCCACCCCAGAGCCTGAGCAATCAGATACGGCATCATGCCGGAGCCTTCACCAGACTCCGCCCGACTGCCGGTCAACACCACATCCGCCTGTAATCCGCGCAACCGGGCGCTGATTGCCGGCACCACATCGGCACCGGAAGGCTGTTGCAATACCGACAGGGAAGGAACGCCCATACCGATATATTCACGCAGCACCGCCTGGTGTTGCGCATCGCTGACATGACCGGCGTGCAGCACATTCAATGATGCGGATTGACACCGGTCAGCCAAGGTCAGTGCCAGCTCCAGCGCTTTGCTGTCCTGATCTGCCCGGCGCGCACGGCCTGAGCTGGGATGCTGTCCGACCGATACCAGAGTCACAATCGACACGCCTGCTGCTGTGTCAGCCTGACTATCTAACGCATTAAGCGGCATCACTCGCCCCTCCTGTTTGTTCGTCTGACGCTTGCTGTAGCCGTTCGATCAGCGCTGCCAGAATCTCCTGACTGTCACCAATCACGCTGAGGTCCGCTCGTTTCACCATGTCACACCCGGCGTCGGTATTAATGGCAATCACCTTATCGCAGGAACCAATTCCCTGCAGATGCTGCACCGCGCCAGAGATACCCACGGCGATATACACCCGGGCGGTGACCCAGGTGCCGGTAGCACCAACCTGACGCATACGCGGCATAAAACCATCGTCTACCGCCACCCGGCTGGCACCTTCAGTTGCGCCTAAGATGCGGGCTGCCTCATGGAACTGATCCCAGTCGTGGATGCCGTTACCGGCGGAGAGAATAAATTCGGCTTCGCCCAGCGCAATCTGATTGGGGTCAACCGCTACCGGACCAGCATCCTGAATACGCGTCAGTACCTCGGGTACCGCAAGCGTTGGCAGCAATTGGGCTTCATAGCGGGCTTCATCCACCGGCAAGGCACATTCGGACGCCAGGGATAAAATTCTCGGTGCCGTATCAGGTGTTGCGTCTGTTGTTGTGTCGTCAGATAAACTGCGACTGATATCGGTCAGATCACTGCCACCGCGACTGACCACGGTGTTGTTTTTCACCTGCCAGGCGTGCATGGCCGGACGCTCACCCAGACGAGCCGCCAGCCGTAAAGCACGGTCGTTGCCATTAAGATGGGTATCCGGGAATAACCAGAATTGAGGCTGGTAGTCACGCTCAACCGCCAACATGGCTTCCAGCTGAGTTTCCGGAGCAAAGCCACAATAGCTCTCGTCCGCAAACACCAGCACCCGATCGGCACCGGCCAGAGCTAAGGCATGATTTGGATTACTGCCCGGTTCGAGTGGCGTTTTCACCTCACCAAACACCAGCGTCACGACCGCTGTTTCCTCAACCGCCTGATCAGCCAACTGCCGGGCCTGGCCTAACACATCTTTGTCGTGGGCCGACAGTTCACCATTGTTCATATCGACCACCACCAGGATATAAGCGGACGGTGCATCAAGGGTGATCAGCGGTAAGCTTTCTTCTACCTGGGTACGACGAGCACTAGCTCCATCACCACTAACCCCAGCGCCACTAACCCCAGAACCCCCCTGGCGATCAATGCGTTTAATCCCATTGGGGCCAATAAAGCCAACCGCATGCGGGTTTTTACGCAACAGTCCCGATGGCCCGCGTACTTCAGCCCCCTGTACCGAACCTTGTGTCTCAGCGACCATTTGCTGGTGCAAAGGATGCAGGCGATTGCGCAGAATCCAGGCTTTACGTGGGTCTTTGCGCTCAAGCTCAGAAGAATAATCAGTCATCAGGCCACCTCCTGCTTGGAAGCTACTTTTTCGACCAGCGGTGCCGCTGCCTTTTCAACTAACTGCGCCGCGACAATTTCGGCAATATCCTGTACCTCAGGTCGTGGCTCAACCACACCTTCGAGCATCGCGGTACACTGCTGACAACCCACCGCCACCAGATCGGAGCTGGAGGTTGCCCCCACCGCACGAATATCATCCATACGCATATCGGCAATCCGGCGTTCACCGGGAATATCGGTAATGGGCGCACCACCACCACCGCCACAACAGCGTGAGCGGAAGCCCGAGCGCTCCATTTCGGCCAGCTCAATACCCATGGCGTTGAGTACCTCTCGTGGCGCGTCGTATTCGTTGTTGTAACGGCCCAGATAACACGGATCGTGGTAGGTCACGGTGCCGGATGTGGCCAGTGTCTCAAGTTGAATCTTACCGGCGCTCACCAGTTCATTAATAAAGCGGGTATGGTGCAGCACTTCATAGCCCAAACCCTCAGAACCAGCTTCATCGCCATACTCTTTTTGATAAACCGCCGGATACTCGTTTTTCAGGCAGTGGAAGGCATGAGGATCGGTGGTAACAATGCGTTTAAAACGGTACTGACTGAGCGTGGCGATATTGCGTTTAGCCAGGCTCTGGAAGGTGGCGTCATCCCCCAAACGACGGGCAACATCACCACTGTCGCGCTCTTCATCACCCAGAATGGCGAAGTCGACATTGGCTGCTTTCAGAATCTTCACAAAGGCTTTGAGAATACGCTGGCTGCGCATATCAAACGCACCGTCGGATACCCAGAACAACACCTCAGCCTCTTTTACTTCCGACATCAGCCGCAGGTTCTGATCAGCCGCCCACCAGCTCCGGCTGGCCGGGTTATTGCCCGATGGATTATCAGTGGCAATCAGGTTTTGCAGAGTTTCCGCCCCTTTGCCCGGCGTTGCCCCTTGCTCCAGCGTCAGGAAACGACGCATATCAACGATGGCATCAACGTGTTCGATCATCATCGGACACTCTTCCACACAAGCCCGGCAGGTGGTGCATGACCACAGGGTTTCCTGACTGACTAGACCTTCGGTAATCACTTCAAGCGGAGAACCTTTGGCCTCCCCGACGGGTTTACCCGGGTAGGGTGAACCGGCATAGTTAGCATCGGTGCCACCCGCCAGACCCACCACCATATCCTGAATCAGCTTCTTCGGATTCAGCGGCTGCCCGGCGGCAAACGCCGGACACATGGCTTCACAACGGCCACACTGAACACAGGCATCAAAGCCTAATAATTGATTCCATATAAAATCGCTGGGCTTGGCCACGCCTAAGATTTTGCTGCCAGAGGCTTTGCTGTCAGAGGTGTTGTTATCAAAGGTATCGAGATCCAGCAGTTTTAAGCCGGTCGATGCACCTTTATCGTGTGTGCCACCAAAGCGCTCCGGGCGACGGTGAAACGCCAGATGCAGAGCTCCGGCAAAGGCGTGCTTCATCGGCCCGGCCCAGCCCATACCCAACAGCATTTCACCCAGTCCGGCGACAATGCCGGCCAGTAATAAAAACGCCAGTACCCCTGAGCCAAAACCGTCGGGCAGAATACCTGCCGCTGGCAGCGTCACCACAAAGAAGGTCACGGCAAAGCTCAGCAGGCTTTTTGGCAGGCGCATCCACGGCCCTTTTGACAGCCGCGATGGTGGATTCAGACGGCGGCGCAACACAAACAGCGCGCCAACAAACATCACGCTTGTGGTCAGCAATAACGGCCAGGCCAGCCAGGCCGTATCAAAGCCAAAACCGTGTACCAACAGAATCAACAGCATCGAGGCAACAAAACCCCCGGCTGTTGCCACGTGGGTATTCGACATCACCTTGTCACGATCAACCACATGGTGCAGATCAACCAGATAGCGACCCGGCATGGCTTTCAGACCAGCGACCCAGTCCACCGCTTCGGCTTGCCCGGCACGCCACAACTGAGCGCGGCGCACCATGCCAGCCAACAGAACGGCAATAAACCCAGCCAGCAGCCAGGGAATGACAGACTCCAGCATTCTCGACCCCTCGTATTGCCGTTACAGGTGCATGCACAGACGCAGCGCGTCGTAGATGGCCGCATGGGTATTGCGCTGCGACACACAGTCACCCAGACGCCATAGGATCATGCCGTTACCGTCACGGGTGTCTTCGCTGAGCACCGGCTGGGGCTGAATATCGAACAGGGTTTCGTTATCGATCTGGCCTTTGTTGCGCGACTCCGCTTTTAACTCGTAGTACAGCGCTTCATTCGGACGCACGCCGTTTTCGACCACAATCTGATCCACTACGCGCTCTTCCTGCTGGCCGGTGTATTCGTTTTCCAATACCGCCACCAGCTGCTCACCTTCTTTATAAACCTTCTCCAGCAGCAGATCGGAGGTCATGATGACTTCTTTCTCATACAGCGAGCGGTAGTAGGTCGGGAAGGTGGTACCACCAATGCCCACGCCCGGTTTGATGTCGTCGGTCACCAGCTCCACCAGCGAACCTTTGGATAACAGGTAATCCGCCGCAGACATGCCCGAGAATTCACAGATTGTGTCGTAAATCAGTACGTTTTTGCCCGGCTCAACCGTGCCGTTGAGAATATCCCAGCTCGATACCACCAGCCCGTCAGCCGCGCCCCACTCCGGGTTTTGTTCAATAAACGGCGTGCCACCGGTAGCCAGAATACAAACGTCAGGTTTCAGATCGCGAATCATATCGGCGTTGGCCGAGGTACCCAGACGCACATCCACACCGAGACGATCCAGCTCCATTGCCAGCCAACGGGTAATACCCGCCATCTGATCCCGTTGTGGTGCTTTAGCCGCGATAGTGATCTGACCACCCAGCTCGTCGGCTTTTTCTACCAAGGTCACCTGATGACCGCGTTCAGCAGCAACACGCGCAGCTTCCATGCCGCCCGGGCCGCCCCCCACAACAACCACGTTACGCACCGCTCCGGTGGTTTTTTCGATTTCATGCGGCAGCCCCATGTATTCACGCGAGGTCGCAGCATTCTGAATGCACAACACATCCAGACCCATGTACTGACGGTCGATGCAGTAGTTAGCGCCGACGCACTGACGAATCTGATCCACCTGGTCCATTTTGATTTTGGCAATCAGGTGTGGGTCAGCGATGTGTGCCCGGGTCATGCCAACAAAATCGACATAGCCTTCTTCAAGGATACGTTTGGCCTGATTCGGGTCTTTGATGTTCTGAGCGTGAATCACCGGCACCGATACCACCTCTTTGATGCCCGCCGCTAAATGCAGGAAAGGCTCCGGTGGGTAACTCATGTTCGGAATTACGTTAGCCAGGGTGTTGTGAGTATCACAACCGGAACCCACCACACCGAAGTAGTCGATCAGACCGGTCTGATCGTAATAGGTGGCAATCTGCTTCATATCTTCATGGTTAAGACCGTCCGGGTGGAACTCATCACCGGTAATACGCATACCCACGACAAAGTCCGGGCCTACCGCTTCACGTACAGCTTTAGCGACTTCCAGCCCAAAACGCATGCGGTTTTCAAAACTGCCGCCCCATTGATCAGTCCGCTTGTTCACCCGTGGTGACCAGAACTGGTCAATCATATGCTGGTGCACGGCGGATAATTCCACCCCGTCGAGGCCACCTTCTTTGGCACGCACGGCGGCTTTGGCGAAGTCGTTAATAACGCGCCAGATTTCTTCCTCTTCAATCGTTTTACAGGTCGCGCGGTGCACCGGCTCACGAATACCGGATGGTGACATCAGGTTCGGCCAGTTCTCACCATCCCAGCGTGAGCGACGACCCATATGAGTAATCTGAATCATGATTTTGCCGCCGTGCTTATGCACCGCATCAGCCAGATTCTGGAAGTGCGGAATAATCCGGTCGGTCGACAGATTCACCGAGCTCCACCAACTTTGTGGGCTGTCGATGGCCACCACCGACGAACCACCACAAATACATAAACCACAGCCACCTTTGGCCTTTTCTTCGTAATATTTTACGTAGCGATCGGTGGTCATCCCGCCATCGGTGGCGTACACCTCAGCGTGGGCAGTGCTCACCACCCGGTTACGGATGGTCAGTTTGTTGATGTTCAGCGGCTGGAACAAAATATCGTACTGGGACATAGGCTCGGCTCTCTTACGTATCGCTTACGCTGCCCCGGCTCTTACATGGCCGGGGTTTTCACTAATTCAGGGCTTTTCTGAGCATTGCCGCATCAATGGCAACGCCGGTAGTTTTCAGAGGTCTGTCAGAAATCAGGCTGCAATGACTGCCATAAAGCTTCGCTTTCAGCGGTTACGGGTTTCACCTCGAAGTAACCCACATCACAACCGTCTTGTGCGGCACACTGGGTTTGTTCGCTCAGGGTGCGGGTGTCATAACCCAATGATTTGGCAATCTGATCAATGGCGCCGGAGAACCAGCCGGTGAACATATAGTCCACCATGCGATTCACCTTGCCGTACTGATAAACAAAGGCAGAGTTTTCCAGCCGCACCTTGGCGGTACCAGCTTTGATATCCAGCGCTTCGGTAATAAATAATCCCCAGCCACGCTGAGACAGACGTTTCATGTAGTGGTGGAAAATTTCGTCACCGCTGATGCCATGGCATTCGGCTTCTTTTTCACACCAGTAATAGGCTGACTTATAACCCGCACGGTAGAGCGCTTCGGCATACTTCTCAGCGCCCAGCTCGTTCTCAACCGCCATATGGTTATTCACAAAGAAATGACGGGGCACGTACAACATCGGCAGGGCGTCAGTGGTCCACACACCGGTTTCATCATCCACTTGAATCGGCATTTCTGGGGCGTGGTAGCTCATGATCTTGTCTCTTAAAAATAGGATTATCGGAATAGGATCAGTCTAAAAAGAGCGGCCGCCAGAGAAGTTACTGAAAACGACAAGGGAAGAACCGGATGCGCAGGGGGGTAAGAGGCAATAAAGTAATTTTTGCAGTTGAACTATTGCAATGAAACGACAACAGCTAATAGGCGCGGCCACATCCACTTCTGACGCTAAGCCATTGATTTCAGGCATAAAAAAAGCGCCCACCAGGCGCTTTTTTCATTTAACTGCTTGTGTCTGAGGCTTTACACCCTGCTGAAAAACAAGAGATTGGCCTTGTCGCATAGGTTTGGGAGACACACCCTTACCAAGCCATCACTGATTTTAGTCAGCCACTACACCTGCGTCAACAACAGGTAAATCGCTATTTGAACCGCTTTCAGAGACTATTTTCACTGCCGTTTCGCTAGCGAAACTGGGGAAATACAGTGTAGAAACTCGTATACTTATCAATATTTAAAAAAGGGATGTTTTGTTTTATGGACATTGAAAACGCAAAAAACCTAGGCAAGCACTGGGCTGCGATCAGAGGGAATAAAGCCATCGCAGTGATACCAATGCTTGTTCCATCTGATGTTGATTTTGAAGCATTCAGAATCCAAGCCATCAACACTTTGCAGCTACTTGGCGAGGTAAAAACAGGCGAATTACTGGACGATTACGGAGATCGGTATTTCATCCCCAGGAAGAACCACGGCAACAGAAGTAAGAATCCAAAGCCAGTAGAACCGCTAGAAGTCTTCCAACCATCAGACACATACCAGACAGGCGGCAATATATGAATGGATTTTTACTCACCAGCTTAGCCATAGGGTTTGGCCTCGCTGTTTTGTTTATGGCCATACTCAAGTCATCGACTGGAAATAGAGAAAAAATATCTTTCCATAACCAGAGTGATGACAGAACAGATATCTCCCGTAAATGGCACCCAAACAACATTCCCAGAGACGACTAAAGGCATGAATATTGGCTACGCCAGAGTATCAACAACAGAGTAAGACACCGCCCTGCTGCACGACTCCCTACACGCTGATAAATCATGGAAAACGAGTAACAAAAAAGCCGTTGCTGTTACCAGCAACGGCTTTGGTGTTTATGAATAAGGTCTGAATGACCGAACCTTTTTATTCGGCGTCTTATTCACCCCAAACGTCTTTTAATACCCGCACCCAGTTACCGCCCATGATTTTTGCCACCTCATCGGCTTTAAAACCATGCTTTAACAGAGCTTCGGTCAGGTTAGGGAATTCACCCACGGTACGAATACCTTCCGGGTTCACAATTTTTCCGAAATTGGTCAGACGACGGGCATAACCTTTGTCGTGAGTTAACCATTCAAAGAAATCAAAACCATGGCCCTGGGTAAAGTCGGTACCAATACCAATATTGTCGATACCACAAATATTGGCGATATAAGCAATGGCTTCAACGTAATCGTCAATGGTGGAATTAATGCCGTTTTTCAGGAAAGGCGCGAACATAGTAACGCCCACAAAACCACCATGATCGGCAATAAATTTCAGTTCTTCATCGGATTTATTACGCGGGTGATCTTTTAAACCAGACGGCAGACAGTGTGAATAACACACCGGTTTTTTCGATTCTAAAATCACTTCTTCGGAGGTTTTTGAGCCCACATGAGACAGATCACACATCACCCCAACGCGGTTCATTTCGGCAACAATTTCACGGCCAAAATCCGACAGGCCACCATCACGTTCATAACAACCGGTACCAATCAGGTTTTGAGTGTTGTAACACATCTGCACCACACCCACGCCCAGGTCTTTAAACACCTGTACGTAACCCAGTTGGTCTTCAAATGCATGGGCATTCTGAAAGCCCATCATAATGCCGGTTTTACCTTCCTGTTTGGCTTTAAAAATATCGTCGGTGGTTTTGATTTTCATTACCAGATCGCTGTTGGCTTCGATCAGGTTATTCATATCGACGATGTTATCGACGGTTTTCTGAAAATCTTCCCAAACCGACACCGTGCAGTTGGCCGCCGTCAGGCCACCTTTGCGCATGTCTTCAAACAGTGCGCGTTCCCACTTGGCGATGATCAGACCATCAATAATGATGGATTCTTGATGGAGTGTGCTTGCTTCGCTCATGACGCCCTCAACTGACTACTAATTTGCAAAATCAGTGTCAGTGTAAAAGTGGTGTTTCACCGGCAGGAGCCTGAACACGACAGCGATACAGCCAAAACCGTCGTGTTCATACTTTTGCTTTCAACAACAGCAGACCTCAGTGACCAACCCGTACGGAGCCAAAGCTGGGTTCAAACTGAGCCGCCGCCATGGCACTTGGCATCGCCACATTAAAGCCAAAGCGGTTGTCATTAGCGGCACTGGATAACTCCGGTGACTCCGGTGTTGCCACCGTTTTTTCCCAGCCACCCATCCGTTCTTCACGTGGTGAAATTCCCATGTACTTGCGGTAGCTGCGGCTGAAATGAGGTGTGGACACAAAGCCACACGCGGTAGCGACTTCAATCACCGGCAAGGTGGTTTGTTTCAGCAATTGGCGGGCACGACCCAGACGCAATTTGAGGTAATAACGCGAAGGCGTGCAGCCCAGATAAGAGTGGAACAAACGCTCCAGCTGACGGCGTGATACACCGGCAAACGAGGCCAGATCATCCAGCTCAATTGGCTCTTCGATATTGGCTTCCATTAATTCAACAATATCAACCAGCTTAGGTTGTGCGGCATGCAACAGATGACGCAACGGAATACGCTGCGGATCTGCCTCGTTGCGCATACGTTCGTACACAAACATCTCTGAAATGGCGCCAGCCAATGAACTGTTATGCTGGCTGGAAATCACATTCAGCATCATATCCAGTGGTGCGGTGCCGCCGGAACAGGTCATCCGGTCGCCATCAATGGTAAACAGGCGGGTATTAAACTGAATGCCCGGATAACGCTCACGCAGAGATGCCAGACATTCCCAGTGAGCACTGGCGTTATAACCTTCCAGCAAACGGGCCTGAGCCAATAAGGTTGAGCCGGTGCAGATACCGCCAATGATGATTTTCTTTCTCGCCATCGACTGCACCCATTCAATTTCTTTACGGCCAAAGCTGTTCTGGATATTGACCCCACCCACGACAAATAAGCCGTCGAGTGTATCAACATCACGGGCGGCACAATCCGGTGCAATGTTCATCCCGTCACTGGCGCGTACGCTCTGGCCGTCATGCGTCACCAGATCCCAGGTAAATAATTCCTGGCCACTTAACTGGTTGGCCATACGCAGCGGCTCTACCGCTGAGGCCAATGCCATCATGGTGAAATTCTCTAATAACAGAAATCCGAACTTCACAGGTCGCATGGTTACATCGTTCATTTTGCTCATCTCAGTTGCCACGGCTATGTCCTCTGTCATTTTTATGAGGGCCCGTTAACACTATTTAGATCTTTGCTGCTGGCAGTCAGTTTTTTCTTGAGCAAGGCATGAGGAGCGTTGTTTAACGAGTTAAATAAGCAACGAATAACACAGCTCAGGGAAAAACTGACACCAGCCCTTCGGGTTATGGCTGAAAATCCTTCACTCTGCGTTGCTCATCATTCATTTAACTCGTTAAACATCACTCTTCGCGCCTTGATTGAAAGATTTTCAGCGCATAACAGCGTGATCGAAATAGTATTAACTGGCCCTAATTGATCGTTTGATTAAACGTTCATTTAGCAACAGCCAGGCCAGCTCACCAGCACACTGACAATAAAATCAACTTTGTCTGCAAAGTTGCCCGATAGCGACATTTTAATAATGATAAATGACGTATTTAGTACTTTTTAATCAACCCCATTTTTTCCTTGAAAACACGGAGTGATGTGGGTCGTTCTTACAAAGAAACAGTACGCACCAATTAGCGACATCTTATGGTCGTAATGCACTCTATTGTTATTGATATCTGCATGGTTATTTTTGTTGGTACTTATACAGATGTTTTTTATATCGGCATTATTGATTCGTGCCGCAATCAACTGGCTTCAGGTCGTTTTTAATCCATGGCGCGGCAGGTGTATCAGGCACCATACAAGTTGGGCTCTTATGAACACCCCAAAAAAGTGAGCAACCCGACAAAGCGAGACATGCCATGGCTGTATACACCCCTATTGATCAGGAGGATATGACCTCCTTTATTCAGCAGTTCAACCACAACCGTCTGCTCAGTTACAGCGGTATTCAGGGGGGCGTTGAAAATACCAATTACCGCTTGTCGACCAGTCAGGGCGATTATGTTCTGACGCTGTTTGAACACCATTGCGCCGCCGAGGTGGAAGACTTTGTGCGGCTCGCGACCTTTCTGCAACGCCAGGGCATTCGGGTACCGGCACCGTTAACAGATAGCGACGGCAACTGGCTGCACACCATCAAAGATCGCCCGGCGATCCTCTGCCCGCTGCTGCCGGGCCATCACCCACAACAGATCAGCGCCAATCACTGCTGGCAGATCGGGCATAAGCTGGCGTCGATTCATCAGCTGTCTGGCGAGTTGGATAACCCGAGAAAAAACGATAAAGGCTTTAACTGGTGGCAGTCGGCTTACACCAGTCTGAGCGCTAACCTGAACAGCAGCAGCTATTCGTTAATGAGTAAAGAGATGGCCTGGCAGCTGAATCACCGCGATGTCTGGCGCAGCTTGCCGGGAGGCTGGATACATGGCGATCTGTTTCGTGATAACACCTTATTCAGTGCTGCCGAACCGGGCAAACCAGAGCAGCTGAGTGCCCTTCTCGATTGGTATAACGCCTGCGAAGGGGTCTGGATTTATGATCTGGCAATTGTTGCCAACGACTGGTGTTGTGATGAATACGGCGAATGGGATAACGCCTGTTATGAGGCGTTACTGAGCGGTTATCAACAAGTGCGGCCGTTTACGTCATTAGAGCGTTATCACTGGCCGTTGGTGCTGCGCGGTGCCGCCCTGCGCTTTTGGTTATCGCGACTCGATACCTTACAGCATCAGCAACAAAGTGGCTCCGACGGTATTCGCAAAGACCCTGACGAGTACCGCCGTAAACTGGTAGCTCGCCAGAAAGCCTTAAGCCCGGAACTGACGGTGAACTATTAAGCCCTGGTTAAATTCAGACCGGGGCAGAGTACAGAGTGTAGAGTCCAGGGACATGATTAATCATGCCCCTGTAAGACCACGGTGCGATTGCCATGCAGAAACACCCGATGCTCGATATGCGCTTTAATCGCCCGGGCCAGGGTTAAGCGTTCGGTATCGCGCCCTTTGGCGGCCAGTTTTTGCGGCGTATAGCTGTGATCAACCGCTTCTACCGCCTGACTGATGATTGGCCCTTCATCCAGATCCTGACTGACGTAGTGAGCCGTGGCCCCCACCAGTTTCACACCTTTTTCAAACGCCTGATGATAAGGCTTAGCGCCTTTAAAACCGGGTAATAACGAGTGGTGGATATTAATCGCCTTACCGTGTAAACGACCACACATCTCTTCCGATAACACCTGCATATAGCGCGCAAGAATCACCAGGTCGGCACCGGTTTGTTCAATCAGATGCCAGACCTGAGCTTCCTGCTGCGGTTTGGTTTCTGCCGTGATCGGGAAGTGGTAGTACGGAATACCGTACCAGGCGGCCAGCCCCTGTAAATCGGGATGGTTGGAGACAATGGCAGCCACTTCAATATTCAGGTGGCCGGTTTGCTGGCGATGCAGCAGGTCCTGCAAGCAGTGATCGTATTTCGACACCATAATGATGCAACGCGTTGGCTGACGGGCATTACGGATATGCCAACTCATGCCAAAGGCTTCGGCACATTTGGCGAACTCCTGCTGCAACTGCTCAATAGAAACGCCAGTTTTTTCCGGATCGTTTTTTTCAGGATAAAACTCGGCCCGAATAAAAAATTCACCGGTTTCGGTGTCATCAAAGGTCTGTAATTCCGTGACGTAGCAACCTTGTTGAAACAGAAAGCCGGTCACCAGCTCAACACTGCCAATCACGCTGGGGCAATGCCCGGTTAATACATAGCTTTCATCGGCTGTTATGGACATAACTCAGCCCTCGCAGAAATAAAGAGACAAACGGAAATACCCCGGCGACAGCCGGGGCTCTTGCATAGAAAAATCAGCCAGCCGAGGAAAATCAACCGACCGATAAAAGTCAGCTGAACGAGAAGCCGTATTCGCTGGCAGCGTCCTGAATCCAGGCCGCGATATAGTCGGCAAAACTGCGACGAATAATCAGCTCCCATTGCTGCTCGGCTACTTTGCGCAGCGTACAACCGGTTTTGGCGAAGTTGGTGTTGACCACCTTGCCCACTGGGAAGTTGGACGGGTGCACGTCGTAGTGCACCGACTTCATCAGCACGTCTTCGGCATGAGCACCACTGAGCATCACAATGGTTTGTCCGCCAGAGACGTTGACCACCTGATAATGACCCGTGAGCGTTTCCCGTAAAGCGGTTTCCAGCGCAAAGGCCTGGTCTCCGGCCAGCGTGATCAGCCAGCTGTCCGGAGACAACCAGCGCACCACATAGGCACCACTGGTGATACTTTGCAGACAACCCGGCAGTGGTGCTCCCAGAACCTGAGCGGCACCGTCTTTAAACGCCTGATCGTCAGGCTTACCACGCAGAATGATATGCCCCATCAGCGCCAGCTCGGTCGCCTCAACTCCCGCTTTAGCCGTGCTGCTAACCGGGCCAGCCCAGTCAATATTCACCAGTGGACTCTGTGCCTGAGTGGGACTGTCGGCATGTTGATTCATCACCGCACAATCATTCATCACGATGGCTTGAGTAAGATCAGACATTCTGGCGTCCTCCTTCCGGATCATAAAATACCGGGCTGCAGATCTCAGCTTCGATCACTGAGCCATCGGTTTGAGGGTAATACACGGTCTCGCCCATGCGGTTAAAACCGTTTTTAATCATGCCCAGCGCAATACTGTGACCCATTACCGCGCTGTAATAGCTGGAGGTAATGTGGCCGAGGATTTCTGCCGGTACTTTGTATTGACGGCTGTTTACCGCCGCCGCACCTTCAACCAATACCGCCTTAGGGTCTTTTGGCTTAATGCCCACCAGCTGCTTACGGTTGTCACGCAGCGGATCGCTGCGGTTCATACCGCGCTTGCCAATAAAACTGAATGGCTTCTTCATCGACACCGCCCAGCTCATGCCCAGATCCTGTGGCGTAACACTGCCGTCGGTATCCTGACCGGCAATAATAAAGCCCTTCTCGGCACGCAGAACGTGCATAGTTTCGGTACCGTATGGGGTAATGTCGTACCGCGCACCAACCTCCATCAGACGTTGCCACACCTGTAGGCCATAGTTGGCCGGCACGTTAATTTCGTACGACAGCTCACCGGTAAAGGAGATACGGAAAACCCGTGCCGGGATGCCATCAACTTTGCCCTGACGCCAGTCCATAAATTTAAAGGCGTCTTTATCCAGATCGATGTCATCGGTTAACTGTGCCAGCAACTTGCGACAGTTTGGCCCGGAGATGGTCATGGTGGCCCAGTGATCGGTCACCGAGGTCATAAACACTTCCAGTTCCGGCCATTCGGTCTGATGGTACAGTTCCAGCCATTCCATCACCCGTGCCGCGCCACCTGAGGTGGTGGTCATCAGGAAGTGGTTGTCGGCCAGACACGAGGTCACACCGTCGTCAAACACCATGCCGTCTTCACCACACATCAGGCCATAACGACACTTACCAACCGCCAGTTTGGCCCAGGCATTACTGTAAACCCGACCCAGAAACTCACGTGCATCCTTACCCTGAATATCAATTTTACCCAGCGTTGAAGCATCCAGAATGCCGACGCTGTTACGCACGGCAAGACATTCGCGATTGAGTGAGTCCTGCATGGATTCACCGTCTTTCGGGTAATACCAGGGGCGCTTCCACTGACCCACATCTTCAAACAACGCACCCTGCTGCACATGCCAGGAATGCATGGCGGTATAACGCTCCGGATCAAACAGGTCACGGCAGTGACGCCCGGCAATGGCACCAAAGGTGATTGGCGTATAGTTCGGACGGAAAATGGTGGTGCCCACTTCCGGAATGGATTTACCCAGCACCTGCGCCGCAATGGCCATACCGTTGATGTTACCCAGCTTGCCCTGATCGGTACCAAAGCCCATGGCGGTATAACGCTTCACGTGCTCGATCGACTCGAAACCTTCACGGGTCGCCAGTTCGATACCCGCCGCAGTGACATCGTTCTGATAATCAACAAACTGCTTTGGTGCACGGCTTAACGGCTGCACGTGTGGTGCAATATACAGCTCCATCGGTGCCGACGACGTTTGTGTATCAACGTGATAAACCGGTGACGGCGTTGCCACCTCAAAGCCCAGTGTCTGTGCTACTTTATGCGCCGCGTTCTGACCTTCGATCAGGCAGTCACGCAACTCATAGTGACCGCGTACACCACCAGCGACCAAACGGTGTTCATGGCTGTCACCTGGTACAAAACCAAAGATTTCAGCATTCCACACCGGACGAGAACCGGTATGACACGACAGGTGAACCGCTGGGCTCCAGCCACCAGAGGTAGCAATGGTGTCGCACTTAATCTGCTGTTGTGGGCCAACCAGTACTTTGCCGTCGTCGCTGAGGCCGCCAATTTTAGCGCCCTTCACCCGGGTGCTGCCGATGGCTTCACACACCACCGAGCCAAATATCACGTTAATGCCCAGTGCTTCTGCCTGCTTCACCCGATCGCCGTCGGCCGCAGCACGACTGTCGACAATCGCTGCCACTTTACGGCCTGCTTCATGCCAGGCAATAGCGGCGTCATAGCCGTCATCGTTGGCCGTACCCACCACCAGCGACTGACCCGGCACCACGCCATAACGACGCACGTAGGTTGTCACTGCGGAGGCCACCATCACTCCGGGAATATCATTGTTGGCGAATACCAACGGGCGCTCTTGCGCACCGGTGGCCAGAATTACCCAGCTGGCGCGTACTTTGTGCATACGCTGGCGTTTCATCTTTACGCCATCTTGTTCTGGCGCACGATCACCCAGATGATCCGCCAGACGCTCATGAATGGTCAGGAAGTTGTGGTCGTGATAACCGTTAACCGTAGCGCGTGGCAGCAATACCACATTGTCGCGCTCGGCTAACTCGGCAACGACACTGTTGACCCAGTCGGCAGCAGCGCTGTCATTGATCGTGCGCTGACTGCTTAACAGTGAGCCACCAAATTCTTCCTGCTCGTCAGCCAGAATGACGCGTGCACCTGTGGCAGCCGCCGCACGGGCCGCCGCCAGACCGGTTGGCCCGGCACCGACAATCAGCACATCGCAGTGACGATTGATATGGTCGTATTTATCAACATCAATTTCTTTGGCGGCTTTACCTAAGCCCGCCGCTTTACGAATGTATTTTTCGTACGTTGGCCACATGCCCACCGGGCCCATAAAGGTTTTGTAATAAAACCCCGGTGGCATCATTTTTCCGCCGACTTTACCCACGTAAGACATCAGGTCGAATTTAACGCCGGGCCAACCGGCCACGGCAGAACACACCAGACCGTCGTATAACGCCTGTTGAGTGGCGCGGATATTCGGTATTTGTGTGGCTTCAGTCGCGCCCACCTGCATGATGGCATTCGGCTCATCAGCACCGGCCGCAACTATGCCCCGCGGGCGGCTGTATTTAAAACTGCGGCCAATAATATCAATGCCGTTGGCCAGCAGTGCTGAGGCCAGCGTATCACCCTGATAACCGCTGAATGATTTGCCATTGTAGGTAAAGGTTAATGGCTGCGTACGATCAATACGTCCGCCAGAGTCAGTACGATTTGCTTGTGCCATCACACTTCTCCTTATTTGGTAACTGCAAGTGCAGGTTTTGTTGCACCCGATTCGGGCTTCGCCATATCGAGCACGGGCTGGGGTTCAGCGCCCAGTAAATAACTCTGCTCAATTTTGTAGGTCACGGTATTGCGGCTGACGTTAAAGAACTTTCCACAACCCGCGGCGTGATACCAAAGCTCCTTGTGCTGGCCTTTGGTGTTTTTGCGGAAGAACATATAGTTCGCCCACTCTTCATCGCTGCAGTTGTCGGGTTCCAGCGGACGCTTAATATGCGCCTGACCTTTGGCATGAAACTCTTCCTCTTCGCGGAATTCGCAGCAGTGAGGACAATAAATATGCAACATGGTGTTTTTCCTCTGAATAATGCCGGATCAGTGCGCCACACCGGCAGCGCCGTGCTCGTCAACCAAGGCACCGGTGACAAAGCGTTCGAGTGAGAAAGGTTCCGCCAGAGGGGCTGGCTTGCCGTGGGCCAGAGTTTCAGCAAACACATGCCCAGAACCCGGTGTGGCTTTAAAGCCACCGGTACCCCAGCCGCAGTTGAAGAACAGGTTTTTCACCGGCGTGCTGCCAATAATCGGACAGGCATCCGGCGTGGTATCCACAATGCCACCCCACTGACGATTCATACGTACCCGGCTGACGGTTGGGAACATTTCCACAATCGCCTGAATCGTGTGCTCAACAATCGGGTAAGAACCGCGCTGGCCGTAGCCCACCCAGGAATCAATACCGGCACCAATCACCAGGTCGCCTTTATCCGACTGGCTCATATAGCCGTGCACATGGTTCGACATCACCACGGTATCGAGGAAAGGTTTGATCGGCTCGGATACCAGTGCCTGTAACGGGTGTGATTCAACCGGTAACTGGAAGCCCGCCATACGTGCCATCTCACCGGAATTACCGGCGACCACACAACCCACACGGTCGGCCATCAGCTCACCGTATTGGCGGGTTTTAACGCCACGGATGGTGTTGGAGCCGTCGATGATCATATCGACCACTTCGCAGTTCTGGATCAGGTGTACGCCTAAGGCGCTGGCAGCACGGGCATAACCCCAGGCCACCGCATCATGGCGTGCATTACCGGCACGACGCTGCACCGAAGCCCCCAGAATCGGGTAACGTGCGTCTTTGGAGCAATCCAGTGTTGGAATTTCTTTTTGCAGCTGGGCAGCATCAATCATTTCGTTATCAATGCCCTGCAGGCGGTTGGCATGTACCAAACGCTCGTTATTACGCATGTCCTGAAGGGTATGGCAGGTGTGATACACACCACGCTGGGAAAACATCACATTGTAATTCAGCTCCTGAGACAGCCCTTCCCACAGCTTCATGCCGTGTTCATATAAAGCTGCCGATTCATCCCAGAGATAATTAGAACGCACAATGGTGGTGTTACGAGCGGTATTACCGCCCCCCAGATAACCTTTCTCCAGCACCGCGATATTGGTGATACCGTGATTTTTAGCCAGGTAATAAGCGGTCGCCAGACCATGACCACCACCACCAATAATGATGATGTCGTACTTTTTATTCGGCGTTGGGTTGGCCCACTGTCGCTCCCAACGTTCGTGATGGCTGAATGAATGTTTCACCAGCGACAAGCCGGAATACTTTTCCATTGCTCTGGTTTCCTCAATAAATACATGAATAGAGCTACGTGGGCCGCGGCCCTGCGTGGACAAAGGCAATGATTGCCGTAGCGCTATTTAGCCGTATTTCAGATTGAAGAAATTTGCAAAACACGACATCGAAATGCCTCTTTTGCTCGTCAGAGACAGGACAGAATTAGGTCAAAAAAAGCCAGTAGGCGAGGTAAAAACCCGTTTAATACTAAGGTATTGCAATTTGCAGGTGGGCTACTTACTCTGAGCGACATCGTTGAAGTACTGGTGACAGCGCAGGTAAAGAAGAATGACAAAACTGCTGGCTTTTCTGACTGTAACTCTGATGACCATTCAGGCCCACTCGCTGGTGTTGAGTGAGGTTGAAGTCCCGCAATCCATTACCGCCCGGGATAACCAAACGGCCCTGTCACTCAAAGGTGCAGCCATCCGCCGTACCTACGGCATTATCAAAACCTACGTGGGCCAGCTGTATCTGGCCGACACCAATTTAACCGCCGAGCAGATACTGGCCAGTGAGGGTGCTCGCCGAATGGTGTTTCATATCGTCACCAACCGGGCACGTAACCGCCGCTTTATCAGTTCCATTAACGACAGCCTGCCGCAAAATCTCAGCGCCGAAGAAATAGCAGTACTGCGCCCACGGCTGGATAAAATGGGTAGCCTGCTGGATGTTCCGCTGGAAAAAGACACGGTTTTTTATATCGAATGGGAGCCCGCCAGCCAGTTAAATTATCTGGTCGTCAATGGCGAGCTGAAAGGCAGTGTGCCAGGGCTGGATATTAACAACGCGATTCTGCAATTATGGATTGGTGAAAACCCGATTGGCCGCGACTTTAAACAGGAAATCCTGGGCCTGGCCGAAGCCAGGGATTAACCCACAAGCTCTTTAAGTGCAGATTAATAATCTCGCTCGACACAAGTGACAATATCATCACAATACATTCTCGCAAGGTGTTGCAATTTAACAGTGGCATCCTTACTCTGAAACACAACCTTGATGTACTGGCGATCCCGCAGGCTAATAACCATGAATAAACTGCTGGCCTTTCTAACGGCAACCTTTATCAGCATTCATACCCACGCTCTGATTCTTAACGACGTTGAAGTCCCTGAAACCATTACTGCACTGAATAACAATACACAACTTGCCCTCAAAGGCGCAGCCATTCGCCGCGCCTATGGCATTGTTAAGTCGTATGTTGGCCAGCTGTATGTCAGCGATACCAGCCTTAATGCCGAAGAATTATTAGCCAGTAATAATGCCCGCCGTATGGTGTATCACGTGACCTCGAATCGGGTCAGTTATCGTCGCTTTATCTCTTCCATTAATAATGGTTTGCCATTAAATCTCACGGATGAAGAAATTGCTGCCATTCGCCCGCGCTTAGAAAGCATGAAAAGTTTTCTTGATGTTGATTTTGGTGAGGGCACCATTGTTTATATCGAGTGGGATCCGAACGATGGGTTAAACCACGTTATGGTCAATAATGAGTTGCGCGGTAGTGTGCCAGGACGCGACTTGAACGATGCTATTTTAAAATTATGGATTGGTAAAAACCCGGTTGGTCGTGATTTTAAACAGGAAATTCTTGGCTTAAGCACCCCACAAGACTAAGCTGCTTTTTTAAATCTGCACTCCAGGCTGAACTCACGATAGAATGCCGCTTACAAATTTGTTTGCGGCACTGAGGAATTTATCGTGACGTCTTCTCAACGGCTACTGACGGCCTTACTGTTCTCCCTGCCTTTGTCCTTACCTTTATCTGGTTGCACGGTTATGCCCTCTGAAGATGTACCTCAGCTTTCAACTCACTCCAGTACATCAACTAACACCAATAATACCCAGACCGGCACTCAAACAAATTGGACAGAGCTGCAAAGTACACCGCAGTTTAGTGCCCAGCGTCATGGGCGGTTTTTCCTCATCACACTAAACACTCCACACCGGGTCATTTCCACCAGTGCCTATAACGGTGGTGAACAAACCCACCTGAACTATCTGGTGAATCATCAAAGCATGGAAGCCCGTGCCGATATGCGTTGGGTTAACCGGGTGCTGAGCCATTCGAAACAACAATATCAACAGTTAATTGCCAATGAACTAGGGCTGAATGCAGAGCAAATGGCCTTAATGGGTACCGCTGCCAATATGCAGTTACTGGCGCATCAGCAAGAAGTTTTTCAGGTGGACGATGCTGATGCCTTAATTGTGGATGTGTATGCCACCGCTGGAGTGCGTGGCAATGCCATGCGTGCCGGCGACTCAACCAGTTGGTACGAAACTCCAACAGGTAATAAAAAATACACGCCGAATCAGATCCAAACGCCGCAGAAAAATGATATGAACGGCACCATCAATATTATGGTGCTGATTAATCAGCCAGTGGCATCCGGGGCAATGAATAAATTGCAGATTATTACCACTGAAGCCAAGTCCGACGCCCTGAATGAACTTGCCATCAGCAGCCGTTACAGCCGCCATTTAGCTACTGGAACCGGCACCGATCAGATGATCATTGCCAGCCCCATCGCCACTGATGGAGAGTTTATGCTGGAGAGTGGCAGCGGCCATTTAAAACTCGGCGAACTGGTCGGTACGGCGGTACGCCAGGCGGTGAAACAAGCGCTGGTTTGGCAGAATGGTTTACCGGCTGCCGAACAAGCCAGTATTTACACAGCACTGGGGCGCTTTGGCCTGACGGAAGCGAATTTTATTACCCGTTTATCTGCTTATTTACCCGAATCAGAACAGCAACAGGCCAACAATAATCCGTATGCCTTCAGCCATGAGAATCGCGTCGTTGCTGCTGCTTATGCGTTGGCCAGCGTGTTAGACCGGTTCCACTATCAAACCCTGACGCCTCATATTCAGGCAGAAACCCTGCGTGATTTTGCCGCTCAGGCGGCGGTAGCTTTATCCGGAAAAAGTGATCGTTATGGTAATTATTGGCAGCAACTACAAACTCCGGCAGCTAACCTGAAAAACGAAGCCGATGCGATTGAATTATTTATTCAGGCACTGGCAATTGGCTGGCTGGATAAATGGCCGGATCACCTGCTGCTACAAGATAAAGAGCTGGTACAAGATCAAGCGTTGATCAATAGTGATCATAAAAAAACCATCGCCTTGCTGCATATTAACCCTCAGCTGGGAGATTTAGACGGCAATACCGCGTTATTAAAGCAGGCCATCATGCAAGCGGCACACGCCGGAGCTGACTGGATTTTAACGCCAGAACTAGCCATCAGCGGCTATCGTTTTACCTTAGCGATTGGTGATGACTGGATTCAACCAGCACCGGATCGCTGGACCGCGGAATTACAACAGCTTGCTGATGAACTCGATGTGGTGCTTTTTTTAAGCCATGCTGAAAAAGCCAGTGATTCTGACAAAAACAACTCAAGCCAAACAAACAAATACAACACATTGTTTGTGATTAATCGCGACGGCCGGATCATTGGCAAGCATCATAAAATTCAAACGATTCCGGTGTCTGAGGCGTGGTCAAGCAAAGGCGAACAACCTCAGTTAGTGACGGTGGATCAGCAGCAAGTCGGATTATTAATTTGTGCCGATGCCTATCGCCCGCAACACGCTCAGGCATTACAACAAGCCGGGGCCGATCTTATTATTTCGTCCGCCAACTGGGCGCCCGGTGAATACGGCCCGGGCGATAGCTGGCGTGATCGTTCAGCTGAAACCGGTCTCCCCGTCTTTGTGAATAACCGCACCGGCCTGGAAGTTCGCCCGGCGGTTGATGGCAAAGTTTCACAATTCGACTTGCGCCAGGCCATCAGTGCCGTGGCGTATCAAGGTGAGCACAAAGCTGAGCATCAAAGCCAAAACAACAGCCTGTTATTGGTTGAATGGGATTTTGCTCAGCAACAACTGATCAGCCAGAAGAGTTTTGAGCTTCAGCAATAACCGCATCACCTTCAGGCTGTGCCATACTGCTATTAACTCAGATAAATGGAATATTATTTATGCGACCGTTATCCATAATATCTTCTCTGTTGTTAGTTGGTTTATTAACCGGCTGCCAGGCCAGCCATCAGGTTGACGATGGCTCCCCCCGCAATGGCGACCTTGACCCCAACAAGCCCAGCTTAACCGTATGGCATGAACAAACTCAGCAATGGACCACGCCGGAAGCGTTTTTTGAATTAGAGCTGACACGCTTAAATGGCCCAACTTACGGCACCCGCACCGCCGGTAATTACCCGGATTATGATTCGGTTGAAGAATGGCAAACTCTGATTGACCAGCTCCCTGATGGCCGTGTTTGCCCGATGGTGTTCTTCCATAAACGCTGGCGTCGCCTGCCAGACGTTCTGGCACTGGATGAAAGCCTGCGTAATTACGATGGCTGCCGGGATGTATTTAAGTTCTGATTATGAGCAGCTCGTTATTCTGGCGTCATAACGGCCTGCCTTATGCCGAACTCCGGCGTGTTAACGATGGCCGTAAGGTGAATTATGCCCCACACAGTCACCCGCAATGGTCGATTGGGGCAATTACCGAGGGGCGATGTACGTTTCAATATCGTCAGGATCATTACCCGATCAGCAGCGGTGACTTAGTGATGATGAATCCACAATGGGTTCATAGCTGCAATCCGGTCGAAGATCATCCCTGGGCATACTGGATGATGTATATCGATACCCATTGGCTGATGCAACTACTGCAGGATGCCGGGTTATCGGCAGATAACGTATGGCAACCGATTAACCGGGCGGTGATACCCCCACAGGATCATACAACGAACTGGTATCAGGATTATTGTGAAATGGCTGCGGTCTTCTCCGATAACACCAGCCCATTATTGGCAAAACAATCCTTACTGATTGATTTTTTATTATCGCTGATGGGTTGGCTGAGAAATACCACCACTCAAATAGTATTGCCACCCCGTGCTTTAGAGGCGGTTGCTCAGCGACTTACCGATAACCTGAGTGAAACACCCACATTGGCTGAATTACAGGCGATTGCGGATTGCAGTGAGGGCCACCTGATTCGTAGCTTTAAATCACATTACGGCCTGACACCTCACGCCTATTTAATTAACCAACGTATTCAATACAGTCAGCAATTACTAAAACAAGGCCAGGGTATCGCCGATATTGCTCAACAACTGGCGTTTTCAGATCAGGCACATTTTCAGCGAGCGTTTAAAAAACTAACGGCGACCACACCCGGGCAATATCTGAAAAACGCCTTATAAAGCTTATAAAAGCGACCAGCATACGCTAAACAGCAAGAGTACAGATAAACCACGATTAAAAGCCTGTAACCATGATGGCTGTTGTAACCAGCGGCGGAAATACATTCCTGATATAACCCAAACTGCCAACGACAACCAACAAACCGGGCCATAAATCGCCGCAAAGATCAGCAGCTCATCTTTCCCCTGGGCATAGGTGGCAATACCCGCAGCAGACGCCAGCCAGGCCTTAGGGTTAAGCCACTGCATCAGAAAACCCGACCAAAAACCCGGAAAATGATGATCAGATTCCGACAGGTCACCACTCGCCCGGAATAACATCCAACTTAAATATATTAAGAAAATAACACCCGCCCAATGCAGCCATTGATATGTCTCGGGATAAACAATAAAGAGCTGATTCAGCCCCAAACCCACCAGTACAAACAACAGTAAAAAACCCAGCGTGGCACCACTGATAAAAATAAAACCATAACGTAAGGGGTAACGAATGCCGCTGCTCAGGCCAACCAGATTCACCGGCCCGGGAGAAATCGACGATGCCAGCGCAAACGCTGACATGGAAAGAAGAATAGAAAATGACATACCACCTCACATCAAAAAACAGATGTGCGGCAGTATGTCGTGCTCACTGCCTCAGATATTGAACAAAACTGACCAGCCCTCATTTGATAATGATTATCAATTTGATGTATATTATTATCAATAGTAATGCCATAACAGGGATATCCAGTTGAGCCTTCACGAAAAAATTGCGCTGTTTGTTGATGCCGATAATGCACCGGCAGACCGTATTGAATTTATCCTTTCAGAGCTTGCAACTTATGGCAGCGTCAGTATCCGCCGGGCTTATGGCAATTGGACAAAAGACAGCTTAAAACCATGGCGCGACATTCTTCATGAATACGCGGTACAACCTATACAACAGTTTGATTTAACCAAGCAGAAAAACGCTTCAGATATTGCGTTAGCTATTGATGTTATGGATGTGCTTTATACCAAAGCAGTCGATGTGATCTGCTTGGTCTCTTCCGATTCAGACTTCACTCCCGTTGCAACCCGTGCGATTGCAGAAGGAAAGCGAGTATTAGGGTTTGGTGAGCGAAAAACTCCGGAGCCTTTTGTAAATGCCTGTTCCAGCTTTTTATTTCTTGATAAGCCAAAAAATATTCCAGAACAAAATAGCAACCCGGAGAAAAGTAAAGCACAGCAACTGAAATCAGATACCCGCTTGATAAAGTTACTACGACAAGCCATTACAGCTGTCGAAGATGAAAATGGCTGGGCCAGATTAGGCCCCATCGGCAGCCATATTAAAAATCACACATCTTTTGATCAGCGCAATTATGGCTATCAAAAGCTGAGTGACCTGATCAAGGATATCGACTTATTTAATATAAAAAGAGACAAGGGAAAGAGTTACGTCGTTCAGGACAAACGACGCAACAAAACCTGAGAAACATCACCTGGACGACATCGCCCAAAAGATTATTTCACCTCAGTATTCTTCAGGCTCAATACTCTCTGACGCAAATCATCGGCACTGACCTGTTGAGGTTCAACAGCCGCTCCCGCGGTTAATGATACCTTCGACCAGAAGCGCTTCGGTTTTGTTGTCAGTGCATGTCCATCTTTATGAGAGAAGAAACTGCCCCATAAGCCATCCAGTGCCATCGGAATAACCGGCACTGGAGTTTCTGCAATAATCCGTTCGATGCCCTTTTTAAATTCGTCCACCTCACCATCCTGGGTCAGTTTCCCTTCTGGGAAGATACACACCAACTCACCATCGTCCAGCTCAGATTTAATGCGTTTAAACGCCGTTTCATACAGCTCAGCATCGGCTTTGGGTGAACAGATTGGAATGGTTTTCGCCAGTTTAAAAAAGGTTTTTAGCCCCGGCATCTGAGCAATGGTTTTATCCATCACAAACCGGATCGGGCGTTGATACGTCCCGGCAATTAACAGCGCGTCCACATAACTCACATGGTTACACACCAGCACCGCCGGGCCATGTTCAGGAATGTTGTCTAACCCTTTGTGCGACACCCGATACAAGGTATGACTCAGCATCCAGATAAAAAAGCGCAGAACAAATTCAGGCACCTGAGCATAAACATAAGCAGCAACCATTAAATTCAGAATCGCCAATACCAGAAAATAATCGCCAATCGACATTTCCAGTACCGCCAATAGCAGAATGCCAACCCCGGCACTAACCACCATAAACAGCGCATTGAGTACGTTGTTGGCGGCAATAATCTGCGCCCGGTTTTTATCATCGCTGCGCTGCTGAATCAGTGCCTGTAACGGCACCACAAACAAGCCACCAAATGCACTGAGCAAAGCGATATCCACCATCAGTCGCCAGTTAGCAGAATTCTCGATAAAGGCCATGGCTGTCATGCCTTCAACAACCTGAATCTGATCAATGGCAAACCATAAATCAAGACCAAATACACTCATGCCAACCGAGCCGATAGGCACAATACCTAATTCCACTTTATGGCCAGATAATTTTTCACACACCAATGAGCCCGCAGCCACCCCCAGCGAAAACAGCGTCAGCAACACCGTGACCAGTTGTGTTGAACCGCCCAGATATTCTTTGGAAAAATTCGGAAATTGAGTCAGGTAACTGGCTCCGATAAACCAGAACCAGCTAATGGCCACGATGGATAAAAACACCGCACGGTTTTCACGCGCCTGTTTAATAGTATTGGCCAGCTCGGTAAATGGATTCCAGTTGATGCTCAACGCTGGATCATTTGCTGCTGCTTGCGGAATAAAACGGCTGGAAAACAAGCCGAATACGGCAAACAACACCACACCGGAAGCAATCCAATAACGGCTATCGTCAAAGTCAAATAACACACCAGCACAAATAGTACCGGCCAGGATGGCAATAAAGGTGCCCATTTCCACCAAAGCATTACCACCCACTAACTCATCCTGCGATAAATGTTGCGGCAATAACGCAAATTTCACCGGGCCAAAAATGGCAGACTGCAGACCCATTAAAAACAGCAAGGCCATCAGCCCCCAGACATTACCGGCTAAAATCGATACCGCTGCCAGCAACATAATCAGCACTTCCAATCCTTTAACCCAGCGGATCAATTGTGACTTTTCCATTTTATCGGCAATTTGCCCGGCAATCGGAGAAAATAAAAAAAACGGCAGAATAAAAATACCGGCCGCCAGATTAGTTAACAACGCACTGTCTTCATGACTGACAACCCCACCGAAGGCGATCATCAGTAACAACGCATTTTTATACAAATTGTCGTTAAATGCGCCGAGGGCCTGGGTTAAAAAATAGGGTAAAAAACGGCGCTTGGATAATAATGAAAACTGACTGTGCTCACTCATTGAGGGCATCCTTTTGCTATTCATGAAATCAAGGCTCAGCGAGACCAGGAGTTAATGTAATGATGTATTAACGACTCGATCATCGAGTCGGCATTGCTCAGGTGATCAGCAAACAATTTATCATTCAGCGACAGCGTACAGATACCATGCACCGATGCCCAGATCGTTCGGGCCGCCTGGCGGACATTCTCAGCGTCGGGAGATAATTCAGCCAACGCCTGTTCAATAATGGCAAACAGCTGATCGATACGCTGTTGCTGCCAATCAGGAATCTCATCACCGTCAGGTAAGCGATGTTCAAACAGCAGTTGCCAACAATAAGGGTTTTGCCGGGCAAATTGCAGATAAGTTTTGCCAAAGGAATGCAGCCGTTGCAACGGCGACAGCTCAGTTGCTGCATGATGTGCCAGCTGCTGCGCCAGACGGTCCAGCGTGATAGCGCTGACACTCAGCAATAAATGATCATAACTGCCAAAAACGTTAATCAAAGTAGCCGGAGAGTAGCCAATGGCTTGCGCCAACTTGCGCAAGCTCATGGTGTCGGCTGGCTGTTGCTGCAAATGCTGCTGCATTGCCTCCAGTGCCAGAGAGCGTATTTCGTCGTGAGTATGATCTTTTCTGCGCGCCATGCTTAGAGCCTTAACCTTGAATACCAGCAGTATAGTAAACACCGTTTAAAATTCTAGCTTTATTTTAAACAGTGTTTATAATCCATATTTTATTCGAACCAATACAGTGAGGAAACCGAATGAAAACCAACCAAAAGCGAGTAATCACTTATGCCTTAGGGCTCGGATCATTAAGTTGCAGTGTTGCGTTGGGCAGCCAGTTAGCAACCGTACTACTCATTGGCTTGTATGGCTTACGTCGTATCCGCGCGTTTCGTAGCATGATGAGTTAAAGCTGGTTAACATAGCGTCACAAAAACCTCGTATTTATTAACCTGATTCGAAGGTTTTACAGAATATTAGATTGATAAAACTGAGGGTCTGACGAGCAATTATTTGTTGATCTGGCTCACACTCGGATAAAAATTTCAGACGCAGTAGACATTTTTGCTGTTTAAAGTTTGATCGTTCAGAGAATCTGCCTATTGTGAGTGTCAGAGAGGATACTGACCCGAAGGATTTTGATTTAATCGAATGTAGAGATCGTTAAAATGATTAAAGAACTGATTGCACTGACTGCCATTGTAACTCTGTTAACCGCTTGTGGTGGCGGTGGCGGATCATCTTCAGAAGGTGATAATTTATTTGCCGCAGATGATACCCCGTCATTTGGAGACGATACTCAAAATCCAGGAGATACATCAAACCCTGGAGATAGCCAGACTCCGGATGAGAAAGACAGCACTGCAAGACTCACAGGTGCCTTTGTCGACAGCGCAGTGATCAACATCGGCTATCGCACCGATTCTTTACAAGGCGTCACCGACTCGAAAGGCCAATTCCAGTACCTGGAAGGCGAAAGCATCACATTCTTTATTGGTGACCTCGAGTTCCCAACAGTACCCGCCAGCGAAACTGTGACACCGTTAAATCTGGCCGATACCGATGATGTATCAGCTCCAGAAGTCATTAACATGTTACGTCTGCTGCAAACACTGGATCGGGATGGCGATGCTGAAAATGGCATTACCATCACAGAAGCAGCAAAAGATGTAGCCACAGTGATTGATTTTGATGTGCCTGCCTGTGATTTCGAATCGGATTCAGCCGTCATCGCTCTGGTTGCGAACTCAGGTTCAACAAACACCGAACTGACTCCGATCTACGAAGCAGTGACTCATTTTGAAGAAGCATTGGGCCTGAGAGCGGATTCATAAAAATAACTCAGCCTCTCCCCAAACAATGACAGTCTCAGCCCGCAATGGTAGCCTTGCGGGCTTGTTTATCTAATTTATTGTGAATCTAATTTTTTACCAATAAGTACCGAGACTGTCGAATGAGCGATTTCCCACAAGCCAAAGCTACCTTCCTGCAACAACTGCAAAGCGATGACCATCAATTTGCCAGTACCCTCGCCTTTATCGAAACCTGGTTTGATTTCACACCATCAGCTTTCCAGAATGGTTCGGTTGCCAATGCCGTTGATCAGAATCAGGGCAGCTGCAAAGTTTTTGCCCTGGCACAGCTGCTGGAGCTGACTCAGGGACAGGCATTACGTTGTTTTGGCGAACATCACCGTGATGTGGTTGCCACTCCGGATGTGGACAACCATCACAATCTGCGTCATTTGTTAAAAGAAGGCTTAGCCGATATCACCTTTGAGCAGTTCCCACTGCAACAAAAAGCCTGAATGCTATGACTAGCACGGACGTCAAAATCAAAGCGGGATTAGTCCCGCTGACCACCCTGACCTTCAGCGGCGATGACCTGGAACAGATTCAGCAGCAGCTGGCGCAGAAAAAAGCTGAAGCCCCAGCGTTATTTAATAACCTGCCCTGCGTGCTGGACCTCAACGGATTGGATGCCATCGATCTGGCACAGTTAAAAACTATTTGTCGGAACTCAGGATTACAGGCGGTTGCCGTCAAAAATTGCCCAGGCACCATTCAACCACAGCTAAATGATTTGCAACTGGCAGACCTGGGACGTGGACAAACCAAACACGCTCCTTCGGCTTCGCAAAATGCTGTAAAAAATCAGCCCGCTGTTGAAGAAAAACATCAGCGTGCCGTTAAAATTCACAGCGCGAACGTACGCTCAGGCCAGCAACTGTATTTTGATGGTGACCTGTTCATTATGGGTATGGTCAGTGCTGGTGCTGAAGTGATTGCCACGGGTGATGTCCATATTTACGGCGCCTTGCGTGGCCGGGCGCTGGCCGGAGCCAAAGGTTGCGAAGCGGCAATTATCAGCGCTCAACAATTTGAAGCAGAATTGGTTGCCATCGCCGGGCAATATAAGTTGTTTGAAGATCAACACGAGCGGCATAAACAGCCAGTGGTGATTCAGCTCAACCAGAGTGACGCTGACGATAGCGCTAACTTGAACATTATGGGTGTTTCATAAATACTGCTTGCAGTTTAAATACGACACGACACTAAAATTAAGGGATTCACGCCTTGGCTAAAATCATCGTTGTTACCTCCGGTAAAGGCGGAGTGGGAAAAACCACCTCCAGTGCAGCCATTTCTGCCGCACTGGCGATGAAAGGGAATAAAACCGTTGTTATCGACTTCGATGTGGGTCTGCGTAACCTCGATCTGGTCATGGGTTGTGAGCGCCGCGTGGTATACGACTTCGTCAACGTTGTTCAGGGTGAAGCCACTCTGAAGCAAGCGCTGATCAAAGACAAACGTCTTGAAAATCTGTTTGTTTTACCAGCCTCACAAACCCGTGACAAAGATGCCCTGACCATTGAGGGCGTGGAAAAAGTGCTGAACGATTTATCCACAGATTTTGATTACATCATCTGTGACTCTCCGGCAGGCATCGAGCATGGCGCTCAGATGGCACTGTATTTTGCTGAAGAAGCCATCATTGTCACTAATCCGGAAGTGTCTTCGGTACGCGACTCAGACCGTATCATTGGTATTCTGCAAAGCAAGTCGCGCATGGCTGAGCAAGGCAAAAGTGTGAAAGAGCATTTATTGCTGACCCGCTACAACCCGGAGCGGGTTGATCGCGGCGAAATGTTATCGGTCGAAGATGTGGAAGAAATTCTTGCTATTCCACTGCTGGGTGTTATCCCGGAATCCGAAGCCGTACTCAAAGCCTCCAACCAGGGTATCCCGGTTACTCACGATGAAGAAAGTGATGCCGGCCAAGCGTACGATGATGCCGTTGCCCGTTATTTAGGTGAAGATCGCCCACATCGTTTTCTCGAGAAGCAGAAAAAAGGCTTCCTGAAACGTGTCTTTGGTGGCTGAGGAGAGCAGCATGAGTTTGATGGATATGTTTCGCAAGGAGCAAAAAACTTCCGCCAACGTCGCCAAAGAGCGCCTGCGTGTTCTGGTCGCCCACGACCGTCTGCGTAATAACGGTCCGGATTACCTGCCCCAGTTACAGCAGGAAATTCTGGCAGTAATTCGCAAATACGTTCAGATCGAAGATAACGATGTGAACGTACAACTGGAGCAGCAAGGGCAAACGTCGGTGCTGGAACTCAATGTGACCTTGCCAGAAGATCAATAACCTTCTCTTTTACGCTATGCAAACACTTATCAACAGCTGGACTCAGAAGTCCTGGGTGCAGCGCGTTGGCCTGCTACTGGCCATCATCAGTTATGGCCTGTTATATCCGGGCGTAATGGAGCCCATTATGACTCTGAGCGCTTCAGTGAGCTTATTTGGCTTAAAAACTCAGATGTTCCATGAAACCCGCTCCATATGGGAAACCGTCGAGACCCTGCATAATCTGGGCTACAGTGGCGTTGCGGTTGCCATTGTCACCTTCAGTGTGGTGATTCCGGTAAGCAAAGCGCTGCTGATTATTTTCACCTGGTTAAAACCCTCGCCCGGTCGCTGGCGCTTTATTGCTGCGGTGAGTAAATGGTCAATGGCTGATGTATTTGTGGTCGCCATTCTGGTGTCCTTCTTTACCGCTCAGGCTACTGCCGAACTGGAGGCTGAATTACTGCAAGGGTTCTACTGGTTTACTGCGTTCTGTTTATTGTCGATCGCTTCGGGACAGTTACTGGCATATCAAGCCTCAACAAATAAATAGCGCGATCTATAACTCCATATAGAAAGCGCGAATACAATCTTCTGCTAAACTTTTCGCTATCCACTTTATTATTGAGTAGCGACTGTATGACCACCGTAGCCCTGCACCATATTCTGTTAAAAAGCCCATTATTGGCCGACGACATCGTTAAAGAACTGGAGCTGGGTGCGGATTTTGGTGACTTAGCGGAAGAATACTCCGCTTGCCAATCAGCCAGCAATCAGGGATTTGCAGGTTACCACCACATCGATACCTTACCGGCTGCACTGGTTAAAGCCCTGAGTGACTGGAATGGCGAAACGCCCTATACACCAGCGGTAAAAACTCATATGGGGTTTCATATCCTCAAGCCTGTCGCCAAACTGGAACGCGAAGTGTTAACCGACGAACTGGCCGATAGCGATATCTAATCCATTAAATACAACCCCAGTGCTTCTCTGGCACTGGTGGCAATCAGCGATTGTTTAACGGTGACTGAGTCAGCCAATAACTCAATCCGCTGCGCTGCCAGGCTAATCAGAATATGTTGCTCGCTATAAGCCTCTCCACCTTGTATTGAATCGCCATTCTTAACTACGCCGTCCTGCACTATAAAAAAACCCAGCGTTGGCATACTGCCATCTTCGTTATAAATCACTCCTTCATACTCATTATCTGAATCCAGCTCAACGGCTCCTGGTGTGCTGGATCGAATTTCAACAATAGCAAAGCGTTTAGGTGCCGATAAAAAATCCCGCGCCACCTCGTACACCAGAATATGAGGCGCGCATTGATCACCCACTCCATATAAGAAAACAAAATCGCTATTCTCACCAGAGTCTGGAGTTAGGCATATTAATAATTCATCAAAAAACACAGTCATCTCTTTTAATATTTTGCCTGCTTACGAATCGCCCCCGGAGTCTCTCCAGTGGTTTGTTTAAAGGCTTTACGAAACGCGGCTTCTGATTCATAACCACATTGCTCAGCAATATCGAGCATCGAGCGGTTGGTGTATTTCAACAGCTCCGTAGCTTCACGCATACGCCACAAGGTCAGATAACGCATCGCTGGCATGCCGACCAGTCTCTGAAACAGCGCAGCAAACGAAGAGCGCCCCATGCCGGATTCCTGCGCCAGGCTCACTAAACTCCAGTTGTGTTGTGGCTGGTTGTGAATTGCAGCCAGCGCTTTGCTGATTTTGGGATCAAACAAGGCCACCAACAAACCTTCTTTTAACCGGCCACTTTCAATTTGCTGGCGAATCACCTGAACAAATAACAGATACACCAGCTGATTCACCACTGCCAGAAAACCGGGGTTACGTTGTTTAAGTTCAGCGACGATATAATCAATAAACGCCCGCAATACGGGTTGCAGACTTTGCTGGCTTAAATCCAACACAATCACATCTTCCAGACTGTCTAATAACGGCCACGCCGCTTTATTGGTGAAATCAAAATAGCCACAAATCATTTCTGTGGTTACCGGCTCACTCGAATCAAATCCGGCATTTACCAATTCTGCAGCAGGCGGTTGTTCACTATGAGAAATGGTATGCGCCAGATCACGTGGAAACAGCACCAGGTCACCGGCATTTAATACCCGGGATGGCTGCCCTTCGATATGTAGCCAGGCACGTCCGGCACTCACCAGATGAAATGGAATATGACGCTTGCCGGAAGTATCGACCGCCCAGGCACCACAAAAGCTGCCACTGACATACACTTCTCCGTGCAGTTGTAAGCCAATCAGCAAAGAGCTGAGGGCATCCGGCTGGCCGATATCCACATTGTTTGCTTCAGGGTTTGAAATCTCACTGCTTGGACTATTTGACATGTTTTTAACACCATTAAGCATTATTAATCCACAACAACATCACTATAGTGTGTACATCAGCTGGCAACAACCAGCGATTATTAATACCTAACCTACAAAGGACACACATCATGAAAAACGTATTTCAGACCCTGCGCCAAACGTTCGCATTACTGGTATTGGCAACTTTAAGCCTGGGTGCATTAGCAGGCACACCGGTTACCCGTGAAGATGGTGTAACTGTTATTAACCTGGATGAATACAATGGTTATTTCTCTGCCCACGAAACAGTGGCAGGTTTAAAAGCGGGTGAATATGAATTTGTTATCACCAATAAATCAGACAAGTTAGTTGGCTTCCAAATTCAGGATCTGGCCACCAAATCAAACCTGGATATGTTCCCACTGGAGCCAGGTGAGAAGCGTGTTTCTCGCGTTAGCATTGGTAAAGAAGGTGTGCGTTTCCGTTGCCCGATCAACCCAACTCCATGGTATGACCTGGATGTGATCAAGTAAGTTTTAAGTTGTTTTCTATCCTACCTCCTTAGGCGTCTTCGGGCGCCTTTTTTCTTTTCTTTACGGATTTATCGCCGTGTTTTTTATATAGTAATCGGGTGATTTATCAACCGGATTTTTACTATGTCTTCTCCCGAACAACTAACCCCGGAACAACAACAAGCTATTGAAGCCGCCACCTTTCGTCGTTTATTGCAACATCTGGACGACAACAAAGAGGTTCAGAATATCGAGCTGATGAATCTGGCTAATTTCTGCCGCAACTGTCTGGCTAAATGGTATAAGTCAGCGGCTGAAGCAGAGAATCTGGCCGTAGACTACGACCAGGCACGCGAAGCCGTCTACGGCATGCCTTACAGCGAGTGGAAAGAAAAACACCAAAAACCAGCGACGCCAGAACAACTGGCTCAGTTTGAAGCGAAACAAAAATAACCGTTATTAATAACAAGGATCGGCTAATGCGCGCATTGATACTCTCGCTGATGGTTATCAGCAGCATGACGTTATCGGTAATCACTCTGGCCGATGAGCGTTATATCCAGGTTAGTGGTCAGGGTAATATTCTGGCGATGCCGGATTATCTGCAGATTAATCTGAACGTTCAGGCAACCGCCAGCAGTTTAAAACAAGCCAAACAGCAGGTGGATCAGGCGATGAACCAGCTGCTGAAAACCACCCAATCACTGAACATTGCTGAAGCAGACATTGATGCCGCTCAGATTCATAATCAACCTCAATATGACTGGATTAACAACCGTCGTGAATATCGCGGCGAACAGGTTACCCGCGATGTCAGCATTACGTTACGAGATAAAGAAGACTATGCCGAACTGGCCCATCAACTGTTAATGATTGATGAAATTCGGATTCATGGCAGCCAGTTAAAGTTCAATGACCGTCAGGGGCTGAAAAATCAGGCGTTCGCCAAAGCCGTAAAGGCCGCTTTTGCTAAAGCATCACTAATGGCACAGGCCAGTGATAACAAACTGGGTAAGGTATTAATGATTCAGGAAGAAAATGCCCATGCGCCACAACCTATGATGGCGATGGCAAAGGCTATGTCAGCTGATGAATCGGCGGCGCCTGCGCCCATGTTAATTCAGAAGCAAAACATCGAAGCCAGAGTTATTGTCCGTTACCAATTAAAATAAAGTGGGATGAGAAATGTCAGCGCCAGCCATTAAACCAGGCCGCTATCGCCATTATAAAGGCATGGAATATCAGGTGATCGGAATCGTGAAACATTCTGAAACCGAAGAAGCGTTAGTTCTGTATAAAATGTTATACGGAGACTTCAGCAGCTGGGTTCGTCCGTATGAGATGTTTATTGAAACCATTGATATTAATGGTGAAATTAAACCCCGGTTTGAGCTTATCGAGGCTGATGCTGAATGACCCCAGCTATTAACAGCGCTAAAAAAGCCAACATTGCGTTCACTGTGCACGAATACCAACACGACCCAAACAGTGAATCTTACGGCGAGGAAGCCGCGGCAGCATTAGGGTTAAATCCGGCTCAGGTATTTAAAACTTTATTAGTCAGCCTGACAGGCCATAAAAGCCAGTTAGGTGTTGCTGTGATTCCAGTGAGTCATCAGCTGAGTTTAAAGGCGATTGCTAAAGCGTTTGGTGCCAAAAAAGCGGAAATGGCCGACCCTAAAGTTGCTGAGCGAACTACCGGTTATATTGTTGGCGGCATCAGCCCGATCGGACAAAAAAAAGCGCTGCCCACCATGATCGATAGTAGCGCTGAATCACAGCCTCAAGTCAATGTCAGTGCTGGCAAACGAGGTCTGGAAATTGAACTTTCACCACACGATTTAGCAAAGCTGACTCGTGCATCCTTTGCCACTATTGTGGCCTGACTTATAAATCTTTATCAGCGGCTCAGCTCACCTTAGCCAGCTGACCTTCCATCCATAAGCCCGGCAAGTCTTTGATTGAATCAATAATAAATTCGGGTTTAATCACTCCCAATTCATCCTGCCGCTGGTATTTTCCGGTGCGCACTAAACAACCATGAATGCCACAGTTTTTAGCGGCCATCACATCCGACATCAGGTCATCACCAACCATTAATGCCTGCTCGGGTTTTACACCCAGATGATTCAGTGCCTGCTGGAAAAACGATGACGCCGGTTTTCCCATCACCAGAGCAGACTTATTGGATGCAAATTCCAACGCTTTGACAAAAGGCCCGGCATCCAGCTGTAACCCCTGCTCGTCTGCCTGAAAACGCGACATTCCTAATCCCATCAACAAGGTATCAGGCGATTTCATCAGAATACGGAAGGCGCGATTCAGGATGAAATAATTCCAGTTAGCACCCAGATCACCAATAATCACGCCCTGCGCTTCTTTATCATTAAAACTCACCACATCATCAAATTCATGACGGATAGCATCGGGAACAAATACCGCCATTTTTTTACCCGGGTGAGAGGCGATCCAGTCCCGGGCTGCCACAGCAGGCGTTAAGATCTGATCTGGAGAGCACGGGATTTCAGAGGAATTCAGACGAGCGCTGATTTGCTCCCGGGATAAGGTTGTGGCGTTTGAAACAAATAAATAGGGAATCTGTTGCTGGCGCAGCCATTTCAGAGTCTCTGCTGCACCATCAATGATGGCCCCCTGCTGATAGATGACTCCATCAATATCAAACAGAATTGCTTGCATAGTCGCTACCCCGCTGGCTGTTTCTTTTAAACTAGCTCAGCCAGGACGCAAAAAACACAAACGATTAAACGAAAAAAGGCTGTCAGTTACGACAACCTTTCAAAAAGTTACATATAGACAAACTTAAATGCCACACTCCGTTACTTTTTGTGCATCCAGTAATGACTCATAACGCTCATCGGTTAAGGTCATAAAAAAGCATTCAAACGCTTTGATCGTTTCTGGAGTCAGTGTTTTATCATTGCCACCCAATAAAGCATGCTCAATATTACGATTGACCTCAGGTACACGGAATGCCTGATTGGTCTCAGGATTAAGCAGGGTATTTACTAATTGTGGATTATTTTGCTGCCGCGCCCGTATCTTGGCGTGCTCATAAAAAGCCAGTACCGCTTCCAGTGTATCAAACACACCGTTGTGCATATATGGTGCGGTAATCGCCACATCACGCATCGTTGGTACTTTAAACTTACCTTCATTCTCGGCTTTTTCAGAATCTGGAACCGCCGGGTTAAGTGCTAAACCCAGATCAACAAAGTCTTCAGCAACACCATTCACCGCGCGCAAACGGGTATTTTCCGGCACACCAATATTGTGATACTCAAAGCTGGTAAAGATTTCTCCCGGATCAGTATTGCTGTTGCGCAACTGATGACAGGCGGCACAAGTAAAGTCGGAGGAGAAGAACAGAGTTCTGCCTGTGGCCGCTAAGCTGTCCGGCTCATAAAAGTATTCGCCTTTTAATGATTTATCGTATTTGGAATCAAATGGATAAAACATTTCGGCCTGGCTAAATTCGAATTCACCAATGGCATCTGCCATCGCATCGTAAGCCGCATCGCTGTTATCAAAAATTGTCTCACCAAACACGGCTTTAAAAGACGCCACATATTCTGTATTTTCCTGAATACGGGCCACCACTGAGGCTTTATCCGGCATAGCCATTTCACCCGGATTAGTTGGTGGACCACCAGCCTGTGCTGCTAAATCTTTGGCACGACCATCATGAAACTGCCCACCCAGATAGCCCGAATACTCGCCAATACCACTGGTACGCTGACTTGGCGCACGCCGGCGAGTACCTTTATTAAAATCAGGGCTAAATGCCATGTACGCCGCTGTGGGAGCATTGCGATCACCAATGGAAGTACCGTTATCACCCAGAGAAGCCGGAGCCGGGCGATCGCCATCGCTGGCATCGTTACGACGCACATCAACAAATCCATGCTGCGGGTTATGGCAAGTGGCGCATGACTGGCTGCGGTTAAACGACAAATTGGTATCAGAAAACAGTTTTTCCCCCAGTTCAGCTTTATTCAGTGTCTCAGCTGGCTGTTCGCCACCCGATGAATTACCTCCTGAAGAGCCACCGCCGCTACAGCCTGATAAAGCCCAGGCCGTCATCGCTGCTACCAGTATCCGGTACATCATAATCATTCTTACCCGCATTGATTCAGAAGCAAATATTACTCCCCAGATGAGAATGAAACCAGCTTATAAAATTGATCGAGATCTATTTATATATGAAATACTTATTGCCAATCATTCTCATTTGAATTATCGTGTTTTCCAGCGAATATAGCCGTACAAATCGCAAGGTTACTTGACTGGCGGCATATGTATTAACTCAACTCTCAGGAAAGCGATTATGAAACTGACTAAGTTAGCCGCCTACTTTGCTGCTGCGACCATGCTGGTTGCCTGTGGCAGTGACGACGATGATGACAATGATGTTTACTCCAACCCTCAGGTTCAGAATGTTCTGAATACTAATGCTGATATTGCACTGGCAGCTTATAACGACTCAGTTAAAACAGCTGAAGACCTGCAAGCGGCGCTGGCAGCATTTAAAGCAGAAGCAACCAAGGCCGATGCTGATCGTGATGATGCTAAAGCTGCCGAGTTACTGACAGCCGCTAAAAAAGCCTGGTTAATTGCGCGTGAGCCTTATGGCCAGACTGAAGTTTATCGCTTCCGTAACAGCCCGATCGATTCCACCAACTACGAAGACGAAGATGGTCCGGAAGGTGATATCAACGCCTGGCCTCTGGGTGAAGCTCTGATTGACTATGTTGTGACTAACAACTCTGACTTCGGTGATGATCAGGTTGGTGTAACCGCAAACGATGCGGGCATCAATGGTAATGGTGCTCTTGATGCTGCAGCTGCAGCGGATCAGGACAACAACATTATTGGTCAGGCAAGCATTACTATTGATGCAGATCTGCTGGCTAATACCGCCACTGCGGATGACGAACACGATGTTATTGCTGGCTACCACGCTATCGAATTCCTGCTGTGGGGCCAGGATCTGAACACTACCGACAATACTGCAACTGATGGTACCGATCGTGATGAAGCAGTAAATACCGGTGCAATGGGTGGTAAGCGTCCTCTGACTGACTTCACTACCGATTCAAAAGCTGACCGTCGTCACCAGTACCTGGAAGTTGCTGCTGCCAAACTGGTTGCTGACTTAAAAGATGTTCGTGATGGCTGGAAGCAAGGTGCCGATTACCGCACAGCCTTCACCACCATTACCAGCGATGCAGAAGCTAATCAGCGTCTGACTGAAATCCTGACGGGTATGGGCACGCTGTCTGAAGGTGAACTGGCCGGTGAGCGTATGCAAATCGCTTATGCGGGTAACTCTCAGGAAGACGAACACTCTTGTTTCTCTGATAACACCCACCGTGATGTAGTACTGAACGCCTTAGGTGTGGCAAACAGCTACTACGGCGAATACAAAGGCTACGACAGCACGCTGGATGGTCAGATTGATGCTACCACCAATGCGGTTGATGGTTACGGTATCGAAGAGTACCTGTTAGAGAACAACCAGATTGCTCTGAACACCACCATGAAGGGCGTTCTGTCTCTGACCGAAGCTAACTACAACCGTATCGATGCAGAAGCTCGTACCAACAACCGTCCATTCGACGTACTGATTATGGATGCTAACCGTAACGACACCAACCCGGTTCGCACCACCATTCTGGCGCTGAATCAACAGTCTGTTGCAATCCAGAACGTGGCTACCGCGCTGGGTCTGGGTGAAGTTGTTGATCCAGACGCTTCTGGCTGTGACACCACCAAGCCTGGTGAAAAATGCCCTGAGTAATCTGGCATAAAGCAGCAAAAAGCCGGGCACTGCCCGGCTTTTTGCTATTTGCCATTTTAAATAACGATTATCATTACCAATTAAGTCATTTTCTCCTGAGACGTATTATGAGAGATTTATTGATTATCCTGTTCAGCGCCATCATGCTCAGCGCCTGCACTCAGAAAGATGACTCGTTTGCGCCGCCATTCGATCCGGCCGAAAACAAACCCGGTGGCGACACCACCGTCTCAATAAAGCCATTTGCCAGCTTTGAGCACCCGGCGGCGAACTTGCCACAGTCATTACGCCCGGATTTTCATGCCGGTAAAGCCCTCGCCAACCAACCCTGGGTTAAAGCCCCCACCGTCACGACCATGCGCGATGGCCTCGGGCCGCTTTATAATTCACGCACCTGCCTGATGTGTCACATTAAAGGCGGCAAAGGATTTGTACCGGAAAACGGAGAAATCCCGATGTTAAGTTCACTGGTGCGTTTAAGTATTCCGGCAACCAACAGTCCTGAGCATCAGGCGATGCTGCAGCATCATGGTGTAATTCCTCATCCAATTTATGGCGATCAGGTACAGGGGCAATCCACCTCGCTGGCACATCAATTACGCCATTCGCAAAAAGATAATGATCAACTGAAGCACGATATTGCCCCGGAGGCGTATGTCTTTATTGATTGGCAATTCTCAGAGTTTGTTTATCCGGATGGTCATAAAGTCCGGTTAAGAAAACCGCAATTACATTTTGAAAATCTGGGTTACGGCGAGTTGGGTGAAAATACCTTAACCAGCTTGCGCCTGGCACCGCCAATTCATGGTATGGGATTAATTGAGTTAATTCCGCAGGCCGAAATTACGGCCTTAGCCGATGAAAACGACCTCAACCAAGATGGTATTTCCGGCCGGGTTAATCACATCTGGGACAATGAAACAGAGCAGACTGTCGCAGGTCGTTTTGGCTGGAAAGCCAATAAACCCTCGGTAAAAGTTCAGACCGCCGCCGCTTTTAATGGTGATGTTGGCATCAGCACTACCTTATTCCCAGGTCAGCCATGCAGCGCACAACAAACGGCTTGTTTAAAAGCACCAACGGGCAACGATGTGCAGAATGTTGAGCTGGCAGACGACTTACTGGATTTAGTGGTGAATTTTAATCGCAACCTGGCTCCGGTTGAGCGCAGAAATACCAACCACCCCGATGTTATAAAGGGCCGTAACTATTTTTATCAGGCCGGTTGTCAGCACTGCCATAACCCGGGTTTTACCACCCAAAGCAGTGAGCAAAACCCACATCTGGGTAATCAGAAAATCTGGCCTTACAGTGATTTCTTAATTCACGACATGGGCCCGGATTTAGCCGATAACCGTCCGGACTTTACCGCATCCGGTTCTGAATGGCGTACCGCGCCGTTATGGGGAATTGGCATTCAGGAACAAGTGAATGGCAGTAAGGCATTACTGCACGATGGCCGTGCACAAACCATTGAAGAAGCCATTTTATGGCATGGCGGAGAAGCGGCCGCCGTCAAAGCGACCTTTATCAGTTTTGAACAGGCTAAGCGGGACGCACTGATTCAGTTTGTGGAGTCATTATGAAAGACGTGGATTTATACAAACGACAGCTGTTAAAAACACTGGCATTAACCAGTGTCACCCTTCCTGCATTTACCGCCGGGGTTTTTCATGCTCATAAACTGCAAAGCACTCACCAAAACACTCATCATGAGTATTGGCTCAGTGCTCAGGGAAAAATAGCGGATAACTACGGCTTAGGTGCAATTACCGCAGACAAGCAACAAGCCGTTAATATTCCTTCCGGTTTTCGTGGCCATGGTATTTGCCAGCATCCGACTCAACCTGAAAAAGCGATTATGATGTCACGTCGCCCGGGCTTAATCGGGCTGGAAGTGAATATCGCGTCGGGTGAAACCCGGGAGTTTAACAGCCCGGAACAGCATCATATGCACGGTCACGCCACCTACAGCCATGATGGTCAGTATATTTTTACCAGCGAGTCTGACTATCAATTAGGTGAGGGAAAAATTGTAGTGCGTGACAGCAATTCTCTTGAAGTTGTTAGTATTTTTCCGAGTTATGGCATTGGCCCCCATGAGCTTAAAATGATGCCGGGCAGCGACATATTAGTGGTTGCTAATGGCGGTTTATTAACTCATCCAGACTCCGGCCGTAAAGTCTTAAATCTGGAAACCATGGATTCCAGCCTGACCTATATCGATAGCCGCAACGGCCAGTTAATCAGCCAGCACCGGGTTGCTGAAAAGAAGGCCAGTATCCGCCACTTTGATATTGCCGATGATGGCAGCGTCGCCTTTGGTATGCAGGTACAACGTCAGGCCATGGCTGATAATCATTTAGTCCCGCTGGCGGGTGTACATAAAGCGGGAGCAGAAGTTCAACTGCTGCAAGCACCAGAAACATTAACCGTGGCATTAAATGATTATATGGGCAGCGTTGTTATTGCCTCAGCACAACGCCTTGCCGCCTTTACCAGCCCACGTGGCGATCTGGCGATGTTCTGGAATCTGGATGATGGTTCGTTACAGGGCTACCACCGTTTTCACGATGTGTGCGGCCTCACTCTGAACCAGCAAAAAACACATTTTGTGCTGTCAAACTCCGCCGGAAAAATCCGCCAGATCGAAACAAACACTCTGCAGGAAAACCCCAGCCTGCGATTAGATTTCCCGATGATGGCCTGGGATAACCATATGCTGGCCATTAATTTAGCAGGATAAAAACAGGTATTAACTCATGAATAAATACAGTCTTCGATTAATAGCAGCAACAACGCTAAGTACTGCCTTAGTTGCTTGTGGCTCAAGCAGCAGTTCCAGTTCACAGAGCTTTAAAGAAGAGATTAATTCCAGCACGGCCGTTTCTGAAATTATTAACCTGACGGTTATTCCTGCTGTGGATAATTTTCAACAGCAGACCCAGCAACTGCTAAGCGATAGCAATACGTTCTGCGATAACATCAATGAAACCACTCTGCTGAGTGCACAAAACCAGTGGAAAACAACCGCCGAAGCCTGGTACCAGTACCTGCCTTATAACCTTGGCCCAAGTAATAACAGCCCGGATTTAATCGAGCCAGAATATATCTTTATTGATGCACTGCGGTTACGTGGTATCAATTACACCGATACGGTTCGTAATGACCTGGCAGCCGAAATCGCCAAAACTGAAGTGGTTGACCCAGCCAGCTTTGCCAGCAAAAACTTTCAACGCCTGGGGTTATTAGCTGCCGAAGTGGCGTTATTCGAACGCAGCAGCGACCAGAGCCAGTTAGCGGCAGACATTGTTGCGGACTACACCGCCAACTCAAATAAATGTAATGCGCTAAAAGGTTATAGCCAGCAGTTGGCACAGCGCGCCACCAATATTCAGCAATCCTGGAAAGTGGATTATAAAAATACGGGCTCCAGCTTCCGTAATTTATTACTCAATGGCACCCTGGACACCGTTCCTGGTGAAGGGGATACAGCGGCGGATGCCCAACTGATTTTATCCACCAATGAATATATGGACTATGTTCATAAGCGTACCATCATTAATGATGCTGGTGTTTTGTCGGGCCATTCCTGGCAGCTGGTAAATGCCGGATTATTATCATTTGAGAAAATGGTCGAAGGCACCACAGGAACCACCGAAAGTTTTGCCGATTTAATGCAGATTAACTCAGCCGGAGATCTGACCACTCTGCGCAGCAACATTACCAGAGTGAAGCAGACCATTGCCGATGAAAATGAAGTGGATTTTTACGCTGCGACTCTGGATCTGGACGGTAATATCAAGCGTGAACTCAAAAATGGTTTGGGTATCAACGTTGGTCTGAATTTCTCGGACGGTGATTAATCATCTGAGCGACTTCAGATTATCTGTACAGGAAGCTGACTACCAGCTTCCTGTTTATCAGCTTCCTACTTATCAAAACAATGCCTTTTTCAAAACAGGGCCATTTGTTGCCCGGCCATTTCACTAAAGCTTTCTCCGGTAAAATGGAAAATAGCATCAGCAACCGGCATCAATTGTTTCTCCACATAATGGCTGTAATCAATAGTGGTGTTCGGTATTTCAATTGGCTGTGCGCCATTTTGACAAATACGGTATTCAATCCAGCCACCACGTTCCGCAAAGCGTGGCAATAGTCCTTGTAGTTTGCGCCACTGTTCTAACTTGCCAGCCGCCTGCGCATGGGGTGGAATATTTTTTTGGTAAGCACTGAGCGGGCGGCGTAAACGTTTCCGGTAAATCAACTGCTCATCCAGCTTGCCCGATAATAAATCCTGCATCTGTTGTTTAACCCAGTCACGGTAGGGCTGGTTAAGAAACACCCGGCGGTAGAGTTCTTTCTGAAAATCACGTGCCAACGGTGTCCAATCGGTACGTACGGCTTCTAATCCTTTAAACACCATTTCTGGCTCTGCGGTTTGTGTATTTTTCACCAACCCGGCATAACGTTTTTTACTGCCGGTTTCTTCTCCCCGAATGGAAGGCATAAAGAACCGCCGGTAATGGGTTTCGTACTCCATTTCCAGATAACTTTCGATAGCAAATTCCTGTTGCAACCGGGTTTGCCACCACTGATTTAAGCCGCTTACCAAGTGTTTGCCAATATCATCAGCCTGCTGATCACTGACGGACTGTTTCAGCCAGACAAACACTGAATCGGTATCGCCGTAAATCACATCGTAGCCCTGCTGTTCAATCCAGTCAGAGCTTTGCTGAATAATCTGATGGCCGCGTTTGGTAATTGAGCTGGACAGGCGTGTATCATAAAAGCGGCAACCTTCCGAACCCAGAACCCCGTAACAAGACGCCATAATCACTTTGATGGTTTGTGATAGCGCCTGATTGTTTTGTTGCTTGGCCTGCTCGCGCCATTCACCCAGCTGGCGAATTAATTCAGGTAATACATTTTTGCTTTTATGAAACACGCCATCAAAAAAACCGGGCACCAGACTATCCAGCTCCTCTTTTTCAGAGCGGGCCTTCACCCCTTCGACCAACCCCATTGGATCGATTTTAAAAGTACGAATAATCGACGGGTACAGGCTTTTAAAATCCAGCACCAGTACGTGTTCAAACAGCCCGGGGCGTGAATCCATCACATAACCGCCGGGGCTTTTTTGCGCGTGATAACCTTCTTCAATATTAGGAGCCACAAACCCCTGGCGATGCAAACGGGGTAAGTAGAGATTTTCAAACGCTGCTACCGATCCCCCCATACGATCCATGGTCAGTCCGGTCATATGGCTACGTTCTATGGCAAAATTGTATAAATCGGCCTTCAGGAAAATACGCCACACCAGCTCACAATCTTTCAGATTGTAGTCGGCCAGTGCGGCTTTATCATGCAGAAATAAATGCTCGATATCGCCACCACGGTCATCGCCATGCAGCAGCTTGCGATCATCGAGAAAATGTTCTGCCACGGCATCCAGCGCAAAACTCTCAAACTGATAGGTCGCGTTTTTTAACAGGTCAATACCATCCAGTACCACTCGCCCGGCAATGTGCATAAAAACCCGTTCTTTATTCATTTTGCTACGGCGCCACGACAACACACTGCCATCCCGACCAATGGCAAAGGGAATCTTGTACTGCTGAAATTTACGCCGCAAAAAAGCAAAATCAAACTGCACCACATTCCAGCCAATCATCACATCCGGGTCATAGTCCTGAATAATGTCGAGAAAACGATGTAACAGAGCCGCTTCGTCGACCACCAGCTCAACACCGGCAAGCGACTGCTGAGGATCGCCCACCATCACCACCCGCTGATAATCATCGGCATAAAAACCAATTGAAAACAGCTGGTCAGCTTTTCCCTGGCGGGGAAAGGAGGTTTCAATATCAATCGACAGTGCTGTCAGCTTTGGTTGATAACGGGTTGGTCGCAAACGGGGATGTTCAACTTCCAGAACGGGCTTATCCACTGCCGAACCCGGCAGGGTAACAGCTTCACCATGGATCTCAGCGGCACCATAAATAAAGCGCTCCATCAGATAACGATCGGTAGGGCGAATATCCACTTCGCGGCAAATAATATCCTGCCCGGCCAGTACATCGCGCCAGCGGTATACATAATGATGAGGCATATAGCAGGCACACGCCGGTTCAAAATCGAACGACTGCAGGGCTATTTTTTCCACCCGAACCGGCCAATCCAGTGTGCTGGCGATGTGTTGTGCTTTGTCATAAAAACATTGATCAATAAAACATACCGCCGGTTGATTCACCCGGGTCTGAAGTGCCCCTTGCCCGGTGCGCCACCAGAAGTTCAGCCGGGTTCCTCCGTCTGCTGGGTTCTCTTCCCAGGAAGAGGTTAATAAAAAGCCGGGAACCATCGGTTTCATGAATTTGTTTCTATACTGATCTGTATGCGGGTATGCAGTGTAATTAAGGAGCATTTCTATGACTACTTCTGAAACCGAAAGCATCAGTTCAGATTCACCGACGATCAGCCAGGATCCTCTGTATCAGATGCTGCGCCACGACAATGTTGAGGGTTTTAATCAAGCCCGCGCTGATGGCCAGACCTGCGATTTACGCAATTGTGACCTGCGCGGTCTGGATTTACGTAACCTGAAACTGCTCGGCATGGACCTCACCAATGCCTATTTCCGCGGCGCTGACTTGCGTGGTATCGACTTCCGGGGCTGTTGTCTGGATGGTGCCAGTCTGGCAGATGCCAAAATCAGTGGCTGTTATTTTCCAGTGGAGTTGAGCGCTCAGGAGATTCAGCTGTCTGTCAGCCTGGGCACCCGTTTACGCCACAACTGCGGCTGATTGGCCGATTGTTCCACAATCTGTCACAAAGTCGTTTGATAATCACTCAGCTTACGCCGGAATCATGACATTTCCGGTTCAAGGGCTGTGTATTTTAAGCTACATTGTCTGCCACGGTATTGTCTGACCACCTGTTCGCTAATGAGGAAACACCATGTACCTGCCGGGTAAACTATCCGATGAGACAGAACGCTTACTGCAACGGATTCATCAATTAACGCAGGCGCTGTTGGAAGGATTCGAACTGGATCAGGAAGTCATCACACTGGAAGGAGTAGAAAGCCTCTACGAAGTATTCGATCATCAACAGCTGTTTCTGGTGCGCGACGGCATACTGCATTACGCCCGCAATGGCCAGACACTGGCCAGCTTCGTCGAAGGCGATATTGTTGGCATGATGGCTTCGTTTGATATGCCCACTCCACGCTTACGGGCAGACGAATACGTCGAACTGATTCCGATTGATCGCGACCGCTTCTTACGTCATGTCTATTCCGATAAGCGTCGCCAGCATTACTGGAGCCACTACCTGATGTGTCATAACGCCATGTTGCTGGATTATCTCGGCGGTTTGGTTAAAGAGCAGGTACGCCCGGCAGCCGGTTTCCAGAACCTGGAACCCGGTGATGTCATTATTCGCCAGGGAGATGCTGCGGATCTGGTGTACACCATTATCCATGGTGAAGCCGATGTGTTTGTTGACGATATCAAGGTCGGAGAAATCGGCGAAGAAGAAGTGTTTGGTGCCATGGCACTGTTTACCAAGGAACCGCGCTCTGCCACCGTCATTGCAAAAACGGCCTGTAGCATTATGGCCGTTCCCCAAGCGGATTTTGCAACCCTGATTGAAGCACAGCCACAAGCGGCACTGAATCTGATTGAAAACCTGGCACGCCGCATTACGGCCATGAACCAGCAGCTTATTGAGAAGCAACAAGACAACTAAAACCTGTTCAAAAAACACACAGACGTCATGCAAAATAACCTTTTTGAGAATTTTTCGCATTTAGGTATTGCAACTTAAATGAGAATGTGTATTATTTACTTATCGGCGTCAGAGATGGCACCGGTGTTCAGCATCCAGACTCATCATCAGGATGGTGATCTCTCTCATCAAGCTAATCACGGTTATTTGCCCCTCTCTCTTCGGAGTTGAGGGGCGTTTTTTTATCCCTTCTTTGTTGCTTCTTAGCTGTCACCTTTATTGCCGAAAATACGCCTGGTGCAAATACGCTTCCCGCAAAAAACATCCATTTGTGCCAAACCAGACTTTTTGAGAATTTTTCGCATTCGGGTGTTGCAATGATAATGAGAATGTATATTATTTACTTATCGACGCCAGAGATGGTGCCGGTGTTCAGCATCCAGACTCATCATCAGGATGGTGATCTCTCTCATCAAGCTAATCACGGTTGCTTAGCCCCTCTTCTGAGTTTTTTATAAGCCAGAATTGAGGGGCGCTTTTTTATCCGCTTCTCTGTTTTTTAAAGCCAATTTACAACCAGCTCAAGCCGGATTCATTCAGTACCGTTTCAACCTGAAATACCTCCGATACCCGCTGTGCCGTTAATACGGTTTTCGCCTCGCCATCGGCGACCAGTTCACCACAACACAACATCAATACCCGATCGGCATACCGCAACGCCAGATTCAGATCGTGTACCACCATGACAATGGCTTTACCTTCGGCTTTTAACTGCTGCACCCGCTGTAAACACTGGCGTTGATGTTTCAGATCCAGAGCACTGAGAGGCTCATCTAACAACCATAACCCACTCTCAGGCTGATGCACCTGAATCCAGCTGCGCGCAAGCTGCGTGCGTTGTTGCTCGCCGCCGGAGAGTAACCGCACTTCCTGTTCCGCCAGATACTCAATATCCCAATCTATCAGTGCCTTGCGAGTGGCATCCCGCAGGGCCACCACTGATTGCGCATGGGCTAAGCCACCGAGCTCCACCACCTCACGCACGGTGAGTGGAAAGCCCATCTGACTTAACTGTGGCACCAGGGTAATGTGCTGCGCCCACTGTTCACGCGACCAGCCAGTTACTGAGCTGCCGTGGATGCTCAGACTGCCGTGTGACGGTGGATTTAACCCGGCCAGAATGGATAGCAGGGTCGATTTACCAGCGCCATTGGGGCCCACCAGCATCACCAGCTCACCTGGCTGCAGGGCGAACTCAATATCCCGTAAAATCGCTGCCGGGCCTTTGTTTAAGCCAACAGCGGATAGCTGCATAAACGCCGTCTGATTCACCACGATAAGCGCCTCTTTTCACGCAGCAATAAGCTGATAAACACCGGAGCTCCTAATAAGGTGGTAACAATGCCAATTGGCAGCTCGGCAGGGGCCACAATCGTGCGCGCCAGTGCATCAGCCGCCACCAGTAAACAACCGCCAATCATGACCGCTAACGGCAGCACCCGTTGATGCGCAGCGCCGGTTAATAAGCGCGCAATATGAGGGCTGATCAGTCCAACAAAACCAATCACACCGCTGGCCGTTACCGCAATCGCCACCATCGCAGCGACCCAAAGCACCGCCCGCCACTGCATAGTCTTAACAGAGATACCAAGAGACCGGGCTTCGACTTCTCCCAACAATAAAGCATCCAGCTGACGTAAGCGTTTTGGCCAGTACAACAGTGCCGCAATCAGCACCGCGGCTAAGCCGCCATTCCAGTACCAGTTCGCCCCGGATAAACTGCCCAGCGACCAAAAGGTAATCTGGCGCAGAGCACTGTCGCTCGCCATATACGACAACAAACCAATCAGCGCGCTGGCCAATACATTAATCGCAATACCCGCCAGCACCAGAAAACTCATGGCGTGCATCGACGCACCACTCAGCCCCATACGCATGACAATAAACAAGGCAATAAAACCGCCAACAAAGGCCATCACTGGCTGTAGCCATAACGGCAGAGGAAAGGACGAAGCGATCACCACAAACACCGCTGCTGCCACCGCTGCGCCACCGGAGACGCCAATCAAACCAGGGTCAGCCAAGGGGTTGCGCACCACCCCCTGAATCAATACCCCCGCCCATGCCAGCGACGCGCCGATCAGAAACGCCATCACCACCCGTGGTAAGCGGATTTGCCATAAGATAGCCTGCCCGGCATCCGCTTCCAGCAGCCAGCCAAAACTCTGAGAGCCGCTGAAAATCCCCAACAGCAAAAATAAAACCGGTAGTAGCAGGCATAGCGGCAAGATATGCTGTGCGCGAATAAAAACAGATGATTTCAAGCCAGAGACCAACCAGATGAGACAGATGTTATGAGTACATGGCAGCCATTGTGCCACATCAACGACATTGAGGAAGGACAGAGTAAAGGATTTGAACGCAACGCTCAGCCATTGTTTGTGGTGCGGGGACAGCAGGAACAGCGCGATCAGTTTTATGTGTATCGCAACAGCTGTCCTCACTTAGGAATTAACCTGGAATGGCAGGACGATCAGTTTCTCGATCACGACGGCCTGTTGATTCAGTGTGCCATGCACGGTGCTTTGTTTCTGATTGATACCGGCATGTGCATTGCCGGGCCGTGTCAGGGTCAGCGGTTACAGATGATTGAGCACCGGTTGAATCAAGAGATCCTGGAGATCAGGCTGTCAGAGTAGCACTCACAATAAAACCTGAACCCGGCGTGTTAACGCCATCTGCTGCTCACCAAATTCCACCCGATAGGCCAGCACTTCAACACCCTGCGCCACCACGTCACGCAACGCCGCGCCGTATTTCGGATCAATATCATCCGCCGGGGTAACCTGTTCAATGCCTTCATGTGCCACACAAAACAGCAGCACAGCACGATAGCCCTGCTGGTGTAGCGCCAGTAATCGCTTCAGATGTTTTAAGCCACGCTCGGTGACGGCATCGGGAAAGGAGCCTGCACCGGGTTGTTCAGCCATCAGGGTCACGGATTTTACTTCCACATAGGTTTTGCTCGCCTCATTCAGGTCATGCTCCTGATGTAGCAGAAAATCCAACCGCCCATCTTCCACTTTAGGCTCTTTCTGAATGCGCTCATGACCGTTCAACTCACTAATCACGTCCTGCTCCAGCGCTTCCGCCACCAGCTGATTAGCGCGTGCGGTGTTGATACAGGCTTTGTACTGGTGCTGTACCGCTACCCATTCCCAGCTGTACTGATACTTACGCTTGGGGTTCTGAGAATCGGATAACCACACCGGCCAGCCCGGTTCGGCACAATTTTTCATCGAGCCGGTATTCGGACAATGCACCGTGATTTCATGACCATCGGGCAAGCGAATATCCGCCAGAAAACGCTTATAACGTTTAATCAGGGTGCCCTGAAGCAAAAGCTGTTGATAGTTCATCAGGAACGCTCCGTTAACCAATCGGCTAAACGCTCAACCGCTTGTTTTAAACGGGGCAAGTTGGTTGTGAAGGCAAACCGCACATGGGTACTGGCCTGATACTCGCCAAAATCGACGCCGGGGGTAAACGCCACACCCGTCGCTTTTAACGCCTCGGCACAAAATTCCAGACTGTTATCAGTAAAACGACTGGCATCAGCGTAGATATAGAAAGCCCCGTCGGGCGTAACCGGAATATCAAATCCCAGTTCAGGCAAGGCGGTTAATAAATAATCCCGACGCTGTTGTAGCTCCTGACGGCGCTGCTCATAAATCGCCATGGCGTCGTCGTCAAAGGCCGCCAGTGCCGCGTATTGCGCTGGAGTCGGCGGCGCCAGAAACAGATTCTGCGCCAGTGTATCCAGGGTTGGCACCCAGCTTTCCGGCACCACACACCAACCTAAGCGCCAGCCCGTCATACCAAAAAACTTGGAGAAACTATTCAGCACCACGGCATCATCCGCAACCGACAATACGGTTTGAGGTTCGCTATCGTAGTTCAACCCCTGATAGATTTCGTCTACCCAGAGCTCTCCCTGGCCATAACGCTCGCGCTGTTGTTGTACTTCATTGGCCAATGCCTGTAGTTCATCCAGCGACAACACGGTGCCGGTTGGATTGGCCGGGCTGGCGACCAATGCCACCTTGGTATCCGCTTGCCAATGCTGACGAATCAGTTCTGGCGTAAGCTGGTATTTGCTCTCAGGCCCGGCAGGCACCAACTGACCATGGGCTTCAAACGTGCGGGCAAAGTGGCGGTTACAGGGATAACCCGGATCGGCCAGTAATAACTGATCGTTAACATCCAGCCGTGCGGCGCTGAGCAATAACAAAGCACCTGATGCGCCTGGGGTTAATACAATCCGCTGCGGGCTGATCGCAACACCAAAGCGTTGCTGATAATAACCGGCAATTTTCTCACGCAACTCAGGTAAACCCAGTGCGGGTGTGTATTTGGTGTGACCCGCCTGCATGGCATTAACCGCAGCTTTTACCATGGGCTCGGCGGTGGCAAAATCCGGTTCGCCAACTTCCAGATGAATCACATCATGGCCTTCAGCCTGCATCGCCTGAGCCTGAGCGAGAATGGCCATCACCTGAAACGGCTGAATTTCCTGGGAACGTTGTGCTGGTTTTTTCATTCTAAAGAACTACAGTAATGGATCGTTAATACGACGCAATTGGTTAAATGCCAATCAAAAATGGCGCATTGTGCCAGAAGAGGCGGGCAACGTAAGCAAATTCCACACAGAAAAAGTTGGCGCTGACGGTGTTATCTGATAATTTCCCCGCCTTGTAATTTTGAGCGCCCCTCACACGCAGCGCATGAGGCGCATGAGGCGCATGGACTTGAATTACCGATTTTCGGTTTACCAGGTGAGGCAGTAAAACCATGCCAGATACTAAAGAATTCGCTCTTTCTAACTTTACGCCGTATGAACCGGCCAAAGATGAAGAGTACATGAACGATGCTCAGCAAGCGCACTTCAGCAGCATTCTCCGCAACTGGAAACAGGAGTTGATGGAGGAAGTGGATCGCACCAAAGAGCATATGCAAACCGAGCTAAACAATTACGCGGATCCGAATGATCGTGCCAGCCAGGAAGAAGAATTCAACCTGGAATTACGCACCCGTGATCGCGAGCGTAAGTTGATTAAGAAAATTGATAAAACACTGGATCTGATTGAAGCTGGCGATTACGGCTACTGTGAATCCTGTGGCGTTGAGATTGGTATTCGTCGTCTGGAAGCCCGTCCAACTGCCGATTTATGTATCGACTGTAAAACATTGGCTGAAATCAAAGAGAAGCAGCTGGGCGTTTAACGCTTAATTAGCGGTCGGGGTGTTGCTGCTTTAAACAACCTCCCGACCGCTGATTGCTCATCATTTCGCCTCCATCTTTTTACACACCATCTCTTTGCACACCATGAGCGCTTATATCGGCCGTTTTGCACCCTCGCCAACAGGTCCGTTACACTTCGGCTCTTTGTTAGCCGCGCTTGCCAGTTATCTGGATGCCCGACATCACCATGGTCAGTGGCTGGTGCGTATTGAAGACCTAGACCCTCCCCGTGAAGACCCACACGCCGCTCATCAGATTCTGACGATTCTTGAAGCCTATCAGCTGCATTGGGACAGCGAAGTCCGTTACCAAAGCCAGCGCAGTGAAGCCTATCAACAAGTACTGGAACAGCTGATTGATCAGAGCCAGGTATTCCCCTGCGCCTGCTCACGCAAGCAATTAAACGGTGCCTTGCATAGTGGCGTCTGCCAGCTGGCGGATCATTTTCGTGATCATCAGGATTTTGCCTGGCGCTTTGCCGTTGGCAGCGGTGAATGCCATTTCGACGATCAGTTACAGGGCCACTACAGTGAGTCACTGGATCGGGATATCGGTGATTTTGTGGTGAAACGCCGCGACGGCCCCTGGTCATATCAGCTGGCAGTCGTTGCCGATGATGCCGATCAGAAGGTTACCCATGTGGTGCGTGGTATCGACCTGATTGACTCCACCCTGCGTCAGCAACAATTGCAGCGGGCACTGGGCTATGCGGTGCCCCAATACGCTCATATTCCGGTGGCGCTGGAAACCAACGGACAAAAGCTCAGCAAACAGAATCTGGCAACTGCGCTGCAGCCGGATGACAGCGGCAATACCTTGTGGAATGCGCTGCACTGGCTGAACCAGTCCCCTCCCGATTCCCTCAGAAATCAGGGCAACAACGCAATTCTGGAGTGGGCGGTGCAGCACTGGAATATCACTCGCCTGGCAGGCATAAAAGGGAATCCGGCGCCCGCACCTTTTTTGCGCTAAGCGCTATTTTCAGCGCGGTTGTGATACCCTGCCTGCCATCATCAGGACTCTGAATCAGGATTTGATCTCTCATGTACGATTACCGCCTCGGCTTATTGATGCTGGTTGGCATTTATCTGTTTTCACCCATCATGATGGACTGGTGGCTGGATGATAAAGGCGCCTGGTATCGTCCATTTGCGGTCTGGTTATTTCTGATTGGCTTGTATATCTGGATGAATCGCAAGCGAGGTGATGATGAGCTTTAGTCTTGGCCAACTGGGCTTAATCATCCTCGGCTATTTGGGGGTATTATTCACCGCCGCCTACGCGGTCGAAAAAAACTGGGTGCCACGACGCTGGGTGCGCCATCCACTGGTCTATATTCTGTCTCTGGGAGTGTACGCCAGCGCCTGGGCCTTTTATGGCTCAGTCGGATTGGCCAGCCAGTATGGCTATGGTTATCTGTCCTATTATCTGGGGATTTCCGGTGCCTTTGTGATGTCACCGATCCTGCTGCGCCCGTTGCTAAACATCAGCCGCATTTATCAGCTCAGCTCCCTCGCCGACCTATTGGCTTTCCGCTATCGCTCACGTCTGGCTGGTATTCTGGTCACCTTGTTTATGCTGGCGGTGGTGGTTCCGATGCTCACCCTGCAGCTGACCGCCATTGCCGATACCCTGCATATTCTTAACAGTGATTGGAAGGCGCCGCAGCTGGCCTTCGGTTTCTGCTTAATTATGATTCTGTTTGCCGTGTTATTTGGTGCCCGCCACGTCTCACCACGAGAAAAGCACGAAGGTCTGGTGTTTGCGCTGGCGTTTGAATCTTTACTCAAGCTGGCGGCCATCCTGACCCTGGCCGGGGTTGCACTGTTTGGTGTGTTCTCAGAAACCGGCGGTTTGGAGCAATGGCTGATCACCAATCAAGACCGGCTGAATCAACAGGCAACGTTACAGGAAGGGCCTTGGCGTACTCTGTTACTGATCTTTTTTGCCGCCGCCGTGGTCATGCCGCATATGTTTCATGTGGTGTTTACCGAGAACGTTAACGGTCAGGCGCTACAACCCGCCAGCTGGGGCTTTCCGCTGTTTTTATTAGCCATGGCGATGGCGGTGCCGCCGATCTTATGGGCTGGCGTTTATCTCGATCTGGATCTGCCAGCCGAATATTTTGCCTTGGGCATTGGCATCAAGCTGGGTTCTCCGGCCTTAGTGGTACTGACCTTCCTCGGTGGGCTGGCGGCGGCCTCCGGTATTATTATTGTGATCACCATTGCCATGGCGGCCATGCTGCTCAATCACGTGGTGTTACCGATTCATAAGCCCAGCCCCAAAGCAGATTTTTATCGCTGGTTGTTGTGGGTACGCCGTAGCCTGATTGCCGCTATCCTGTTATTGGCGTATGGCTTCTATGCTCTGGTTGGTGCCGACCTGAACCTTAATCGCTTAGGGTTGCTGGCCTTTGTTGCTGCGGTGCAATTCTTACCCGGCATTCTTGGGCTGCTGTACTGGCCGCAATCGAATCGCAAAGGATTTCTCACTGGCCTGATTGCCGGCATCGTTTGCTGGACTTATTCCATGCTGCTGCCTTTCTCAGAGATGAATCTGGGTTGGCATGTTCCTCTGCCACTGCCGCCGGTGGATGAATTTAACTGGTATCTGGCAGCGCTGGCCTCTCTCGGAACCAACACCGTACTGTTTGTATTGGTCAGCCTCACCACCCGACAGAAGCCGTCTGAAGTGTCTGCCGCCGAAGCCTGCTCGATTGATACCGTCTCACGCCCATCACGGCGACCACTGATTGCCGGTAATTCCAATGATGTGATTGTGTCGCTCAGTAAACCACTGGGGCGTTATGTTGCTGAGCGGGAAGTGTATCAGGCGTTGTCGGATCTGGATTTGCCCTCTTATGAAGACCGGCCTTACGCCCTGCGCCGCCTGCGTGCCCGACTGGAGGCCAACCTCTCAGGATTAATGGGGCCAACGGTTGCCCACGATATCACCAGCCGTTATTTGCCGTTTCAGGAAAATGCCGAACTCAGTGAAGACATCTATCAGATCGAACAACGTCTGGAAGGATTCCATGATCGCCTAAGTGGCCTCGCCGGGGAACTCGATAACCTGCGTCGGTATCACCGCCAGACATTAGAGCGCCTGCCGATTGGGGTTTGCTCGCTGGCCGACGACGGTGAGATTCTGATGTGGAATCAGGCCATGGTCGATCTGACCAGGATTGAGTCACAACAGGTCAGCGGCTCGCATCTCGATCGTCTGCCGTCACCATGGCACGAACTGTTAAGCGATTTTGTCGCCAGCCCACAAATGCACGAGCATAAAAAACGGGTCGACATTGATGCCCGACCACGCTGGTACAGCCTGCACAAGGCACTGTTACAGCCCAGTGGCGGACAGCCCGGCGGTACCGTGGTGCTGATGGAAGACCAGACCGAAACCCGGTTATTAGAAGAAGAGTTGATGCACAGTGAGCGTCTGGCTTCGATTGGTCGTCTGGCAGCCGGTGTGGCTCATGAAATTGGTAATCCGATTACCGGCATCGACAGTCTGGCGCAGCTGATTCGGTATGAAACAGACAACCCCGATATGCAGGAAATGGCCGATCAGATTCAGGAGCAAACCAAGCGGGTTACCCGGATTGTTCAGTCACTGATGAACTTTGCTCATGCCGGCCATCACTCAACTGAACATGAACCCGTACTGATCAGCCATTGTATTGACGAAGCCATGCAGTTGTTACGTCTGAGCAAACGCAGCCAGGACATCGAATTCTGTAACGAATGTGATCCTGAATTACTGTTACTGGGTGACGCCCAGCGCCTGGTTCAGGTGTTTGTAAACCTGCTGAGTAATGCCCGTGATGCCAGCCAGCGCGGTGACAGTATTCGGGTAACCGCTGACGCTGATGAACATCAGGTAAGCCTGAAAGTCATCGATCAGGGGCATGGCATTCCGGCCGATAAAGTGGATCGTATTTTTGAGCCGTTTTTCACCACCAAAGACGTTGGCTCAGGTACCGGCCTGGGTCTGGCGCTGGTGTACAGCATAATTGAAGAGCATTACGGCCATATCACCATTCACAGCCCGGTCTCCGATGGACACGGAACCTGTGTTAAAGTCAGCCTTCCCCGTTATAACCCAATAAAAGAAGTGGAACCTCAGGCATGAGCCAGATTTTAGTTGTCGAAGACGAATCCATTATCCGTCTGACCTTACGTAAACTGTTACAGCGTCATCACCACGAGGTGACCGATGTGGATAATCTGGACGACGCCAAAGCACAGAACTTTGACAACTTTGACTTAATCATCAGTGACCTGCGTCTGCCGGGTGGTGACGGTACCGAACTGATTGAACTGGCCGGTAACACCCCGGTGCTGATCATGACCAGCTATGCCAGCCTGCGCTCGGCGGTGGATGCCATGAAGATGGGCGCAGTGGATTACATCGCCAAACCGTTTGACCATGACGAGATGATCCGTGCGGTTGAGCGGATTCTGAAAGAATCACAAATCAGCTCTGACAGTGGCCAGCAAAGCAAAGCCATGCAGCAGGAAGTGAACAGCGAATACCCGGTGAGTGGCATTATTGGCAGCTGCCCGCCAATGCTGTTGTTGTTTAAAAAAATCAGCAAAGTGGCACGTACCGATGCCACGGTATTAATTCAGGGCGAATCCGGTACCGGTAAAGAACTGGTCGCCAAAGCCCTGCACCAGCAAAGCCGTCGGGCCGATGCGCCGATGATTTCCGTTAACTGCGCCGCCATTCCGGAAACTCTGATTGAGTCGGAGTTGTTCGGCCATGAAAAAGGCGCTTTCACCGGGGCCACGGCGCAACGTCAGGGTCTGGTGGAAGCCGCAGATGGCGGTACCTTGTTCCTCGATGAAATTGGCGAACTGCCACTGGAAGCTCAGGCGCGTTTATTACGGGTACTGCAGGAAGGTGAAATTCGTCGTGTTGGATCGGTACAAAGCCAGAAGGTGAATGTGCGTTTAGTGGCTGCCACACACCGTAATCTCAAAGAGCTGGCTGGCCGTGGCGAGTTCCGGGAAGACCTGTATTACCGCCTTAATGTGGTCGAGCTGCATTTACCGCCACTGCGCGAACGCGGCGACGACGTGCTGGAACTGGCCGAAGCGATGCTGAAGCGCGCGTGTGACAAAATGGAACAACCAGCCATGCACTTCAGCCATGAAGCAGTGGAAGCCATTCGCCAGTATCAATGGCCCGGTAACGTCCGTGAGCTGGAAAATGCCGTGGAGCGTTCGGTTATTCTGGCCGACGAAGGCGAACCCATCGCCGCTGAATTTCTCGGCATTGATGTCAGCAGTGACCGTTATGTCAGCCAGGCATTGCAAGACAATCTGTTGCAAAGTGAACCTTACGGGCCAAGTGAACCCGAACAAGAGCAAGGTGATCTATCGTTAGATGACTACTTCGTTCACTTTGTATTGGAGAATGAAACCAATATGACCGAGACCGATCTGGCCCGGAAGCTGGGAATCTCGCGAAAAAGTCTGTGGGAACGACGCCAGCGTCTTGGCATACCGCGTAAAAAAGGTAACAAGTAGCAGCACCTCAGTAACAGGTCGGTGACACTCCAGCTAAAAATCCGTCATTTCGCGCCAGGTAACGTAACACCTGGCGTAACCCCAATGCTTTCAAACCTTCCCTAAACTTCCTGGAAATAACTTAAGTCTTTGATTTTAAAGGATTTTTTAAATTTCTTTGAAATCTGGCATAGCTTTAGCTTTATTCAAAACAGTAATAAGCAAGAAGCTCAGCACGAATAAAAATAAAAAAGCTGATGTGGAAAGCGCCAACAATAATAAGCCCAAAATAACAATAACAGCGGGCGAATGAGTTACGACAATAACAATAACAGCCCCGACTCACTGATAGCTGATTCCTTTGCTTGCTCAATGTAGCGGTCAAAGCAATCAGCTTTCTTATATCTGCACATCAGTAATTGCTAACCCTTCAGCTTTCCCCAAATAGCAGCGCTTGATATACACCTTCCTTTTGATTTCCAACTTGTTGTGCTCCAAGTTTTCCCTCTACATCATCTCAGGACGTTATCACTGTATTTGAGACTTTATGGCCACGTGTCGCTGCTGATCTGATTCCGCTACGTACTGTTACTCAAAAACTGTTACCTGAGTTCCAACAAACTGTTACCCACAGGAGCAACTGAAGGTAACACTTCGCTCAACTCACACAGCCATCACAAGCAATATACCTATAAGTCATTGTTTTAAAAGGAATTCTTTAATACAAAAGAGCATTTGGCCTTCCTGGCATAAGTCCTGCTATAGCTAACCCACAAATGTTGGCACACAATAAAAATAACAAATGCCGGTGTTCGCAGAGTGCTGCAGCAATAAAAATAAAAAAGTCAGCACGGTAGTCGCCTCCATAACAATAACAACAGAGGCCGAGTTAAAGGCTTAAGTATTAGTCAAAGACTCAACTGTTATGAGTCCATTGTTTTGAATATGCAGCGCTTGCTGCACTAACAATAACAACAAGGCATTCGCTAGCTTGTTCAAAACAATGGGCTCTCCCACTCTTCCCGGTTTCCTTCAGTTCGTTTGCTTTACATCTTCTATTGTTCTTATAGGGTCTTATCGATTTTTTATACCGCACCTTCGATATGCAGCTCCTTCCATGCGTAACACCTGCAACGCACAACACCTTCAATGCACAGGCTGAATAAAGCGCCAAAAGGCTTGCGAACAGTTGTTCATTCATTTCTTTCCTCTTTCAACGACTACATTCCCATGTCAACAGACTGTCATTGCACTCTGATGCCTTCATGGTTTCGCCTGATTTTTCGCTTGTCACAACCGCACGCTGGCAAGCCCTGACCAACTCAGTTACAAAGCGTTACCGGGGTTACACTTTTGTTACCAGAAGTCGCGCCCGAAGTAACACTTTCACCTACGCAAAGATAAGAAAAGTTGGCACAAGAAAGGCAAACCTTTGATTTAAAAGAACTTTCATTTTTTGGCACAGCTTCTGCTCTATTCATTACAGATCTGACGCGCACTCAATAACAATAATAAAATAACAATAATAAGCAACGACAGATCTGGGCAGGGATTAATAAAAATAACAAAACACTGCCAGGCAGACTCTTCTAACAACAATAACAAGGAGTCTGAGTTATGAATTCATTGTTTTAGGTAACCAGCCTCAAGTGCTGTTAAGAATAAGAAAAATAAAGGGCCTTAAGACCCTGATTATTTAAAACAATGAATTCGCCAACTCGCCGCTCTTATGGATTGCCCCTCCTGGGATATAAAAATAACAACCTCGGGACGAATTCATCATCTGAAAGCCGCAACTGCGGCTTTTTTGCTATCTGGCGTCAGGTTGAACAATTTTGCACACTGGTTTATTTGCCGCCAATGAACCGTTAAACTCAGCGCCTTTCTGTAACCACCAGCATAGAACTGTCACGCTTTGAGCCGCTTAAATAAACTGATCAATCAGATTAATCACCATAAAGACCGCCTGCTTGGTAACAAACGCTCCGGTAGTAAAAAATCGGCGCGTTCTCCTGAGCTGTTAACGGTGATTCCCCGTGACGAACATTCCATCAGTCGCAGCAATATCAGTGAGAATGCCCTGAAAGTACTGTACCGCCTTAACAAAGCCGGTTATCAGGCGTTGCTCGTGGGTGGTGGTGTGCGTGATAACCTGCTGGATCTGCATCCGAAAGATTTTGATGTCGCCACCGATGCCACGCCGGAGCAGGTGAATAAACTGTTTCGTAACTCTCGCCTGATCGGTCGTCGTTTTAAGCTGGTTCATGTGGTGTTTGGCCGCGATGTGATTGAAGTGGCGACCTTCCGTGCGCCGCCTAAAGAAGAGCACTCCAGCAAAGTTGCAGCAACCGGTGATCAGGGCATGATCCTGCGTGATAACGTCTATGGCAGTAAAGACGAAGACGCCATGCGCCGCGATTTCACCATTAACGCTCTGTATTACGATATTGCCGATTTCAGCGTGCACGCTTATGCCGGTGGCTGGCAGGATATGCAGCAACGTCAGATTCGCTTAATTGGCGATCCGGAAACCCGCTACCGTGAAGATCCGGTACGTATGCTGCGGGCCATTCGTTTTGCAGTAAAACTCGACTTCACCATTGAGGCGCAAACGGCGGCTCCGATTCGTGCCATGGCTCCGTTACTGATGCAGATTCCGGCAGCACGTATGTTTGAAGAAGTGCTGAAGTTATTCCTGCATGGCCGGGCGCTGGATACCTTCCGTATGCTGCGTGAGTACGACTTATTTGAACCACTGTTTCCGGCGACAGAACAGTGCCTGCGTGATGACCCGTTTGCGCTGGCGATGGTCGAGAACACCATGCGTAACACTGATACCCGCATTCGCTCGGGTAAATCGGTTACACCGTATTTCTTCTTTGCTTCCTTGTTATGGCCGGGAATGCGCCGGGTACAGCAGGAGTTTGAAGATCAGGGGCTGCCGCCACATCCGGCTTTACAACAAGCCGCTGATCGGGTGATTCGTCAGCAGGTACAGTGCACCGCCATTCCTAAGCGCTTCTCGATTCCGATGCGGGAAATCTGGGAAATGCAGCTGCGTCTGCCAAAAACGCATTCCAAGCGTGTGCATGAGCTGGCACAGCATCCGCGCTTCCGTGCGGCTTATGATTTTGTGCTGCTGCGTGAACAGTCTGGCGAAGACCTGAAAGGATTGGGCGAGTGGTGGACCAGCTATCAGGAAAAACACCCGATTCCGCAAAAGTCACACAATCGTGGCCCACGCAATGAGCAAGATCGTGAACAACATGGCGAGCAACGCCGTCGTCGTCCACGACGCAAACCACGCTCTCAGCGCCCACAGTCATAACAACCGGTGATAACAGCAGATGATCACCTGTTATATTGGCCTCGGCGCCAACCTGAATAACCCGGAACAGCAGATTCTGGACGCTCTGAATGCCCTGCAACAGCTGCCACAGACGGAGTTAACCGCGGTTTCCTCACTTTATGGCAGTAAACCGCTGGGGCCACAGGATCAGCCCGATTACCTCAATGCCGTTGCTCAGCTGGCAACCACACTGGAACCGCTGGCGCTGCTGGATGCGTTACAAGCACAGGAACTGGCTCAGGGACGTGAACGTAAACGCCATTGGGGCGAACGTAATATCGATCTGGATATTATCCTTTATGGTGATCTGCAACTGCGCAGCGAGCGATTAAACCTGCCCCACCACGAGATGCACAAGCGCAGCTTTGTGTTATTGCCTCTGGCCGAGATCAACCCACAACTGGTGCTGCCCGACGGGCGCGCTATCGCCACGATCACACCGGAATTCGATGGTCAGCTGCATCGTCTGAAACGCCTCTGGCATTGACATTGTTGCCACAATCCGCAACATACGCCTCCACGAAAAACCTGCCGGTAGCAGGCAAGATTGGAGAACCCTCATGAAACCCATCAGTATTCCAACACTGAAACAAATGAAAGCCGAACAGCAGAAGTTTGCTGTTCTCACGGCTTACGATGCGACCTTTGCTCAGGTGTCTGCCGACGCCGGTGTTGAAGTGCTACTGGTGGGCGATTCCTTAGGCATGGTGCTGCAAGGCAAAGACAGCACCCTGCCGGTATCTGTCGAAGAAATGGCTTATCACACCGAAATGGTGGCGCGCGGCAATGCCAAGGCACAACGCCCGGCACTGGTGATGACTGATCTGCCGTTTATGAGTTATGGCACCCTGGAGCAGGGTCTGGAAAGCGCACGCGCCGTGATGCAAGCCGGTGCTCACCTGATCAAAGTTGAAGGCGATGAATGGCTGATTCCACTGATTGAGTCTCTGTCGAAACAAGGGGTACCGGTGTGTGCCCATCTGGGTTTAACCCCACAAGCGGTCAATAAGCTTGGTGGTTACAAGGTTCAGGGACGTGATGAAGCCAAAGCCAGCGCGATGGTTGAACATGCCCAAAAACTGGAAGCTGCCGGTGCTGATCTGATTCTGCTGGAGTGTGTTCCTAGCGAACTGGGCAAGCGCATTACCGATGCCGTTGATGTACCTGTTATTGGTATTGGCGCCGGTGCCGACACCGATGCTCAGGTACTGGTGGTCTACGATATGTTAGGCATGAACACCGGCTATGTGCCTAAGTTTGTGAAAAACTTTATGACCAATGGCCGCACCATTCCTCAAGCCATCAGCGCTTACGCCGAGCAGGTTAAAAGCGGTGAGTTTCCATCAGACGAACATGGCTTCGGGTAAGGGATACACTGATGATCACTGTTCATACCATTAAAGAACTGCGCCAACACGTGAAAGCGGCTCGTCAGGCTGGTCAGGAGATCGGCTTTGTGCCCACAATGGGCAATCTGCACCAAGGTCATATCAGCCTGATTGATCGCTCAACCGCCGATGGCTGTTACACCGTCAGCAGCATTTTTGTCAATCCGCTGCAGTTTAACGACAAAAACGACTTAAGCCGTTACCCGCGCACCCTGCCCGAAGATCAGCAAAAGCTGCAAGCAGCAAACTGCGATTTGCTGTTTGCCCCGAATGTCGAAGAAATGTACCCGGCCGGTCAGGATAAACAAAGCATCGTACATGTACCTGTGGTTTCTGAAGGCCTGTGTGGTGGCAGTCGCCCGGGGCACTTTGATGGCGTGTCGACCGTAGTCAGCAAGTTGTTTAATCAGGTGTTACCCGACAAAGCTTATTTTGGCGAGAAAGACTTCCAGCAAGTTGCGGTGATTCGCAAAATGGTGGCCGACTTATGTATGCCGGTGGAGGTTATTCCGGTTGCTACCGCCCGGGCGGACGATGGTTTAGCGCTCAGTTCCCGCAACGGTTACCTCAGAGCCAGCGAACGCCAGCAGGCTCCGGCGCTGTACCAAACCCTGAATAACATTGCTGCCGCGCTGCAAAACGGTGAGCAAAGTCTCGAATTCATCCTTGATCAGGCCAGAATTCACCTCGATCAACAGGGTTTTAGCACCGATTATCTCGACATTCGTTACTCAAATGACTTACAGCCATTGACCAATGATGAACTGCAGTCACAACAGCTGCGGCATTCGTCTATAACAATTCTGGGCGCGGCTTTCCTTGGTAATGCACGCCTGATTGATAATATTCAGGTGACATTGAATCAGGCGTTTGAATGAGGCATACTTGCGCGCCTTGCGCCTGAGAGGCCAAGAAATGAACAATTCCGGAGTCTCAGAACCCGGTATAAAAGACTGACCCTGAGGTCAGAAATAACAGGTTCTGCGACAAAGAATCGATCAGCTAAGAAAGGGTTTACCATGCAAACCATCATGCTCAAAGCCAAGCTACATCAGGCCCGTGTGACTCACTCGGTGCTGAACTATGAAGGCTCTTGCGCCATTGACGGAAAATTGCTGGATCTCGCCGGCATGCGCGAATTTGAACAGATCCAGATTTACAACATTACAAATGGCAAACGCTTCACCACGTACATTATCCGTGGCGAAGATGACTCCGGTATTATCTCAGTGAACGGCGCTGCTGCTCACCTGGCCAGCGAAGGTGATCGCATCATCATCTGTGCTTACGGCAATTACGATGAGAAAGAACTGGCGACCTTTAAGCCAAAGATGGTGTACATGAACGAAGACAACACCGTCAGCCACACCAGCTTTGATATTCCGGTGCAGGTTGCCTGAAGCTTCGCTGTTGCTCATCTGAAAACGCCGCTTCTGCGGCGTTTTTTGTATCTGTGTTCTTCTCATCTTCCTTGCTCCTCCTTTTACTTCCCATTGCTCAAACAGTGACAAAACCGACAAACACGCCTTTTGCGCCTAAGCGTCACTCTCCTTATACTGCGCCCAGTTATTAGTAGGTTTGTGCACTGACGCACGAACTGCCACCGAAACAGGATTATGGATTATGACTGGCACCAGCCTGACCCAATCGGACACCTGGGCATTACTTCACAGCCACCATCAGGACATCCAGCAGCAACATATGCGTGACTGGTTTGCGCAGGACAAAAACCGCTTTGAGCGGTTTCAGTTACAGGCCGCTGGCATCAGCCTCGATTACTCCAAAAACCGTATCACCAGTGACACTATGGCGCTGCTGTACAAGCTGGCCCATGAACGCGGTTTACCGGAACAAATTGATAATATGTTCCGTGGTGAGGTGATTAACCGCAGTGAAAATCGTCCGGTGTTACACACCGCCCTGCGTAATTTCAGTGATCGCCAGGTGATGGTTGATGGTGTGGATGTGATGCCGGAAATTCGCCATACCATGCAGCGGATGGAAGAGTTTTGCTGGAAGATCCGCCGTAATCAGTGGCGTGGCTTCGACAATCAGCCGTTTACCGATGTGGTTTCGATTGGTATCGGCGGCTCCTTTTTAGGTCCGAAACTGGCTTCCAGTTCGTTAAAGCCCTATTGGGACAGTGGCCTGCATGTGCACTATCTGGCCAATATTGATGGCACTCATATCACTGAAATCCTCAAGCGCCTGAATCCGTCGACCACCCTGTTTATTATCCAGTCGAAATCGTTCGGCACGCAGGAAACGCTGAAAAATGCTCTGGCCTGTCGTGAATGGTTCCTGAATAACGGCGGCAGCGAAGCTGATTTACCGAAGCACTTTACCGCGGTGTCCTCCAACGTCGAAAAAGCCAAAGCTTTTGGTATTGATGAAGAAAATATCTTCCCGATGTGGGATTGGGTCGGCGGTCGTTATTCTTTATGGTCCGCCATTGGTTTGCCACTGGCACTGGCGATTGGTATCGACAACTTCCGCGATATGTTGCGCGGTGCCTACGATATGGACGAGCACTTCCGCACCGCTCCGATTGAGCAGAATATGCCAATTACCATGGCTTTACTCAGCCTCTGGTATGTGAACTTCTTTGGTGTGAACAGTCAGGCGATTCTGCCTTACGATCATTATCTACGTAGCTTGCCAGCACACTTGCAGCAGCTGGATATGGAGAGTAACGGTAAGTCCATCACCATTGATGGTCAGCCGGTGGATTACAATACCGGGCCAATTATCTGGGGTGGTGTAGGCACCAATGGCCAGCATGCTTTCCACCAGCTATTGCATCAGGGCACACACTTTTCGCCGTGTGATTTTATTATGCCGATGTGCACCCATAATCCGATTGATAATTTCCACGCCATGCTGGTTTCCAACTGCCTGAGTCAGAGTCAGGCGTTATTACAGGGCAAATCGGAAGAAGAAGCGATAGCTGAGTTAATGGCCGCCGGTATGAGCAAAGCCGAAGCCATTGTTACCGCGCCGCAAAAAGTGATCGCCGGTAACCGTCCAAGTAACACCCTGTATTTCCCGAAATCCAAACCCCATGTGGTGGGTGCACTGATTGCTCTGTACGAGCACAAAGTGGCCGCTCAGGGCTTCCTGTGGGGCATTAATTCCTTTGATCAGTGGGGCGTAGAATTAGGCAAACAACTGGGCAGTAAAGTGCTGAGTGCTTTAGAAGGAGAAAGCATTCCGGAGCATTTTGACGGCTCAACCAATGGCCTGGTGCGCGCCTTCCACGATATGCAGAATCTGTTATAGCAGGCGAGCTAGCGCGATATTAAACAGCAGAGCTATTCTGCATAGCCCTCGCTCAGCACCACTTGTTCCGCCTCTTTACGGGCTTCCCAACCTAAGGTTTCCAGTTCGGGTTGATCATAAAACTGATCGACCTTGCCCAGACATAAATAGGCAATCAACTCACGATCCGCCGGGGCCTGCAGAATATTTTTTACTTTCTCCGGGTCGAGAATACTCACCCACCCCATACCAATATTGAGCGAGCGCGCCATCAGCCACATATTCTGCACCGCACACACCACGCTGTAGCGCCCCATATCCGGCATACTGGTTTGGCCTAACACCGGCCCTTTTTTGGGGTTATAAAACACCGCAATATTCAGTGCCGATTCGGTGATGCCTTCCAGCTTTAGCGCCTGATACTGCTCCAGTTTGGCAGCGTCGTAATCGCCTGCCCGAAACAGCGCTAACGCTTTCTGGTTTTCGGCAAAGAAGCTGTCCGCCACCTGCTGGCGACGTGTGTTGTCAGACACCAGAACAAATTCCCATGGTTGTGAAAAACCCACCGATGGCGCGTGCAGAGCGGCCTTAAGAATTTTATCCACATCCTTACTCGCCAGAGGTTCGGATAAGAAACGATTACCGCGCACATCACGACGGGCCGCCAGCAGCTCCATCAGCAAGTCGCTGTGCGGTGGTTGAAACTGCTGGTTACGATCAGGCATAAGAATCAAAGAGGATAAAAGAAAGCGTCATTATACAAAGCTCTGAAAGCGTTTGGGAGTCACTCACTTTCGGCGTAAAATGGCACGGTTTTCTTTTATGTCATTTTCTTTTCTACAGTAAGGCATCCCATGGTTCAGGCTATCGAATGGCACAATCAGCAGTTACACCTGCTTGATCAACGCGTGTTACCCCACCAGCATCAGGTATTAAGTTATACCAACGCCGTGGATGTCGCCGACGCCATTCGTGACATGGTGGTACGTGGTGCACCCGCCATTGGTATCAGTGCCGCCTATGGTTATGCGCTGGACGCGCTGGCTGGCCGTGATCTGGAAGCCGCTTATAAAGTACTGGCCGAATCACGCCCAACCGCAGTGAACTTGTTCTGGGCGTTAGAACGCATGGCGTCATTGGGCACATCCGACCCTCAGGCACTGGTGGCCGAAGCGAAAAAGATTCATCAGGAAGATATTGAAGCCAACCTGGCGATGGGACAATTTGGTGCGGCTCTTATTTCAGAAGGTGCCAGTGTTTACACCCACTGCAATACCGGAGCACTGGCCACAGGCGGCCACGGCACCGCACTGGGCATTATCCGCAGCGCCTTTGCCGATCAGCGCATTGAACAGGTATACGCCGGAGAAACCCGCCCCTGGTTACAGGGCGCCCGATTAACCGCCTGGGAACTGATGCAGGATGATATTCCGGTAAAACTGGTGGCCGACGGTGCCGCCGCACAACTGTTTCGCCAGGGAAATATCAGCTGGGTGATTGTTGGTGCCGACCGCATTGCCGCCAACGGTGATACCGCCAATAAAATTGGTACCTACAGCCTGGCAGTATTGGCCAAGCATCACGGCGTTAAAGTAATGGTGGCTGCACCGACCACAACCTTTGATTTATCCGTTGCCAGCGGTGTCGATATTCCAATTGAGCAACGCCCGGCTTCTGAAGTGACCAGCCTTAATGGTCAGGCCATTGCCCCCGAAGGCTGTGATGCCATTAATCCATCGTTTGATGTAACACCGTCGGATCTGATTGATGCCATCATTACTGAAAAAGGCATGATTCTGGAACCGAGTGCAGAAACCGTTGCGATGTTATTTGCACGCTGACCAATCAGGATCTGCGACGGAAACAGCCATGACAAACGTTTTATACGACATTAACGATTTTAATCAGGCGGCTGAAAGTTTATGCCGCTATGGGAAAATTCTGTATCAACGGGATTGGTCACCCGCCACCAGCTCGAATTATTCCATTCGCCTGAATGATCACTGTTGTGCCCTCACCAGCTCCGGCAAACACAAAGGTAAACTCAGCAACGACGATATTCTGGTGGTGGATTTTCACGGCCAGCCAATTGCTCACCCGCAACATAAAGTATCGGGCAAACCCTCGGCTGAAACTTTATTACATACCCAGTTGTATCAGCGTGACCCCACCATCGGTGCCGTTCTTCACACTCACTCTCCTACTTGCGTGGTGTTATCTCAGATCTGGCAGAATGATGTGCTCGCACTCAGCGGCTGGGAATTACAAAAAGCGTTTGCCGGTGAAACCAGCCACGAAGGCACGGTGACGATTCCGCTGTTTGCCAATGACCAGAATATGCAGCGCTTGGCCGATCAGGTTGAGCAGACAATGCAACAAACTCAGCAAGGCCATGCTTATTTAATTCGTGGCCATGGCGTTTATACCTGGGGGAAAAACATCGAAGAATGTTTCCGCCATCTGGAAGCGCTGGAACATTTATTGGGTTACCAATTACAGCTGCTTTCTTTAAATCCCAACCTCCTTACAACCCCTAGTACAACCGTTTCGTGAGACAACAAGCATGAGTGAAATCCGTATTTACACCAATAATGATATGACCAACTTGTTGTTCGCCAGTGACAATAAAAAATCCATTGCACAAAAATTACAGGCACTGGGCGTGCGTTATGAACAATGGCAAACGGATACCACGATTTCCGCCGGTGCTGAGCCGGAATTTGTGATGAATGCTTACCGCAAAGATATTGATCGTCTGGTAAACGAAGAAGGTTATCAAACCGTGGATGTGATCAGTTTATCGTCGGACAATCCACAAAAAGCCCAACTGCGTCAGAAGTTCTTAAACGAACACACCCACAGTGAAGACGAAGTGCGTTTTTTTGTTGCCGGAGAAGGATTATTCACACTGCATATTGATGGCAAAGTGGCAGAAGTGTTATGCACACAAGGCGATTTAATCAGCGTACCGGCTAATACTCCACACTGGTTTGATATGGGGCCGAATCCAAATTTTATTGCCATCCGCTTATTTAATAATCCGGAAGGCTGGGTTGCCAATTATACCGGCAGTGATATTGCGGATTATTACAATCGTCTTGAGAACTAAAAAATCGACTCCTATGCCTGAATTTAACCACGTAAAAATTATTCTGACGGATATCGAAGGCACTACCTCGTCGATATCTTTTGTTAAAGATGTGCTGTTTCCTTATGCGGCGGAAAAATTGTCTGATTTTCTGCACCAGCATCATCAGGACGCAACCGTACAGCAGCACATAAAAGCCACCATAGAGCTGGCAAAACAAGAAGGTAACGACCTGACGACTGACAACCTCGACACCATCATTGAATGTTTACAGCAGTGGATTCGCGACGATAAAAAAGCCACGCCACTAAAAGCGTTACAGGGCATGATCTGGCAACAAGGGTACGAACAAGGCGATTATCAAGCACATATGTACCCGGATGCGACAGCGCAATTAAAGCAATGGCACTCCTCAGGAGTTCCGCTTTACGTGTATTCATCAGGATCGGTTCAGGCGCAGAAACTGTTTTATCAATACAGTCAGGACGGGGATTTGTTACCTCTGTTCAGTGGCTATTTTGATACCACTTCGGGTGGTAAGCGTGAAGCACAATCGTATCGTAATATTCTGGCTGAACTGCAGAAAAACCACGACATTGTCGCTGAAGACGTGTTGTTCCTGTCGGATATCAAAGAAGAGCTGGATGCGGCGCAACAATCAGGAATGCAGACCTGTTGGTTACAACGGGATGCGGCTTCCATCAATAACACTACGGCTACAGCTTCAGACGCTCACCTGAGCGTTGACCAGTTTACGGATATCCACCTTTCCTGAACGCTTGGTTTGTTATTCCCTTACAATTCTTACTGGAAAAAATCCTTATTCGGTATACATTGGATAGTAACTGATTAAACAATAAGGATATTGCCATGCCACATGAAAGCAGTCTGGATAGCAAGCTGGTCACACTGGAGGATATGAAAGCGCTGATTTATGGCGGCTGCTTTCTCGCCTCCGGCGGTGGTGGCCCTATCAGCATGGCACTGAACTTCCATCAACGTATTTCTTCTCCGGTTCCGATGATCAGCAAAAGCGATCTGAACCCCGGAGAAAAAGTTGCCATCGTTGCTGATCTGGGCTCGCCGGATAAAGCCGCAGAAGGATTTGGCTACACAGCTCCGGTTAATGCTTATACAGCGCTGGATGCCTATCTTTTACAGCAGGAACAAAAGAAAATTTCTTACTTTTTGCCCGCCGAAATTGGTGCGGTAAATACGCTGATACCTTTTTTTATTGCATCTCAGTTCTCCCCTCCCCTGACCGTTGTTAATGCCGACCCTTCCGGACGCGCCGTACCGGAAATGGATGAATCTATGCTGGAGGTAAATAATGTTCCTTGTTGTCCGGCGATCATTGCTTCGGACACCCAGTCGGGAAAGTTATGCCAATGGAGTCAGGGCAATTTTATTTCTAAACTATTTACCAATCTGACCCCAAGCGAACTGGAAGATGCGGCACGACAAGAAGTCAGCCAACCCGTATACAATCAGGTTGGTGGCATGGCTTGCTGGCCGATGGATTCGGATTTTCTGGCGTCCGGGGCAGCAGATGATGCCGTTATCGAAGGTAGCGTTCAGGCAGCGATTCAGGTTGGGCATACTCTGCTGAATAACCCAGCTCCTGAGCACCTGGCCGAAACCTTAACCGGGCTGGGCATCTATTGGCATGTGTTGTGTAATGGCCTGATCACTAAGATTGATAACCGTACAGCCTCCGGGTTTGATGTGGGTAAAATTGTACTGAAAACCATGATGGGTGAATTATGGGTTTACTACAAAAATGAAAGCCTGCTCGCCTGGGACCCTCAGGAGAAACAACCCAAAGTCATTGCTCCGGATTGTATTAATTTTTTAAAATTCTCCGAGACCGATCAGCTTTATGGTACTCAACCAGTCTCCACCGCAGATATTGCTGAAGGGCAGGTGCTGACCGTCTGGGCAACCGCCTGCGCTGATAAAATGCGCAATCCAACGATTGAGTCGATGTTCCTGAAAGACATCCACCAGATCAACGCTGCATTTCCTGAAGACCATATTGAAATCAACACTTACATCCCGGTAGAGCAACTGAATTCCTGAGGTAATCATTGCTAACTTATGGACATCAAACAACGGACGTTGCTGGAATCTGATTTATTTTCCAGACTCTGGCAAAACACGCCTGACAACATGTTTGTACTCAAAGTGCAGGGGGATGACTTTTTTCTCATTACCAGCAATATGGTGCAGCAGGAAAAAGCGGAGCTGGAAGGTCCTGGCTCGTTAGCCATGCCATTAAGAGAAATGCTGCCCCCCGACGTTTACGCCCCTATCGAGAAAAATTATCGCCGTTGTGTTGCTGAAAAAAAACCGATTGAATACTCCGAAGAAGAGGTGTTTACCAGTGGTGATGGCACACCCAATTACTGGAGCACAATTCTCAACCCGATGCTCGATAGCAACCATGAAGTCGACATTATTTTTGGTGTATCCCGCAATATCACCGAGCTGGTTCACACCCGCCAAAAGGCAGAAACCGCCGCACGGGAAGCCCGCCATGCCAGCCAGGTAAAAACCAATTTTCTGGCGAACATGAGTCATGAGCTGCGTACCCCACTAAATGGCATTAAAGGGGCATTGGAATTAATTCGTTCCAGTAACGATCCTGACGAAATCACTGAATTACTGCAGATTATTGAGCACTCGGCCGATGCCATGTCACGCCAGACCGAAGACCTGCTTGATTACTCCAAAACCGGTAGCAATACGCTGAAGCTGACGGAGCGGGTTTTCTCCCTGTCTGAATTATTAAAAGCCATTGAAGCACAGCTGCATCCGCTGGCTGAGCAACAAAACAATCGCCTGCAAATTCATATTGCTGATGAAATACCGGATAAGTTATGCGGCGATTGTGATCGTATTCAGCAAATCATTCTTAACCTGGGCAGCAATGCTAATAAATTCACCGAGCAGGGACGTGTTCAGATTGAGGTGTCGTTGCTCGGGATGCCATCGCAGGAAGTGTCACAACAACAAAACCGTTATCAGCTGCAGTTTGTCATTCGTGATAACGGTATTGGTATCAGTGCTGACGACATCGGTAAACTGTTTCAGCCTTTCAGTCAGCTGGATGATTCCACCACCCGCAAATTCACCGGCACAGGTCTGGGGTTGGCGATTTGTAAAAATCTGGTGGAAATGATGGGTGGCAGCATTACCGTCGACAGTCATCCCGGCCAGGGCTCCGCCTTTACATTTGATCTGTTGCTGACGCAGCCTCACTCCTGTGAGCTGGAATATCAGCAACCTGATGTCGAGCACACCCTGCATGGTAAGACGATTCTGTTGGTGGAAGACAACGCTACGAATCAGCTGATTGTCAGTAAAATGCTGAAAAAAGCCGGCGCGACTATTCAACTGGCTAATCATGGCCTCGAAGCGCTGGCATGTTGTCAGCAGCAACAATTTGATCTGATTCTGATGGATTGGCACATGCCACACATGGACGGCTTGCAAGCCACCCGTGAACTGCGCCAGATACCACAAACCTCTCAGGTTCCGATTATTGGCCTGACAGCCAATGTACTGGATCACGATCAGCAACAATGCCTCAGTGCCGGTATGAATGCCGTGATTACCAAACCCGTCAGCCGTGCTGAGCTGCTGACAACACTGGCCCGCTTTCTTGATCAAAGCGAACAAAGCTGAATAAATATACTTTCTCAACCACTTAGTCAGATTTTTGTTTTACACTAGCCACAAATATTCATAACTTTGTGGACTCCCCATGACTTACCCGCGCGATATGGTTGGCTATGGCCAACACACTCCTGACCCTCAATGGCCGAATGATTCATCGCTGAAACAATCCGGTCAGAGCAACGCCCGCATTGCCGTGCAGTTTGTGATCAACTACGAAGAAGGCGGTGAAAACTGCATTCTGCATGGTGATAAAGCGTCAGAAGCTTTCTTATCAGAGATTGTTGGCGCTCAGGCACTCGAAGGCGTGCGTCATATGAACATGGAGTCCGTCTACGAGTATGGCAGCCGGGCTGGTTTCTGGCGTCTGCACCGCATGTTCACCCAGCGTAATATGCCGGTGACTGTGTATGGCGTGGCAACGGCGCTGCAGCGGAACCCGGAAATTGTACAAGCCATGAAAGACGCCGATTGGGAAATTGCCTCCCATGGTCTGAAGTGGATTGATTACCAATACATCGACAAAGAGGTGGAGCGCGAGCATATCGCCGAAGCCATTCGTATTCATACCGAAGTGACCGGCGAGCGTCCGCAAGGCTGGTACACCGGTCGTATGAGCCCGAATACCCGCGATCTGGTGGTTGAAGCCGGTGGTTTCGCTTACGACAGCGATGCCTACGCTGATGATCTGCCGTACTGGAATCACGACTACGACGAACCACACCTGATTATCCCCTACACGCTCGACAGCAACGATATGCGCTTTGCCACCAATCAGGGCTTTAACTGCGGCGATCAGTTCTTCTCGTATCTGAAAGATTCGTTTGATGTGTTATACGCCGAAGGCAAAGAAGATCCGGCGGCGGCGAAAATGCTGAACATCGGCCTGCATTGTCGCTTAGTGGGTCGTCCTGGCCGTGCAGCCGCGCTGGCACGTTTCTTAGATTATGTGCAAAGCCATGAGGATGTGTGGGTTACCCGCCGTATCGACATCGCCAACCACTGGCGTAAGGTGCATCCACCTAAGGCGTAGCTGCTGTCTTATTCTCGAATTCCTTCCTTGCCGCCAGTGGAGCAATCCCTGGCGGCTTTTTTTATCACCGATAAAAATGAAGGATCAGGCTTTTTTACCCATCATTTTGGCCAGCATAGCGCAGCTTTTTTCGATAAAGGCTTCGTCTTTAGCGGCCATTACAGCAAAGACTTCCTGATTTTTCTGCTTTTTATTTTCTGCATAAATCCAGCGATTTTTCTTAAACTGTGCAGCAAATTCCAGCGCTCCGGCCTGCAGTGCATCATTATCATCAAACACCGCTTCAACCACTTGCTGCTCCAGCAATGTCTGCGCATCAACACGCTGACCTGTCATTGCCAGGCGATTAAAAAATTGTGGCGACATGGCCTGGTGAATTAACGGAATCATCGACGGCAGAAACGGTACCATGACATCCACTTCCGGAAAGCAGAAGTAGCCCCGGTCGCTTTTCATCAGACGGAAATCACAGGCACACGCCAGCACTGAGCCATTACCAAATACATGGCCGTTCATGGCGGCAATCAGTGGCACCGGGAAGGTCAGCATACGCTTAAAAATAGCGCCCATGCCGTTCATAAACTCAACGATTTGAGGAACCGTGGTAGTAGGTTGTGACACCCAGGTTAAGTCCACGCCCAGAGACCAATTCTTTTCGGCAGAAGAAGTCAGAATAACGGCAGTGATTTTCTGATCCTGCTCAACCGTATCCAGGCAGTTATTAAATGCCGTGATAAATTCCAGATTATGACGGTTCTCATCAGTATTCATTGAGATAACAGCAACCGTACCGTTTTTTTCTAATGTAATCATGTCACTCATTTCAAATGTCCAGCGTCCGTTTTTGCAAAAAATTTAAGGTATTCAACAATCAGTTTATGGGCCCAGGATGTTGCATTCAGCCCTTCATAATACGCACAGTGGCTGCCACGATCGGTTACAACCAACAGGATGTTTTCCATCTTGCTCATGGCCTCTTTATAGTCATGAACATTATCAATATGACACACCGGATCGTCTTTGGCATTCAACATTAAGGTTGGCACCGCAATATTCTCAAACGGCACCATCGGATTGGTGTCGGCCAGGTAACTGTCATAATCCGGATAACCACTCACTTCATAAAGGTGATCGTGGAGCTCATCCAGATCCGCGGCTTGTAATGCCTTTTGATAACTCGGCAAGGTGTCGAACCAGTCTTTGTTCGGATGCAAATAATTACGCGCCATTTTCTTTGCCATCAACCCGCTATAAGGCGCTTTAGCGCGGCTGAATGCCACCTCCATATTGTATCCCGGGCAATACCCCACCGCGGCTTTGATCGGAGTATTCTTGCCCGCCTCCCCTAAATAACGCGCCAGTACCCCAGAGCCTGCCGAGGTACCCACCGCATACAAAGGTGATTGAGGAAAACAGGATTCAATATGCTGCAACTGAATACGAAAATCTTCAGTACAGCCCATGGTGTTGTATTTCGCCGATGTCAGCGCTAAACCAGAATGGCCGCGACGCACACACAAAGCCACCCGCCAGCCAGCATGTTGATGAATATAACGTACAAAGTCACGCATGCTGTGGCCACTGCCGGAGATCGTGTGCAGTAATACCAAAGTGGGAGTTTCCGCTGGTAAGTCCAATCCCAGCCATTCCACCGCAATGGTGCCGTTATCGTCTGTGGTTAAGGTATCGAGTCGGTCATATTCCAGTTTTGGTGCCAGTGTTTTTTTCAGGCCCAGATAGATTAATTGCAAATGGGTATTAAACATCCAGGGCGTCACCCAGTAACGGCGGTTTAATATTTCGCTGCGCTGAAAATACTGATCATTTTCTGAGCCAGGATGACACATCACTTCCGGCTTGCGCACCACCTTGGTGTAATAATAAATCAAAAATATGGCTAATCCGGCCAACACAAGAAACATGACTGAACCCATCTCATTAGGAAAGCCTGCACGATAACCAACACTGATACCGGGTGTCCAGAACACAACTTCATTCGTGCGGAATTTTTATGAAAATCTTTTATTTTAATCGTGATAAATATCGCTCTTAAATATAAAAAATTTAATCAGCCTATTAATCAGAATCTATTAACGCCGATATTAATTTTTACTAACTGCCCTATATATTTTTTTCATGTTTGTTTGCGGAATTCTCTTTCTATACTGACTCGACCAATCAAAGTTCCACAGAGAACGCCTGACAGGACACACAACATGAAAAGATCCTTACTTGTAACCGCATTGGCTGTTGCCATCTCTCCGGCGGCCTCGTTTGCCGACGAAATCAGTAAACCCAAAAGTTCAGCGGGTGGCGGCCACGCCGGACAGTTTGAGGCCAAAACCAATAATTTCTGGTGGCCTGATCAATTAAATCTGGCTCCACTGCGTGACCACGATTCCCGCTCCAATCCTTATGGTGAAGATTTTGATTACGCCGAAGAATTCAAAAAGCTGGATCTGGATGCCGTTAAAGCCGATCTGAATGCGCTGCTAACCGATTCACAAGACTGGTGGCCAGCCGACTTCGGTAACTATGGTCCGTTCTTTATTCGCCTGGCGTGGCACAGCTCAGGTACCTACCGCACATTAGATGGCCGTGGTGGTGGTGACGGTGGTCAGATGCGTTTTGACCCATTAAACAGCTGGCCGGATAACGGCAACCTGGATAAAGCACGTCGTTTATTATGGCCAATTAAACAGAAGTACGGTCGCGCTCTGTCCTGGGGTGACCTGATGATTATGGCCGGTACCGTTGGTCTGGAAAACATGGGCTTTAAAACCTACGGCTTTGCCGGTGGTCGTGCCGATGACTGGGAACCGGATGTGGTTTACTGGGGTCCGGAAGTGGAAATGCTGGCCAGCGATCGTGAAGATCGTGACGGTAAATTGCAGCGCCCTCTGGGTGCGACCCACATGGGCCTGATTTACGTTAATCCGGAAGGTCCAAAAGGCAAACCAGACCCGGTTGGTTCGGCCAAAAATATTCGCATCGCCTTTGGCCGTATGGCAATGAACGATGAAGAAACCGTGGCGCTGGTCGCCGGTGGTCACACCTTCGGTAAAATGCACGGTGCCCGCAAGCCAGGTAAATGTCTGGGTGCTGAGCCAGGTGCTGCACCTATCGAAGCTCAGGGCTTAGGCTGGAAAAACAGCTGTGGTAAAGGCCATTCCGAAGACACCACCACCAGTGGTCTGGAAGGTGCCTGGACACAAGCACCGACTCAGTGGACCACACTGTACTTATCTAACCTGCTGAACAACGACTGGAAGCAGCAACGCAGTCCGGCGGGCGGCATGGTATGGGTACCTACCGATGAATCTCTGCATAAATCCGTACCGGATGCGCACATCAAAGGTAAGTACAACCCACCGGTCATGACCACCGCCGACCTGGCGCTGAAGTTTGATCCGGAATACCGCAAAATTTCTGAGCGCTTCCTGGCAAACCCGGAAGAGTACCGCTTAGCGTTCGCCAAAGCCTGGTACAAACTGACTCACCGTGATCTGGGCCCACGGGCACTGTATCTGGGTAACGATGTACCGGCCGAAGAATTAATCTGGCAAGACCCGACTCCCGCTGCCGACTATCAGGCGATTAACAGCAAAGACGTCAGCAAGCTGAAAAAAGCCATCAGCAAGTCTGGTTTAAGCAACGCTGAACTGATCAGCACTGCCTGGGCTTCAGCCGCCAGCTACCGTGACGGTGATAAGCGTGGTGGTACCAACGGTGCCCGTTTACGTCTGATGCCACAAAACGGTTGGGCGGTGAACAACCCGGCACAACTGAAAAAAGTACTGGCTGAGCTGGAAGACATTCAAACAGGATTCAACAAGAAGTCTGGCAAGCGCCAGGTTTCCATGGCTGACCTGATTGTATTGGCAGGTGCTACCGGTATCGAAAACGCAGCGAAAAAAGCCGGTCATTCGGTGACGGTTCCTTTTGCTCCGGGTCGTACTGATGCGTCTCAGGCACAAACGGATAAAACATCATTTGCTCTGTTAGAGCCAAAAGCCGATGCCTTCCGTAACTACTTCGACAAGCAGCGTAACTACCGTTCACCAACCGAAATGATGGTGGATAAAGCGGATCAGCTGGATCTGAGTGTGCCTGAAATGACCGTACTGGTGGGTGGTATGCGTGTACTGGAAGCCAATGCTGATGGCTCCGATCACGGTGTACTGACTCAGCGTAAAGGCGCTCTGACCAACGACTTCTTCGTGAACCTGCTGGATATGTCCACCCAGTGGAACAAAGCCAAAGGTCAGGAAGGTATCTACGAAGGTCGTGATCGTAAATCTGGCAAACTGCAGTGGACTGCCACTCCGGTTGACCTGATTTTCGGTTCTAACTCTGAACTGCGTGCCATTGCTGAAGTGTATGCTTCTGACGATGCCAAAGAGATGTTTGTTCAGGACTTTGTGAATGCCTGGGTCAAAGTGATGCGTCAGGGTCGTACCGATCTGAACTAACGCGCAACATTTGACTCTGAGTTAACGTTCAAATCCTTCTTTGCCACCCATAACCTGTTATGGGTGGCTTTTTTATGTCGATATTCGCGCTTATCAATCATCCTGACTCTGAACAAATCGTTTAAATGACGGATCAGTAAAACGCCACGCTCTCGTGCCATAGGCATTGCCCTCTCACAAACACTGTATATAAAGACAGTTAAAATATCGAAAAAATACAAGTTACTGACAGTAATGGCGCGATAAACTGCCACCAATGCTCGTTTGCACTGGTCATTCATGGAAATGTATAAGAAAATCAATGTCCTGTTAGTTATACCAATGACAATACGAGACCCCGTTAGCAGATATACTAGGCATGCTCGTTTACATGGATGAGAAGATCAGCCTTATGGAAGTTTCCAATGAAAATTCAATCAGCTATAAGAATATTCGAGGCTCGGGCGTTCTGTGCAAACGCGCATGCGCACAATTAAAATGTTATAAGTTAAGAGAACGATGAGCATTTATTTAATAATTATTGGTACAGCGATTATTTGTTACACCCTGGCTGCGTACTTTTTTGGTCTGCCTCAACTTTCAGACTTTCTCCCTGTTGGTTTCTTTTCTGAAAGACCGGAAGGACAGTTTCTTAAAGTTGTTTCCACAGAAAGCCCAGACAAAGGTCCTTGGCTTGTATTTATGTTAGGTGTGGCTTTTGTACTATTGGGGCTGGGCATCAAGTATGTATCGCAAAACTAGGCCGCTACTTATAACAAGCGCAGGCACTATTGCCCACTTCGTGGGCTGGACTCGTCGCTGCGCTCCTCGCCCGTGCTGCGGGCGTTAAGGTTTCCATATATATGATCAGGAGCATACTATTTGGCGTTTCTTCAGCAGTCTTTCTCGGTGTTTTAAGCTACGTTTTCATACTAGTTGGGTCGTTTATATCATCTGTATATGGTGCCGAAGTACTTGGGTTAATATTGGCTATCCCTGGCTATATAGTTATAGCTCCAGGTCTATTATGCGTTGGGCTTATTGATTATTTTCCCATGTATTTAATTTTCCCAAGTGGCGGTGCATCTGGAGTGTTTGGCAGTATCTTATTATTTGCCATTTTATTTTGGTCAGTATTGCTTAGTTTTATATCGTGTAAGCGGTGCTGGTCGTACAAAACCTTAACAAGGTGGTGTAGTCGTCTTCGGCTGGGACGCGCTAAAGCGCGCCCCTAACCACGGCGTTAAATGGCAAGGATATGTCAGAGATAGAGTTTAAATCAGTTCCAAACGAAGAGATTGAAAGTCTTAAAATGGCTTTCGACTATATCTCTAGTAGTAAATCAGATGGTAGCTTTAATGAAGATGCGCTGGCTAAAGTAATGGGGGCAAAAGTTACTAACTACTTTGTAAATCCAGCCAAAGAAGAAGCAGATGAAATGCTAAAGCAATGGAAAGCAAATCCAAATGCAGAGTTGCCTTGGGACTTCGGCTCGTGGTTCGATACTATAGAAAGCGCAGAGCTCATTTATCTAGGTTTGGATATAGATCAAAATGGTAATGGAAAGTTGCTGTTTGAACAGCTTGCTTGCCCAAGTGGTGGCCTGGATGCAAGCGAGCAAATAATCAAAGCCTTTGGCGGTGAGGTAACATCCAACAATGGCATTTAACAAGGTTGGGCATTTCGCCTTCGGCTGGACCTCCAAACCGCTACGCGGTTTTCCAGCACATGCCAACGGCGTTATAGCTTAAAGGAACTGAGATGACCGGCACTTACGATTGGAATCCCATGCCTCACAAAGTAGAGATTAAATGCCCTGCTTGTGGTGGGCATTGCGTTTTCGAGTTTGCTGAGGTCGTCAAAATTACACTGAAAAAAGATGTTCCATTTTTCGAGCAAAGTGACATCTTTGAATACTCAACGTTTAAAGATAGTTGTGGCCACAAATGGTACGGCGCCATCTATTACGCTAATTTGCACGGTGGCTCGATTAACGCTATTACTAGCTTACCTGACGGTTATTCCCCCGAAAATTGGTCTCACTCTAAGTACTTAACCAGAAGTCATGGCCTCGATCTTGGAGCATTTTTTTGTAGCCATTGCCAAACAAGAAAACCGTATATCCTTCAATGGCCTCAAGATGCTTATTATTCATTCAGCTATAAAGGTGAAGTGCTTTGGGCTTTTAATCGCGAGTCGGCAGTAGACCTTCGTGATTACATTGCATCCAATGAAAGAAAAACCGAAAAATTTAAGTGGGCTAGCTTTCTGTTGCATATTCCAACTGTGTTTAAAAAACAGAATGCCCGCGATAATATCGTTAAACAAATAAACAAGGTTCTTGCCTAAATATGGCTATAACAAAGCCAGCCAGCATCGCCCCTACGGGGCTGGACCTCGTTTCACTCGGCCGCTGCTAGCGGCGTTATTTCCCAAGGAAGATTATGAGTAAGTTATTTAGTCTTATGTTGTTAGCGGTTCTATCTCTACCTGCTTTAAGCAAAGAATATAAATGCGGAGATGCTATTTTTAATATCGAAACAGTGGGTGAGTACGAAAGCTCTAGGCTTCATATACAAGCAAGGAGTAACGGGCGAGAAACTTCTTTGTGGAAGCACAGTATCGATTACACTAATTTTTTATGTGTAAAGAATAAGAGAAACCAATTTAAAGCTCTTATTAACGCTCGCTGCGGTGGTAGAAGCTGCTCTGAATCAAACTATACCATTATCGATCCTAGAACTTTGATGGTGGAGTTAGTGCCTTTTTTAAGACGTGACAACTTAAATCTCACCGAAGAAATACTGGGTGTAGAAGTACCTAAAATAAAATAACAAATAGTTGGTGAACGTCCCACAACAAAAGCATTTTAGTAATGGAGAGATCGATGCCATTTAAATTATCTGAGGAACAATTAGCCCATACTGAAGCAGAGCTTGGAACAAAGTTGCCTCACGAATATCGCGAAGCAATGAAATTGGATAATGGCGGCGAAGCATCAACAGAAGAAGATGACTGGGAGTTCTATCCAATTAAAGATGCGTCAGATAGAAAGAGGCTTTCCCGCACTTGCAATCATATCATCAATGAAACGGAGGCATGCAAAGACATTGGCAATTTTCCAAATGAGGCATTAGCAATTGCAAACAATGGTTTAGGAGATCAAATGGTATTCATCAGGGAGTCAGGGCAATTTAAAAATACAGTGTATCTATGGCTCCATGAAACAGGTGAGCTTCAAGAATTAGCAACCACATTCAATGCAATTGAAAAGCTATAACAAGCGACTGTCAGATCAGGTCTGAACTAATACAAATGAATATTGAAAGAAAACCTCTCTATATTGTGAAGCTATATGGCTTTCTATTCTTTTCTTTTGGCATATTCGGCCTTGGCTCTCACGCTTACGCTGGTTCCCTTCCTGGCATAGGTGGTTTGATCTTTGTCTTTATGATGACAGCGTTGCATCTAGTTATTGGACTAGGCCTTATGAAGAGTGACAGAATTGGTTTGCTTCTACTGCGTTTCTATCTAAGAGTGTTTAGCCTTGCTTACCCGATAGGCACAAAGATATCCAAAAAATCACTCGCGTATTTAGAGGATAATAATATTGACCAGTATTTCAAATAGAAACTCATTAACAATAGGCTCAAAGTTTTGGACAGCGCAGTGCACCGCTCCCTAGCCTAGGAGTTAGACCAATCCGAAACAGAGTTCAGATGCGTCTCAGGCACAAACGGATAAAACATCCTTTGCCCTGTTATAGCCCAAAGCCGATTTTTGATGATCATAACCTTATAAATTTTGTTGTCGTTTCTGGCGGAGAAAATACTTAAAATAAAGAAATCCATAACGAGGCATACTTATGTTCTCCTTCCTTAAGCCAGACTCCATCAAAAAATTACAAAAGCAATACGACGCCAAGCTGGAACAAGCCATGAAGGCTCAGCGTAATGGCGATATTCGCGGCTATTCTGAAATCACCGCAGAAGCGGAAAAGTTGTATCAAGAGATACAGGGCCTGCGGAAAGCCTGAACATCCCCCTTAGTGTTCTGCTTACGGTAACGTGATTTTGTATCCACATAACGTAGATTTGTGCACTGCCCTCAGGGCTGAGCAAGCCTATGATGACATCACTACCTGAACAGATCATTTCACAAAGGGGTGAATGTATGACTATCGAAAGAGTAACGTTTAAATCATTTGGCGTTGATTTGGTGGGTGATCTGTACCTGCCTGATAATTTTGACGCCAATAAAAAATACAAAGCCATTGTGGGTGCCAGCCCGTTTCCACAAGTGAAAGAACAAGTGCTCGGCACTTATGGCCCGGAAATGGCGAAGCGTGGTTTTGTTTTTCTGGCATTTGACTATCTGGGTATGGGTGACTCACCAGCGCTGCCAGGTGAACATAAGCAATCCCGCTATATGTTCCGCCTGATTGAAAACACCTGGGACGCGGTTTCTTATTTAGGCACCCTGCCTTATGTTGAAGAAATTTATGGTTTGGGCGTTTGTCAGGGGGGCTCAATCATCGCTTCGGCATCCGTCACTGATCACCGCATCAAAAAACTGGCAACTGTTTCAGGCATGATGGCGGCTGATGGCTTCCAATGGCTGGGACAGGAAGTAACAAACCCGATGATTGCGGCAGCAAATACTTCTGCCCAAGCCATGTATGAAAGTGGCGAACCTGACTATGTTGCCCCGTTCGGCCTGAATGACGAGCAATCAGAAGACGAATTTGTCGCAACGGCTGCCTTCCCGGAAATGGCGCGAGAGACCTACAGCTACTACGGCAGAGATGGTGTTAAGGGCCCTAAGGCGGTAGAAAATTTCAGCAACATTCATATCGGTGATCAGCCAATGCAATCGCTGTTCTCCCTGTGTGAACACTATGCCGACAAAATCGTTCAACCCACTCTGGTGGTTTACGGCCAGGATGCACCCACTGCAATCTGCTCAACCGCCTTTATCGACAAGCTAACCAACAACCCGGAAGTGCTGGCTGTTGCTGGATTCAGCCATGTTGATTTTTATCACAAGCCCGAAGCCGTCAAGGTATCTACGGATGCGGTCGCAGAGTTTTTCAATCAATAATGACTGAATTTATAGTCCTCCTGACTTATAAAGTCTCCGGACTCGGCTCAGGCCACTGAATCATCAGCGGCGATCATTTCACAAACAGCCCGGGCAAATTCCACACCTGAGTCTTCCTGTAAAAAGTGTCCGCCTTTCAGGATGACATGGTTTTGTCCGTTACAGCCCGGCACACGCTTCTGAAAGACTTTTTCGCCGCCACGCATAATCGGATCACCACTGCTGAAGGTCGTTAAAAAAGGCTGATGCCATTGCTCCAGCGATTGCCAGGCGTTGCGATTACCTTCCGCTTCCGGCATATCGTGTTTTACCGGTACCAAGCGTGGAAAGGCCCGGGTGCCCGCCTTGTATTTACCCGAGGGAAAAGGCGCATCATAAGCGGCAACCTCAGCGTCTGATAATGTCCGTCTGGTGCCAGCATTGATTATTTTTCCAATCGGGAACCAGGGGCTGAACAAAGCAAAGTTTTTCCAGACCTTAAACGCTTTGGGTACTTTTAAGTCACCGGTCGGCAACATGCTATTACCAACCGCAATACGCTTAAAGCGATCAGAATGATCAGCCGCTAAGCGTAAACCAAGCAAGCCTCCCCAATCCTGACAAACTAATGTGATTTGGTTGAGATCCAATGCCTCAACCAGGCTCCAGACCCAATCTAAATGACTGCGATAAGAGTAATCCGATATTTTGCCGGGTTTATCAGATTTACCAAAACCAATTAAATCCGGGGCAATTACCCGGTAGCCCTGCTCAACACAAACAGGAATCATAAAACGATACAAATAAGACCAGGAAGGTTCACCATGTAACATGAGGATAACCTGACCATCACGCGGGCCTTCATCAACATAGTGCATCCGCAGTTGATCGGTAATCTGACAGTAGTTAGGCGCAAAGGGGTAATCGGGCAGGTTCTCAAACCTATGCTCAGGGGTGCGCAATACCTTCATCGTTTTATCCTTACTATTATCTTTATTGTTGTTCATTTAAGGCCTTACAAAAAGGCAAACCAAAAGCGCCCCATCACCACCGATTCCCGGCAAGTGAAGAAGAGCTTTTGTCTTTATATCAACAAAAATAAGATTGCGGCAATGACTATGTCATGGAATGCAGGCCAAACACATTACCTTCGGTGTCTTTGGCCATCACAATAAAACCGTGCTCACCAATAGAGAATTTCGAACGCTCCACCTGCCCACCGGCAGCAACCACCCGTGATTCCTGCTGAGCACAATCGTCACAAGAGAAATACACCAGCACACTGTTCTGCCCTACCGGGGCATCAGTCATCTTCACCAAGGCACCTGCCGCACTATAACTTTCCATATCGGATGGGAATAACTTCAATTCCATCGTTGGGTCATCAGCACCCTGCATATTTTCCAAAGTGCAACCCAATACGGTTTCATAAAACTGCTGAGCACGGGCCATATCCGCTACATTAATTTCAAACCAGCCAACTGGATTCATCATCGTCATACTCCTGTATTTAATCCCTCTTGATTGAGGTCGTAATTAAAGTACTCCTCTCCTACTGACAGCATGGTGTCAGTAGTGTTGCGATAGGCTATATTTTTGTTTCCAACATCAGGGGAAGGCAGATGCGCCGCGCGGACCGATTAATCAAAATGGTGAACTTTCTCAGAAGCCGACGCCGGGCCGTGACTGCCAGCCGGATCGCTGATGAGTTTGGCATTTGCACCCGTACCGTATACCGCGATATTCAGGATCTGATGGATGCGGGCACGCCGATATCCGGCGAAGCGGGTGTGGGTTATGTGATCAATCCGGACTATTACCTGCCGCCCATCACCTTTGATCAGGATGAGTTGGAAGCCCTTACGCTGGGCATCAGCATGGTACGCCAGTGGACCGATGATCGTTTTGCTGAGAAAGCGCTGAACGCTTTGGAAAAAATACAGACCGCCTTACCCTCGCAAATACGCAGCGAGCTGGAGCAAGTCACCACCTATGCTCTGCCCAGCGATAACAGACCGCCCTGGACGGTGAGCTTTTCTGACGTGCGTGAATGCATTCGTAAACAACAGAAAATACAGATTGAATATTCGGATGGCGAACGGCAATTCAGCGAGCGAGTTATTCGGCCACTTGCCCTGATGTTTTTCAGCCCGGTGTGGATATTGGCCGCCTGGTGCGAAAAACGTGAGGATTTCCGTCATTTCCGGATGGATCGTATTCACAATATGCAGGTGTTGGAGCAAGGCTTTGACGATGATGACGACAAGGGATTAAGTGCGTATTTAATTCGGGAAGAAGAGTGCTATCGGCACAGGGGTTAGTGGTGACGATTCAGGGTGCTGCATCCCATGAAAACCAATAAAGTCAGCAACCCAGTAGCTATAGGTCTTTTCTGTTCTTATGCTGTAGCCGCGCATTCTAAGGCTTTGCCTTAACTCCGATAAAAACTGACTCTTTGCCATAACCTCAGCCCTCCCAAAAAAACTGTATATAAAAACAGTATAAGTATCGAGAAAACACAAGTAGTTGACAGGAATGGCACGATAAATTGTCACCAATGCTCGTTTGCACTGGTCATTCAGAGAAATCTGTAGGAGAATCAAAGTCTTGTTGGTTATATCAATGGAAATAATGAGATCTCGTTATCAGATATAACAGGCATGCTCGTTTACATGGATGAGAAAATAAGCCTTATGGAAATTTCCACTGAAAATTCAATTAGTTATAAGAATGTTCGAAATTCGGGCGTTCCGTGCAAACGCGCATGCGCACAATTAAAATGTTAAATGCCAAGGATTTCTAATCAACAATGCCTAAAGATCCAAACGATTTTTCTGAACCAACCAAAACAAAAGTTTTAAAAAGAGCCGGATATACATGCTCATTTCCCAAATGTGACCTCAGATTAGTAGGACCTCACTCAGATGCTGATGGCAAAGGAACAGTTTCAACTAGCGAAGTTTCACATATCAGGGGGGCAAGACCCGCTGAGAATAATAGGTACGATGTCAACATGACTCCTGAGCAACGCAGTCATCACTCCAATGCCATAGCTCTTTGTCGAACTCACGGAAAGCTAATAGATTCCGATGAAGAGACTTATCATTATAAGTTGCTACATGAATGGAAAGTTGCGCATGAAGAAAAAATTAGGCTTATGCAGTCGGGTGAATATGTCCCTGATGATGAAATAAATAAACCTTATGACAAATGCACTGACGAAGAGCTCAAAGAGGACAGGTCACACCGATTTCAGCTAATTGAAAATGAACAGAGAAATAAACAAGAGTTTTGTAAAAAATTAGCAATATTACCCATTAGTACAGCTTTAATTTTAGCTGTTATGCACTTCATTTTTGACTATTTTCATTTATTTATGATCCCTGCTGGGTTAATTTTTATTGGAGTGCCGGTGAAGCTAATAATGGATACTCTTGAAAAAGATAATGAATTCCAAGTAAGGCAAAGACTTTCAATTAAAGAAATTAATTATCGCCTGAAAGAACGTGGTGTAGAGTAGTAGAAATGGCATTTAACAAGTCGTTTAAAAGGACAAAAACAGTTGGCTTGTGCTCCTTCGTCGCTAATTTTAGCCTCTTAACGAGGCGTTAGTTGAGTAGTATCTATGAATGAAGAATCAAACTTGAAGACTGAAAATCATTGGCTTTATAGAATTCTTGGTGGTGATCTGCTGTGGGACCACTTCGATAAGTATTTTTTGAAAATCGCATTTTTCACTCTAATTGGGCTTCAGGTTCTTACAAATATCTTTGTGCAGACAGCACTCGTGAGTACTCTGGCGATTTTCTTGCTGACGATTCTTCTATTTAAGAACCAGGCTGTATCAGACTTTGCATTTAAAGAAGGTTCCAGTGCGAAGAATGTAAAGGAACTAATAGGTTTTATAAGCGTGATGACTGCTATTGGTGTCGTTGCTGAGACCATAAAAATCATCAACTAACAAAGCTAGCCAGTCTGGACGCTGATCTTTCCCCGATAAAACGGACACCGAAATCTAATTAAGATTGAGGTGTCCAATGCCAAAGTACAACAACCCTAGAAAGACCTGGCAATATTCCAACGAGTTTAAAGTAAAAGCCGTTCAGTTGAGTTTGATCTCAGGTATTCAGGTTCAAGAAGTAGCTAATACGCTCGACATTCATCCGTTCATGCTGTCACGATGGCGGAAAGAATATCGTGAAGGAAAGATCGTGGCAGACAAACGTAAAAAGTTGACAGATGCAGCAAGCCAGCAAGAAAAAGAGTTGTCGAAAGTGAAAAAGCTTGAAGCCGAGAATAAAAAGTTGAAGCAGGAGCTTGATCTGTTAAAAAAGTGGCAACGGTTTCTTGCGGAGGAACATCAGCAAGATATCGATTCATCAAGAAGTTCGGGAAAGAGCTAGGCATTAAACGAACCTGCGAATGGCTTGGTGTATCAAGGAGTGGCTATTACGACTGGTTAAATCGTAAGCCCTCTACGCGAGATCGAAGAGATGATCAGCTTAAAGGCTTAATCAGAAAAATATGGAATCAAAGCGAAGGCCGATATGGAAGCCCACGCATCTGGAAAGCACTGTATAAACAGGGCATCAGTGTTAGCAAGAAGCGTATAGCTCGGCTTATGAGCAATATGGGCCTCATTGCCAGAGTCACAAGGGTAACGTACCGAGCACCAGGTATGAGACGTTTTCTGGCTTCTGGAGGAAACCTCCGACCAGATGGTGAAGTTCCTGAGCGAAAAAATAAAGTGTGGGTTGCTGACGTAATGTATCTCAAGGTTAAAAATAATTGGCATTACTTGTCTGTGATCATGGACCTCTACTCACGAAGAATTATTGGCTGGAGCCTGGATACGAAGAGGACAACCGCCGTCACTCGAAGAACGCTGATCAATGCGATACGTAAGCGAAAACCATCAGAATCACTGATGCTGCATACTGATCGTGGTGTTGAATATAGAGGTGCAGAGTATCAAAAAGAGCTGAGACGGCATGGTATTGAACATAGTCTAAGCAGGCCTGGGAAATGTACGGACAACGCACATATGGAGTCATTTTTTCATTCATTGAAAGCCGAGTTGATACGCAAGACAGAATTTAAAACGACAGAAGAGTTAAAGTATTCTTTAGCTCGTTATATTAATGACTTTTACAACAGAAAACGGCTGCATTCGGGTATCAATTACTGTTCACCAATGGAATATGAACGAATAGCAGCATGAAAAGTAATGTGTCCGTTTTATCGGGGCAAGATCACGCACTTCGTGCGCCCCTGCTTGCAGGCGTTAAGCATATAAAATCAAGGACAGATATATGAACAAAGTAGAATGTAAAAAGTGCGGCCAAAGTTGTGTTCCAAGGCTATGGAATTATAAACCTGCATTATCCGATTTCTGGATTATTAATCTGCGTTACATGAAATCTCAGCATTTGTGCCCATTTTGTGGTGTGTGCATGTATGAGAGTGGCGGTGAGTTAACTCTTATAGGCAAACTATTCATATTTTTCGTTTTAATCCCTTTACCAATAATGGTTACAATCGACGATCATAATTTCCCTATATGGTCATATATTGCTTACTGCTCGCTTGTAGCGCCATTTGTTTGGTTCAAAAAAACAAGGGAAATAATTAGGAACTATAGAAATGCTTAACAAGGCCATCTTGCATCGCCCAGCCAAAAAAACGGCTGGGCTAGACCTCACTTCGTTCGGCCGCAAATGCGGCGTTATATTTTTAAGTGAGTAGCATGCAAATTCTTCAATCCCCATTCGTCATTGTCCCTTTAGTGCTGTTTTTAGGCTTTTGTAGTGTCATAGCACCTATGCTTTTACCGTTTTATATAAAGGATGAGTATAAAGACCATTTTGAAAGTAAAGTTGAGGTATGGCAGACGCCGTATTTGTATCAGTCGAAGTGGTTTAAGTCTAAAGGTGTTGTCTTACAAAGAATGGCTTTAGCTATCTGGATACCAGCAATTTTGCTAGCAATCTATTTCTGGCTATCTGGTGGCTTCGAAGGAGTCGATATAAAAATCCCCCAAATATAACAATGCGCTCAACCTATGGACGCAGTAAACTGCGCCGTTTAGCATGAGCGTTAATGCAAAACTATGTCAGATTGGATTGAAGTTATATTAGATAAAGAGACTTCATCCTCTTTCGAGATTGAAGAGGTTTTTTATCACTGGGGCGATGAGAGCTTTAAGCAAGACTCAATCGTTAAAGTTTCTGGAGAAACCATCGGAAAAGTAATTAATCCAGATTCAGAAGCGAAGTTTTTCTTGTTGAAGCCCAATACAAACAACTATTGGGGATTAACCATTTCGTTTGATGGGGTGGCCTTAGAAGTTGAAAAACTGGTAGTAAATGAAATCATAATCTTAGTATCAAATGCTAGCGAATGGCAGGTAGCATATGAAAGTGCTTCACGTCCGGCTTTTCACGTGAGTGGTGGTGATATTGCAGAGCTTAAAAAAGAACTGTTTCGTACATTCGATGCAGTGCATTAACAAAGCCAGCCAGAGAGACGCAGAAAACTGCGCCCCTGCTGGCAGGCGTTACATGGTTTGATATGGATGTATTGGCCGAAGTTGAATTTTTAAAGATCGACCGATCTAAATACGAATTTAAGTACATCAATGGATGCTGGCCATTCATAACTTATCCAGCATTGAACGGGATAGCTGGTTGCATGTTATTGCTAGATAATGAGGCTTTTGATGGTGATGTCGTAGAACTAGAGATTAAGTTTTATGATAAATCGATCCATGAAGGAAAAATCCGAGAAGGAGATTTATTTGATTTGTACGTCGGGACTACACATATTGCTAAAGGTCGATTTACAATTATCATGTAACAAAAGGCTCAAGACAATGGACGGCACAGAGTGCCCCTTAGCCTAGTCGTTATGCATTAAAGCTATGAAAAAGTGTTTACTCCTATCATTAATTTTTATTTCTCAGTCACTTTTTTCGCAAGAGCAAAAAGCCCTTTGGGTATGGCAAGGAAATACTAGTGAGCATACTTTCTCAATCACGCTTTCAAAAAGTGAAAATGGTTATAGTGGCACATATTGCGCAATAGGCATGGCTGGGAGGAGAACAGATTGCTCAGCTAATTCGGCAGAAACTTTCAGTACTGCACTTTCCGGTGAAATTTTTGAGTTTAAAACAAATTATAGTCGCGCATTGGGTACGGCGAGCATCACGTTAATAGGCGAGGAACTACACTGGGAAATCATAAAGGCGCCCAATGGCGAACATTATGCGCCCAAAGAGGCACTGCTAAAGAGGCACCAATAATGCTTAACAAGGGCAGGCAAAATCGTTCCGCTGTGCTCCACTGGACTGCCTTCGGCAGCCTTTGCTGCCGGCGTTAAGCGGTAAATAGATGCAAATAAAGTCATCACATAGTGGAAACTATATTGAGTTCGATAGTTATAACGTAGATCGAGCGATGTATTTCATGATTACTGCAAGGCTAGGGCAGTGATCTTTCCCCGATAAAACGGACACCGAAGTCTAATTAAGATTGAGGTGTCCAATGCCGAAGTACAATAACTCTAAATTAAGGTGTATTTATTACCAATGTGCCCTCTAGAATAGCGGGGCCCGCACCTTGCTGTTCAACAGTTGCTCTCCCCAGTAAATCACAGCTACTGGCAGAGCACGCTCCCCCTCCTAATTCTGCGGTTCCTTCACTATCCGTCACATAAAGCCACATTTTTGTGATAGGCGTATTGCTGTCAATCGGAGCATTAAACCAAATAGCTGCCGAATATCCCACGGCAGGGATGCGATCCGAAATATCATTTTTCGTCCACGTTTTGCTACCAAATTTCACCGATAAAGATTCAATACTACTGGCTGAATAGCCATACAGCGTTTCAGAGAAAGATGGTGTGGCTGCATTAACAGGCATTTCGATAGCCACAGGATTGTCATTAAATTCCATTTCAAGGCTCAGTGTCTGTACACCTGATACACCAAACACAGCTTGTCCCTGAGTATCGATTTGTGCCTGAGCCTGAACAGCCGGTGCAACCTGTGCTTCCAGCTGCCAAAGCTCTCCAGCAGAGCAGGCATCATAAGTCCCTGGAAAGGCATCACTCAGATATTTCCCAGTCGCAAGGTTTTTAATACAGTAACCACCTGTTGCAGGCTGCTCAGTAAAGAGCCATTTTTCGGTAAAACCACAGGTATCTTTCAGGTGCGGTTCCGTGCCTGAAATATACTGGTTGTGGTATTCATTCTTAATACAGAATTCACCACTTTCCACCGCCACAGCCAAAGGGCTGCTGACCAAGGACAATAAAGCGAGAGAAGATAAGTAGTTAGACTTCATACGTGCTCCTGAAAATGAAGATTGCTTAAGTGCACGTCTGAGTTTAGAAACCAATTAATCCGAGACTTTCCCCATAGTCTCAAGTTTGTTACTTCTGTGTCTCAATAAGGCCTACTTACGGAATTACAAACTTACAAGTTCATCAACCACTCTCGAAATTCCGGATAGTGTGCCTTAAGGGGCTTTCCTTTCAATCGACTGGCATGATTAGAAACATGAAACTTCGCCCTTCCATCAACCACCCGAGAAGGCGGCATATCAAACTGTTCTCGAAATGAGCGAGAAAAATGAGGCAACGATCTAAAGCCAAAGCGATATGCCAAGCGCCCAATCTCCACATCCGCATTACTGAGTAATATCTTATAGATCTTCTGTAAGCGTCGTTGTTTGATGTACTTTTTTAAACCACCATACACTGAGAACCATCGATACAAGGTTGCTCTTGAACAAGCAAACTGCTGGCAAATAAAGGATTCTTCAATGTTTTCCGGCTTGTCTAAATTATTCTCAATATATGACAGTACATTATTGATTCGGAGTTGCCTGAATTCAGAATTTTTATCCGGCTTCTGCAAATTAAATAACTCCAAAGCGCTGCGAAGCAGGTTTTTGATAATCAAGTAGGCACTGGCAGATTCTAGTGAAGATAAACTCTGCCAAAAAAGTAAAAGTTGTTGCCCCAAAAGACTGACACTTGGGTCGGTCGGCGACAAAACAGAGCCTGATAGTGGCAGATTCGTATCATGAAACGAGCACAAAGGAACCACAAATGTCAGCACTGTAGAAGGCTCGGTTTGTGTCACCAGCTCATAGCGCATATCCAAAAAAGAAATGGAACCAGGTGATACATGAGTTACTTCACCATTCACCAACCCTCGATATCCTCCTCGGGTATACATCTGCAACAGAAAACAATTGGATTCAGACTTAGCCATATATTTTCTATCCAAATGGTAATTCAGCGCATCAAACTCCGTTTTAGCACAAACGATATCATCAACTAAAAATAGTGTCGCCCGACCGCTGAAGCCATCAGTTATTTCAGGCTGCTCTGCTAAAAAGAGCGGGGATAAGCTCTCTTTCCAAACTTCGTATTGAATATCTGGTTCATAGAGACTTGTGACTAAATGAGAAACGGGAAGGCTCATAACAATTCCATGTTCTTATCTGTAATGGGGTACTTACCCCGATAGCTTTGACATCTAAAGACAACGATCTTTAAAAATACTTAGTTCTATTCCAGAGAATTCGGAATCTACAACAAACAAGCCTCAGCAAATGCCAACTCAGCCGCACTGCACTTAATCTGGCTGAGCATCATTGGTTGATCTGCTTGCTCTGCATGTTTCAACTCAATCAGCATTGCCATTTTCTGAATAAGCAGATCATCTAATATCGAGCAAAGCGCTGCATCACACTGAACAGTCTGATCGTTATATAGCTGATAAATATTCTCCGATAACTTCACAAAGCGTTCAGATTCTGATACCGAAATATCAAAAACTGTTTCTGCAGGTTCCTTAGTTTTGCTAAGCACTTCAACCAAAGAGTACGCACGACCAGAGCTATCCGCTGGCGGGGTTTCGACCGCCTCAACAGCCACTTTCAGTTGATAGTTATATCCGGGTTGATATTCAAACCCCTGGATGGAGCTATAAAAATAACGCCATTCATCATCAGGACTATTGCGTACTCTCAAACAGAGATAGGTAGCAACACCAGTGCATTCACTCTTATGGTGATCAACAAAGAGTGTCTGGGTATCCTCCACTTGAGCCGACCGATCGGATCCGGAAGAGCTAGAGCCTGAGCCACAGCCGACCAAAAACGTGATCAACACCAGAAGATATAACAACATAAAATTCATAATCTAATCCTTGATTTAATACAAAGCATCCTGAGGTTTTTATCAGAGGCATTAATCTGAAAGATAATAAGCCACGGTTGAAACGACACGTACTTTCTTAATATGCGGATTGTTGTTGTCTCGGTCGTTGATACTAAACCGGCCTTGAGATGCATTTTTTATTTTTCCTAGGCGGCTCTTAGAATCCGAAGCAAACTTCTCAGCAACTTCCCGGGCTTTCTGAGTAGCTTCTTCAATCATTTCAGGTTTCACTTCATTCAATCGGGTGAAGATATACTCTGTTTTCGTATCATAATCACTGCCGGTAAAAACGATACCTTGCCTCCCTAAATCAGACATCTGCCCCATTACTTGCTGAACGGATTTAATGTTTTCAGAATAAACCGTGACCGTTTGAGTCGCCGTATATCTGAACTCAGACGCAGAGTGATCACCATACTGTTGTGCCGCTTTATCGGTTATGGCTGGCGCAGAATAAGATATCTCTTCCGCTGCGATTCCCGCTTCCTCAAGAAAGGATCGGATTCTTTTGCTATTGCGATCAATCCGTTGGTAGATTTCTTCCAGGTTATTACTGGCAACGCTGAACTGAATTGGCCAGATAACGATATCGGCGTTGTACTCCCTTTCAGACAGCCCTTTTACCGTCACCGTCCTTTCGTATTCCTTAAACCGAATGGCAGAATCACCGAGGATATAGCCTAATGATGACAGCCCGACGATTAAACAAATACCGATTACTGTCGAGCTTCTGGTGCTACTTGTAGTCATAAATATTCTCCATAAAAACTAGGTGGCCAAACCAGGTGGACAGTCACCTTAACACTTTTGTCAGATTGCGCCATTACCTGGCTCTCAGCGGAGGGTATTGATCAGTATCAATACAACCCTTACAGATGTATTGCTACATTATTTTCAAGAAGTCACTCAAGCTCGCGGTGGTGAATTGGGTTCAGGCCTTTCTATCATTCGCTCCGCACCTGCTCAAAGGAATCAGTCATGCAAAAAATGATGAAAGCCGCCGTTGTTACTGAATTTGGCAAACCCCTGGTTATTGATGAAATGCCAGTACCGAAAATCACCCCGGGAAAGATTCTGGTTAAAGTTCACTCTTCTGGTGTGTGCCACACGGATTTACATGCCGCCGAAGGCGATTGGCCGGTTAAGCCCCAGCTGCCCTTTATACCCGGCCATGAAGGTGTGGGCCATGTTGTGGCCGTGGGCGAAGGGGTGACTCATGTGAAAGAAGGTGATCGGGTTGGCGTACCTTGGTTACACACCGCCTGCGGCCACTGCAAACATTGCTTATCCAGCTGGGAAACAGTCTGCGCTGAGCAGCAAAACACGGGCTACTCGGTGAACGGCAGCTATGCCGAATATGTACTTGCAGATCCGGATTATGTCGGTCATTTACCCGACTCGCTCGATTTTAATACGGCGGCTCCGATTTTATGTGCCGGTGTGACTGTCTATAAAGGTCTGAAAGAAACCGATACCAAACCGGGTGATACCGTGGTGATCTCTGGTATTGGTGGCTTAGGGCATCTGGCCGTGCAATATGCCAAGACAATGGGTCTGAATGTGATTGCCGTTGATATTGCTGACGACAAATTAGCGCTGGCTCAAAAAATGGGGGCCGATGCGGTGATTAATGCCACAAAAACCGATCCGGTTGCAGAGGTGGATAAACTTTGCGGCGGTGCCGAGGGTGTACTGGTAACTGCTGTATCCCCAACTGCGTTCCAGCAAGGCACCGGCATGTTATCACCACGCGGAGCCATGTCGCTGGTCGGCTTACCTCCCGGTAATTTTGATCTTAATATTTTTGACACTGTGTTATCCCGCAAAACCATTCGCGGTTCGATTGTTGGTACTCGTATGGATCTGGCTGAGTGTTTAAAGATTGCTGGCGACGGCAAAATCAAAGTGGAATACAGCACTGAGCCGATGGACAATATCAATGATATTTTCGATCGTATGCGCGCTGGTAAGATTGATGGACGAATTGTGATGGAGATTGGTAGCTAACACTTTTATCGCCATCTAAAAAAAGCCGCCGAATCGTTTGATTCGGCGGCTTTCATCAATAACTAAAACAGCGCTGAGCTATTTACTTAGCCAACCACACCAACAGCGCCTGACGCTCGTTATCAGTCATACCCGTCAGGTTGCCTAGTGGCATATAGCCGGTTTGCAGCGCTGGAATGGTTTTATCTTTTACCGCCAAAACCTGCTCGGCACTTTCCAGCACAATTCCCGCCGGTGCGGAGGCAAAGCCCGGATTGGTTGGTTGTTGCGCATGGCAAGCCGTGCAGCGTTGTTCAACAATGGTCATGGCTTGTGCGTCGCTCAGCACCGCTTCGCCTGCTTTGGCTTCAATCTTGGCCGGAGCCATCACCGCCGCCAGTGCCGCCAGCATAACCGCTGCGGCTACCAGAATCATGGGCTTCACTTCACCACGGTGGCGCAGGTTGAAGAAGTGACGCGCAAAAGCGCTGATAAAACCAATCGCCGCTAATACCAGCCAACCGTATTCATGGCTGTAGGTCATTGGGTAGTGGTTACTGATCATGATAAAGATCAGTGGCAGGGTGAAGTAGTTGTTGTGAGTAGAGCGCAGTTTGGCAAACGCACCGTATTTAGGATCAGGAGCTTCACCACGCTGTACCGCCTCTACCAGAGCACGCTGCGACGGCATAATGCCGAAGAATACGTTGCCCGCCATAATGGTACCGATAATTGCACCTACGTGAATATAGGCACCACGCGCCGAAAAAATCTGATTCGCTGCCCAGGAAGCAAACACTAAAATGGCGAATAAAATCAGGCCAAACATTTTGCCGTTATGACGCAGTGGCGAGCGCACCATGAGTTCATAAATACCGACACCCCCGGCAATAAAGCCAAGGCCTGCGGCAATGGCTTCGCCCTGAGTAAAGTCCATGCGGCTACTATCAATTAAAAAGCTTTCAGCGCCGACATAATAAACCACCCATAACATCACCATACCGGTCAGCCAGGTGGTGTAGGCTTCCCATTTGAACCAGTGCAGGTTGGCAGGCATGGCCTCTGGCCCTAATTTGTATTTGGCAACTTCATAAAACCCACCACCGTGAATGGCCCATAAATCACCACCAATGCCTTTGTCTTTTTTCCACTGCGGTGGTTCTTCCAAGCTGTTATCCAGCCAGACAAAATAAAACGATGCACCAATCCAGGCGACACCGGCAATCACGTGAAACCAGCGGAAGAACAGGTTTAACCACTCGTAAAAATACGCTTCCATTATTTGTCCCCATCACGGCTATGTAATTTCTGGCCCGCTACGTAAGTGGATTTCACCGTGCGGTCATCACCCAGAATAATCATGGCAAATAGTTTTTCTGCCAGTGTTTTGCATTTGCTTTGTTTTAACGCCATTAATGGTGTGGCGTTAAAGTCCATCACAATAAAGTCGGCTTCGTTACCAGATTTAAAAGAACCAATTTTGTCGTCCAGCTGTAAAGTACGGGCGTTGCCCAGTGTCGCCAGATACAGGCTCTTTAACGCCGACAGCTTGTTACCGCGCAACTGACAAACCTTATAGGCTTCGTTCAGGGTTTGCAGCATGGAGAAGCTGGTGCCGCCGCCCACATCAGTTGCCACACTGTACGCAACCTGCTCTTTTTCCAGCTCTGCAATATCCAGCAAGCCAGAACCTAAAAACAGATTGGAGGTTGGGCAGAAAGACACACTGGAGCCAGTATCGCGGAAGCGTTCGTGTTCGCGTGGAGTCAGGTGAATACCATGAGCGAATACGCTGCGCTTACCCAACAGGTTGTACTGATCGTAAACGTCGAGATAATCTTTCGATTCCGGGAACAGCTCCTGAACAAAGGCCACTTCGTCTTTGTTTTCCGAGATGTGGGTTTGCATATACACATCCGGGTGCTCTTCTAACAGCTGTCCGGCTTTTTCCAGTTGCTCCGGCGTTGAGGTAATGGCAAAGCGTGGCGTTACGGCATACAGCTGGCGGCCATTACCATGCCAGCGTTCGATCAGCTCTTTACTGTCGTTGTAGCTGCTTTCCACATCGTCACACAGGAATTCCGGCGCGTTACGGTTCATCATCACTTTGCCGCAAATCATGCGGGTATTGCGCTGTTCAGATGCTTCGAAGAAGGCATCAACACTTTGTTTGTGAACCGTGCCAAATACCAGCGCCGTTGTGGTGCCACATTTAACCAATTCATCCAGGAAGAAGTTAGCGATATTGCTGGCGTATTCTTTATCTTCGAACTGGCGCTCTGCCGGGAAGGTGTAATTATTTAACCAGTCGAGTAGCTGCTCACCGTATGAGGCAATCACTTCCACCTGAGGGAAATGAATATGGGTGTCGATCATACCCGGCATAATTAAATGGCCGCTGTAATCAACCATCTCAACGTGCTCAGGCAGATCTTTTTGAATATCGGTAAATGGCCCGGTTTTAATTACCTTGCCGTTTTCGACCACCAGTGCGCCATCTTCAAAAAACTCATAGGCCTGCTCCCCCGCTTTATCCGGATCATCCAGAAAGTGAAGGATGCTGGCTCGATAAACAGTCGTGCTCTCTGTCTTCATAATCACTCTTATTTGTTATAGCTGAATTTCAATCAGCTCATCCTGATTAAAATAAAATTCTTCGCAGTTATTACCTTCGCCTTTACGGTCAACCACCAGGAAATCGCACACTTTATTTAACCCCAGTACCGGGTGGTGCCAGGTATTCATGCGGTAATTGATGCCCTGATTCGGCTGAGCCAGAAACAGGTGTAAATTTTCAGGTGTTAATTCTTCTACCGCATCCGCCACCAGCACCAGATAAGGTTCGCCCGACAGCGGATGAAATGATTGGCTGCCACGCGGGTGGCGTTCCATCATTTCAATACGCATACTGCGCTTGTCGCCTTCACGTTGACCCGGGCGGTTTTCCAAAGGTTGGGTCATACGTGGCTGAGCGCGGAAAATATTAATGACAGCAGTGTCTTCCGGGCGTTCGGTTTGCACTTTCACCAGAGAATCATAACGCTCGGTGTTGCCGTCATTGATCATGATGGGTGTGCTTGTTCCGGCTTCGACCACTTCACCGAAGGGTGCGAATGCTTCGGCGGTTAATGGCTGAGGTTTTAAAATAAAAGTCATATTAACTACCGCGATAAGTCGACATACCATGCGCTGAAATCAGCAGCGGCACATGATAATGCTCGTCCGGGTTTTCAATACGGAATTCAAACGACACGCTTGGGTAAAAACAGGTTAAGCCTTGTTTTTCGAAGTACGGGTCGGTGGCAAACGAGATTTTATAAACCCCGGCTTCACGCTGCTGGCCTGCCAGCCAATCTAAAATACGGCCATCGCTGTTGGTTTCGCCGCTGGCAATTTCAGCCCAGTTACCGTCGCTATCGCGTTTTTCCAGTACAACCGCCATACCGGCAGCCGGCTTGCCTAAATGTGTGTCTAACACGTGTGTGGTGATCGGAGATGGTGCTGACATTGATTATTCCTCATCCCATATTCTAAAAAATATTCTTAAGATTTATAACAATTTACAGATAGATCTTTGAGAGTCGCTGTTAATACATCCCTGTACGCTCGTTCGCGCCATCCATGGAGCCAAGGCTCTCATCAATCTATCTATAAATTGTCATTTAATTTCTTCTTAATTAAGCATCCGGTAATAGCTTATTAATTCGGATAGCGGTGATTTTTGCTTGCTCAGCTGCCGCATTCAGCAACTCTTGCTCGCGCGAATTTGGCAAACGCTGTTCCAGTAAATCCAGCATTTCAGCCGCGGATTTTCCGGTCGCGCAGACGATAAAAATAAAGCCATTTTTATCGTAATACTCGTTATTGCCTTGGGCTAAGCGTTCAATCACGTCATCACTGGCTTCGTTAACAGAGCTTTGTTCACCGGATGCCAGTTTTTTGGTGTGCGCGTATTTGGCTTTTAAGCTCGACACGTCACCAATTTTTGGATGGCCTTCAAACGCCTGCAGAAAATCACTCTCGCCCAGCTTGCTCCATACGGTTTCGGCAACACTCAGGCATTGCTCAACACTCGCATACGGACGCGCTGCGACCATACCCTCAATCCAGTTTTTTGCGGTGCAGCAGTTTTCAAACGCAAACGCGGCATCCTGTTCATTTAACTGGTTAAGTTGTTCTACGGTATAGGTTAAGTCTGCCATGTTATTTACCCGTCACTTTTGCCAGTGATTCAGATGGATAACCCCACAGACGAACACGGCTGATGCCACCATCCGGGTACATTTTTACCCGTACATGGGTAAAGGCCTGATCGTTATTTTGCACTTCTTTTTTGAAGGTATGCTCACGGTCATCATACAAACGCGTACGATCCATAATAGGCTGCCAGTTAATCGCAGACGGCTGAGCACGACCCGCCATTAATGCATCCTGATGGGAATCGGCTTCTAATGCCGCAACGTCCGCAGCCTGTTCATCGGTTAGAACAGCCGCTTCAATGGCAAAGCTATGTGGGTAGTTACCTTTAAAATGCGCGGTATCCACCAGCACTTTTTCAATGCTGCCTTTGGCGGCTAATTTCAGAATCAACCAGTCATTAAAGCGATCTTTTTCAGCATCACCAATGGTACGACGGCGTTTGGTTTCCCAACCATCGCCCATGTTCACGCCACGGCCCGGCATGATCATGTTTTCCATATGGGAGAAGAACATATCGGAACATACAACCGGGCGAGCGCCGTTTTTAATATAAGCCAGGTCAATGAGTTCACCCGGCAGGAATAAATCCGCATCTGGGATCACTTCACCGTACACTTTTAAACGGGCGATACCACCATCCGGGTACATATTCAGACGAACATGAGTCCAGACCTGCTCAGACTCGACGGTAAAATAGTGCGGCGCACCCGGGCCAACTTCGGAGCGAACCACAATTTCAGTCCACTCAGTGTTGTCATCCGGGTTGCCTTCGCTGACACAAGCCTCTAACGACACGCTTTGTGGTGCATTCCCCAGGAAGTGAGCAGTATCGACGTTAACACCACGAATAATGCCCTGCGCACCCAGCTTGATCACACACCAGTCGTATTCCAGACCATCGTCGGTGGTACCGTCTGGCAGAAAACGACGACGACGGCTTTCCCAGCCATCCATCAACTGCCCACGCTCGGTAAATACGCCCTTCTGGAACACCGGCTCTTCCAGCTTCAGCAGATTTTCCATTTCAGCAAAAAAGTCGTTGCTGCAGGCAATCGCCTGACCGCCTAATTTACGGCTGGCCAGATCGGTGTATAAGGTTTCAAACGGGTTTTTCACAGAATCTTCAGTGTTCATAGTGTTTAAATAGTTTCGTTTAAATAAAAAATTAATCTGACAGCTTTAATGATGCACCGGTACCCGTGGTATCCACGCTACGCTGATCATTGGTTAATTCTTGCTTAATGTTTTTCCAGCTCAAGCCGCGTTGTTTGTTATCAATTTGCTTTTTATCAAGCCGATCATTCTCGTCCTGATGCTGCAGTGCAATTAACTCACCAGCGATAGACACGGCTACTTCCATCGGCAATTTACCCGGCACGGCACTGAGTCCTACCGGGCAGATAACCCGTTGAATATCATCCTGGGAAAATTCACGCGCTTCTAAACGGCGAATAAAACGCTGCGCTTTGGTATCGGAACCAATTAAACCAATATGATTTAATCCCGGGTGCTTTAACGCGGCTTCAGTTAATTCATAATCCAGCTGATGGTTATGGGTCAGAATTAATACGTTGGCACCGGCTGGCAGGTTTTCCATTTCATAGGTCGGATCATCACTGACGATGGCATTGATATTGGCTGCGGTTTCAGCCGGAAATAATTCTGCACGGCTATCCACCCAACTCACCTTACACGGTAAGCCTGACAGAATATTCATCAGTGCTTTGGCAACATGGCCTGCGCCAAATACGGCAACCTGAAAATCACACGCAGCAAAGGTTTCAATCAGTACAGTTGCACTGCCACCACAACATTGGCCTAACGAAGCGCCCAATGGGAAGTGATCAATTTGTTGAGAATCGGTATTGGCCACCAGCAACTCACGCGCTTTATTGGTGACAACAAATTCAAGGTGACCACCACCAATGGTGTCGTAGGTTTTTTCGCCGGTAATCACCATTTTGCTGCTTTGATCGCGTGGTGTAGAGCCAGTGCAACCCAATACCGTTACCAGTGCATAGGCTTCGCCTTTATGCTGGCATTTTTGTACAGCGTCAAACCAGTGTTGAGAGCGCATCAGCCATTACCTCCGAAGCGTTTGGTGTCAGTGTCTGAAAATAAGCACAACGGTTGGTTGTTATTGTTCGAGGCCGTCTGCGACATGGATGTCGCAGCCGAGCGTACAGGGACGTATTTACCGCGTGCCTGCGAACAAAAATGACCAACTGAGTTGTGCGTTTTCATAAAATCAGCCTTTTGCCTGCACATCCTGAACGGCAAATAACACACGCTCAGGCGTCGCCGGGGTATCCAAACGCGGATTCAACTTGTAATCACCAACACTGGCAATTGCATCACGAATGGCACTCCACACCGAAATACCGTGCATAAATGGCGGCTCACCTACTGCTTTGGAACGGTACACGGTCGCTTCGCCATTCGGGCGGTCTTCCATCAGCTTCACATTAAACTCAAACGGGGTATCACCCACCGCCGGAATTTTATAGGTCGCCGGGCCATTACTGGTTAAGCGGCCATCGTTATTCCAAACCAGCTCTTCAGTAGTTAACCAACCCATGCCCTGAATAAAGGCACCCTCGATTTGGCCAACATCAATATCCGGGTTTAATGAACGACCAACATCGTGAAGAATATCAACCCGCTGTAAACGATATTCACCGGTTAAGGTATCCACAATGACTTCACTCACCGCCGCACCATTCGCGTAATAATAGAACGGGCGACCTTTACCGGTTTCGCGGTCGTAGTGAATTTTTGGCGTTTTATAAAAACCGGTCGATGACAGCGGCACACGCCCCATATATGCCTGCTGGACAAAATCAGCAAATGGCACACGTTGCTCTTCGCCGTCTTTCTGATACACCAGATGGCTATCGAATAATTTAACGCTGTCAGCATCTGCCTGATAATGCTCATAAGCGAAGGTGAATAATCCTTCTTTAATGCGCAAACAGGCATCACGTGCGGCCATGCCATTTAAATCGGTACCGGAAGAAGCCGCGGTTGGCGAAGTGTTCGGCACTTTATCGGTACGAGTGGCGGATACCTGAATGGTATCCAGATCAACCTGGAATTCTTCGGCCACCACTTGAGCCACTTTCAGGTATAACCCCTGACCCATTTCCGTACCACCGTGGTTCAGATGAATACTGCCATCGGTGTAAATATGAACCAGCGCACCCGCCTGATTTAAAAACTGAACGGTAAAAGAAATACCAAATTTAACCGGCGTTAACGCCAGGCCTTTTTTCAGAATCGGGCTGGTTTTATTAAATTCATTAATCGCTTCACGACGAGCCCAATAATCGGAGCTGGTTTCTAAGTCAGAAATTAATTCTGATAATAAATTGTGCTCAACTTTCTGGCCGTAATGGGTTTCATCACGCGGGTCGATGTCGCCATCCGCCGTACGAATATGATCGTGCGTCACACCGTACAAATTACGCTTACGAATGGTCAGCGGATCTTCCCCTAAATGACGGGCAATATCGTCCATCATTAATTCCGCCAGAATCACACCCTGCGGGCCACCAAAACCACGATACGCGGTGTTCGATACTTTATGTGTTTTTGCCCGATGGCCAGTTACCGTGGCGTTATTCAGATAATAGGCGTTATCGGAATGGAACATGGCACGGTCAACAATCGCGTCACTTAAGTCTGGTGAGTTACCACAATCACCGGTAACCATTAAATCCGCGCCCTGAATAATGCCCTGCTCGTCAAAACCAATATCGTACTGGTTATAGAACGGATGGCGTTTCCCCGTCATCACCATATCGTCGTTACGGGTCATGCGGTACTTCACCGGCTTACCGGTTTTATGCGCCATGATGGCAGCAATACAAGCCAGTGGTGCAGCCTGAGTTTCTTTACCACCAAAACCACCGCCCATACGGCGTACTTCGGCGTGTACTTTATTAATGCTGATACCCAGCACTTCGGCCACTAACTTCTGAACTTCGGTCGGGTGTTGGCTGGAGGTATAAACGTGCATACCACCGTCTTCGGTTGGCATGACCGAACACACCTGGCCTTCAAGGTAAAAGTGCTCCTGACCATTGACGTGCATTTCACCCTGGATGCGGTGCGCGGCATTATTCAGTGCCGTTTCAGAGTCACCGCGTTTATGCTGATGCGTCGGGCGAACGAAGAATTCCTGCTCCAGCGCTTTTTCAACGTCCAGTACCGGTTCTAATACCTCGTACTCGATTTTGGCTTTTTTAACCGCTGCACGGGCAATCTCAATACTGGTGGCGGCCACCGCAAAAATTGGTTGGCCAACGTATTCGCAGGTTTCTTCTACCAACACCGGGTCGCCAGAAAAAACGGGGCCAATGTCAACGTGACCCGGTACATCTTCTACCGTAATCACGTCAACGACCCCCAGGGTTTCTCTAACTGCGAAGAGATCGATCGACTTAATTTTCGCATGTGGGTAAGCACTGCCCCCCACTGCGATGTGCAACTGGTTTGGAAACTCCGGCATGTCATCGACATACACGGCTTTTCCGGAAACGTGTTTCTCAGCACTTTCGTGCTTCATGCTTTGGCCCGTATGACCTTTCAGCTTCTTAGCTTTTTGTGGGCGTTCACGCTCAGGAGCATCAATTAACTTACGCATTGTGATTCTCCATCAGGTTAATAGCGTCGCTGGCAGCCAGCTGGCTGGAGTGGATATTTTCGATACGGGAAATACTGTCAGGCTGGAGCAATTCCAAAGCACACTTCTGCACCAGATTTTTCGCCACTAATAAGCGGTATTCATCACTGGCACGAACATCCGACATCGGCGTAAAGTCCTGAGCCAGTTGCTCCGCCGCCTGACGGAACCGGGTGCCGTTGACCGGCAACCCGGTTAATGCTTTTTCCAGCTCGGTGGCTGCCTTAGGAATCGCTGCCATACCACCGAAACCGGTACTGATTGCAGTTACTTTTTTATTTTCAGATAGCGTGACTTTAAACGCCGCCAGAACTGCAGAGATATCATCTTCCAGACGCTTGGAAATTTTATAAACCTTCAGCTGTTCTTCAGCTTTTAATTTTGGAATCTTAATGGTGCGAATATATTCGCCAGCTTGTAGTGCCGTCTTTTTGTAATCAATAAAGAAGTCTTTCAGGCTTAACCAACGTGAGCCAACTCCAGTAACCGCACCCGGCGCAGACGCCAGTTCAATACAAGCACCCAGCGCTAATAACACCGGTGGTGTATCACCAATCGGAGACGCGTTACCAATATTCCCACCCAATGTGCCGTTATTACGCACCTGACGTGACCCTAAACGGGATAACAGCTGAGCAAATTCCGGGAAGTATTGAGCCAGCAGCGGTTCAACCTCACTGTAGGTCGCAGCAGCACCAATCAGCAGGGCGTGTTCTTCGTCCCGAACCGCTTTCAGCGTGGCAATATTGTTAATTGCGATCAGCTTATCGATGGGCTTAAGGAACTGAGTCACTTCTAACGCCAGATCGGTCGCACCCGCAACCATTCGCGCATCCGGGTGATCCTTGAGGAGGGTTTGCAGCTGTTCTTCGGTCTCTGGTGCCCACGCCTGTTGGCCATTAGCCGAGAAGCCAGCCGTGGTTGATACACCTTCACCCTGGTCAACGGATACCGGGGCATCCGGCTGCCATACCTGTACCGCTTGTGGACGGTTATCCGGGTAATCATTCAGATGGGAAGCGGCTTCGATAATCGGGCGGTAACCAGTACAACGGCATAAGTTGCCCGACAAGGCTTCAATAATCTGATGTTGCGTTGCTTGTTGTTGGCCATCCTGTTGATTGATGGCTTCATGCAACGCCGCCAGAGACATCACAATACCCGGGGTACAGAAGCCACACTGAGAGCCGTGGTAGTCGACCATTGCTTGCTGCGCTGGATGTAGTTGAGCTTCATCACCACGACCAGTCGCCAGAGCATCGATGGTAACAACACTCTTACCGTCCAGCTGAGCAACAAAAGTAATGCAACCGTTGATGGCTTTGTAGTGCCACTGTCCATCCTGCTGCTCGCCCAACAAGATGGAACAGGCACCACAATCGCCCGAACCACACCCTTCTTTTGTACCTGACAGGGACTCCTGAGTACGTAAATAGCGTAATACCGTCATATCACTGGCTACATTTTGTACAACTGTCAGATTCCCATTCAAAAAAAATCGAACCACGTCTGCGCTTGCCTCTTTGTTATCAGGTCAGTGACCCTGGTTATTCAGAGCTTGTAGCAATATTCTGACCAATTAGACAAGTTTATCAGAGTATTGCACGGGAATGCACATATAGAAGATATAAAACTGAATACGCCCGCCAGTCACACCGCGAGTTATTAACCCCGATTTGAACTTTTTACGCCGTTCGTTGTTACCTGATTACTCACCCATATAAATTAACCATTCAGTCAGCTTTGCACCAAAATAATTCAGAGGCTATTTCAGAGCGCACCAGATATGCGCAATATTTTCTGACCGGTTTAAAAGATATTTGTTATTTACTCAGTGTAGACCACAGAATAAACCCGTATATAAGCTGACCTTTCGACCAATTTTTTAATAGAATGCATTCTTTCTTCCGGCTTATTTAAAAATCTGGCAGGCCATTTGCTTTGATTTTTCGACCAGATGGTCAGAAACAACCTATGAAAAGAATCGAATTAAAAAATATCACCAAACGCTACCCCGGCTGCGTAGCAAACGATCAGGTTAACCTGACGGTACACGCCGGTGAGACACATGCGTTATTAGGTGAAAACGGCGCGGGCAAAAGCACTCTGATGAAAATCATTTATGGTGTGGTAGCACCAGATGAAGGTCAGATGCTGTGGCAGGGAGAAAATGTTCGTATCAGTGGTCCGGCATATGCACGTGAGCTGGGTATTGGTATGGTATTTCAGCATTTCTCATTATTTGAAACCTTAACGGTAGCCGAAAACATTGCTCTGAGTATGGCGGCTGACGATGTGACATCCATGGATGAATTAAAACATCGTATTGAAACCGTATCCGAGCGCTACGGCATGAAGCTCGATCCAAACCGTTATGTAAATACGCTGTCGATTGGTGAGCAGCAGCGCGTTGAAATTGTGCGTTGTTTATTACAGGACGTGAAATTATTAATTCTGGATGAACCGACATCCGTATTAACACCACAAGAAGTGGAAGTGTTATTTCACACCCTACGTCAGCTGGCTGAAGAAGGCTGCAGTATTTTATTTATTTCACACAAACTGGATGAAGTCCGGGCTCTGTGTGATAACGCCACCATTTTGCGCGGCGGTAAAGTCACTGGTGATTGTGATCCACGCACCACATCAACCGAAGAAATTGCTCGTTTAATGGTGGGTGACGATACACCACTGAGTGAGAACTACGAACGTGCTCAGGGCGCAGATGCTTTCCTGAGTATTCGCGAGCTGGATTTTAAATCCGATGATCCGTTTGCCACCTCATTAAAGAACCTGAATCTGGAAGTTAAATCCGGCGAAATTCTCGGTATTGCCGGAGTTGCCGGTAACGGCCAGGAAGAATTATTAAACCTGATCAGTGGTGAAGAAACCTGTAACGCTAATCAGGTATTTTTTGCCAATCAAGCGGTAGGCAATTTAGGGCCAGAAAAACGCCGTTTAGCCGGATTAGGATTTGTTCCGGAAGAACGTCTGGGCCGTGGTGCAGTTCCGGATATGTCGCTGGAAGACAACGGTTTATTAACCGGCTACCAGGGTGACCTGACCAATAAAGGCTGGATTAATAAAAGCAAGGTCAAAGCCTTTGCCGAAAAAATCATCGATCAGTTTAATGTAAAAACCGCAGGCAGCCATGCTCAGGCGAAATCGCTGTCGGGTGGTAATCTGCAAAAATTTATTATCGGCCGGGAAATGCTGCAAAACCCCAAACTGTTGGTGTGCTCTCACCCAACCTGGGGCGTAGATATTGGTGCCGCGATTTTAATTCGTCACGCCCTGATTGAATTGCGTGATAAAGGTGCTGCGATTCTGGTGGTATCCGAAGATATCGACGAACTGTATTCCATCAGCGACCGCATTTGTGCCATCTGTGATGGCCGTCTGTCGCCGGTTGCCAATACCGACGACGTCTCTATTAATCAACTGGGACTGTGGATGGCCGGTGATTTTAATCATCAGGTAACCGATTCCTCGTCATCATCCACTGCAGAACCGGATCCATCATTATGCTAACTCTGGAAAAACGCCCGTCTGACAGCCAGACGATGTCGTACTTATCGCCACTGTTGGCGATTCTGCTGACCCTGTTCAGTGGCGCTGTTTTATTTACCGCCATGGGTAAAGACCCATTGGCCTCGCTATACACCTTTTTTGTATCACCTCTGAGTGATTTATACGGCTGGACTGAGCTGGGAACCAAAGCCGGGCCATTACTGTTATGCGCCATGGGCCTGATGCTCTGCTTTAAAGCAAAAATCTGGAATATTGGTGCCGAAGGTCAGTTTATTTTAGGTGGCTTAGGCGGCGGTTATATCGCACTGGAATTAATGGAAGCAGAAGGCATCTGGGTATTACCGACTATTTTAATTGCCGGTGCTTTTTGTGGCATGGCCTGGGCGGCATTAGCGGCATTATTAAAAACCCGCTTTAATGCCAACGAAATTTTAACCACCATCATGCTGAATTACATTGCCTTAAACTGGTTATTGTATGGCGTGCACGGGCCGTTAAAAGACCCGGCAGGCTTTAACTTTCCTGAATCGGCTATTTTTTCTGAAGCGGCGACACTGCCACTGATTTTTGAAGATTACCGATTAAATATCAGTATTTTCTTTGCGCTGTTTGCGATGGCAACCATCTGGACCTTGATGTCTCGCAGCATGATGGGATTCCAGATCTCAGTATTAGGTGAAGATCAGTCAGCTGCTCGTTTTGCTGGATTTAACGGTAAGCGCCTGACCTGGCTGGCACTGCTTGCCTGTGGTGCGCTGGCGGGCCTGGCTGGTGTCAGCGAAGTAACGGGCACGGTTGGTCAGTTGACCCCTTATATCTCCCCGGGATACGGCTATGCCGCCATTATTGTTGCCTTTTTAGGGCGTATGCACCCACTGGGTATTTTATTTGCCAGCATGTTGTTAGCCCTGACCTATATGGGGGGCGAAATGGCGCAGATGGATTTAGGCCTGCCTAAATCTCTGACCGGATTATTCCAGGGCATGTTGCTGTTTTATTTATTGGCCTGCGATCTGCTGATCAGTTATCGCATTGTAAAAGTTAAGAAAAGCCCGGCAGTTGCAGGCTAAAGGCAAAGGTTTTAAAGATGGATTTCGATCTGATTGTTAATATTTTATTTGCCACCATTCGTACCGGTACGCCATTAATTTTAATTGCACTGGGTGAAATGGTTGCAGAAAAATCCGGCGTGTTAAACCTGGGTCAGGAAGGCATGGTACTGATGGGCGCGGTCTGTGGCTTTATGGCTGCGGTTGTTACCGGCAATGCCGGCATGGGCGTTATCGCGGCCATTATTGCTGGCATGGTGGTATCACTGTTATTCGGCTTCCTGGCAATTTCTCTGGTCACCAACCAGGTAGCGACCGGTTTGGCCTTAACCATTTTTGGTATTGGCTTAAGCGCTTTTCTGGGTGCCGGTTATGTCGGTATGGCGATTGAAGGCATTACTCCGTGGGAAATTCCGTTGCTGAGCGATATCCCTGTGATTGGCAAAATTTTATTCAGCCATGATCCGCTGGTGTACTTATCCTGGATTTTATTTGGTCTTATTTTCTGGTGCTTCCGCAGCACTCGTGTGGGCCTGACGGTACGTGCCGTAGGTGAAAACCCGGAAGCCGCCAACGCCATTGGTATCCCGGTGATGAAAGTCCGCTATGGCGCTGTGTTATTTGGCGGCGCAATGGCTGGTCTGGCGGGTGGCTATTTATCTCTGGCCTACACCCCAATGTGGAACGAAGGCATGTCAGCGGGCCGTGGCTGGATTGCACTGGCTCTGGTGGTATTCGCCAGCTGGAAAGCCGAACGAATTTTACTGGGAGCGTATTTATTTGGTGCTGCCAGCATCATGCACCTGGTATTGCAGGGACTGGGCTTTGAAGCCTCACCGAACCTGCTGGCTATGTTGCCGTACATCGCCACCATCATTGTATTGGTAGTGATCGCCAGCGACTCGATTAAAGCCAAACTCAGTACACCATTAGCACTGGGGCAGCCGTATCGCCCGCAAGTGTGACGATTGATAAGCACGAAGATTTTAAAACCAAAAAAAGATGTAAAAACTACTACCAAAGAGAAAGGAGACCATGATGGGTCGTAATAAAATCGCAACGCTGATTTCAGCAGCAACTCTGGCACTGGGTGCCAGCTTTGTGAATGCCGAAGATCCACTGAAAATCGGCTTCGTCTATGTAGGCCCAACCGGTGATGCCGGCTGGACTTACGCTCACGATGAAGCGCGTAAATACATGGAAGAGCAATTGGGTGACAAAGTTGAAACCAGCTATGTTGAAAGTGTTGCTGAAGGTCCGGATGCTGAGCGCGTAATTCGTCGTCTGGCAAAAGATCATGGTCTGATTTTCACCACGTCTTTTGGTTATATGAACCCAACGTTGAAAGTGGCGAAAAAATTCCCGAAAGTAAAATTCGAGCACGCTACCGGTTATAAGCAATCAAAAAACATGGGTACTTACTTTACCCGTGCTTATCAGGGCCGTTACCTGACTGGCCTGGTTGCCGGTAAAATGACCAAGTCAAACGTATTGGGTTATGTGGCTTCTTTCCCGATTCCGGAAGTCATTCGTGGTATTAACGCGTTCACCAAAGGCGCTAAAGAAGTTAACCCGGATGTGACCGTTAAAGTAGTATGGGCCAGCACCTGGTATGACCCGGCTAAAGAGCGTGAAGCGGCTGAAACTCTGATGCTGCAAGGCGCAGATATCCTGACTCAGCACACTGACTCCGCTGCCGTTATTCAGGCAGCAGAATCAAAAGGTAAATTTGCTATTGGTTACCACTCAGACATGAGCGCTTATGGTGAAAAAGCACACCTGACTGCTGCGGTTCATAACTGGGGCGACCTGTACACCCAAAAAGCTCAGGCTGTGATCGACGGCAGCTGGAAAGCAGAAGATGTCTGGACCGGTATTGCCGAAGGTTCAACCGATTTAGCACCATTTAACGATGCCGTTCCTGCGGATGTTCGCGAACTGGTTAAAGCGAAAAAAGCGGCGATTAAAGCCGGTGAAGCACGCGTATTTGATGGCCCGGTTACCGCACAAGACGGTTCTGTAAAAGCTAAAGACGGTGAATCTCTGTCTGACGGTGATCTGCAGGGTATGAACTGGTACATCGATGGTGTTGAAGGCAAACTGCCTCAATCTTAATCGTATTTTTTTATTTTTAAATTGATTTAAAAACTTCCCGGTAGTATGAAAAAACCAGTAAGGTTTATTCGCTTGCCGGGGCTTTAAAACCTCTGGAGAGAGACTATGAAAAAGCAATTATTAACCGCCGCCATTATCGCAGCTTCTGCTGCCAGTGCTTCTGCTGAGCAATTCTGGGCAGATAACAGCGTATCTCTGCTGTACGGTTCTGACTACACCATGACGCCAGCAAACGGTGAAGAAAACACCATCACCACAATGACTCTGGAGCACGTTTCTGGTCATAGCTGGGGTGGCCTGTTCTTATTCGTAGACCGTCTGAACGGCGAAAGCGATTACCATGAGACTTACGGTGAATTTTCTCCAAAATTCACTCTGACTTCATTTGAAGACAGCGTCGTAAAAAATATTAACGCTGCATTCACCTATGAATTCAGCAGCTCAACTGTCGGTCAAAATGGCAGTGGCTTCAGCCAGGATAACTACCTGTACGGTGTTGGTGCTGACCTGGCAATCCCAGGTATGGATTTCGCCAGCGTGACTTACTACTATTCCCAACGTAACACCAACTTTGATAACGGTGATAACGACCATCAGATCACTCTGACTTACGGTTGGTCTGAAGGTAACTTCGCTATCGATGGCTTCCTGGACTGGTCAACCGGTACTGAAGATCACGATGCTGAGCTGAACTTCACGCCACAGCTGACCTATAACCTGGGGCCAATGCTGGGCGTTCAGAACAAAGTTAAACTGGGTATTGAATACAGCTACTGGAACAACAAGTTTGGTGTACCAGTTAGCAACCCATTTGATGGCATCGAAAAAGACAGCGACCGCGACCAGAACGCAGTTAGCCTGTTGCTGAAAGTTCACCTGTAAGCCCAACGCTGATCAGGAAACAAAGGGACGCATTGTCGTCCCTTTTTTATCTCACCAGGGCTGGTGTGTGTTAGACTGGCCTGACCTTTTTTGTCTGTCACTACACTTTTGGCAGGAAACGGAATGACGAAGCAAAAGTATAAGCCGGGTAAGATCCGCGAACGTAACAACGAAAATATTCTGGCAGCAGCCGAGCAGGAATTTGTACTGCATGGCTTTAAAGGCACCAGCATGCAATCCATTGCTGACCGTGCCGGTGTTCCAAAAGCCAATATTCATTATTATTTTAAAAACAAAGCCAATTTATATCGCGCTTTATTAGAAAATATTATGCAGGTGTGGAATGAAGTGTTATCCGACATCACACCTGACAGTGATCCGGCGGATGTATTAAGCCGCTTTATCCGATCCAAAGTTCATTTATCCTATACCAACCCAAACGCTTCTAAAATTTTTGCGATGGAAATTATTCAGGGCGCTCCACACTTACGCGAGCACCTGAGCCAGAATATGCGTACCTGGGTAAAAGAAAAAACCAGCGTTATTCAAAGCTGGATTGATCAGGGAAAAATTCGTCCGGTTGACCCAACACATCTGATTTTTATGATCTGGTCGACCACTCAGCATTATGCTGATTTTGAAACCCAGATTCTCGAAGTGTTAAATAAGCGCCAGTATGAGCCGGATGATATTGATCAGATCACGGACTTCCTGATTGATATGACTTTTTCTCGTTTAGGATTAGAAAAACCGGAGCTTGAACCTTTCCGGGTTGAAAGCAGTGAGCCTGAAAGTGCAGAGGTTATTGCTGAATAGAACGTGAGTTTAAGAATTTGCGCCCTATATGAATTAGGGCGCATTGATGTTTTTCACAGCCGAAAAGTCGCTGAAAATTCATCCGCTAACTGATTAAGACGCTTATCATAAGTCCAGAGTTGGGAGGCGGGTGTCAGCAGCACCGACGCTAGCAGCGTCATATCCACATAACCACAACCACGTCCATACAGTTTCCGATTTTCAATAAAATCGAGCACTTCAGATACATTGGCCTGAGTGGCATGCCTGAGCAAACTCAGATCTTTCAAAGTCTGTTCTCTTTTAGGTGGCGTACCACAAGCCAGTTCAGCTATCACAAATGGATGAACCAGAACTTCATCCATCTTTAATAACGAGCTTAACTCAGCATTACCAACACGGAAATGCTCAACCCAAACCGAAGTATCGACCAGTACAGCCATCGAGTTCGTTACCCCTGTTCACGGGGAATGACTGGCATATCGGGAGCGCTACCGCCGAGTGCAGCCAGACGTTTAGCAGCCTGCACCCGAATGTAGGTTTGAATGGCCTCACGGAATAGATCGGCCTTTTCGATACCAGGCTCTGATAAGTCCAGTGCCTGATCATATAAGGTGTCATCAATGGTTACTGTAGTGCGCATAATATTAGCCTCCAACATCTTATTTGATGTTAGTATGCATCAAATACTGCACCACAACAAACCAAAGCACCACAGTAGTCTATGTAACGCAACAAGCTGCCACATCACTCATACTTATGCCGCTTGCTCATCCAACACCTGCTGAATAGCACGCTTAAAAACATCAACCGGCTGACCACCACTCACCAGATACTTATTCGCCAGAATCACTCCGGGCACGGAGCTAATCCCCATCTGCTGAAACTGTTGTTGCTCGGCGCGAACGGCACCGGCATAGGTTTGCTGCGCTAATACCTGCTGCGCATCCTGAGCGGATAAACCCACACTCACAGCAATATCCACCAGATTCTCACCAACGCTGACATCCACACCATCGCGGAAGTAGGCGGTAAACAATGCCATTTTAAGCTGAGTTTGCAGGTCGTCGGCATAGCCCGGGCTTTCCTGTAATTCACCGGCCCAGGTTAATAGCTGATGGGCATTAAAAGTATTCACGATGCGTTGCTGATCGTGATGATTAAACTCAAACCCCAGCTCGTTGCCCAATTGGCTCAGGCGTTCACGATTGGCGCGGCTTTCTTCTTCAGTGCTGCCGTACTTTTCGGCCAGATGTTCGCTGAGGTTCTGTCCTTCAGCGGGCATATTCGGATTCAGTTCAAACGGATGCCAGCGGATTTGTATTCCAGCTTCAGGGAAAGATTGTGCCGCCTGTTTCAGTGCCGAATAACCAATCGCACACCATGGGCACATTACATCAGAGATAATATCGATTTGCAGAGCCATACAAAAAACGCCTGTGTCTATAAAACTGAAACCAGTATGACACAGGCGTTTGCTGACAAGTTCCGCAGTTTATGGAACGCTGTTTATCAGGGCGATCCGGGGTTGGTGCTTAAGACATCAAAAGATCGTGGTACTGCTCACGCAGTGGCACCTTATGCAGCTTACCGGTTGCGGTATGGGGTAATTCCTCCACAAACAAAACCTTGTCCGGCATCCACCATTTCACAATTTTATCGTCCAGATACGCTTTCACATCATCTTCATTGAGTGATGATCCCGCTTGCTTAATGGCTAACAACACCGGGCGCTCATCCCATTTCGGATGAGGAACACCAATCACACAACACTCGCTAAGCTCCGGATGGCCGACCGCAATATTCTCCATATCAATCGAGCTGATCCATTCGCCACCGGATTTGATCACGTCCTTGGAGCGGTCAACAATATTGAGGTAGTTATGCTCGTCGATGGTGGCAACATCACCGGTATCAAACCAGCCGTCTATAAAGCTGTCGGATGCTTCGTTTTTATAGTAACCCTTCACAATCCAGGGACCGCGCACTAACAGGCGCCCTGACGCTACACCGTCACGTGGCAGTTCCTGATGATTGTCATCCACAATCTTCATTTCTACCCCATACACAGGCCGTCCTTGTTTGGCCTGTAACAGATAGCGTTCTTCCAGTGGCAGAGCTTCCATATGTTTATTGTGCGAGTTGAGGGTACCCACTGGGCTCATTTCAGTCATACCCCAGGCATGAATTAAAAACGCATCATGCTTTTCCTGAAACGCGCGAATCATTGAGATTGGTGCTGCGGAACCACCCACAATCACATTCTCTACTGAATCGAGTTTTTTACCGATGCTATCCATATGATTCAGCAACATCAGCCAGACTGTTGGCACACCCAATAAAAGATCGGGTTTTTCTGCTTCAATTAATTCCCACAGCGAAGCACCGTCCATTCCCGGCCCAGGGAAAACCTGCTTCGCACCGGTTATAGCCGCGGAGTAAGGTGTTCCCCAGGCATTTACATGGAACATGGGAACTACGGGTAAGAAGCAAGTCGAAGAGGCCATACCCATCACTTCTTCCCCCACCGACGCCAGCGCATGTAATACCGTTGAGCGATGACTGTATAACACACCTTTCGGGTTGCCAGTGGTGCCGGAGGTATAACACATGGAACAGGCGCTGCGCTCATCAAACTCCGGCCACTGGAACTGATCCGATTCCGCAGCTAACAGGGTTTCATAACAATGTGCATTCGCCAGGCTGGTGTCTGGCATCTTGTCTTCATCACATAAAATAATGAATTTCTCGACACCCGAAATCTGATCCTGAATGGCCTCTAATAACGGCACAAACGTCAGATCAACAAACACTAAGCGATCTTCAGCGTGATTAATAATATAAACCAGCTGCTCAGCAAATAAGCGCGGGTTAATGGTATGCAGTACGGCACCAGTACCTGAGATGCCATAATACAGCTCAAAGTGGCGATAATTATTCCACGCCAGTGTCGCAACCCGATCACCCTGCTGAATACCATAACGCGTCAGCAGGTTGGCAATACGCCGTGCCCGACCGGCAGCATCTTTCATGGTATAGCGGTGGATATCGCCTTCGCAGCGGCGACTGACAATCTCGGCTGAGCCGTGGGTGGATTCTGCATGTTCCAGCAGCGTAGACACCAATAATGGGCTATCCATCATCAGACCTAACATAACAACCTCCTGTTACTGATATTTATCTTTATTTTTTCAGGAGTATTGACAGTAATCGCGGCTTGTCAGAAAAACAAGCCACCGGAATGTAACAGTTTGTGAAGGGCTACTTTTTCAGGGTTTCGTTGCGGTCCAGTGCACCAATATCCAACACAGGTGCGGCATCAATATGCTGTGCATCCATCATATAAGCCACACGTTCCAGCGATGACAGAATCATGGTCTGCTCCCAATCATGCAGATCCTGATACTGGCGCACAAAATCATCCTGTAGCGGCTTCGGCGCATCCACCAGAGTTTCAAACGCCTTATCGGTTAAATACACATACACTTTGCGCTTATCGGCGGTACCTCGCTCACGGTAGACGTAGCCGCCGCGCTCAAGCCGGTCAACAATGGTCGTTACCGTTGCCTGAGATAATGATACCTGCTTGGCAACCTGTCCTACCGTCAGATCACTGTTATCCCGCAGTGTTTGCAGAATTAATAATTGTGGCGAGGTTAGCCCGGAAGTCTTACTGAGTTTTTTAGAGTGCAGGTCGGTTGCACGAATAATGCGGCGCAAGGCGACCAGCACCTGATCATATCTGTCCATTTTTTTGCCTGTTATTGACGCTTTTAAGCAAGCATCGGTAATGTGCAGTATAACGGCCTGATAAAGGTGAAAAAAGAAAAGCCGCACTGAAATCATCAGTACGGCTCTGTGTTGGATTAAACAGCCGGGCTGCTAATCAGAAGTAGTAATCCATGGTGAAGTACCAGAAATCCTGATCCGCATTCTGCAGTTCGCCATCCTGACCAATCACACCATCGTTGGTTACGTATTCCACATAGAACCAACCCGGACCATAGTCATAGCTCATACCCGGAGCAAAACTATCGGCTGAACCAACTACATCTTCGATACCATCGGTATTACTTTCGGTATTGGTGTAATCCACGTAGAAGTAAAAATCATCTAATGCATAGCTTAATGTAATTGCTTTGCGATCATTTTTAATTTCTTCTTGTAACACGCCGGCTGATTCAGCAACACCGCGTAAATCACGATAAGTGGTCGCGTACTGAGCTTTAACGCCCCACGGACCAAACTCACCTAGATAATAAACAACTGCGGCGTCATGATTGCCATCAAATGGGCGCGCATCATCGGCATCCGATAAATCGCGCAGACGACCGTTCTGATAAGAGGCACCAACGGTCTGGCCTTTACTGAATTCGTACGCCAGGTTACCAACAAAGGTTTGTCCTTTTTGATAAGTATCGGTAGAGCCCCAATGACCACCATCGTCCATGGTTTCTGTTGAATTACCAAAATCGTCAACATGGAAGTAAGCAACATCATAAGTAAGCGCACCTTGATTACCGGTCCACTTAACACCTACGTCCATCTGGTCGGCGTAGCCACCAATTAATTCATCACCCGGCCAGAAGTTAACAGTACCCCAACCAAAAGGAACGGCTGACTTACCGATTTTTAAGTGGCCTTTACCCAGCGGGCTATCAAATTCTTTGCCTATCCAGGCTTTATGGAAACCGAAGTGACTACCGGTATTATTATTATCCGGATCTGTAAAAGCACCCTTGCCGTAACGCATCTCAGAAGAGAAGGTCCAGCCGGTTTCTTCGTCTGTTTTATCAATATACAGAATTAAGGCTTCAAAGTTAGTATCGCCATAAGTCTCTTCCGATAAATCATCATCATATATAGCATGATTTAACCAGAAGCCACCGGAAATAGCGTCTGAAGCAACAGCTGGAAAAGCTGTTGCCGCCGCCATGGCGGTTACTAAAAGTGTTTTTTTCATTATCCTATCCTTCCTTTTATATGAGCTGAGCAATTAATCGTTATCGAGCATTTTTCCCAATAACGAATGAAACAGTTCTCTGTCGCCTATAAATCCAACGATCTTATTATTTTCTTCGATAAACACAGCATGATCGGTTTCATAACGAATTTCCAGCACTTCTCGCATGGAAGTGTCGGCACTGACAATGGTACCGGTTGCTGCGTATATAAAATTATTCTGACCTTCCGGGGTTTTCTGAATTGTTTGTTTCTGAAGTGGTGTTTCCTGATCACGATAAATAATTGCATTTTTATCAGCAGACAGCCAATAGTCATGTCGCTTACTTAAACGGAAACCTTTATCGGTTTGTTCCAGTTCAGCTAACGACCGCATCAGATCTTTTGCCAGCAACACATTCATTGGATTGGTGTGTGCCACAAACTCGCGAACATAATCATTCGCCGGGTTCATCACAATATCTTGCGGATTACCATGCTGGACAATTTCACCATCTTTCATAATGGCAATATGGTTGCCAATTTTTAACGCCTCGTCCAGATCATGCGAGACAAAAATAATGGTTTTATTTAACTGCTTCTGCAATTGCAGTAATTCATCCTGTAACTGACTGCGTATTAATGGATCAAGTGCAGAGAATGGCTCATCCATCAATAAGATATCCGACTCACTGGCCAGCGCCCGGGCCAGTCCAACCCGCTGCTGCATCCCACCGGATAATTGACCGGGTTTATGCTCTGCCCATTCCGTCAGGCCAACAATATCCAGTTGTTGTTGCACCCGGCTTTTAATTTCTTTTTTATCCATGCCCTGCAATTCAAGCGGCATCGAGACATTTTCAGCCACGCTTAACCAAGGCATCAGGGCAAATTTCTGAAACACCATTGAAATGGTTTTCATCCGCAGTTCACGTTGTGTTGTGGCATCGGCTTCGGCAAAGTTAATCATCTTGCCCTGATATTCGATATTCACTTCACCGCGAGAGATTGGGTTCAGACCATTAACACAGCGTAATAAACTGGATTTACCGGAACCAGATAATCCCATTAAGACACAGATTTCACCCCGTTCAACCTTGAGTGATGCACCCTTAACACCCAACACCTGGCCGGTTTTTTCCAGTATCTGTTCACGATTACTGCCTTGATCCAGTAACGCCAATGCCGCATCCGGCTTATCACCAAAAATGACGTCCAGATTTTTGATCTCAATCATACGCTCACCTGTTGTTTCTGTTTAAACAGGCGGTCTAACAAAATCGCCAGTAAGACAATGGCTAAACCCGCTTCAAAACCACTGGCAATATCAACGGTATTTAAGGCACGCACCACAGGTTTTCCTAAACCATCAGCACCAACCAGTGCCGCAATTACCACCATTGAGAGTGATAACATAATGCACTGCGTGACTCCGGCAGCGATACTGCTGGCGGCAGCCGGTAATTCGATACGGAATAACAATTGTGTTTTGGTTGCTCCGAACGATTGCCCGGCTTCAATCAGCTCTTTGGGCACTTCGGAGATGCCCAGGTACGTCAGCCGCACCGGAGCGGCAATCGCAAAAATAATGGTGGAAATTAATCCCGGTACAACACCTAAACCAAATAACGTTAACGTCGGAATCAGATAAACAAAGGTTGGAACGGTCTGCATTAAATCCAATACCGGGCGTAATACACGGTATAACCAGGGATGATGCGCCGCATAAATACCCATAGGCAAACCAATTAACATACAAAAAAAGGTGGCATATAACACCAGAGATAATGTCTCCATGGTTTCCTGCCAATACCCCAGATTCCAGATTAATAATAAGGAAGCCAACGAAAAAATAACCAATGAAACAGAACGGTGTACTTTAAATGCAACGGCACCAACCAATACAATAAACGCAGCCGGGTGCAGCCATAGCAAGCCAGAGGTTAATAAACTAATCAGCCATTCCAGAGAATCCGAAATTACATCAAAGAAACCGGCGGCATTATCAACCAGCCAGTCAAAAAATATTTCGGTGTAATCCCCTAATGGGATTTTATAATCTTCCACGTATTTACCTGCCACGGCCATATTAAAGTCAGTACAGCCATTGTTTGAATCATTAGCTAAGAAGCAGGGTGAGAATCAACTCACCCTGATCACAAGTCACATCACTTATTCAGTTAATGCGATTGCGGATTTCAGTGCCTCGGCACCATCTTTGGTCGTCACACCTTTTAACCAGCCATTCAGCACATCCGGATTTTTCTTAATCCAGGCTTTAGCTGCTACTTCTGGCTTTTGTCCATCATCCAGAATGGCCGCCATAATTTCGTTTTCGGCCTGCAGTGTAAACGTCAGATTTTTCAGGAATTGGCCGACATTCGGACACGCTTGGGCGTAACCTTTACGCACATTGGTATCAACCACGGCGCCACCCAGATTCGGGCCAAAGAAGTCGTCGCCGCCTTCCAGATAAGCCAGCTCAAAGTTAGCGTTCATCGGGTGTGGCTCCCAACCCAGGAAAACAATCCACTTATCACGGCGGGTTTTACGCTTCACCTGTGACAACATGCCCGCTTCGCTGGACTCAACCACTTCAAAGCCTTTCAGGCCAAACGCATTCTGATCAATCATGCTCTGAATTAAGCGATTGCCATCATTGCCCGGCTCAATGCCATAAATTTTGCTATCAAATTTGTCGGCATACTTGGCAATATCAGCAAAACTTTTTACACCAGCATCATAAACATATTGCGGTACCGCTAAGGTGTATTTTGCCCCTTCTAGGTTGGTCACCAGTGTTTCGACGGTGCCACGCTCACGGTAGGGTTTAATATCGGCTTCCATGGTTGGCATCCAGTTTCCCAGAAAAACATCGATATCCTTGTTCTCCAGCGACTTATACGTTACCGGTACCGACAAAACCTGAGTTTCTGTGCGATAGCCAATGCTTTCCAGCACCACAGAAGCCACCGCAGTGGTTGCTGTGATGTCGGTCCATCCAACATCAGAGAAGCGAACGGTGCCGCACTCGTCTGCCTGAGACAGGGCTGGCAAAGATAAAGCGGCCCCTGAAATTAATACTGAGCAAATTGCCTGTTTGATTTTCATACCTTCTTCTCCGTGGTTACCTTTTACGATCTGATTATTGCTAAGCGCTGGCTGATACCAGCTTTATTATTATGAAATTAACGAACCTGGCGCTGTGGCGTATTGGCACGTTGCCGCTCTTGCCATTGCTGGTCCATACCAACCTCAGCACGACTGGCTGGCAACATGACATAAGCCGGATCATGGTGTTGTTTGATTAAATCCGCCGCACGTTCTGCTGTCATAATGGTGGGTGCATTTAAATTACCATTCGGGATGGTTGGAAAAATCGACGAGTCCACCACCCGTAGTCCTTGTACGCCGTGCACCTGAGTATTGGAGTTCACCACCGCCATCTCATCTTCCCCCATACGGCAGGAGCAAGAGGGGTGATAGGCACTTTCAACATTGGCGCGCACAAACTGATCGATTTGTTCATCGGTTTGAATATGTTCACCGGGCTGAATTTCACCATCACGATAATCATCAAACGCCGCCTGACCAATAATCTCACGTGTGCGCTTCACACAATCGCGGAAGCCTTCGATATCGTCATCGTGCTGCAGATAATTAAACAGAATTTCAGGATGTTGCTGCGGGTCAGCACTTTTAATATGCACATGACCCCGGCTTTTGGGTTTATTGTGACCAATATGCACCTGAAAACCATGACCATCAAACGCCGCCTGACCGTCGTAACGCATGGCGGCGGGTAAGAAATGGTATTGCAAATCTGGCCATTCAACACCGGCCTTGGAACGAATAAAACCACAGGATTCAAAATGATTGGTTGCCCCCAAACCGGTTTTACTAAAGAACCAGCGAGAGCCAATTAAGAATTTACTCCACAGCCCCAATTTACTGTTCAGAGTAATGGGCTGTTTGCATTTAAACTGAAAATAAAATTCCAGATGATCCTGTAGATTTTTGCCAACCCCAGGCAGCTCATGCTGAACTTCAACACCGGCGTTGGTCAGCACCTCAGCATCACCAATACCAGATAATTGCAGAAGATGCGGTGAGCCAATGGAGCCTGCACTTAAAATCACTTCTTTATTGGCTGTTACCTGCAAGACCGTATTGTTATGACGATATTCCACGCCAATCGCTTTTGGCCCCTGTTCGGTTTTTTCCAGCAGAACTTTATGCACCTGAGCTTTGGTAATGACCGTCAGGTTCGAACGTTGCATCGCCGGACGTAAATAGGCATTAGCGGTAGACCAGCGCAGACCGTTTTTAACCGTCATATGCATGGCACCAAAGCCTTCCTGCTGTTTACCATTATAATCGTCGGTAAAATCGTAACCGGCTTGCTGCCCTGCTTTAATAAAGGCTTTATAAAGTGGGTTTTTCATCTGGTTGCCGTTATTCACCCCTAACGGCCCACCCTGGCTGCGGTATTCATCCGTACCAAAAGCCCAATCATCGGCTTTTTTAAAATAAGGCAAGCAGTGTGAATAATCCCAGTTTTCAGCGCCGTGTTGTGCCCATTCATCAAAGTCTCGGGCGTGACCACGCACATACACCATGCCGTTAATCGAGGATGAACCACCCAGCACTTTGCCACGCGGGCAATGCATAATACGCTTATCCAGATACGGTTCTTCTACCGTATGATACTGCCAGGCGTATTTTTCGGTATTCATCGGAATGGATAACGCGGTTGGCATCTGAATAAAAATACTTTTATCGCTGCCACCGGTTTCAATTAACAGTACGGAATATTGTGGATTTTCCGATAAACGATTGGCTAACACACAACCCGCGGAACCGGCGCCAACAATAATAAAATCATAGCTTTCTTTCATGACAACATACTTAAAAAGGGCTTTCCAGCGGGTTCATTCCAACATACACCGCTTTTAGCTGGGTATAGTGATTCAGTGTTGCTAAGCCATTTTCACGACCAATACCGGATTGTTTATAACCTCCGACGGGCATCTCCGCGGGCGATGCACCATAAGCATTAATCCAGCAAATACCGGCCTGTAACTGATGAATCACACGGTGCGCACGACGAATATCCTTACTGAATACACCAGCCGCTAACCCCAGGTGGGTATTATTGGCGCGCTGAATTACTTCGTCTTCGGTTTCAAATTCCAGCACCGACATCACCGGGCCAAAAATTTCTTCTTTAACGATGGTCATCTCATCATGGCAATCAACAAACACCGTAGGGGCAACAAAAAAACCGTCTGGTGCTGAGTGTGGTTTTAAAGCTTCGCCACCGCATAATAACGAGGCACCTTCGGCTTTAGCGGTTGCAATATAATCCAGCACTTGCTGATAGTGTTTTGCAGAAATTAACGCACCAAAATTCACTTCAGGATCAAGCGGATCACCAGCAACAATATTTTGCTCAGTTCGCTGCTTCAGCTTTTCAAGAAACTGATCTTTGATACCTGCTTGTAAAAATACCCGGGTGCCGTTGGTGCAGATTTCCCCCTGAGTATAAAAATTACCTAACATCGCTGCGCTGACGGCTTCATCAATATCGGCATCATCAAAAACGATTAACGGCGATTTACCACCCAACTCCATAGTCACATCTTTTAGGGTAGTGGCCGCCGCTGCCATAACACGTTTGCCGGTACCGACTTCACCGGTAAACGAAATTTTTTCAATCTCAGGGCTATGCGTTAACCATTCACCCACCTCACGTGCGCCGTGTACCACATTAAACACACCCGCAGGTACGCCAGCTTCAATAAATATTTCTGCCAGTTTACAGGCCCCTATCGGGGTTTCTTCCGAGGGTTTAAAGATCATGGCGTTACCACACGCCAGTGCAGGCGCTGATTTCCAGCAAGCGATTTGTAACGGATAATTCCAGGCACCAATACCAGCACAAATACCCAGTGGTTCACGTCGGGTGTAATAAAAATCACCACCCAGATCTTGTTGATTACCCTCGATGGAGGGCGCTAATCCGGCAAAAAATTCGATCGCATCAGCGCCCGTAACCACATCCACCACACTGGCTTCCTGCCAGGGTTTACCGGTATCCAGCACTTCCAGCCTGGCCAGCTCATCATTACGTTCTCGCAGTAAAGACACCGCTTTATTGAGAATACGACTGCGCTCAATACCGCTCATCGCCGACCATTGTTGAAAACCTTGCTGGGCACTCTCAATGGCTTGTTGTTGCACAAAACTGTCGGCGACTTCTACCTGATACGTGACTTCAGCCGTTGCCGGGTTAATCACGTCAAAGGTTTCACCGGTCTGATTGCTCAGATACCGGCCGTTAATAAAATTCTTCAGGGTCATGGGTAATTCCTAATGCTCCGCATTAACCAGCAAGGTATCAATAAAGGTTTTGCAATGCTGCTCAGCGTTGATAAACGCTTGCTCCGGAGAACTGCTCAGGGTGCTTCTCAACCAATAACCATCAATCATCGAGGCTGTCATTTCAGCTGCCATAAGCGCTTGCTGACGAGGCATCAGAGCCCGGTAAGAATGCAGCAGATTGCTGTATAAGCGACGGCTGTTGATTTGCTGTAAGCGTGACAGCTCTGGGCTGTGCGCTGCTTCGGCCCAGAAACACAACCAGGTGCGGGAAGCCGATGGTGACTGTTGAAAGCTGGTGAAATTGGTTTCGACGATGCGATACAGACGTTCTTTCGCAGAAATATCACCCTCCGACGCCAGATGCTGTAACAAACCGCTGCGCAGCTGCTCCAGTAAAAAGCGAACGGCGGATTCCAGTAACTTCTGCTTGGAACCAAAATGATGGTTAATCAGGCCAACCGAGATATCGGCCAGAGCACTGATGGTTTTGATAGTGGTCCCGGAAAGACCATACAACTCTATGGATTTCAGTGTCGCCTGAACAATATCTTCACGACGCTGATGTTGCTGTTTTGGACGATTCATGGCGCTGATTGAATATTCATTTAGATATAAGGCTAAACAATTGATATCTAAACATCAAGCAATGCCATTGCATACGGGGATGATTTAATAGGTAAAAACACCTAAAAACTGCACAAAAATCCATCAAAATACGTAATCTTGCCGAAAATACAGGCAGCAACCTTACCAGCAATTCCATAGAGAACAAACAATTTGGACAAAGTGATAAATCAGGAGGGAGTTGTTTGTAGAAGGTTATTCCGACAGGCTGAATTCAAACCCTTTGATTCTCAGACCTTTAGAAATGTAATCATTTACATGTACTCCAAAGGTGCCACTGCGGAATACGCCAGCCGCTTTATAGAACTCACCCTGATCATCCTGAGGCGAATTGGCGAGGTTAATAATGCGTTCTGGCTGGGGTTCTTTATCCGGCCCCAACACCATGATGGCTTTGGGTTTGAGTGAGAAGCCGGGGTCAGACGACAGAATAATGCCCACTTCGCCATTGGTCATTTCAATCAGATACCCCGGTGGGTACAGACCAATCATGGCAATAAACTGGCGCGCAACCTCGGCATCAAACTGAGTGCCGGTATGGCGGTTGATAATTTTCAGGGCATCGATCGACGACATGCCTTTCTGATAGCAACGATCGCTGGTCATGGCATCATAAGCATCAGTGACCGTTACAATCCGGGTGAACAGAGAGATTTTGCTGGCACCCAAACGGCGTGGATAACCTTTACCATCCAGACGTTCATGGTGGGTATAAGCCACATCGACGGCACCGGGGTATATATCCGAGCGCCCCATCAGTAACTGTTTTGCATAGCTGGTATGACGGGCCATCTCCTCAAATTCCTGCGGATCCAGCGGCCCGGGTTTATTGAGAATTTCCGGCGGAACTTTCATTTTACCGATGTCGTGCATCAGGCCACATATGCCGATATTTTCCAGCTCGTAAGGTGCCAACCCCATTTCCCGGCCCAGAGCAATCGATAGCAGACACACATTAACGGAGTGCTCGGCGGTGTATTCATCCTGCTGTTTTAAACGGGTCAGCCAGAGAATGGCATTGGGGTTATGAATCACCCGGTCAACACAGTCTTTGACCGCGGCTTTGGCACCTTCCAGATTCATCGCCTGGCCCAAAAAGGCATTATTCAGCAGGGTTTTCACCTGCGTTTTGGTTGCCTGATAAGTACGGTTAGCCTGGGTCAGCTGTTGCGCCATTTGTTGTTTTTCAACAAAGCGATGGCGCGATTGTGGTTTTCCCGGGGCACTTCCCGAGTGCTCCAACCATTCTTCTTCCAACACATCGACATAGACCCAGGAGCACACTTCCTGAACCATACGAATATCGTCAGCACTTTCCAGCAGAAAGCCCTGAAATAAAAATGGCGATTCTATCCACGGTCGGTCCAGTTCAACAATATGCATCCCTATCGTTAGCTCTGACACATCCAGGCGCTTGCGCGTGTGTCGCTTATTGACCTGAAATTGCCGACCATTCCGTGTTTTGGTAATGGAGCCAATCACAATCGAGGTTACTCTTTTATCGTTATTTTCAGTCTAGCAATCAACAACGGGAATGCTGTAATCAGTCGGTAGAAATGCGTATCTGGCTGTAACCATCGTTTAAGTCAAACTGTAAACGCTGCTGAATTGCAGCCGGGATTTCATCCGCCAGATGAGTGATGTACAGCAAGGTCACCCGTTGCTGCTGGGCCAAACGCTGAATAAAGGACAACACCAGCTGACGACTAGGGTCATCCAACCCCTGGCAGGGTTCATCCAGAATCAGCAGCGGCGGCTGTTTGATGAGCGCCCGGGCAATCAGCACCAGACGCTGCTCACCATAAGACAGATGCTGCAGACTCTGATTGGCTTTATCGCGCAACCCAATCAGCTCCAGCCACTGTAACGCTAACTGTTTATCGCTATCGCCGGTTGCCTGATACAAACCAATACTGTCGTATAAACCGGATATAACGGTGCTCAGTACATTGGTGGTGGCGCGGTATTCCCACTGCAGCGAGGCCGATACGATGCCGATGTGTTTTTTGATATCCCAGATGGTCTCGCCGCTACCCCTTTGCATACCAAACAGCCACAAGTCGTTGCGGTAGCATTGTGGGTTATCGCCGGTGATCAGCTGTAATAAGCTGGTTTTACCACAGCCGTTAGGCCCCTGAATGGCCCAGTGCTGGCCCGGCTCAACTTGCCAGTTAAGCTGATCAAACAGGGTCCGTTCCTGATAGCGAATGCTGACATCGGTGAGCCGTAACAGTGGCTGCTCCGGCGCTAAATCGTACTGATGGATCGCCTCAGGGAAGGGTGCCAGATCACGATCAAAGTGCATCAGGCCAGCCACTTCCGGCTGCGCCAGTACGGTGGCTTTGCGATCGCAATACAACATCTGGCCTTCGTGCATAAAGACGACGTGAGTAATCCACGGCGGCAGTTCATCCAGCCGGTTAGCGACCCAGACAATGGCCTGACCCTGCTGCTGAATACGCTCCAGCTCATCGCTGAGCGCATGACGGCTGTTCTGATCCAATCCTTCTAATGGCTCGTCCAGCACCAGCAAATCCGGCTGCTGGCGTAAACTGTTGATCCATAACACCTTGCGGCTTTCCCCGGTGGATAACGCGCGGAAGCCCTGATCCAGTAAATGACGAATACTCAGCGCATCAATCCAGTGGTTAACCTGGGCGTCGAGCGGCTGCAACAAATCCCGCACCCGGGTTCCGAAGTCGGGGCAATCATTGAGATCACTTTCGTCTTGTTTACGCTCAAACTCGATCTGGGCTGCCTGAGCTTCAAGCGAGACATACGCCACACTCTGCGGCAAGCCCGACACCTGACCATGGCTCAGCCGTAACTCGTCGGCAAATAAACAGGACAGTGCCGTTTTGCCGCTACCATTGGTACCGGTAATGGCCCAGTATTCACCCGGCTGAATCTGCCAGTGATCAAAACAAAGCTGGCGGCCATCGTGCAGGCGCGCCATCACATCAGTAAATTGCATATTCAGGACTTAGTTTGCTGGGTAATGATTGGCAGGGAAATCAGCCCGGAGGCCATTTTAACGAGCGACCGCCAATAACGTGTAAATGCAGGTGGAAAACACTTTGCCCGGCATCAGCACCGTTATTCACCACTAAGCGGAATTTATCTCCCAGACCTTCCTGCTCAGCGACTTTATTGGCCGCCAGCATCAGATGCCCGAGCAACGCTTTATCGTCTTCTTCGGCATCACACAAACGAGGAATGGGTTTGCGTGGAATCACCAGAATATGCATCGGCGCAGCCGGGTAAAGATCACGGAAGGCGAGACACTGATCATCTTCGTAGACGATATTGGCGTCCATCTCACCGCGGGCAATTTTTCCGAAAATAGTATCTTCAGACATGGGCGAAACCTTAGTTATTGAAGTTAGTTACTGAGATAAGCCCCTGAGATTACAATCATTTCCGGTTAGCGGCCACGGTTTCATCAAAAACGGTTATTCAGAAACGGCTTACTCAAATCCCATCACCAGATTCCTGCCAGCCTCTTTCGCCTGATACAGCTGTTCATCCGCCCGGGCAAACAATTGTTCGAGGGATAAGGGGGTATCGGTTAACGTCGATACACCAGCAGAAACCGTCAGCCGCACAAAGTCGTCCGGTATTTCAAAAATACGCTCCTGAATGCCCTGGCGAAAACCATTCATCAGGCTAACGGCTTTTTCGTTATCCAGCCCGGACAGCAGCACTGAAAATTCTTCGCCCCCGGTACGAGCCACCAGAAACCGCCCTAATCCGTCTTCCAGATAATGCGCCATCTGCTGCAACACCTGATCACCAGCCAGATGGCCGTATTCATCGTTAATGCCTTTAAAGAAGTCGATATCCAGCACCACCAGGCTGACCGGCGTGCCCTCGCGCTGGCATTTGTGCAACTGCTGTTCAGCCTCTTCGGTAAAGTAGCGGCGATTGTACAAACCGGTCAGATAGTCACGGGTTGCCTGATGATGCAGCCGCTCCATATTTTCCAGCGCTTCAATATTGTTGGTAACACGGCAGAAGAACTCTTCCTGCTGGAAAGGTTTGGTCAGAAAGTCATTGGCGCCGTTTTTAATAAACTTCACCGATAACGACGCATCTTCCTGGCCGGATAAACCAATCACCGCCAGATTACGCTTCTCAAACTGATGACGAATCGCCTGTACCAGCTCGAAACCATCCATATTGGGCATATGGTAATCTGAGATCACCAGCTGAATGCCCGGGTTCTGATGCAGTACCTGCAAAGCCTGCACTCCGTCTTCAGCCTGGTGCACCCGATAGCGGTGCAGTCCCAGCAGGTTGACCAGGTAGTTGCGATAGGTGCGTGAATCTTCCACCACCAGCACGTCAACCTCACGGTTTTTGTCCAGCCGGTGCAGCATCTGAATGGCGTACTGATAGGAGAACCGGGTTTCTTTGATGACGTAGTCCGCAACCCCTTTCTGCAGCAATGACTGGCGGGTCTGTTCGTCACTGGTGCCCGTCAGTACCACTACTGGCAACCCTTCCTTGAGCAGATAATCCACCAGCTCACCATCGGGGGCATCCGGCAACGCCAGATCAATCAGCCCGGCCACCAGCTCGTGTCGGTGAGTCTCATACAACTCCAGTGCTTCTGCCATGTTCATGGCATAAATCACTTCAAACGGCAGCTCCTGGCGAGCGATGTGTTTCAGTATCTTCAAAATGACACTGCTGTCTTCAACAATCAGAAACTTCGGCATACCTTCCCCTGTTTATTATTCCTGCCGGACAGCCATGGCGGTGGCTTTCTGTTCAGTTTAGAAGCTTTATTGAGCAACAGGCAGAATTTGTTTACTATGCGCCGGATTTCTGATGAGAAGGCTCAGCTATGAATATCGTTGTTTACCCTGGCACATTTGATCCGATTACCAATGGTCATACCGACCTGGTGGAACGTGCTGCCCGGATGTTCGACCATATTATTCTGGCCGTGGCCGACAGCCCCAAGAAAAAACCCATGCTGGATCTCGCGACTCGTGTCGATCTGGCGGAAGAGGTTTTAGGGCATTTGCACAACGTTGAGGTAACCGGCTTCAACAACTTACTGGCTGAGTTTGTGCAGGAAAAACAAGCCAACATTATCTTACGCGGCCTGCGGGCAGTGTCGGATTTTGAGTACGAATTTCAACTGGCCAATATGAACCGTGTGTTGGCACCGAATGTGGAGAGTATGTTTCTGACTCCGGCCGAGAAACACTCCTATATTTCTTCTACGCTTGTGAGAGAGATCGCTGCTTTAGACGGAGACGTCAGCAACTTCGTTCATCCGGCAGTTGCCAAAGCTTTGCAAAGGAGCGTTCTGAACAAATAAGTCTGCACCATAAGCAGACAACCTTTTGATGAGAGGTGAGCCATGGCTCTGATTATTACCGATGAATGCATCAACTGTGATGTATGTGAACCTGAATGCCCGAATGAAGCCATTTCTGCGGGTGAAGAAATTTATGAAATTGAGCCATCCAAGTGCACCGAGTGTGTTGGTCATTACGATGAGCCTCAATGCCAACTGGTATGCCCGGTTGACTGCATCCCTCAGGATGACAACAACATGGAAACCCAGGAAGAGCTGGAAGCTAAATACGAGAAGCTGACCGGCAAGAAAGTTGCCTGATCTGCTTGAGGGTACCGTAACAGGTACCCTCACCCAATAAACCACACCCTACACCACCACCTGCTTTTTCTTAAGCCGCTCTAACACGGATTCAACGCTGGACTCTCCGGTAGCAATACCTCGTGCTCTTAAACGGGTTTTCAGGTCCTCATCACTGTGCAGCGCTTCCACGTCCTGCAAAGCGTTATCCACATCCGACGCATGCTGCTGGCGGGATTTGATACGCTTTAGCGATTCCGACATATCAGCCAGGTTTGTCCCTAGGCTACCCGACGACCCACGCAACTGTTTAATAGCACTTTCTGCACTTTGATTGGCTTTAACCAAGCGTAATTCGTTTTGATAATGAGCAATCATTTTCGCTGCATTTTTTAAATGCTTATTTAATTGCTGTTCTTGTTCACTGATATATTGCAGTTGCTGCTGTTGCTCCTTTAACAGCTCTTCATCATCGGCAATTCGTTCAGCCAGCTCAGCAGCCAGCTCCTCGTCATGCTTATTCAGAGCTTCAATGGCGTAATTCTCATGGATTTCGATGTCGCCAGTTCGTTCTTTTACTTGCCGCTGCAGCTGTTTTTTCTCAGCCATCACACTCGCCAGCTCGTGCTTTGAACGCATCATGGCCTGCTCCGCCTGGCGAATTTCCTGCTCAAAAATACGAATACCATTGGCATCAACCAGCCCTTCTAAAGGCTCCTGGGCTGATGCCTTAAACAGTGTGCTTAATTTTCGCCATAAATTCATAACCTAACTCCCTAATCTTCAGATAATAGCCTCAAGCCTATAACCCCAGAGCCATAACCACAGGCCCATAAAAGAGCACCGGCAGAATAAAAATTTATTCCGCATATTCTTTAATAAGTTGCTGGGTTTTTGCTTCATTAATTTTATTCAGAAGTTTTTCACTCTCATGCTCATCTCGCATGGTTTTCGATAACGTAATCGTAGAGCTCACCAGAAACAGGGCGCTCATGGTCAGATAACCTTTCACCATTAAGTCGATCGGGGAAAATACAATGCCAACCGTCATCGCCACGATGGCTAAAGCAAAAGACGTTTTCACATAGAACAACCAGCCGGTGGAATTACTTTGTATGTTGTCGAGCATGTTGACCTCCGTTTATGTATTCAACGGAGAACACATTGGCCAAAAGGATTGATATAGACAACTTAAAAATACAAAGTAGTATTATCTGAGCTGCAGAGCATCATTATTCGATACTTTCATGAGATCCAACATGGCCCAGACACAGGCAATTATTACTCACCTGAAACAACTGCTGCGAGAGAGCCGTATCACTTATGCCGATGTCGCCCGGCAACTGGAGCTATCAGAAGCAAGCGTGAAGCGCTTATTTGCCCAGCAACAGCTGTCACTGCAACGTCTCGATCAGATATGCGCCCTGCTGGGTATGGAGATCAGCGATGTGCTTCGACATATCGGTACCGCCAAACAGATTGATCAGCTTAGCCTTGCACATGAGGCCGAGTTAGTCGCGGATACCAAACTGATGATTGCGGCCTTTACCAGTCTTAATCACTGGACATTCGAAGAGATACTTAAGACTTATGACTTTGAGCAGCCTGAATTAATATCAAAGCTCACACGACTGGATAAAATTGGCTTCATCGAGTTATTACCCAATAACCGTATCAAACCGTTAGTCAGCCAGGACTTTGAGTGGCAAAAAAGCGGGCCCATTCAGACGTATTTTGAATCTCAGGTACAAACGGATTTCTTCAATTGTCATTTCACCCAAACCGGCGAATTACGTTTGTTCGTAACCGGCATGATTTCGGTGGATTCAAACAAATTAATGCATCAGAAAATAAAGCGACTGGCGCAGGATTTTCGCCACCTTCATGATGAAGACCTTAACCTGCCACTTGAGCAACGGCATGGCGCCAGTATGGTGTTAGCGATTCGCCCGTGGGAACTACAGCACTTCGAACAGTATCGGAGAAGCGGTACAGAAAAACATTATCCGGCCTGAGCACGACTTGCACCCCTTCACTGAGTTGCGCAAACTGCCCTCATTACTACAACGGATTTCCGCATATGTTGAAACACACCCTGCTTCTGCTGAGTTCTACTCTGATCCTGGCCTGCAGTCAGACTCCGACAGAATCATCAAACTCTGAACCACAGGCTTTATCAACCTCAGAACCACACCTTTCAGCGACACCTTCCAAAGCCGCTGTCGCCAGTGCTCATCCACTATCGACCCAGGCCGGTATGGATATTCTGGCACAAGGTGGCAATGCCTTTGATGCTGCCATTGCGGTTGCGGCCAGTCTCGGGGTGGTTGAGCCCTATAGCGCCGGTATTGGTGGCGGCGGCTTCTGGCTGATTTATGAAGCACAAAAAGACCAGTACACCTTTATTGATGCCCGCGAAAAAGCACCAGCAGCGGCCCACCGGAATTATTATCTGGACGACAACGGCAGCGTAAATCGCGATAAAGCCGTTAATGGCCCCACAGCCGCTGGTATTCCCGGTCAGGCCGCGGCATTTGTGCACCTGGCTGAAAACTACGGCAAGCTGCCGTTGTCGGACTCATTAAAAGCTTCCATCCAGCAGGCACAGGACGGTTTTCCTGTGTATGAGCATTATCAAAAGCTGATGGGCTTTCGCCTGAAAAACGTGCGCCGCTACCCCGATAGTCGTGAAATTTTGCTGGATAACGGTGAGATTCCTGAGGTGGGTTACGTTATCAAACAACCCGACTTAGCCAAGACTCTGCAAGCCTTGTCTGACCGGGGTTTTGATGGCTTTTATAAAGGCGAGGTGGCCAAAAAACTGGTCAATGCCGTACAGCAGGATGGCGGCGACTGGACACTGGACGACCTGGCCAACTATAACGTGGTCGAGCGTGAGCCAATTCGCATCCAGTTGGGCGAGTACGATATTGTCAGTGCCCCACCACCCTCTTCCGGCGGTATCGCCATTGCACAAATGCTGAAGATGCTGGCACAAGAAACAGTACCAGACTGGAAAACCCTGGATAAAGTGCAGCAAACTCATTTACTGGCCGAAGTGATGCGCCGTGCTTATAAAGACCGGGCGGAATATCTGGGTGATCCGGATTATGTGAACGTACCTGTTACTGAGTTGTTATCCGATCAGCGTGCAGCAAACTGGGCGGCCAGTATTGATATGCAACAAGCCACCCCAAGCCTGAGCCTGAACGGCGTTAAAAATTTGCAGGAAGGATTTCACACCACGCATCTGTCGGTCATCGACCAACAAGGTAATATGGTGTCGGCCACTCTGAGTATCAACTTGCCGTTCGGCTCCGCCTATACCGCCCCGGGCACTGGCATTCTGCTCAACAATGAGATGGATGACTTCTCGGCCAAACCGGGCGAGCCCAATGCCTATGGTTTAGTGGGTAACGAAGCCAACGCCATTGCACCGGGCAAACGCCCGCTATCGAGTATGTCACCCAGCATTGTGAATACCGACAACAGTACTGCCATAATTGGAACCCCGGGCGGCAGCCGGATTATTACCATGGTATTCCTCGGCATGCTGGAACATCTGCAAGGTAAACCGGTAGAGGATTGGGTGTCACGCCCACGCTTCCATCACCAATATCTGCCCGATGTGATTCAGCATGAGCCGGATACCTTTACTGAATCTGAGCAGGCCGCGCTGTTACAACGAGGCCACCAACTGAAACCGGTTGGTCGCCAGTATGGCAATATGCAGGCTATTTTGTGGGATAAAACATCAGGGGAAGTCACTGCCGCATCCGATCCGCGTGGCTTGGGTGAATCGCAAGTACGCTGATTTTACTCTGCGTGGGAGCCAGATGCTGTACGTTTTCCCTTAAAAACAAAAAAAGGCCGCAGAGGTGTGAACCTCAGCGGCCTTTTTTAGACAATCAGAATCAGAACATATAGCTCGCATTCAGATCCATAGTGTCAATTTTGGCATCAAAATTCCCGTCTTCAATCGAGTAGCGGGTATATTCAACCCCAACACGGATATCATCGGTAATAAAACGCTCAACACCTAAACCGTAGAAAAAGTCGTAACCGCTGAAATCGCTTTTAGCGCCGTCTGCTTTTCGCTCAAGATCAACATCCCAGGAATGCATACCCAGCTTACCCATCAGTTCCAAATCCCAGAAAATCTTTTTGCCGAAGCGACTGGCAATCTGAAGCGAATTAGTTTTGGCTTCGTATTCGTTAGCCTCACCTTCTTCGATATCCAGCGTCCCCAAAGAGCGATAGCCCAGTAATACATCAAACCGGCTGGTATCCGATAAGCTGAAGTGCGTACCGACATACACACCACCTGAAACACCGTCACCGGTATCACCATTCTGATCAAAATTAGCCTGACCCGCCGCTACCTCAACAAAGTGACGAATGGTTTTACCTGCGCCTTCTTCTAAAGCCGAGACACTGCCTTCAATATCGCTACAACCCAGACAACGAACAAATGCTCCCTGCAGAGGGGTAACAACTAAGGTTTCAGCCGTTTCATCGGCGTTTTCGCCCAGTAAGGTAAATGGCAGCGTGGCACCGTATACCAAGGAACCCGCCTGAGACAGAATAAAGTACAGAGGACGAACAAACACAGCATCAACCACCATGGCACCGGCGCTGGGCTTTTCATCAATCACCTCTGCAGTGACCATTCCGCTGGTTAATAACGAAGCAGCTGCAACCGAGGCCAGTAACGGCTTTTTCATTGCGGTCATGAATCGCATCTTTCATCCTCTTATTTTTTGATCAGCAATATTGCCCGACTATAGCAGCCCGTTCAGCAGGCGTCACGACTCAGGCAAACAGATGCCGACCGTTCCACAAAAAATACAGATACATCGTCAGCCCTGACAGGCTGGGCAATAAACCGTAGCTCGCTGCCCCTGGCGTATTTCTTTAAGTGTTGATTTACAGTGCACGCACTGTTCACCACCACGACCATAAACCAGTAATTCCTGGGCAAAATATCCTGGTTTGCCATCGCCACCAACAAAATCTTTCAGCGTGGTTCCACCTTGTTCAATGGCTCGCTCCAGTACCAGCTTGATACAGGCCACCAGCTTGTCATAACGGGCTTTGCTCACCTTACCTGCCGCCAGCGTGGGGCGAATACCTGCCATAAACAGGCTTTCATTGGCGTAGATATTCCCCACACCCACCACCACTTTACCGTCCATAATAAACTGCTTAATGGCCTGTGTTTTTTTACGACTGCGTTGAAACAAATAATCCACATCAAAAGCATCGGATAAGGGCTCTGGCCCGAGGTGATCAAGGTGCTCACTTTCGGTGGCATCTGGTGCCTGCCATAACAAGGCACCGAAGCGGCGTGGATCGTGATAGCGCAGAATTTTGCCATTAGAAAGCAGCCAATCGATGTGGTCGTGCTTGGCAGCCGGCTCATCGTCGTCAACCAAGCGCAAAGAACCGGACATTCCCAGATGCCAGATTGCGGTTCCTGCAGCGGTTTCTACCAGAATGTATTTCGCCCGGCGCTTCAGAGAAACAATCATCTGTCCTTCTAAACGATGAATCTCATCCTCAACCGGCCAACGTAGCTTTGGCTGGCGGACATCAATGTGCTCGATGGTTTGCCCTTCCAACCAGGGCTCGATGCCCCGCAAGGTGGTTTCTACCTCGGGTAATTCCGGCATGGTTAATCTCCGTTCGCTGAATCTCAGGCATAAAAAAACCCGACCAGGGCCGGGTTTTTCTACATGCTCTTTGGCAACAAAGAGCTGCGCAGTAAAAAGAAACTTACTTAATTTTGGCTTCTTTGTACATTACGTGCTTGCGAATGGTTGGATCAAATTTTTTGATCTCCATTTTCTCAGGCATAGTGCGCTTGTTTTTGTCTGTAGTATAGAAGTGACCGGTACCGGCACTTGAAACCAGACGAATCTTATCACGTGGCATAACAGGCCTCCTTAAACTTTCTCACCGCGAGCGCGGATTTCGGCCAGAACAGCATCGATACCTTTCTTATCGATGATGCGCATGCCTTTAGTGGTTACACGCAGACGTACGAAACGCTTTTCGCTCTCTACCCAGAAGCGGTGGTACTGCAAGTTAGGCAGAAAACGGCGCTTGGTTTTGATGTTTGAGTGGGAAACGTTGTTCCCTGTTACAGGACGCTTACCTGTAACCTGACAAACCTTAGACATTGAATTAGCCCCGATTTAACTGTATCGAACAAATGAAAAATTCGTTACAACCGTGGGCGAGTCGGCCAAAATTTGGCTTCAGACAAGTGCCCTGGCTGAAAAGAGTTGCGCTTTATACCAAAAGGATCTTCGCCAGGCAAGTGAAAGCGTTATTTTGGGTGATTTTTCCATGTTTTGGCACAATTTCACTCGGCTTTTCGGTTAAATCCAACCACGCTCAGCAAACGAGACACAATAACCATCGCCGATCACCAGATGATCCAGCACCCGAATATCCATGAGTCCCATCGCCTCCTGTAAACGCCGGGTAATGGCTTTGTCAGATTGGCTGGGCTCGGCAATTCCGGAAGGATGATTGTGCGCCAGAATCACCGCCGCCGCGTTCAGTGCTAACGCCTGCTTGACCACCTCGCGCGGATAAACGGCCGCGCCATCCAGGGTGCCATGGAATAGCTCCTGATAGCGAATCACCCGATGCTGATTATCCAGAAACAAGCAGGCAAACACCTCATGCCCGCGATCCCTTAACTGAGACAACAGATAACGCTGGGTCAGCTCCGGACTGGTCAGGGCATCGCTTCGCTCCAGTTCCTGGGCCAGATGGCGCTTGGCCATTTCCAGCACTGCCTGCAATTGCGCAAACTTCGCGCTCCCCAACCCCAGGTGACGACAAAAGGTTGCCTGATCGGCCACCAGCAGTGCTCGCAGACTGCCAAAGTCCGCCAGTAACTCGCGCGACAGATCCACAGCACTTTTACCGGTAACGCCGGTACGCAGAAAAATCGCCAACAGCTCGGCATCGGATAACGCCTGAGGCCCGTGGGCGAGTAGCTTTTCTCTGGGCCGCTCCATGGCCGGCCATTCAGTAATCGACATCCTTACCTCCCTGTAGGACTCTGACTGATATATACTCAACGCCATTCTAAGCAGCCCCCGAATGACTATGCAACAACTGACCAACAAGCGTATTTTGCTGGGTATCACTGGTGGTATCGCCGCCTACAAATCGGCCGAATTGGTGCGTCACCTGAAAAAGGCCGGAGCTGATGTCCGGATTGTTATGACCAAAGGCGCGATGGAGTTTATCACCCCATTAACGCTACAAGCCTTATCCGGCAACCCGGTTCACCATGCTCTGCTTGACCCGGAAGCGGAAGCCGGTATGGGTCATATTGAGCTCGCCAAGTGGGCAGACCTGCTGCTGGTTGCCCCGGCTTCGGCGAATTTTCTGGCGCGCTTATCACAAGGTCTGGGCGACGATTTATTAACCACCATCTGCCTCGCCAGTGAAGCGCCACTGGCCATTGCCCCTGCGATGAATCAGGCCATGTGGAAAGACGGTACTACCCAACAAAACCTGCAGCGGCTGATGGCTGTTAAAGGCCAGAACTTCCATGTATTCGGGCCCGATGCCGGAGAGCAAGCGTGTGGTGATGTTGGCCCGGGTCGTATGCTCGACCCGGAAATCATTGCCGCCAATTGTGCTGAGCTATTCATCAACGGCCTGCTGGCCGGTCTCAATCTGGTCGTCACCGCCGGGCCTACCCGCGAAGCCATCGACCCGGTGCGTTACATCAGTAACCACAGTTCCGGAAAAATGGGTTATGCCCTTGCCGAAGCGGCACGTGATGCCGGAGCCCGGGTCACGCTGATCTCCGGGCCGGTTAATTTACCCGCGCCGGAGCGTATCCATGTAGAGCCGGTTGTCAGCGCCCGCGATATGCTGGACGCTGCTTTAGAGCAGATCGGAGAGTGCCAGATCTTTATTGCCGCCGCCGCAGTTGCCGATTATCGACCGCTGAATATCGCCAACCAGAAAATTAAAAAATCCGGCGACCAGATAGATATCACCATGATCAAAAACCCGGATGTGGTAGCAACAGTGGCACAACACGAGCAACGTCCATTTACCGTGGGGTTTGCCGCTGAAACTCAGGCCGTTGAAGACTATGCCCGTGGCAAACTGACCAATAAAAATCTGGATATGATTATTGCCAACGACGTGTCTCGCAGCGATATTGGCTTTAACAGCGACAACAATGCCGCCACCGCCATCTGGCAGGAAGGACAACAAACCTTTGATGCCATGAGCAAGCAAACCATGGCGCGTAAACTGATTGAACTGATTGCTCTGCGTTACCAGCAATCGCATTAATGACTTTTTATAAACCGCAGTGAATAAGATAACCCCCATGCAAAAACTACAAGTCCGAATTCTTGATAAACGTCTAGGCCAGGATATCCCAATGCCCGAGTACGCCACCGCTGGTTCTGCCGGTCTGGATCTGCGTGCTTGTCTGGATGCGCCACTGACACTCCACCCGGGTGAAACCCAGCTGATTCGCACCGGTTTATCCATTTTTATCGAAGACCCATCACTGGCTGCGATGATCCTGCCACGTTCAGGGCTGGGTCATAAACATGGCATCGTATTGGGTAACCTGGTGGGCCTGATTGACTCGGATTATCAGGGTGAGCTGATGGTCAGCTGCTGGAACCGTGGCAAAGACAGCTTTACCGTTGAGGTAGGTGAGCGCCTGGCACAGCTGGTTCTGGTACCTGTGGTGCAAGCTGAATTTGAAATTGTTGACGAGTTCACTGAAACTGAACGTGGCAGCGGTGGCTTTGGTCACTCAGGCCGCCAATAACAGCGTGATCTTATCACCGAGCCTGACTTAAACCGTGTCTGATGACTTAAACCAGAGCTGAGTTATATCAGAGCCAGCACAGCTCGGTGATACCACAAATATCGTTTTGAAGGGATACACATGACAGCCGACGTACGCCGCCCCAAAGGCACCATTGTAATGTACAGCCGTATTACCATCTGGCTGGCATTATTATTTATATCCGGCGGCCTGGCGTTTCAAAGCCTGCAGGTGAATCTCTTTACTCAATCGGAAGTGGATCAAGCCTTTGCCAAGGCCATGGCAGGTCAAATGGCGCACTCTTTAAAGATCCAGTTGCATGATACGCAGCAGTTACAACTAACGGCCAGTCGTTATCCCCGAACCCTGGCGGCACTGCAATCCGGTGGTGACCCAGCCTGGAAAGCCACTCTGAAGCAATTTATTCCCGGGGCCACTCAGGTTCATCTGTTAAAGCGCGAAGAGGCAATGGGCCTGCAATCCTCCATGGGTTTTGCCGTCCAGCAGGTAGTCACCCGCACTTTACGTGGCAACAAAATGAACCTGGAAGCCGTCATGCGAAATCAGGAGCAACGCTTTTTCTGGGCGTCGGCCATTAAAGATCCCAGCGGAAAAATTGCCGGAGTTCTGTTAATTGAATATGGCGTAGACTGGCTCAAACAGTTTCAGTCCAGCACTACCAGCCTGCTGGGCGAAGTCGTGGTTAACCAACATATCGATAACGATCACAGCAAAGGCTTTGAGATTTTCCGCTTGGGCAAATCCAGCACTCAAACCGGTACCGCAGTGACCGAGTCCATCAATGACTTCTGGTACCTGACCTATATTCCTGCCAACGAGCGTCCGCAACTTGAGCTATTGCCGCTGGCAAGCTCATGGATGATCGTACTGGTTCTCACCCTGGCAGGCTTGTTTATTATTGTTTTTCTGCAGAAAAAAGCTGTACAACAAAATCAGCTGAAATTGCTGACTTATGTGCGCACCTTGAGCCGTACCGGCGAGAATCAGTTCCCACAATTTTCGCTGCGAATCTTTCACGATCTCGCCCAACATATGGAACATCTGTTAAAAACGGCCCGGCCAATCAGCGCCCCCGAAGAAGTACAAGCATCCGCCCGTGAAAAACAGGATATTTCTCTCGAACAGCCAAAGATCAAAGCGGAAAGTAAACGCAACGTTAGCTCAGATGGTTATCCTTCGAATGGCCCGGCTATCCCGGGTATGGAAGTCGAAGAAGTCAGCGACAGTCACGAACAAAAACCAGAGATATCGCGCGCCATTTTCCGTGCTTACGATATCCGCGGTATTGTTGGTCAGGATCTGACAAGCGACGTGGTGTACTGGATTGGTCGCGCACTCGGCAGCGAAGTACAAAAACGAGGCTTTAATAAGATCAGCATCGCCTGGGATGGTCGTCCATCCAGCCCTGAACTGGCAGAGGCGCTACAGCGTGGTATTAACCAAAGTGGTTGTCACAGCATCATATTGGGCGCTCAACCAACCGGCCTGCTGTATTATGCAACGCATGAGCTTGATACTCCCTGTGGAGTGGTGATTACCGGCAGTCATAATCCATCGGAATTTAATGGCCTGAAGATAGTCATTGACCGACAAACCCTGACTCAGGACGAGCTGATGGTGCTCTATCACCGTATTGCCCGTAATGATCTGGCCTCTGGCGAAGGCAGCAATGAAAGCCGCAACCTGGAGCAAGACTACCTGGAACGCATCGAAGGCGACGTACAGATTAACCGCGACCTGAAGGTTGTGATTGACGCTGGCAACGGCATTGCCGGACCGGCGGCCAAACAGCTGATGGAAATGCTGAATATTGATTACACCGCGCTGTACTGTGAGGTGGATGGCAATTTCCCGAATCACCACCCAGACCCTAGCCAGCCACATAATCTGGCCGACCTGCAAAAAGCCGTGATTGAACAACAGGCTGATCTCGGACTGGCATTTGATGGGGATGGTGATCGGGTTGCTCTGATCGACAATCAGGGAAAAATCATTTGGCCGGACCGATTATTAATGCTGCTGATTGAAGATATTCTGCCGCGCAATCCTGGCCGGGACGTTATTTATGATGTGAAATCATCGCGTCACTTAGCACCGCTTATCAGCCGTCATGGTGGTCGTCCGACCATGTGGAAAACCGGCCATTCTCTGATGAAGAAGCGCATGAAAGACAGCAATGCCATTGTTGGTGGCGAATTCAGTGGCCATTTTTACATTCAGGATCGCTGGTATGGTTTTGATGATGGTTTGTACACCGCCGCCCGCTTGCTGGAACTGATCAGCTTCCGCAACACCAGCGCTGCCGAGCAATTTGCAGCGCTGCCGGAGGATTTGAGCACTCCCGAAATCACCATTGCCACCACCGATACCCGCAAATTTGAAATTTTAAAAACCCTGTCAACCGATCAACAACTCACCGATGGTGCTCGTGTGTTTACCACCGACGGCCTGCGGATTGAGTTCAGTGATGGCTGGGGGCTGGTACGCCCTTCTAACACCACCCCAAAACTGACCTTGCGGTTTGCCGGTAATGACCAACAGGCCATTACCCGGATTCAACAACGGATGAAGCAGGCACTTACCCTGCATGCACCGGAATTGCAGGTTCCTTTCTGAATCAGGCAACCCGCATTCTGGAATTCAAGTAGCTGATTACGCTATAATCGCCACCATCAGAAACCGGCTATAAGCCGGTTTTATTTATTCTTAATATTTATTCTGTTGCCATTTCAGGCCGGAGCCAGTCATGCCATTACCACGCAAAGCCGCCATGCACACCGCACAAATTCTGAGCGAAGCACTGCCTTATCTGCAGCGCTTTGTTGGCAAAACCATCGTGGTGAAGTACGGCGGTAATGCCATGATCGACGACGAGCTGAAAAACAGCTTTGCCCGCGATATGGTGATGTTAAAGCTGATTGGCATTAACCCAATTGTGGTACATGGTGGCGGCCCTCAGATTGGTGAGCTGCTGGACAAACTGAACATTGAAAGCCGGTTTGTGAATGGCATGCGGGTTACCACCACCGAAACCATGGACGTGGTTGAAATGGTGCTGGGCGGCTTGGTGAACAAAGACATCGTTAACCTGATTAACCAGAATGGCGGTAAAGCCTTAGGCCTGACTGGTAAAGATGGCCAGCTATTACACGCCAGAAAATTAAAAGTTACCCACACCTCACCTGAAATGCAGAAGCCGGAAATCATTGATATCGGCCATGTTGGTGAAGTGGCGCATATCAATACTCAGGTACTGGATATGCTGACTCAGAGTGATTTTATTCCGGTTATTGCCCCGATTGGTGTGGGCGACGATGGTGCGTCTTACAACATCAACGCCGATCTGGTTGCCGGTAAAGTAGCTGAAGTATTACAGGCCGAAAAACTGATCCTGCTGACTAATATCGCCGGCCTGATGGATAAAGAGGGAGAAATACTCACCGGCCTGACCACCGAACAGGTTGATGATCTGATTGCTGATGGCACCATTTACGGCGGCATGCTACCCAAGATTCAGTGTGCTCTGGATGCCGTTCATGCCGGAGTGACCAGTGCTCATATTATTGATGGCCGCGTTTCTCACTCCACCCTGCTGGAGCTGTTCACCGACGAAGGTGTTGGTACTTTAATTACCAATGCACGCGGCTAATTCAACAAGGACAGACAATGACAGACAACCGTGAAAAGATTTCCCGCCGCGATCAGATTTTGCAGGCGCTGGCCCATATGTTGGAGACCAATCCGGGAGCGCGTATTACCACGGCCAGCCTGGCTAAAGCTGTTGGAGTCTCGGAAGCGGCGTTGTATCGCCACTTTCCCAGCAAAGCAAAAATGTTCGAAGGCCTGATCAGTTTTATTGAAGACACCATCTTTAGCCGCATTAACCTGATTCTGCAGGAAATCAACAGCGCCGATCAGCGTTGCGAGAAAACCTTGATGCTGGTGCTGACGTTTGCGGAAAAGAATCCGGGAATGTGCCGTTTATTATCAGGCGATGCACTGGCTGGCGAAACTGATCGCTTACGACAACGTATCCAGCAATTCTTTGAACGTATTGAAACTCAGCTGAAACAGATCCTGCGTGAAGCTGAAATGCGCGAAGGGCTGGTACCGACACAAACGGTCAGCGCTGAAGCTAATTTATTAACCGCATTATTAGAAGGCCGGATTCGACAGTATGTACGTACCGAGTTCTCCGCCAAACCAACCCAATACTGGGATGAACAGTGGCTGTTGATTAAAGCCAACCTGCTGCGTGAAAAGAACCTCTGACGGTATTTTTGCCAGTGCCTGTAACAGGTCTTAACCTGCATCAGAAATAAAAAATGCCGCTTGCTAACACAAGCGGCATTTTTATTTTTAAGGTTTCGTATAATCAACTGTTAAAACGATAATGATCAGAGCGTAAAGCGATTCATCATTGTTTTTAAAGTATTGGCAGAGTCAGTTAAGTTACTCACCTCTTTTGTATTCAGCGACGAAATATCAACCGATTGCTGAATGACCTTATCAATTTCCGCCACGCCCTGGTTAATAAAATTAACGCCGGATGCTTGTTCAGCATTAGCCGTTGATATTTCAGACATCAGCTCAGCCGTTTCATTAATCTGAGTAAATATTTGCTGTAATGCCTCTGATGTTTCCTCTGCGATCTGAGAACCGGTTGCGGTTTTATCTGTCGACATATCCACCAGTTTTTTGGTTTCTTCTGCCGCTGCAGTACTTCTGGCAGCCAATCCTCTGACCTCATCAGCCACTACGGCAAAACCGCGTCCTTGTTCCCCTGCCCGAGCCGCTTCAATCGCTGCATTCAATGCCAATAAATTAGTTTGTGCAGCAATTTCGTCAATCGTATTAATAAAGCTTGAAATACTTTTTCCAGCGGAGTCAATTTCATGCATTGCGGTCGTCATTTGCTTCATTTTGTCACGACCTGTTTGCGTAAATTGCTTCGCACTTTCAGCAAGCTGGTTGGCTTTATCAGCGTTACTGGCATTCAGCGAGGTCTGTGTAGAAAGCTCTTCCAGTGACGAAGAAATCTGTCCTAATGAGGTTGCCTGATTTTCCATTCCTCGGGAAAGGTCATCGCTGTTCTGCAACACTTTATTACTGGCTGAGTTAATTTCATCACTGGAGTTCTGAATATGGGAAATAACGTCACTTAATTGAGTTGCCATCACCTGCAATGATTTTCCCAGATTATCGTTATCGGATGCCAGCTGAATATTCTTTGATAAATTACCTTCCGCAATAGCCGCCGCAAAGTCAGCTTTATCTTTCAGCTTATTGACCATAGTTACAATGGCGGCGTATAAACTTCCGGGTTTATCCGAACTGTTGGGTAAACTGAGATTAAGCTCTCCGTTTGCCACCCGCTGAGCAACAGTAATCACTTCACTCGGCTCCCCCCCCATTTGCGCTAAGATACTTCGGGTTGTATAGAAAGCACCGATTAAACCAACAATAATGGAGATAACAACAATTGCTTCGATAACCAGAATAGAATTTTCATTGGCCTCGACCAAATCAGGCCCCAGCTTATCTTGTACCGATTTAATATCCAGTTTCACATCTTCAATATTTTTAGCGACATCCGGCCCGATTTTATCCAGCTTTTGCGTGATAATACCGTTACGCTTTGTGATGATTTCAACAACTTCTAAAAAAGAACGGTAATAATCTGTCGTCAGTGTTTGTGTCTCTGCTAATAATTGTCGGCGCGCCGGGTTTTGTAATTCACGATCTAATGTTGTTAATTCACGTTCAAGGTCTGCAAATTCTTGTTTCACCCGCTCAACAGCAGAAAGCTCATTGGTCGTTAAAAACTTTCCGGCATAAAGACGTGCCAGCAGCAAGCTTCGGGTGGCTAACGACGCACCATAAGCAGCAATCATATCGCCATCATCTTTTGCTGAATGGAGAATTTTGGTCAGACTTTTTTCCGCCAATGGCCCTTTTACATCCAATACATTACGTACGAGATGATTACGCTGATCAACCAGGCCAACAACCTCAGTAAAACTGTCGTGGTAGAGTTTCAGGCTTTGATCAATATCATCAATAATGGCCGCACGGCTCGGTTTATTAATTTCCTTTTGGGCTTCCTGCATAAACCCCTGGGTTTTCTCCCAGTACTCTTCAAATTCCTGTTTATCTTTAGCTGAATTGGTAATGATATAGTCTTTGGCATTCATACGTACCATCAGCATATTGGCCTGAACCCGGCCTGATAAGTTGGTATCCCGCGCCATTTCCCGATACCCCGAAAACCCTTGTGTTGCTCCCTGTAAGGAAAAATAAGAAATGGCTCCCACCAGTACAATAAGCACCAAAATAACACCGAACCCGGCATACAGCTTGTGGGCTAATTTAACATTCTGAAAGTTGTACATCGTTCGTCTATCCTGCCGCTTAAGCGTATACGGCTTACCTGTTATTAACCTTATTGAAACAAAGCCTATTCACTTTGCTCATTCCATCGAAAGAGACTTTTTGTCGAGCGAAAGTCGTTCTTTCAGGCTAGTTTAGGGAGGTATAAGCGTCAAGAATGTCAATATTCATTGCAGCAGGATGAAAACGTGAAGAAACGAGATTGATTCATATCTGGCGCCAGAATTCTGGCTGGCTTCAGTATTTTAAATTCAGTCTAATAACAAACACTGAATCGCTTTATATTTAAATAAAATACGACATGATACTGAGTGAGTTATATCAGCCCTCTTAGCTAAGCTGGCCTCCCTGTTCATATTCCCACCGTTGAATATGACACCAGGCTGAGAAGCTTTCCGGTATTTTATGCAGTGATACCGAGTTCTTTGTCATCAAATACATTTAATGACTACAGGAATTCTCTGTTATGGCTATCGGCGACGAACTTTCAAATATAGATTTTAAAAACCTGATCGGCTCTCCTCTGATCTCTGTTGTACAGGCTCAGGCACAGTCAGCCCAAACCTCCGTGGATTTTATTAAATCAGTTGGTTTTGAGCAGGACAGTAACACCCCCACCATGGTGACATTCAGCTATATGAAACCCATTGAATCAACTGACAGTGACGGAAATACCACGGTCACTCCCGTCAAACACGATTTAACAGTTCCCATCCTGACCATGTTACCAATTCCCTTTATTCGGGTTGAAGAAACCACCATCGATTTTAATGCCAAAATTAATTCGGTACAGGAGTCCACTTCCACCTCATCTCATGATCTCAGCACATCACTTTCAGCCAAAGCTGGTTGGGGGCCGGTATCGGCTAAACTGAGCGCCAGCTATTCCTATAAAAAATCCACCTCAGCGACCTCCAAAACAGAACGAACATACAGTATGGCAGTGCATGTTCGTGCTGTTCAGGATGAACTGCCCGCTGGCACCGAGCGGCTATTAGGCATTCTCGAAAACGCCATCGAAGAAGTTCCGGCATCAACTTAACCGATGGATGGATCGCTTTTTTCATCTACCGGTCATTCTCAAGCCATTGAGAAAAGCGATTCATTACCCTTGATTCAATCCAGAGAATAAGGAAAGAGCATGACTGATCTGAGTGATATATTAGGCTCATTAATGGTAAGCCTGGTACATGCAAGGCGTATGGCAGATGAAGAAACGGTTGCGATTGCCGAATATTACAAAGACCATCCGCTGCTGCAAGGCATGAGCATGCCACGGGTAAGAGTGCCTGAGCTGACCATTGACATGCCTATTACTATTGATCAGCATTTTGATGCCTCAGATGCTGGCTTAGATACTCCGGGCAATATTCATAAAGCCCTGATGAGCCAGCTCAGAAGTACACTGGATGACGAAGATATTCTCAATCGTACTCAAAACTTTCAGAATATTTTTGATAAAGAAGCACGCAAATCACTGGAAAAGGTGTACGAGCAACAAAAAAACTCTCCGGTCAAAAGCAGTCGCGAAGCTATGGTGAGAGCCGTCGACGATGCACTGCAAACGTCCTTAAAAAAAGCCAATATCAGCAGTGAGCTGACGGCTGATAAAAAAGCCATATTAATTGATGATATACGTCATAAAGTGTCCAGCGTCGCCTTAAAAAGCACACCACAACCCGCCCGACTATCAACCTCAGTAACCACCAACGAGATAAAAGAAAAATCGACATCCACTTCCAGCGTACGCCTTAGCATTACCCTCAGGGAAGAAGGCCTGGAATGGGGCTCATCACACTCCGGCAGCGGCAGCAAACGCAACCATTTACAACCCGAATAAACAGGCGGAGTGATCGGTGAAATCAGTCATTCGCGAGCGGATTCTTGAGCAGCTAAGTGCTATCCCGGCACTGGTTGATGCCTACCATCAGAAACACAGCGGCTTCTCTGATAACTGCATCGACTGGCTCCGCCGGGCGGAGCAGGCACTGGCCTCTTTTCGCCTGCCACTAACCTCTCAACTGGCCGGGTTACGCGGTGCGATGGTCGCAGCAACAGACGGCTTGTCTGAACCAGACTCAGGCGCCAAACGCTCGAGAAAACTACGATCAGCACAAGTCATGTTATTGCTGCAACAAGCAGAGGAAGTATTACGCAGACACTGTGATCAGATTGATCAGGAATTTGAGGAGCACAAAGAAAAGCTGTCTCAATTGCTGGCCGTTGCTTCGGCGAAGCAACCTTTACCCGCAACAGATCAGATAAACCAGGCTTATCTGAACAGAATTTGGCAACAAGTGAAGCATACTCAGGACAATAGCACGCTGGCTCATTACATCACCGCACGGCTCAACGACACCGACCGCAGTTATCTGCTGGTCGATATCGTCAGTAACCTGCTGAACTCAGCTCAGAACCAATAGCGTGTGTTATTTCACAACACTTAAGGATGGTCGGCCACCGTTTTTCTTCGGGCCAGAACCATTCCTAGGCGATTGGTTATCCGGTGTTGGTGGTTCGGGTGGCTGATTCGGATCCGGAGCACCCGCTTCAGAGCCAAACACCATCCCCTGACCATTTTCACGGGCATAAATCGCCAGAATCGCCACAACCGGTACGTACACCTCCATCGGTACACCACCAAAGCGGGCACTGAAGGATAAGCCTTCCTGATTAATCAGCAGATTCTGAACCGCACTCGGGCTGATGTTTAAAACGATCTGGCCGTTATTCACATAATCCTGAGGAACCTGTACGCCCTGAATGCCAGCATCGACCAGCACATATGGAGTGCAATGGTTATCCAGAATCCACTCATTCAGCGCCCGCATCAGATACGGGCGACTCGGCGTCATGTTCTGGTCCATCAGTCGCGCATCTCGCGCTCAGCTTCTGACAGACTAGCCTGGAACGATTCACGTTCGAACAAACGTTCCATGTAGCTCAGCAGTGGCTTGCATTGTTTCTCTGGTAATTCGATACCCAGAGCAGGCAGACGCCACAGAATCGGAGCCACACAACAATCAACCAGCGAGAAATCTTCGCTCATGAAATACGGCATTTCGGTGAAGATCGGCGCAATAGAGATCAGGCTTTCAGTCAGTTCTTTACGCGCGGCTTCCGCATCTTTATCAGAACCCCACTGAATGGTCTTAATCAGATCCGCCCAGTCTTTTTCAATACGGTTTACCCACAAACGGCTTTGTGCGCGCGCCACCGGATACACTGGCAACAGCGGCGGATGAGGGAAGCGCTCATCCAGGTATTCCATCATCACATTGGCGTCGTACAGCACCAGATCACGGTCTACCAGAGTTGGTAACGAGTTATATGGGTTAAGGCTGGCCAGGTCTTCCGGCTTATTGTCCGGGTCGACGTCATGAATTTCTACGGCTACCCCTTTTTCCGCCAGTACAATACGTACGCGGTGACTGTAATGATCAGACGCATCTGAATAAAACGTCATGGAAGAGCGCTTGGCTACAACTCCCATATTTTCCTCACTTTTCTCAGTAAATCTAAAAACTTGGGTGTTTTAAAAACAACAACAGCCCGACCGCAAAAACGGCCGGGCTTTGCTACTTTAGCTGGAGCGTATTACTTAATATCGCGCCAGAATTCTTTGTTCAGCATGTAAACCGGTACAAAGAAGATCGCCAGGAACAACAGTACCCACCAACCCAGACGCTGACGCTCAACCGCAATTGGTTCAGCAACGTAGGTCAGGAAGTTTACCAGGTCGAAAATCAAACGATCGTATTCTTTAGGTGACAGAGTACCTTCCTCTACCAGATACAGAACACCATCCTGCTCTTCGGTGATTTCCTGGCCAGTCAGGGTGTCATAACCCACAGCAACCTGAGCAGTGCCCTGTACCTGACGACCTTGCAGGTCAGCCAGAACGTGTGGCATACCCACGTCTTTGAAGACAACGTTGTTCACACCCCATGGGCGCGTTTCATCTTCGTAGAAGCTGCGCAGGTAGGTGTACAACCAGTCTGGACGACGAACACGAGCAACCAGAGTCAGATCCGGAGGTGTTGCACCGAACCAGGTCTTACCATCTTCTGGGCGCATGGCGTTGGTCATCAGGTCACCGATTTTCTGATCAGTGAACACCAGGTTCTCCAGCATCAGATCTTCCGGAATGTCTAAATCACGAGCAACACGGTTATAACGTGAATGCTCCAGTGAGTGACAACCCATGCAGTAGTTCATGTAGGTCTGTGCACCACGCTGTAACGACGCTTTGTCGTACAGGTCGGTTTTGTGCTCATCCAGTGGAATACTGGAGCCACCCGCTGCAACTGCCAGTGCTGGAACTAACGCCAGCGCAGGAACTGCGGCCGCCAACAAACCGAATAATTTTTTAATGCCGATTTTCATTTTAGTGGCCTCCTGTTACACGCTCTGGGACTGGTTTGGTTTTCTCGATACGGGTCCAGATCGGCATTGTCAGGAAGAATGCGAAATAGAAAATCGTTGCCCATACTGCAACAGTACCGTTAGAGAACAGCCCTAAGAAGTGACCACTTGCTGGCTGAGTACCCAACCAGGTCAGGATCAGGAAGACGATCGCAAAGGTTGGCAGCAGAATTTTGCTGAACATACCTTTGTAGCGCCAGCTGCGTACCGGGCTCTTATCCAGCCAAGGCAGAACAAACAGAATCGCAATAGCCGCGCCCATGGCAATAACACCCAGCAGCTTATCCGGAACCGCACGCAGAATGGTGTAGAACGCACCGAAGTACCATACCGGAGCAATGTGCTCAGGGGTCTTCAGACCGTTGGCCGGCTCGAAGTTCGGGTATTCCAGCATAAAGCCGTTACCTTCCGGGAAGAAGAACATCACGCTACAGAACACCATCAGGAAGACCACAATACCCACCATGTCGTGTACGGTGTAGTAAGGGTGGAAAGGTACGCCGTCTAATGGCTTACCGTTTTCGTCCAGGTGTTTCTTAATATCAACACCATCCGGGTTGTTAGAGCCCACTTCGTGCAGCGCTAACAAGTGCAGTACTACCAGTGCCACAATGACTAATGGCAGAGCAATTACGTGCAGAGCAAAGAAGCGGTTCAGAGTAGCACCTGAAATCAGGAAGTCACCACGGATCCAGGTAGTCAGGTCTTCACCGATTACCGGAATCGCACCAAACAGAGAAATAATTACCTGCGCACCCCAGTAAGACATCTGGCCCCATGGCAGTACGTAACCCATAAAGGCTTCGGCCATCAGCAACAGGTAAATCAGCATACCGAAGATCCAGATCAGCTCACGCGGCTTCTGGTAGGATCCGTACAGCAGCGCACGCATCATGTGCAGGTAAACGGCAACAAAGAAGAAGGTCGCGCCGGTTGAGTGCATATAACGAATCAACCAACCCCACTCCACATCACGCATGATGTATTCAACAGAAGCAAAAGCAGCTTCCGCACTTGGCGTGAAGTTCATGGTCAGCCAGACACCCGTCAGGATCTGGTTTACCAGCATCAACATGGAGATTACGCCGAAGAAGTACCAGAAGTTGAAGTTCTTCGGAGCATAGTACTTAGACATATGCTTTTCGTAGGTTTGGGTTACTGGCAGGCGGTCATCAATCCAGCCCATCAGAGTATTCTGTTGCTTGCTCATTAAGCATTCTCCTCATCAACGCCAATAATCAGGGTGTCACCATCAAATGAATAAGGAGGTACAACCAGGTTGTCAGCAGCAGGGGAACCATTAAATACACGACCCGACAGGTCGAAACGAGAACCGTGACATGGGCAGTAGAAACCACCTTTCCATTCTGGGTCGAAAGGTTCAGGTTTTACTTCAGCAAAATATTTAGGAGCACAACCCAGGTGAGTACAAACACCTTCCAGAACGATCAGATCAGGCTGACGGGAACGATTGATATTGTTCGCATATTCAGGCTGTTGTGCCGTGTTGCTGTTTTCAGGATCTTTTAATCTACTGTTAAGACCCGGTAACAGCGCCAGCGTTTCTTCGCTACGACGAGCAATAAAGACCGGTTTACCACGCCACTCGGCGGTAATCATCGCGCCGGGTTCAATTTTACTTACGTCAACTTTAGCCGGAGCACCCGCTGCCTTCGCTTTTTCACTTGGATTCCAAGATTTCACGAAGGGTACTGCGACAAAACCCGCACCGACAGCACCGACAGCAGCAGTCGCGCCTACGAGCAGAGTGCGTCGACTCTTATTCACGCCGTCTTGACTCATTACCATCCTCTCCCATCAAAAAAAATCTAATGTCGCCAGTCGGAAGCTGCAATATTGTGCACTTGTTATACAGACCAAACATAGCAAACAGAGCGGCGCACATACTAAAGAAAAGCGGCCGCATAGACAACTATAAAACCCAATAACCATGGGGTTTTGAGGCATAAAAAAAGCGTCCATTGACATAAGCCAAGGGACGCTTCTTTTCTTCCGAATTCCGTAGTGGAATTGGAGGCAAGCTTAACGCTTGGAGAATTGTGGCTTCTTACGTGCTTTACGCAGACCCACTTTCTTACGCTCAACTTCACGAGCATCACGAGTTACATAACCCGCTGCACGCAGAGATGGACGCAGAGTCTCATCGTATTGCATCAGAGCACGAGTGATACCGTGACGGATAGCACCCGCCTGACCGTTACCACCACCGCCGTTAACATTAACGATGATATCGAATTTCTCTAAGCTTTCGGTCAGCTCCAGAGGCTGGCGAACTACCATACGAGCAGTTTCACGACCGAAGTAAACATCCAGAGGACGCTTGTTAACAACGATGTTACCAGTACCTGGACGTAAGAAAACACGTGCAGTAGAAGTCTTACGACGACCAGTACCGTAGTATTGTTCTGCCATGATCTTATCCTACTTTCAGTTCTTGAGGCTGTTGTGCAGCATGTGGATGCTCATCACCAGCATAAACTTTCATCTTCTTGAACATAGCACGACCCAGAGGGTTCTTAGGCAGCATGCCTTTAACGGCCAGTTCAATAATCTGTTCAGGCTTGTAGTCGATCAGCTTATCAAAAGAGATCGATTTCAGACCACCTGGGTAACCAGTGTGACGGTGATACATTTTATCACTGCCTTTATTGCCGGTTACTTTAACTTTGTCTGCGTTGATAACTACGATGTAATCGCCAGTGTCTACGTGTGGCGTGTACTCAGGTTTGTGCTTGCCTCTCAAATGGCGAGCAACCTCAGTAGCCAGACGACCCAGCGTTTGCTCAGCTGCATCAACTACAAACCATTCACGTTTTACGGTTTCGGGTTTTGCGCTGTAAGTTTTCATCAATTTCTCGCCTTCAAGGGCAGGTTGATTCAAAAGAGGGCGGCATTCTATAGGAAGGGTTTGTCATAAGCAAGCAATATTCGCTCATAAATTCAGCACCGCTGAATTAACCTCATACCGCCCAGAGATGATGGGGAAAATCGACGCATAAAAGCAGGCTCTTATGCGTCAGATCCCTCAATAATGTTCGGGCTCGCGGAACTTTACCAGGCCATAAATCAGCACCAGTAACGTCACCATGATGTCTAGCAGGATAGCCAGCGCCATCATGGTGGAGGTGCCTTCCTGCTGATCATAGCCAGCGGTCTGGCCGATATAAAAGCCACCAGCACACACCAGAAAGCCAATCAGAATACAGGCAACCAGAAAGTAGCCCTTGCCGTCGTCCAGCGTCAGCGTTTCTTCCAGTACCTTTCGTTGCAGCAGAAAATACGCAACAAAACACACAACACCGGCAATCCCCATGCTTACCAAGAAAAATGCAATCATAACCTTTGATCCGATAATTATTTCCCTTGAGCAAGCCTAGTTCAAAGGATCGGAGTCGCAAGTAAGGGAATTGGATCTTCGACAGAAGACCTAACAGGCATCAGATATTTTTTCTCGCCGCGCCGAAGGGCCATCCCTGGCCCTGCCGCGCTACCGCAACATCCTGTTGCTGCTACAAAAATATCTCACGCCAATTAGTCTTGTTAAATCAATGCTCACGGGTAGCGCGGAATTCAATTTCCGGCCAGCGCTCTTCGGTCAGACTCAGGTTCACCCGAGAGGTTGCGATATAGGTTAAATGGCCGCCACCGTCGATCGCCAGATTCTCAGAAGCTTTCTTGCGGAACTCTTCCAGCTTACGTTCGTCGTCACATTGCAACCAACGGGCGGTGTTCACATTCACCGGCTCGTAAATACATTCCACTTTATATTCGTCACGTAAGCGCTGCTGTACCACATCAAACTGCAGCACACCCACCGCACCCAGAATCAGATCGTTGTTATTTAACGGCTGGAATAACTGAGTCGCGCCCTCTTCCGATAACTGCTGCAAACCTTTCTGCAGCTGTTTCATCTTCAGCGGATCTTTTAAACGTACCCGACGAAACAGTTCCGGAGCAAAGTGTGGAATGCCGGTGAATTGTAATTCTTCACCCTGAGTAAAGGTGTCACCAATCTGAATGGTGCCGTGGTTATGCAAACCAATGATCTCACCCGAGATGGCTTCTTCAACATTAGAACGATCACCGGCAAGGAAGGTCACCGCATCGGCTACCTTTACGTCTTTACCAATCCGGGTATGTTTCATCTTCATACCCTTGGAATAGGTGCCGGAGCAGATCCGCATAAAGGCAATACGGTCACGGTGCTTCGGATCCATATTGGCCTGAATTTTAAAGATAAAGCCGGAGAACTTCTCTTCATCAGGCTTCACGGTACGCTGTTTGGTTTCACGCTCAATCGGCGCTGGTGCCCAATCCACGAAGTAATCCAACATTTCACGGATACCGAAGTTGGCCAGTGCGGTACCGAAGAATACCGGTGTCATCTCTCCGGCCAGGTACTGATCCAGATCGAACTCGTAACTGGCACCACGCACCAGTTCCACTTCGTCGATCAATTCATCCACCAGCTCATCACCTAGCTCAGCACGGGCTTCGGCGGAATCAATGCCTTTAATCTGAACATCATCCGGTACCACGGACGCCTGCCCGGGCTGGAATAAATGCACGGTATCCGTGTACAGGTTGTAAACACCACGGAACGCTTTGCCCATTCCAATCGGCCAGGTCACCGGGGCACACTTAATTTTCAGAACGGTTTCGATTTCATCCAGTACTTCGATGTGATCACGAACCTCACGGTCCATCTTATTAATGAAGGTGAAGATCGGCGTATCACGCAGACGACAAACATCCATCAGTTTAATGGTTCGGTCTTCCACACCTTTAGCGCCGTCGATCACCATCAGTACCGAATCCACTGCGGTCAGGGTGCGGTAGGTATCTTCCGAGAAGTCTTCGTGTCCGGGGGTATCGAGCAGATTAACCATGCGCTCTTTATACGGGAACTGCATCACCGAGGTGGTAATCGAGATGCCCCGATCCTGCTCCATCTGCATCCAGTCTGAGGTTGCCATACGGCCGGTCTTTTTACCTTTTACCGTCCCCGCTAACTGAATGGCGTTACCTAACAGCAACAGCTTTTCAGTAATGGTGGTTTTACCCGCATCGGGGTGGGAAATAATGCCGAAAGTACGGCGTTGGCCGACGTCGTTTTTAAAAGCAGAGGACATGAAACACTCTCAAATCAGGTTAGCAGCACAGCTCTGGATGCATTTGGCGGGGCATTGTCGTCGAATACGCGGCAAAGCTCAAACACTGCACCCAGAAAAGCCTGCCAACCAGCGCCGATCAATTGCTCTCATAAAATCAGCCTCTATAGATCTGAGTTATAAAATGCATGCCTGTTAGATCGGAATACCAAAAAAACACGTAGTTATACCTACGAGTGAATACCCAAAAACACGATTAAAGGCCCGGATTCCGCTTCCGCGGCGTACTATTTCTATTGGTTGTGATAGCCTCCCGCGCCTTCAAAAAAGCGCCTATTCTATATGGGCGTTCATATTTCGCCCGGATTAATCAGCAAACGCCTCAGGCTTGTCTGGTTATCCGATTCTTTTCGATCAATTTGAGGTCTGTATGGAATCAATCATCAGTGCAATTAATTCCCTGGTTTGGGGCCAATTAATGGTTCCCCTGCTGTTAGGGGTTGGCATTATGTTTTCGTTGCGCCTGCGCTTTATTCAACTGCGCCGCTTTAAGCATATGTTTTCGATTTTATTCAGCGGCAAAGGAAAGGATAACTTTGGTATTTCGCCGTTTCAGGCATTGTGTACGTCCTTAGCGTCCCGGGTCGGAACCGGTAACTTAGCCGGTGTGGCTGTCGCTCTGTATGTTGGTGGTGCCGGTGCTATTTTCTGGATGTGGATGACCGCTTTATTAGGTATGGCAACCGGTTACGCCGAAAGTGCATTAGCGCAGTTATACAAAACCCAGGATGATCAGGGCACCTATCGCGGTGGTCCGGCTTATTATATTGAACGTGGTCTGGGTCAACGCTGGATGGGCATGCTGTTCGCCGTCCTGCTGATTATTTCATTCGGTTTTGTATTTAACGCGGTACAGGCAAACTCCATCGCCGTTGCCATGCACAGCGCTTTTGGCATTGATACTCTGACAACAGGTCTGGTGATAGCCGCGTTATCTGCCATTGTTATTTTTGGCGGCATTCATTCCATTGCCCGCGCCGCTGAAACCCTGGTACCGCTAATGGCGCTGGTTTATCTGATGGTAGCCTTGTCAGTGGTTGCAATGCACTACGATAAAGTACCGGCCATGTTCGCGCAGATCTTCAACAGCGCCTTTGGTTTGGAACAAGCCGCAGGCGGTATCATGGGTGGCTTGATGGTAGCCTTATTAAATGGTGTGAAGCGCGGTTTGTATTCTAACGAAGCCGGCATGGGCAGCGCCCCGAACGCAGCGGCCAGTGCCGCTCCTAACCCACACCATCCGGCGTCACAGGGTTTTGTGCAGTCTTTGGGTGTCTTTATCGACACCATTATTATCTGTACCTGTACCGCGCTGGTGATTCTGCTGTCGGGTGTGATGGAACACGGTAATGGCGTGAGTGGTGTTGAGTTAACTCAAGCTGCGCTGGATGCAACACTGGGCGGCGGTGGTAAAGCACTGGTGGCGATTGCCATTCTGTTCTTTGCCTTTACCTCGATCATTGGTAACTACATGTACGCAGAGAGCAACCTGATCTACCTGATGGGTAACCGTTACGTGAAACCGTTACTGATGGTGGTGCGTGTTCTGGTTATTGGCATGGTGATCTGGGGTGCGCTGGAAAAAGTCGGCATCGTCTGGGATGCGGCGGATGCGTCAATGGGCCTGATGGCCATGGTTAACCTGGTCGCTCTGATCCTGCTGTCGGGTGTGGTGATTAAACTGACCCGCGATTACGAGCAGCAGCTGAATCAGAAGCAGGTTCCACAATTTACTAATACCGATGACTACCCGGGGCAGATTGACCAGACCATCTGGCGAAAATAACCTCAGGTAAAAGTGCTTTCATGCCGTTATACTGGCGGCATGAATCACGACCTCGACCTTGTTCTGCAACGCCTGTCCTGGCTGCGCTTATCCATCGCCTCTGTCTGGCTGATCTTTCTTGGCTACCTGCAATATCAGGGATTTGGTCAACTCTCGGTGGCGTGGTTACTGCTGGCGTTGTATATGCCACTGTTATTAATCAGTGGCTGGCAAGGTCAACGCAGCCAGTTTGCTCAGCATCAGCCCATCAAAGACTGGCATCTGTTATTACACCTGGCGTTTGAAACCCAGCTCTTAACCGGCCTGCTGTTTTTTACCGGCGGGGCAACCAACCCGTTTATCTCTTATTTTCTGGTGTTACTGGTGTTTGCCGCTTACAGCCTGAGTACCAGTATGGCGTTGTGGGTTGCGCTCTTATGTATTGCCGATTACAGCGCGTTAACTCAGTGGTACCAGCCGTTAATGGCTGAGGGTCATAACCACGCTTTAGGCGGGCATTCATTATTCGACTGGCATTTGGCCGGTATGTGGCTGACGTTTGTGATCAGCGCCGTCATTGTCATTACTTTTATTCCTATGCTGCTGAAAGCCCGCCAACAACAGCAAAAAGAAATTCAGCAGTTACGAGAACAGCAACTCAAAAACGAACAGCTGATTGGTATTGCCACACTGGCCGCCGGTACCGCTCATGAGATGGGCACGCCCTTAATGACCATGAATATGCTGCTTGAGGATCTGGCATTACAGCCCGACCAGCCACTGGCGGCTGACGATCTGTCGTTATTGCAGGAGCAGGTCAATCAGTGTCGCCAATCCCTGCAGCAACTGACGCAAGCTGGCCGTCAGGCAAATCACTCCAATTCTGAAGCATCATTTGGCCAGCACGAAGCAACACGCTGGGTGACATCCTTATTGCACCGCTGGCGTCTGAGCCATCCCAATGCCCGCTGGGTGGATAAGGGCCTTGATGTTCCGGCAACACTGGCGGCATCACCCTTACTCGATCAGGCGTTGTTAAACCTGCTAGATAATGCTGCAGAAGCCGGACAGCAACCCATTGAGCTTTGCGCCTCACGACAGAAGCAATTCTGGGTACTGGATATTCTGCAACCCGACCCTCAGGCCGCCTCGCAATTAAGCCAAACCCCACTTAATTCACACACCTTATTTAACAGCAATAAAGAGCATGGCATGGGCATTGGTTTGTATCTCAGCAATGCCAGTGTGGAGCAATTTGGTGGTCGTGTGTTATTAACCGCGCTGGATAATGGTGCCAGCTTATGCCAGATTCAGTTGCCGCTCATGGCATCTAATTCAGATACCTAACCTGAGCACTTAACCCAGGCACTTAATTAAGCATCCAGGCAGACAAAGCAGAACGTATGAATAAACCAGACATTTTAGTGATTGATGATGATCTGCATTTTACTCAGGTGTTATGTCGCAGCCTGCAGCGTCAGGGCCATCAATGCTGGTCGGCTGAAACCACAGAACAGGCCTTGTCACTGGCTCAGCAACACACGCCGCAATGGATCACGTTGGATCTGCGTCTGGAAAAAGACTCCGGGCTAACGCTGATTGAGCCGTTAACCACCCTGCTGCCCAACGCCCGTATTGTGATGCTCACCGGTTACGCCAGTATTCCAACGGCGGTCGAAGCGGTTAAGTTAGGCGCGTATAACTACCTGCATAAACCCGCAACATTGCAGGAATTATTAAATGCCTTTTCAGACGCACCACAAGTGACGGAGACAGAAGACACTCCCGAGGTAATGTCGGTAGAGCGGATGGAGTGGGAACATATTCAGCGTGTTTTAAATGAGAATGAGGGCAATATTTCAGCAACAGCACGGGCGCTGAATATGCATCGTCGAACTCTGCAACGAAAGCTGCAGAAATACGCGCCGCGCTAGCGACAGCAGCGATTAGCGAAAATAAGAGTCTTCATCGAAGGTGCTTAACCAGCGTGGATGGAACACCACCATACCGGTGATAAACATTCCATTCACCACCCCTTCCGGAAACATCATCAGCGGCAAATAGCGTAAATAATCACGCCACAGAATATCGGGAGTGTATAACTCCATCGCCAGCAATAACGCACTGCGGATAATATCGGTAAACGCATGGGTAAAACCGGCGTTAAAAAATCCAGCCACCAGAATATAAACAAACGGGTTATGGGTCATGCGCCGGTATACCAGCAGATGGAAGCCGTAGCTGAACATCACGGGTAACGCACTGAAAAATACGTACTGATACGCCAATTCCTGCCAGATAAATTTACCCGCCAGTAACATCAGCAACTGAACAAAAAACGCGGCTAATAAAGCCAGCTGCCAGCCCATCATCAGGGTGAGCGCGGTATAGCCCAGAATATGAAATTCAATACCCGGCTGAATACCCGCCCGTAAATACCAGAACACCGACACCACCAGCACACTGCCCCAGAACATATGCTGCACCGCGCGGTTTGCCTGAATCGCAGGCCAGTTCACCTGACGAATAGCAGCCACCAGCAGCAACACCCCCATAACCGTGCTGAAAATCAGTAATTCATTGGGAATCATTAATGCACGATCGGAGGTTTCGTTCATAGCATCATGCCCGGCCAGGTCGGTTCAGAGTAGCGGTAGCGCAAAGAGTAACGCATCTTCGCGCCCGGTAGCCGTCGGATAATAACTCCGCCGTCGCCCGGTTTCACAAAAGCCCAGGTATTCATACAGAGCAATGGCCGTGCTATTACTTTCCCGCACTTCAAGAAATAACTGCTCAGCCGCAGCGGCGCTGGCCACCTCAATCACCTGTTGCGCCATTTGTTTGCCAAATCCATTCCCCTGGTAATCCGGATGTACAGCAATGGTTAATAATTCGGCCTGATCGGCAATCACGGACACCACAGCATGAGCAACAACACGCTGTTGATATTCCAGCACCCAGCAGACATTGGGTTTGGCCAGATAACGCTGCATGATACTGGCCGCCCAGGGGTGTGAATGCGCCGCCTGCTCAACCTGCATCATGGTTTCTAAATCGGATTGTTCTGCCGCACGAATCACAATACGTTTCTCACCTTGCTCGATACCTTACCTTGCCCGATGCTTTGCTGCGCTACAGCACGGAACCTTGTTGGAGCAGCATGTGCCATAAACGCCGTTTTTCTGCCGGGGTTTCTAACACCTGATTCAGATTGGCCGCCCAGAAGCTGTTATTACCACTCATATCAGCACCAGCCTGCGGCAGCCAGTGCTGACAGTTGTCCCCAAAGGCGATGATGTAGCGCGCTCCTTGTGTGGCAAAATGCTGCCACTGAGCCGTCAGTGCCTGAACGGCCACCGCCCGGCTTTGATCATGATGACTGGATTCAATAAACGGCCAGCGGAACGTCAACGGTGCCTGCATCATATCCAGCGGTTGCTGCATCCCCGCCATCACCCGATAAGCAAAGCGCATCATGGCATCCAGCGTCTGAGCATCCTGACATACCCAGACACCGTGCTGACCCACGCGTAAGAAATGTAATTCAAACCGAGGTGGAGTCAGGTCTGCCGTTTCTGTTTTAGCCGTTTCTGTTTTAGCCGTCTCGGCCACGGTAACAGCCGTTTCCAGCGCGTCATTCGCTTCAGTGCGTTGGGATACGTCTGGTTTATTCGAGGTTGAGGTATTCGCAGCGCTACGAGACTGCTGTGCAGCATCGCCTACGGCCAACAACTCGGCTGCCATCACCGGTGGAATATGATGACTTTGCGCCAGTTGTTCCACTTCCTGATGGGAGTGATGGTTAACAGCTTCAGTGGGCAACCAACGCGGCTGCGGTGCATGTTCCAGCGCACTGCGGGGCATCCACTGAGTGATGCCCATGGCCTGTAAATAATCGAGCCGCGTTTGTTCCAGCATAGGGAAAATTAAACGCCGTCAGCTTGAGGGTGCTGACGCTCAGCATCCCCTTCCAACAGGTTCAGTGCGTGGATATAGGCTTTGGCCGAGGCAATCACGATATCGGTATCCGCACCGTTGCCGTTCACAATACGACCGCCTTTCTCCAGACGTACGGTGACTTCACCCTGAGAGTCGGTGCCCTCAGTAATAGCATTCACGGAATACAACAGCAGATTAGCGCCAGACTGAGCCACGGCTTCAATCGCTTTAAATGACGCATCAACCGGACCGCTGCCATCGGATTTGTTTTTAAACTCTTCACCGTTACGGCTGACAACCACTTCCGATACAGGGGTTTCACCCGTGGCTGAGTGGCTTTCCAGCGACACAAGCTTATAGCGATCTTCTACCGCAGCCGCTTTGGCTTCAGACACCAGCGCCTGTAAATCTTCATCAAAGATTTCATGTTTTTTATCGGCCAGATCTTTAAAACGAGCAAAAGCTTCGTTCAGCGCTGCATCGGTATCAAAGGTCACACCCAGCTCTTCCAGGCGGCTACGGAACGCTGCACGACCAGAGTGCTTACCCATCACCATTTTGTTGGCACCCCAACCTACGTCTTCGGCTTTCATAATCTCGTAGGTTTCACGATGTTTCAGAACGCCGTCCTGGTGGATGCCCGATTCATGAGCAAAAGCGTTAGCACCGACAATGGCTTTGTTCGGCTGTACCGGGAAGCCGGTAATGGAAGACACCAAACGAGAAGTCGGAACGATGTGTGTGGTATCAATACCGGTTTCGATATTAAACAGGTCATGACGGGTACGGGTTGCCATCACCAGCTCTTCCAGTGAAGCATTACCGGCACGTTCGCCCAGACCATTGATGGTACATTCCACCTGACGCGCACCATTGGCAACCGCAGCCAGCGAGTTAGCCACCGCCAGACCTAAGTCGTTATGGCAATGCACGGAGAAGATGGCTTTATCGGAATTCGGAATGCGCTCTAACAGGGTTTTGATTTTATAGCCGAACTCTTCCGGAATGGCATAACCCACGGTATCCGGAATATTGATGGTGGAGGCACCGGCATTGATGGCCGCTTCAATAATACGGCATAAGAAATCGTCTTCAGAACGACCAGCATCTTCACACGAAAATTCAACGTCTTCGACAAAACCACGGGCTTTCTTAACCGCATATACCGCCTGCTCGATAACCTGGTCCGGCTCCATCCGCAACTTATATTGCATATGAATCGGCGAGGTCGCGATAAAGGTATGAATACGGGCACGCTCTGCTTGCTTCAGCGCCGCGGCTGCATGCTCTAAATCACGATCAACCGCACGCGCCAGCGAGCAAATGGTGCTTTCGCGGACATTCGCCGCTACCGCCTGAATGGCTTCAAAATCGCCCGGGCTGGCCGCAGCAAAACCGGCTTCGATCACATCCACACGCATTTTTTCTAATGCTTTACCAATGCGGATCTTTTCGTCTTTGGTCATGGATGCGCCAGGACTCTGTTCCCCATCGCGCATCGTGGTATCAAAAATGACCAAACGATCTTGCTGACTCATGTGCTGCTCCACTGCTAATCACGAATAAAATATCGCGCCATTATACGCGCGATACCGTGATTCTGCAGCAGAGTGATGTGGGATTCGCGGTTAAATATCAGCGAATCGGAGTGGCTGTCAGGTTGGTGGTGACATTAAAATTCTGCAGTACCGCTCCCGATACAATGGTTTGTGGTGCAACCACATCCGGGTGCTTCAGCTGAATCTGATTAATTTCAAAATCTTTAAACGACACATTACCCTGCACCGCAAAACCCAGCGGCCGTAGCTGTTGCTGCTCTGCTGTTGGATTCGCTACATAGGTGTAGTCAACCCGGGAATCATCGTTATAAATCAGCTCATCTCCAACATTACCATCGATTCCTAAATCATCCGGGCCACTGCTTTTTTTCAACACCCGGGTCTCAAACACATCAATATTCAGATTGGCGCGGAAACCGTAGTCGTTGCTATCAGCAGTACCTAAGCCATCATTGGTGCTATAGCCATCAAAAATAAGCTGAGTGCCAGTACCGTTAACCGGGTTTCCGGCAACACGATCACGGTTGTTTTCCCAGGTCAGGCGGTTACGGGCGGTCGAGCCATCGCTGGTTAGTCCTTCGGGTGCAAAAGCCGCTTTTAAGGCAACGGTTAACCCTTCATTACCACGGTCTTCCCAGCGCCCACCAGCGGCACTACAGCCTCCGGCACTGGAGGCGTTGGCACCAACACACACGGCACCGGCACCACCCGGGTTAATGGTTAATGATGAACCTTTCTCAAAGCGCTCCAGTACGACACGTCCAACACTGGTTCCGGTTGTACGATCCCCCCAGCGCAAGTCATCAATATCCATCGTGCTCCACTGCTCTGTACGATTAACACTTAAACCAGAGTCACTGACATCCACCTGAAAGCCGCGCAAGTGAATATCGTAGTCGACACCTGTGGCCCAAACCCCTTGGCCATTTTCATCAATCGACAAGCCGATATTACTGTTGGAAAATAAATAATCGCCATCCACCTGAATGCCACCACCACTCACACCACCTGCGGTGATCAAAGTGTAGCCATCCAGCGTGAAGTCCATCGCCTGAAACACCTCGAGTGTCAGCAATAATTCAGCGCCACCCTGTAAAGGTGCATCTCGGTTGCCAACTTTTAAACCATCAATACTGTAACTGCCACGAACCTGATTAAGCCCGACAGCAATAGCCGATTTATTGAGTGTGGACGGGTTATTATCATGATCAAACTGGCGTAGATCCAAAGTCGCAGCGCCCGAGCCATAGCTATCAAAGCCGCTGAAAATAACGGTACGGTTGTTATCGATATAAGCGACATTACCACTCTGAAGGTTCCAGCTAGCAATGACGGATAAGCCCTCACTCTCATCGGTTAAACCAGAGTAAAACCGTTGTGCATATTCGCGGCTACCACGTCCGTCTCCGAGTTCGTTATCAGAAGGCAAGGTAGAGAAATCCGGCTGATGGATTCCCGGAAGCAAGCGTACCAAATTACTGAAGTTAAATTGTCCTCTAGCACCATCCGTAAATAAGAAATCCAGCTGAATGGCACCCACCGGATTCACCTCATCACCAATCATAATGCGGTCAGCATTAAAAGCACCGCTCAGCGAATCAAAGCCCAGTAATAAACTGTCGTTCTCAATATCCAATGTCAGATTCGAGACATTCAGAGAACCATTAAAGTCCCCCATAAACAGGTCATTGCCATCGTCGGTAAAACGAACAAAGTTATCCGGGTTCTGCAAAATATTAATATTGGCGTCCAGACTGATCCCTTCCGACCCCAAACGCCCTCCGGCAAATAATTGCGCATCACCTGATAATGCTAATTCGCCGGAAAATGTCCCCAGTGAAACGTCTCCCAGCTTGAGGCCACCCGATGAAAAAGAATAAGCGAATTCTTCCAGGTCAAAGTTCAGGCCCGTTTGATTACCACGAACCGCTTCACCAATGCCCAGGCGGGTAATATTGGCGTTAAAGCCAATATCATCGAAACTTAATGAACTACCATTGGTACTCCAGACGAGTTCAGCATCCGAGATAGCCGTTTGAAATGAGCCTTCCAGATAGTTATCAGGATCGCTCGAAGGACCAATACGAACCAGGCTGTTACCACTGTAATCCAGTTGATATTGCCCAACACTGCCGCTCGAATCATTAATTCGAACTGCGCCGACCGTCACCCGGGTAGGATCCACCTCAGTGGAAATTCTCAGGGTGCCATCCGCTTCAATATCCACCTTCTGACGAGTTAATACCGCCTGAGATATATCCGCTTGCTGGCCGATACGAATATCCTGCACCTGCAGTTGATTGCCATCCTGAATATAAGCCAGTTCATCAATCGTCAGCGCAGCTGATGTATCAATCGATATACCAGCCTGACCTGTTACCGTTTCCAACTCGGTATCACTGATGGGCTTTAGTCCTGCAGCCGCTGGTAAAACCAGCATAAGTATCGTCAACGGAGAAAGGCGGATAAGCATCTCACTAATCTCCTGTTGGGAAAATCAATGCGTTGCCTTGTAAATTAGCAACACCATTAATGGTCAGGGTGACAATATCAACTTGCTGATAATTGCTATCCGTCGGGCGTGGCCCACTGGCACCAGCCAGAGTTAAAGAAGCATCTTCGTAATCCAGCTGGTTAGGCAAACCAACCTCAAAAACATCTTCATTAAACTGATTACCATCACCATTAAAGCCGTCGGTAATTTTCCGGGTTCTCAGAGTCAGACCTTCAAACGAAAAACGACCACGAATATTATCCAGAATTAACCAGCCACGCCCGCCACCGGTATTGAGTGCCAAACGAGCACCGCAGCGGCGATCCGCATTATTCGCAGAGCAGTTCACCTGCCAGTTATGATTATTCTGCGCCGGGCCATCCAGGTTTAATGGCCCACCATTTTCATTAATTGTTAAATCACCGGTTAAATAAACGCCACCCTGACCAGACGTTGCTGACATCTCTTCGGCCGACATAGGTTCCAGCGCAGTAACAGGGAACGAGAACATCAGAACACTTATTATTATTGTTTTATATAGAGTCATTACAGATCCCTGCTGGTGACTTTCAGATACTGAATTTGTAGATTGGATATCGTCGTGCTACCAAAACTCTGGTTACCCACCCGAACATCATCAATATAAATGTTAGCTTTTGGCCCGTTATCATAAAAATCGGCAAAACCTGCGCGATTATTACAATTACCAGAGCTATTTAACTGACAGGTATCCGCTCGGTCTCGGCCACCAATCAACAGCTCAAAATTACCATCATCGCGAACTTCAAATTCAACCGCTTGACGATCGCCATAGCCCAGTTCGGCCTCCAGTACCAGATCATCAAACACCACACTGTTACCGGCATTTGTACCATCTGGATTGGCGGCAAAAATAGTCAGGTCATCTGCGTATAAATTGATGGCCAGATTACCCACCATACGATTGTTGTCTCCCCATAAACGAACATGGGAGCCATCCAGTGCAACGCCAGTTGCATGGGTTTCCAGGGATTGCTGACGTGTGCCGTCAATGTTCAGATCAAAACGGGTACCGAAGTCAGCCAGTTCCGAGCTGCGGGAACTTAAACCAGACAGGTTAATGCCCGTCACGCCCTGAGAGCGTTGCTGACAAGAGAATCCACTGCCACAGCGACGTGAGCGTGTACGAAAGTCCTGATTTAACAGGCTATTCGTGTTTAAACGACTGGGAGCGGCCAGTTCAAGAACCGCTTTATCGTCAATACCAATCTCGTCGCCATCCAGCAGATTGATCTGGTAGGGGTATAGTAATCGGCCAAGGTTTACGCCATTGCCAATAACATTCTCCCCCTGATTACTGCCACTACCGGCAATGTAAAACTGGGACACACTAAGAACAACATTACGGCCATCTGAGGTTTGCAGGCCACTGATATCGAGCTGGTTATTATTCGCTCCAGCAATATTCTGGCCCGCCTCAAAAGCAAAGTCTTCCAGAACAATCGCCAGACCGGCTCCCGTCACCTGATCCATCTCGAAATCATCAAGTGACTGCAGTTCAGCGGAGGCAGAAAAGGTCACTGCACCCACTGATAAAGCTGAAAAAATTAACTTAATCAAAATAAGGATCCAGTAGTTTGGTACGAACACGGGGAATGCCATTAAAGGACTGTTCAAAGTCCACAACAATCCCACCGTTAGGGATATTGACGTAAGCACCAGATACCGTTCGTGTGCTTGTATTTCCATCTATCCAGGTAATTGGTTGAGACTGAAAAGAAACGAACAACCCCTCTGCCGGTGCGTTATCACTGCCAATTTGTAATGTATTAAAATTTCCCAAATCGAAGCAGGTTGAGAGCCCTAATACAGCACAGTTATTTGAGCCAAATAATCCAAGCAAGAAGTCACTCAAACGCCCTAAGTTACAACCAGATTCACACTGTAATGTTTCTCCATTAGCAACACCTACAGAACTGGCTCTGACGTTAGTTGGGTTTCCGGAACCATCAACTAAAACGGCGTCGGCCCGCAAACGTGTATTTCGGCTCACCCCGGCCAGAAATAAAAGGCCTTGCTGAAAAAAGTTAGCTTCATCATAGATAGGGCTGGCGCTACCGACGACATCAACTTCGATATTACCAGTGAGTGATTCAATATTGCCTGACAGACTTCCCTGAGCTCCGGAAAAGCCAAAACGAACGCCAACAACATTCTGACGGCCACTTTGATCTTCATCAAAAGCCACCTCCAGAAAAGGATCGGTTATGTTAAATGGATTAATAGAACCATCATCATTGACACTACCAAGAGCAAAGTCGTTAATCCGGATATCTGAACCTGCCTGACCGTTTCGACTGTAGTTGCCTAAATCAACCAAATCCGCATTCAGAGAGGTTTCAACGTTTAAGCCAAAGGTAATCTTGGTAAAGTCCAGCCCACCAACATTTTCAGTGCGGTCAAACTGAATAAATGCCTGGCCAACCTGATCACCAAGCTCTTCATCATCCATTGGCTGTAATGCAGCATGCGCATTCAGCAGCGGAACTAAAAGAAGTACAGATAAAAAACGATACACAGGACACTCCAAATTAATGGAATTGTCGCCCGATCCGGGATAAGACTCGGAGAATAAAGATGCGGTGACAATTTATTTTTATATTTATTTAGTCCTGACAGGATAAGAAATAACCAAATTCATTCAAGCTAAATTAAGAGCACCATAGTACCACTTTCAAAGTAATACTTATTGGATAAACCAATCATCAAGTAAGGGACATAAATAGAGTAGTAACACACTTCTTTTTTATTGTGCTTTGGCAGCTTAATAGTAGATAAAAGGAATGAATTAATAAAAAGAAGGAAATACTGTCGCAATGAGGGACTAAATCAGTGATTGTCTCAGGCATTCAACAATTGAGGACTGTTTTCTTAAATAAGAGACAATAGTCTTACAAGTACGTCCGTGTAAGCTCGTTGCCCGAAGGATTGGGTGCAGGAAAGCCAAAACGAGAAAAGCCCTGACCATTTACATGATCAGGGCTTTTAAATAAGAGCTTGACGATGACCTACTCTCACATGGGGAAGCCCCACACTACCATCGGCGATACTGCGTTTCACTTCTGAGTTCGGAATGGATTCAGGTGGTTCCACAGCTCTATTGTCGTCAAGCAAAGCTTGTTGCGTCGTGATTGTCTTACGCGTTCTGCAATCATTCAGCTAATAGGTTGGATACATGAGTATTTTGATTCTCTTGCGAACCTTGCGGTGCTTATATTCTTTGGCTTGTTAACACCACCAAGTTTGGGTGTTATATGGTCAAGCCTCACGGGCAATTAGTACAAGTTAGCTCAACGCCTCACAACGCTTACACACCTTGCCTATCAACCAGGTAGTCTTCCTGGGCCCTTTAGGGAGCTCGAAGCTCCAGTGAGATCTCATCTTGAAGGGGGCTTCCCGCTTAGATGCTTTCAGCGGTTATCCTGTCCGAACGTAGCTACCGGGCAATGCCATTGGCATGACAACCCGAACACCAGAGGTTCGTCCACTCCGGTCCTCTCGTACTAGGAGCAGCTCTTCTCAAATCTCAAACGCCCACGGCAGATAGGGACCGAACTGTCTCACGACGTTCTAAACCCAGCTCGCGTACCACTTTAAATGGCGAACAGCCATACCCTTGGGACCGGCTTCAGCCCCAGGATGTGATGAGCCGACATCGAGGTGCCAAACACCGCCGTCGATGTGAACTCTTGGGCGGTATCAGCCTGTTATCCCCGGAGTACCTTTTATCCGTTGAGCGATGGCCCTTCCATACAGAACCACCGGATCACTATGACCTACTTTCGTACCTGCTCGACGTGTCTGTCTCGCAGTTAAGCCGGCTTATGCCATTGCACTAACCTCCTGATGTCCGACCAGGATTAGCCGACCTTCGTGCTCCTCCGTTACTCTTTGGGAGGAGACCGCCCCAGTCAAACTACCCACCACACAGTGTCCTCGATCCAGATAATGGACCTGAGTTAGAACCCCAAATTGACCAGGCTGGTATTTCAAGATTGGCTCCACGCTAACTGGCGTTAACGCTTCAAAGCCTCCCAGCTATCCTACACAAGACAATTCAAAGTTCACTGTGAAGCTATAGTAAAGGTTCACGGGGTCTTTCCGTCTAGCCGCGGGAACGCAGCATCTTAACTGCGAATTCAATTTCACTGAGTCTCGGGTGGAGACAGTGTGGCCGTCGTTACGCCATTCGTGCAGGTCGGAACTTACCCGACAAGGAATTTCGCTACCTTAGGACCGTTATAGTTACGGCCGCCGTTTACCGGGGCTTCGATCAAGAGCTTCGCCGAAGCTAACCCCATCAATTAACCTTCCGGCACCGGGCAGGCGTCACACCCTATACGTCCACTTTCGTGT